>JAKSLP010000053.1 GCA_024401115.1 Bacteroidaceae bacterium | reverse complement strand
TTACCGGTTCCGGCAAACATATCCTTTACGGCAGCCTCACCTACACAGCAGTAGATGAAACCCTTATTGAAACCTGGATTTGGATTACCGCTGGTAGAGATATATACCAGACCGGCAGCTCCATGCTCATAAGCATTAGTCATCTTGTTCGAATGATACTGGTAAGGCATCCATGCACGCTGTTTGTCTTCATCCTGTCCGGTATAAGGCACATCACGCTCGCACACTACCACCTTACCCTTCACGTCCAAACCCTTGTAAGAGTCATAGCCCAATTCAGGAGCGGTAATGCCATAACCCACGTAAATCATCTCGCTCTGCTCAATCAAACCGGTATCCGAGGTGCCACCAACCATGTAATTATCAGGATAATCATACTCCTTGGTCACCCAGTCGCTACCCATAGGCATGTGCAGATGGAAATAACCATCGGTACTGGTAACAATGGTATAAGGATGCTCGAAATCCTGGAAATAAGTACCCTTGTCACCACCGGGTTCCAACCCCCAAGCCCTAAACTGATCAGCTACAAACTGAGCGGCACGGTCAAAACCGATATCACCTGTCAAACGTCCACGGCATTCCTCACTGGTCAGATAGCGCATCCAGTCCTGTAAATCAGTAGTCGAAGTAGTGTTAATTGCCTTCTGCTCCCGAGTTGCCTCTGTTACCTGTGCCCGAGGAGCCTGAGCAAAAGTTGCTGAAGCACAGCAAAATGCAACAGCAGTCAATAGAATCTTTTTCATGTTACTCTCTTTATTTTACATAATAATGATGCAAAATTATGAAAATTGATGCAAAAATGGGAATGAAAACGTAAAAACTTGAATTAGTATAGGGATTGTATCTTCATCTTTTCCTTCAGTATCTCCAGAAAGCGCTTGGCACTGCTCTTGCGGTTTACCAGGTTGTTGAAATGGGCATAGATGGGAATCGGGTCTTTCAATTCCTCAATGGGAACAGAGCATAACGAGGGTTGATTGGCAATGATATCTGCCGAGAGAATAGACACATAGTTGGTCTCTCGGAGGATATTCAACAGCGCGTTGACATCATTCACCAAGGCACGAACATTCAGATTGCCCGTTTCCTTATGTACGAAACTTTCAATAGCATTACGGTCACGCAATCCTTTTTCAGGAAGAATCAGTTTATGAGGCAACAAATCCTGGAATGTCAGCATCTCTTTTCGTGCCAGTATGTGTGATTTTCGCATCACGGCAGCAAGGCGATATTCCGACAAAGGAACCGAATCCACGAAACTGTGATCACTGGTAGGCATCATTGACAGCATGATGTCAATCTCTTTCTTCTTCAGCAATCTCAGTAATTCACTCAGGTTCTTATAGTGCGCATTTACCCGCACCCTTGGATAAGCCCGCATGAATTCCAGCATGGTTTCGCGCATCTTACTCTCCAAGGAATAGGTCAAACCGATGTTCAATTCCCCGCAATGCAGTCCCTGAAGGTCTTTAATGCGAACCTCGCAATCTTCCACTGCGAACAGTACTTTTCTAGCTAACGGATAAAGTTCTTCGCCACTCTCAGTCAATGCCGTATGGTTATACTCACGCACAAAGAGTTGCGTGCCCAGTTCATCTTCCAGCAATTTAATCTGCTGTGAAATAGCACTCTGTGAAACAAACAACTTGCGTGATGCCTCGGAAAAGGAACCACACTCTGCTATACCTACGAAATACTGCAATTGTCTCAGTTCCATACGCCACCCTCCTATTTAGAAAAACAATTTGACACCGTAAAATTAGAATATACTATTCTAATTTAGACAAAAGTAATATTAAATTTTCATAATGGACCTATAAGAATTGCTTATCGGCTCAAGCACCTTATAGATGTTATTAGTATTTCCCAAAAAGAATCATTCCCACAGCCTTACTTTCTCACTAAGTTTGCATACGAAAAAATACTTCTGTTTTATATGTTCGCAAATTTAGTATTAACCTTTAAAAAATCATGGTTATGGAAGAAAGATTCTATTATTGTGGCACCTGTGGCAACTTGCTATTTGCTACGATTGCCAGTGGTATTATTCCTCATTGCTGTGGCGAGGAAATGACACTTCTCAAACCTAATGAGGAAGAAGGGAACGGTGAGAAACATCTGCCGGTAGTTGAAAAAGTGGATTGCAATACCCTTCGGGTACGCATCGGTTCACAGTTGCACCCCATGAGCAAGGAACACTGCATCAAGTTCATTTGTGTGGAAACCGATCTGGGCGTTATCATCCGCTACTTAAGTTGCGACGAAAAGCCCGATGTAACGCTGAAGTGCAATGGCAAGCCCCTGGCAGTTTATGCCTATTGCAACATCCACGGTTTGTGGCGCAAAGATTTGACCAAGTAAAATCTTCTGTCCGATAGTTTAAGTGTTTTAGATGAAATCCGGCACCAACTGCGAAGCTGATGCCGGATTTATTATAAAAAAATATCGCCACCCCTAAAAAAGGATGGCGATATCACTAATGAATATTATAATCAGATTATTGATTTATTCACCAAAGAAACCTAAAATCAGTTCCTTCAAGGTATCCAAAATGCTATGACGTTCTGCCATCCAGGCCTTATCAGTATTAGTAGCAATAATCATAGGAACATTTCCATTCTGAGGGAATCCTATTGAATTAGTGCTTTCACCTTCCTTCTGTTTTACCTCAATTGAAATATTGTTAGCGTCAGGATTCCAACCATTAATTTCGTGAACAGTCTTAGGATCAACATTCATCTTTCCTTCCATTTCACCAAGAACAGTATTACCAATTTTCAAGTTGAAATTCAAAGTACCACCAAGGTGTTGGATTGTTGCTGTCTGCTCAGCCCAATCACCATATACACGATTTGTGATCTCACCGGTGGCTGAGTTCTTCTCGAAGCTTAATGTACGAGTACTTCTAACATCAACTACAATATCATTGAAGTCATAGTCATCAGTATCACCCAGGTCCTCAATCATATAACGCTTGTTAATAACCTGCTTAAACTTCAACTTCTCAATTTCTGGGATATCCTCTGGTACATTTGGATCACCTACAATAGCAAACATGATATCCTCATAATCCCAATCTACTACGTCTTTTGGTGTAGGGTACTGTGCCTCGATACCAATAACTCTTACTTTCTTACCGTCTTGAGCTAAAACAGGAGGAACACCAATATTATTAGTAATATCCATCATGAATCCATCCAATGAACTAGGATACAATGGATCAGGTTGTGCTGTAGGACGTGAAACATAAAAATACATTGGCTGATTTGTTGGCATGTTCTTAAAGGTAATAGCCTTAGCACGAACATTAACACCGTCACCATAAGAATAAGAGTTCACTTGATCCCTCAGATTCTCCCATCTAGTAGATCCTTTTGGAAGTTTCTGCAGCATTTCACCTTTCTTCCACAACAGATAATCAGTTGCATTATCACCTGAACCGACAACCATGTGAACTTCATATGTCTTATTAGAATATCCCTGATGCAAAGGAATAATAGTGAAGTTGTTCTCTGGAATAGACATTGCATATGCTAAACCATGTCCTGAATGATCCTCTCTTTCCTTATAAACATTCATCTTAGCCTGCATCTCGTAAGGAATATCAAACCAACCATCAGCATTATAATATGGATAACTTGCGTCAGGCACACAAGTGACAGCTACATCACCAGCCATACGTGAAGCCATACCATCACCTGCAATAAAAGTAACCAAATTTGCAGACATATCCCAACTCTGATCAGGATTGATAGTACCAAACTTCTTAATGAAATTTGCTTCATACTCAGCCTTAGTATTCTGCTCTACTACAGAAGGATCATAAAAGTTCTTGTCAGCGGTACAAGAAACAACACTCATTCCAGCGCAAGCAGCTACTGCCAGCATGGAAATACTCTTAAACATTGTTTTCAAAATCTTATTATATTATTAGTGGATTAATTATTTCGTCCGTTATTTGATTTTTTTACATTGCAAAATTAGCGGTCCTTTAATAAAATAGTGATACGATTCTGTTAATAGACGTTAATTAATTTTTGCCTTTTCATTTTCTTTTGTTTCAGCAATAATTGTCGAAACAGCAAAGAATTGAATTACAATTTTATAGTGGTCAATTACATCATTTGATTAAATCAGAGTGAAGGGCCAAAAATCCTAGAATTCTTATTAAAAATAGGAATAAAAAGATTTTCTATTGCAGAAAACTAAAATCTTTTTAAGAACTCCTTCCTAAAAAGGTATGAATAGCCTCCTCCCCATTACAGAGAAGAGGCTATTTATCAGTATTCCGTAACACCAATTTGCTTACGTTTATCTTCCAGAAGCTTCTTGTATTCATCAATCAGCGGTTTATAATCCGGATTATCGATGACATTATTCAGCTCCTTAGGATCCTTCTCCAAATCATAGAACTCCTCGTACGATGGGACCTTTCCCGTCTCGTCATAGAAGTGAATGAGCTTATAGCGATTGCCGAAGACACCGTCGTGACGCATCACATTATGTTCTGCCGTATGATCATAGAAATGATAGTACAGCATGTCACGCCAACCCTCAGGCTCTGCACCGTCCTTCTGCAGTACCGGAACAATGCTCTGACCATACATGTTCGAAGGTTGCTCCACTCCCGCTAAATCCAGGAACGTAGGACCGAAATCCAGATTCTGCACTAATGCCTTACTCTCAGTACCGCCTTTGTTGCCCGGATAATGAATAATCAATGGGGTGCGGAACGACTGCTCGTACATGAATCGCTTGTCAAACCATCCGTGTTCACCCATATAGAAACCCTGGTCCGATGCATACACAATCATCGTGTTATCCACCAGATTATTAGCCTCCAGATAATCCAGGATCTCTCCTACCGAATCATCCACCGATTTGATAACAGCCAGATAGTCACGCACATAGCGCTGGTACTTCCACTTTACAATCTCGTCATGCGACCAGTTCTTGTAGTTCTCCATGAAGTCCTTGTTGCGCTTCTCGTATGCCGCCAACCATTTCTCCTTCTCATCCGGATTCATGCTGCCCATCTGGTATCCCACCATATCTTCCGTATCGTAATAGTGCAGGTAATCCTGCATGCCATACAGCTTCAGGTCGTAGATCATGCTCATGTCCTTGTCGATGGTCATGCGCTGGTCGTGTGCTGCAGCACCACGGGTAGCATAGTCATCGTAGAAGGTATCCGGCATCGGAAATTCCACATTATCATACAGATCCACATACTTGAACTCAGGCAACCATGGGCGATGAGGAGCCTTATGATGCACATACAGCAGGAAAGGCTTGTCCTTATCGCGCTGTTCCATGAAGTCGATGGCATGCTGGGTAATCAGATGAGTGGCGTAACCCTCCTCCCTGACATACTCACCGTTGGTGTTCTCCGTGCGGAACGTAGGATTATAATATTCACCCTGATCCCACAGCACACGATAGGTATCAAAACCGCGAGGCTCGCACAGCATGTGCCACTTGCCTATCACAGCAGTCTGATAACCAGCCTGATGCATCAGCTCGGGAATGAATGTTACGGTAGAATCAATCTGGTTCGACAGCATGGTCTGTCCGTTCTGGTGACTGTACAGGCCTGTCATCAGGCAAGCACGGCTCGGAGTAGAGAGCGAATTCTCCACATACGCACGCTGAAACAGCACACCCATCTTAGCCAGACGGTCCAGATTTGGGGTTGGAGCCAGTTTCGAGAGTTGGTCACCATAGGCGCTAATTGCCTGAAAAGCATGATCATCTGTCATGATATAGACAATGTTCATACGCTTGTCTTTCGTTGTGTCCTTACCATCGGCACAACTCGCCAGCGCAGCTACTACTGCCACAGACATCAGGGGGAAAACGGTTTTCTTCATATATATTATATAAGGTGTTATCAGAATTTATAGAACACACCCAGCAGAATGTTTCGTGGGCGTATGCTGTACGAGGTAAAGGAATGGGTATACTTCTCGGAATCCACCAGCGTGTAGTTATACGTCTTCTGGTTCAGGATATTCGTCGCTGTGAGCAGCAACTGCCATTTGTCATTCAGGTTGTACTCTGCCTTGAAATCTGCCAGAACCAGATTCTTCGACTGATTATCACTGAATTCCGTATAGTAATGCTCACCCAGCAGACTGAAGTTCAACATCTGCCAGGGCGAGAAAATCAGCTCCAGTGTCTGCGTGATGGAATGTGTCATGCTCTCGTCCATATCCCCCATCTTCATGCTGAAACTCTCGTATTTCAACTTATAAATCATGTTACACCAGTTCAGGATCTTGCCATTAATATAAGGTGTAAGTGAGTACGACAGCACATCCGTCTGCATGTATTCCAGCGGTTTAGGTTGCAGCAGAATGAAGGTCTTGTCCGTCATCACATCGGTAGACAGACCAATCTTACCACGCAGGAAACCGATACCCTTGTTCACATCCGCATTGGCGGTAAAGGTCTTTCCCTTCGGAATCTCAGGAATGCCCACATATGCCGTGTGCACGAAGATATCCTGGAACGAGCGACTGGTCAGGTAAGGATTATCGATGATCCAGTAACCCACGGAACCGTTCGCAAAGAAAGCCTTCTCCGGATTACGATAAGTGGCACCCGCATTCATGGTCCACATGCCGTTGCGGTAGATCTGATTGCCGTAACCCGACTCATAGGTCTGAGTATCCATGAAATAACTGCCGAAGAACAGGCGCTTGCGGTCCGGAGCCATCTGATTCAGGCTAAATTCACCGTTCACCGAGAAGCGCGAGGTAAAGTCATACTTCACATTCAGTTTCGGAGCCATGGTAAACAGTCCCTTGCTGGATTCCTGACTGTCGCCCTTTGCCGCCATCAGCACATAATCCTGCTTATAGTTGCCATACACCATCGGCATCGACAGCTCTGCCTGCAACTTATCCGTAATATACGTCATCGTAGCACCGCCAAACAGGTTCAGAATCTTCAGGTTATCCTTCGAATCCTGCACATCGCCTATGCTCTTCAGCGTGGTGTTCAGCGAGCGCGCATTATAGGCACCGCCACCATTCAGCGACAGATGCAAGCCATGTCCCAGGAAGAAATCCAGCTTGGCACCTACATCCACATAGCCCGATTTAGCATCCACATCCTGTGAGATGTACCGCTTACCGCTCATCACCATATCCTGAGGACGGGTAGTGTAACCCGCCATGGCATTCACGCTCAGCACATGCTCACCCAGCAGACGCTTGATGTGAAAGTCGTTCTTCAGATAGATAGGGCGAGTATGCATGTTATAGGCATCCATGTCCGAACCCAGCAGAGCCTTATCCATGTCGATGCGACGGTGATGGAAACTCAACTGATTACGCAGGAACTGATTCTCCGTATTATGCAGCAGGGTGGCACTGCTCTGCCAGTCGTACTGATGCGATTTGGCATCCTCAAACTTCGACAGTTTGGCACCCTCGGAACCGTTAAAGAACGTCGTCTCATCCGATGAGTTGGCAGTCAGGCGATTGCCATGCAGGGTCATCTGCACGTTAAGTTGGTAATCCTTAGGCAATTGAAACGTACTGCTCACCTGAGCGATACCACTGCGGTTAAAGCGCACGCGCTCACTCGCCAGCGGAGCCAGGTTAGGTTCCACATCCAGAAACTTACGAAGCATGTAGTCAAAGCTGCCGCTCACACCCTCCAGGCCCTTGTACGAATCCTCGTTATACACATCCCCCATCACACCGCCATACATGCCATAGTCGCCATAGCCATGCAGCGGGCCCGAGAAATCCAAACCCGTATTGTCACCCTTTATCATCACCGTCGTCTGAGCCTTGGGACCCAGGTTCAGTCCGTTGAAATCCAGTGTTCCCAGTGCAGGAGTACCACCCGCCATCGCCTTCATCGAACCGGACCACTTGCCGCTTGCCGAATCCTTCAGTACCACGTTGATGGAAGCCGTATTACTGTACTGCTTTCCTCGCATGATCTCTATCGATACGTGATTTTCAGTAATTTCCACACGCTCCACATCCTCAGGCTTCAGGTTGTACACCGGTTGGTTGTTACCCTCCAGCACATCCGCACCGTTCACATAAATACGGCCCACCTCCATACCGTTGTAGGTAAAGAACACACTGCCGGCATAATCCGTACCGTTCAGTCCCGGCATCTTCATCATCACATCCTGCAACTTCTTGTCGCGCAGGTCCGTAAAACTGGAAACATTGTAGGAAACCGTCTTCATCAGTCCGTCCTGCACCCCATCCTTCACCATATCCTGAGCCAGGACGGAAGAAGTAAAACCGATGAAAATACCCGAAAGTAAAACCCTGATAAGTGTATAGCGAGAAAAATTCATGTCTTTTGTATCTGTTTTAAGACTACAAAGATAGAAAATATTTTGATTTTATCCAAATTATAATACTTAACCCATGCACCCCTTGTCATTCTGAGCGATAGAGAAGAATGACATTACTGATTATCTTGAGCATCGCAAAAAAAATCACATTTTGGCGATTTTTACAATAAAACGGGAGTTTTTACAATAACTTGTCAAAAAGAAAACCGATTTCATAATGAAAATACGAGAATTAACCCTACATTTGCAATACTAAACTAAAAACAATTTATATGAAAAAGCTATTTACAATTTTAAGTGCGTTGTTTGTGTTAGGTATGGTATTTACTTCTTGTGGCAAATCCGACAATAACGGTAACGATCCGTTCGAGACCCCAGTCGATAAAAAGGATCACGGTTTCGATATGGTAAAGCTTGATTTTAAAATCGCATACAGTGATGATTTCCTGAATCTGGCAAATGTTACCTGTATCTTTACCGATATGAAGGGAGAAGTCAAGGAAATCAAATTAGAACCAGGTAAAGGCGAATTAGAGATCCTCGATGTTGCCAGCACCCTGCCTGCCAGTTCTACATTTGAAGTAAAAATTGAGAAGAGCGAAAACTTCGACACCTATCTGGCAAGTATGGATAAATTTGAATTTTTCTTCACTTCCCTCCCAATGAATACCGCTGGATGGTTTGAGAAATGTGGTGACGGACATGTCCTTGAATCTAGTCCTATAAGTTATATGGATGCTGGTTACAATTCAGCTGAAGAACTTAAAGAAAACTTTGATGATCTGATCCAAGAAATGTGTTTCACCTACACTGGTACTTTCCAAAATTCAGGAAACAACATCACCTTTAAGGGAACTTTGAAATAATTCTCGGAAAACTAAAAAATCAAGTATATGAAAAAGTTCATCTCTTTCTTTAGCTTTATTGCCCTGGCAGTATTGGCAGTATCCTTAGTATCATGCAGTAAGAGCAACGATGACCCAGTCGACCCAGACGAACCTGAATATAAGATCGCTGGATCCATGAAAGTGGCATTAACCGAACCTATCTTTGAGTATTGCAATGTTGAAGCCATCCTGGAATACGATGGAAAGACCGAAACCATTAAGTTGGACGAAAATACCAAGGTAGAAGATGCCGGTCTGATTGATATTCTGGGCGAAGGAGAATCACCTGCGGGACGAGTGGTTGAGACCCACTTTAGTCACAAACCAGGCAAGACCAAGCTTCATTTGTCCTTCACTCTGACAGAAGAAGGCAAAAAGAAGATTGCAGCAGCTGGTGAAGAAGACAAAGTATACTTTTTGTCCGGCTTGAAACTGGAGGCTAACCATGGTTCACAGACTTCCATGCAGTCTCATAAATATCACCTGAATAAGATTGAGGAAGAAATGAAAATAGCTGCTAACAATCACGTATTCATTCTCGAACAATAAAAGGTAACACTTCCAACCTATAAGTCACAGGTCCCTGACACGTTTACAGTTAGCGTGTCGCGGACCTGTTCTTTTTCATCTGGAAACAGAAAAAACAGGAAAGTCCCTTTTTTACAATTCGGATAGAAAATAGTGCCGTATCTTTGCAGTACAGAAAAGAGAAATTAAGTGTTTAACTAAAAACGGTACAACAATGGAAACAAATAATGAAATAAAGTTCTGTCAGAGCTGCGGAATGCCACTCACCGACGAGATTCTCGGCACCAATGCCGACGGTTCAAAGAACGAAGATTACTGCATCTACTGCTATAAGGACGGAACCTTTACCGGCAATTTCACTATGGAACAGATGGCAGAATACTGCTCCATGTTCGTGGAGGAATTCAACAAAAATACCGGTCAGAACCTTACTACAGCCCAGTATAAGGAGTTGCTGCTCCAGCATTTCCCTAACCTGAAGCGATGGAATGGCGATGATGCCAATCTCCCTCATGCCGATCACCCCTTGAAGAAGGTATTTATCGACGAAGTCAATGCCCTGGGCATTCCAGGTCTTCAAATCGATAACCTTTACGTTCAGCAGGGATCCTTCATCAGTCAGGCATACAATATCAATGGAAATGAAGTGAAATTGCTGGATGACAATGCCATCTACTGGGGCAACCAGATTCAGAAAGACGACTATCGCTGTTATGGCATTGCCTGCTGCGAGCAGTACATCCTGGTAAGCGAATACGGAATGGATGGCGCAGATGCCGAATTGATCATCTTAAAGAAAAGAATGTAAGTCGTAACTACACAAGGTGTTTCTTCACAAACTACACAAGACCCCTTGTGTAGTATTTTTTATATACATAATCGTGTCATTTTCCTTAATGACCTTAATGACCATGACCATCGTGACATTATACAAAGGGGGAATTCAAGAGTCTTTCCAACCACATTGGTCTGTTGTTCCAGAAACCTTTATATGACAATCTGGTCCAGGGGACCAGTTCCCCGATAAATCCCCGCAAATTCATCCATAAATGCGGAAAGCACTATCTTTGTCACGATTAAAAATAAACCATTATGAAAAAGATAGTTAGTTTGCTGTTAATGGCATTGGCTCTGAACACCGCTACCGCATTTGCTCAGAGCCACAGCGTAGTATATGATGCCAAAGTACTGGACAGTAAGGTGTTAGGCGAACAGCGCAAATACTCAGTATACCTGCCTGCAGGATATAACGAGTCACAGCGCAGCTACCCTATCCTCTACCTGTTGCACCCTGCAGGCCCTGCCGGAACCGTACCAAACCAGCAGTCATGGCTGTATTACGGCGAATTGCAGCAGTATCTGGACCAGGCCATTGCCTCGGGCGAGATTACCCCGATGATTGTAGTCACCCCAGATGCCAATTTCGGAACCATCCGTCGCAGCTACTACAACGATGCCGACGGCAAGTTCAATTTTGAGCAGTTCTTCTTCGAGGAGTTCATCCCCTATATCGAGAAGACCTACCGTGTACGTCCTGAGAAAGCCAGTCGTGCCATTGCCGGAGCATCAGCAGGAGGAGGCGGTGCCATTAACTATGCCTTGCACCATCCCGACATGTTTGCTGTATGTTGTGGCTTAAGTGCTGCCGTCCGCCCATGGGCCGATGCCAACATGAAGAACCGTTACCCCGATGTCAGTGAGAACAAGCTGAAGGAATGGTACAAGCAGTACGATGCCTTCGAGCAGTTCGGAAACCAGGACGACAAAGCCAAGAACCAGTACCTGCTCTACCTGAGTTGCGGTGATAAGGACGGACTTTCCGTGCACTACGGCAATCTGCATGCCCTGCTCAATAAGACAGGCTATAAGCATGAGATGAGAATTGAGGAAGGAGCGCACGACTGGACCTATTGGAGATCCATCACCCCTGATTTCATGAGCTATATCTCAAAGGCATTCCGCAAGTAAAGAACTCATACGTGCGATAAATGTTTCCATCTGCGCAGGCGAAAGCGAGGCATATCCAATCCGGATTCCCAGTTTTCCCTGCGCATTCTTATGCACATGCCTAATCTCTATTTTCTTGTTGTTTAGCAACTTGCGGAACTCATCCACCTCCATGTCCAGATGCGGGAACATCACCCATACCGCCAGTCCCCCGTTAGGGCGAACAAACTCCACCCTATCCTTCAGATGCGTCTCTATCAACCGGCACATCAGGTCCATGCGGTTCTGGTAAACCGCCAGCGAACGTTTCAGATACCGCTTCATCTCACCGTTCTCAATCAGTTCCAGCAGCGCATGCTCCATCACCACATCACCCTGCATATCTATCAGGCGCCGCAGTTCTGTCAGCGCAGCAATCTGCTCCTCACCGGCAACGATATATCCCATGCGAACCGCAGGAGCAAACATCTTGCTGAACGTACCCACATAGAAAAAACGGTTCATGGACATCTGGCAGCACAGCGGACGGTAATAATGCTGTCCGAACCGGAAATCCGAGCCGAAATCATCCTCGATGACACAGATGGAATGCTGTTGCACCACGTCAACCAACTGCTTTCTACGCTTTGAGCTCATGGTTACCGTAGTGGGATACTGATAGCGCGGAGTGACATACACCGCCCGTATACCCGGATCTTTCTGAACCGCCCTGAGCAGGTCATCCACCACCATACCCTCCTTATCCACAGCAATTTGCACCAGTCGCAACCCCGCTTCCTCAAATATTTTCATCGCCCAGTGATACCCCGGATTCTCCACCGCTATGGCATCCCCCGGGCGGAATTGCGTATGCGAAATCAGGAACAGCGCCATCTGGCTTCCCCGTGTCAGACACACCCTCTTGGCACTAGCCTGCATACCCCTGGCATGATTCAGCATCTCCGCCACCGCCATGCGGAACGGCTCAAAGCCCTGAGCATCGCGGTAACCCAGCATATGCCTGCGCGAGTACAGATTGAAGTAATACCGGTAAGCCCTGGAAAATTCCAGAAACGGCAGCAGTTCCGTATCCGGAGTACCCCCGTCAATCACGATAGGCAGTTCACTGCCCTGCCTGTCCTCCAGCTTGTCCGGCAGCGGGCCATCCCCGTCACATACTTCCTGGCCACCGCAAACCACCATGCCCCTGCGCTCCTCCACTTTCAGCAAATCCTTTTCCACCAGAAGCTCCAGGGCCCTCATCACCGTCTTACGGTTCACGCCCAACTGTTCTGCCATCTTCCGGCTCCCAGGCAATACGGTATCCTGCTGAAGCACACCCGTTTCTATCAGGCGTTCCAGTTCCCCGGCAATCTGCTCATACAGCGGAGTCTGATTCCTGTCGTTTTGTATCTCGAAATGAAAAGTCCAGTTACGTAGCATAATGAAATGGTTTGCTTGATGTTTAAGGCTATCATTTTCCTTAATGACCTTAATGACCATGACCTTCGTGACATGTCAATGCTCACTGCAAATAAACAAATTTTCCTTGAAAACACCAAATTTAAGGGAAAATAACGATACCATAAACCCAAGTGCTTATTTATTTTACTATTTTTGCAGATAGTAACCAAGACACTTACCTTGGATGTGAAGTAAACCCAATTATCGAATGAGAAATATACTCTACATACTCATACTTCTGCTCTTTACCAGTTGCGCATCGCATCGTGTGCTACACACCGACACCCCCTACAACGGTATTGATGTCTCACATTATCAGGGCGATATCAACTGGGCAAGGGTTACTCAGAAGGGCAATATCCGCTTTGTCTACATCAAGGCTTCCGAAGGAAAGAACTTTGTAGACAACCGCCACGCCAGCTATGCCCGCGATGCCAGGAAGCACGGACTGCTGGTAGGCTATTACCACTTCTTCCGCCCCGGAGTTTCCGGAGCAGATCAGTTTGCCAATTATGAGAAATCCCTCCAGGGACTTCCCAACGACCTCCTCCCCGTCCTCGACATCGAGGTGGCTCCAAAACCGGGACAGCAACAGGCATTCGAGCACGAAATCCACACCTTTATCAAGCTATGCCACAAGCGATACGGTAAATACCCTATCCTATATTGCATCCCCAATTTCGAGCGTAAGTACCTGAAAGCCTTTGCCAAGCGCAAGAAATGGTACTGCGGAAAGATTGATGCCCAAGCCGACATGAAACGCTGCCTGCTGTGGCAAACCGCCATAAAGAATGTCCCCGGCATCTATGGCAAGGTAGATTGGGACTATGCCCCGAAAGTAAGGAAGTTGAAGAAATAGAACACAAGTGAACTACACAAGCGGACAGTCCCCTTGTGTACTTTCTGCCACTTTCCCCACAGCATTTGAATCAAAGACTGGGTAAAGATGTAATTCTTTGATCAGCATATCATACACATATGCAGGACTTTGTACATAGAGTTCGCCCTCTTCAATCTGCAGGAGTTCAACGGTGTGAGACTGATAAACCATCTCCAAAGATTTTTCAAGCGAATAACCATAATCCTCCATCAGATACTGAACCATCTCGCTGATAATGTCATCAATCAAGATAGTCGCAATGGCATGGTGTGTAGGTTCTATTTTAGTTCGCATACAGAGATTTTTTTGAGGTAACAGAGAGAACGTTTCGTGCAGAAACAGATTTGTTGGTCAAGAAACTTGTCCTGAAGATCGAATGCAATCTGTTCTGCTTCATCAGCATGAAGTCTAAGTCGACCCAGTTGGAGAGCAACACCATCATCAGCAATGGGCCCTTTAACCAGATCATAGCTGTGATGAGTTGCAGTTGAGTAACGATTACGATTGTTACTGACAAAGTTAATCCATTCTGTGGAAGCTTTTTCCGGGAAGACAAGCACATTCAACTCGTCAGCATTCAATGCAGATTCGTCTAACTCATAACATAAGACAATAGGTTTACCTTTGAACAGATCAACCTTCTTACGTGCCATGCGTTGAGCGGTAGATAAATCAGGAGTCACATAGAATCCCTGTCCGAAATCCTTGTAACGAGTACCTTTTGTAAGGTCAATGACATCAATGTCAGCATTTGTACCATGATAAACTAACATGTCAATGTCCCTCCCTGTTGCTGACATTTCACAATCAGATCATCTACCGTCTCTTCAGGATCCTGCAGATGTTCCACGTCATAGAATTCAATAAGGAAAGACAAGCCATTATACTTCTGCAGATAAGCATATGCAGCCTGACGCGACATTTGGAACCGCTCTGCAAAAGTGCGGATGATAAGATTAATATATGGTATTTCGTACTTACTCATCTGTACAATAAGATGTATTTGAATTCACTGCAAATAAACGTATTTTCCCTGAAATCACCAAATTTAAATCAAAAATTCCTTAATGACCTTAATGACCATGACCATCATGACATGTCAATGCTCACTGCAAATAAACATATTTTCCTTGAAAGCACCAAATTTAAGGGAAAATAACGATACCATAAACCCAAGTGCTTATTTATTTTTACTATTTTTGCAGATAGTAACCATAATATAACCACTATGAATAAAAACTATATTGCGCTGTGCACCATTTCGCTTGCTACATGGGGATGCAGTACTACTGCTCCTACGCCTGATTTTAATGAAGACTGGATGTTCTGGTCCGACACCAATCAAGAAAAAGTTTTAGTGGATCTGCCTCACGATGCCATGCAGACCGAGACCCGCAGTGCCGATGCAGGTACCAAGGGTGCCAGTGCATACTATCCCGGAAATGTGTATCACTACGAAAAGACATTTACATTAGATGACGATCCTGCCAAGAAGCACATCACATTGGAACTGGAAGGTGTGTATAATCACTCTAAAGTGATTGTAAATGAGCAGGAAGCAGGAGGATATACCTACGGATATACCGGCTATGAGGTATGCCTGGACGGTTTCCTGAAAGCAGGTGAAAACACCATTCGCATCGATGCAGATAATAAGGATGTGCCGAATAGCCGTTGGTACAGTGGTGCTGGAATCTATCGCCCGCTGCATCTCAGCATTCAGGATAAAGATGCCTATATTGAGGACGTTAAGGTACTTACCAAAAGCATTAACCCTGCTGTAATCGAGGTGGTGACATCGCACCGTGGCGGTGAGGTCAGTGCCGATATTTGCCTGAATGGCAAGCAGTTGGTTGCCATAGAGGGTGACAATACTGAGGTTGCTGTACCCGATGCCAAACTATGGAGTGCAGAAACTCCTACCCTTTATACCGCCCGTGTGGAGCTGAAGAAAGACGGCAAGGTAGTGGAAACCCGCGAGGTGGAATTTGGTATCCGCACTTTAGCGTGGAATGCACAGCAGGGATTCCTGGTAAACGGTGAGCCTACTTTATTAAAAGGTGGTTGTGTGCATCATGATAACGGTATCCTGGGTGCTGCCGAGTACGATGATGCTGCCATTCGCAGGATTGAGATGCTGAAATCCTATGGCTTTAACGCTATCCGCAGTGCGCACAATCCCTGTTCAGAAGCCGTATTGCGGGCATGCGATAAGTTGGGCATGTACGTCATGGACGAGCTATGGGATACCTGGACCGAAAAGAAGAACCCTTATGACAACGGCAATTTCTTTCTGGAGAACTGGGAGAAGGATGTCCGTAATTTCGTGAAGAAGGACTATAATCACCCTTCGGTAGTGATGTATTCCATTGGTAATGAGGTAGCTGAGCCTGCCACTGCAGAAGGTTTGGAAATTGAGAAGAACCTGGTGTCGCTCTTGCATCAGTTGGACAAGTCCCGTCCTACCACCGCTGGTATGAACCTGATGATCCAGATGCTCGCTACCATGGGAAGGAATCTGTTCCAGCAGAGCGAGAATGCCAATGAAGCTGTTCAGAAAATCACCAGCGAGCAATACAATGAGATGATGTCACAGCAGGGCGATGGCATGCTGAATGCGGTGCTTGCCCCTCCTATCGACCAGATTTGCACCCCAGGTTTGGATATGCTGGATATTCCGGGTTATAATTACGGCAACCGCCGTATGGCTCTGGATGTGCATTTGCATCCTGACCGTGTGATTGTAGGCAGTGAGACCATGCCTCAGGATTTGTACGAAAACTGGCAACTGGTAGAGCAGCTCCCTACCGTAATTGGTGATTTCATGTGGACCAGTTGGGATTACCTGGGCGAGGTAGGCATTGGCAGTTGGACTTATGTAGATGACGGTGCTGCGCCTACGTTCAACAAGCCATTCCCTTGGAAAGTGGCAGGAACCGGAGCATTGGACCTGATAGGTAATCCTACCGCCGAGGCTATGCTGGCCAAGTCTATATTCGAAAAAGAATCAACGGGTTATATTACCGTGCGTCCTATTTTCCCTGGCAAGAAGACGGTTACTGCCATGTGGCGTGGCACTGACGGTATCCCAAGTTGGAGCTGGTCCGGCTATGAGGGCGAAAAGGCTATTGTCGAGGTATTCACCAATGCAGCAAACGTGGCACTCTATCTGAATGACCAGTTGATTGGTGAGAAAGTTCCGGAGAAGAATTGCGCTACCTTCGAGGTGGCTTACCAGCCTGGTATCCTGAAGGCTGTGACCACCACCGCCGATGGAGTGAAGAAGGAAAGCGAGTTGCGCAGTGCCCAGGGAAATGTGGAACTGTGCATTGCTCCCGAGAAGTCAGCCTATAAGGTGGGCAACCTGATTTTCGTAAACGTGAGTCTTACCGATGCCCAGCAAGTGGTATTTGCCAATCAGGACAGAGAGCTGAAAGTGGAGGTTGAAGGAGCCCGGATGCTTGCTTTCGGAAGTGCTGCACCAAGTACCGAGCGCACTTTCCAGGAAGGCACCTATCCTACCTGGTTTGGTCAGGCACAGTTGGTATTGAAACCTAAAACCGCAGGAAAGGTGAAAGTTACCGTATCCGGTGAAGGTGTTGAAACCAAGGCACTTACATTAAATGTAAACTAATCCCAACTACACAAGGGGACAGTCCCCTTGTGTAATAGGATTAGAGTACTGGATTTACGTAATTGAAAATCTTAAGAACATGACACAGATTCCATTTACAGACAAGAAACCCATCTTCAAGGAACTGGAGAATGAGGCTGACTATTTCAAGATGTCACCCGAGGAGCGTGAACAGTACGACTATGAACTGATGCACAAGAACGTCTACGATGCCACCATTGTTTACGCCAAGCGTGAAGGATACATTGAAGGCGAAATGGATGGGTTTGAGAAAGCCAAGGCAGAAGCCTATCAGGAAAAACTGGAAAGTGCCCGAAGATTTAAAAATATGGGTCTGTCCAATG
>JAKSLP010000052.1 GCA_024401115.1 Bacteroidaceae bacterium | reverse complement strand
TGGTTCTGAATGTCGTGGGTTCGAGTCCCACTAGCCACCCCAACAAAATCCCGTTGATCGAAAGATTGGCGGGATTTATTTTTTGAACAAAGACGAAATCGGATAGAAATGAGAATAAACGTTCGTTTTATATTAGCCTTGCTCCTTGCCGTGATTATGGGAGTAACTCCATCGGTCGCTCAGATGCCCCGAAAGAAGGTGGGTGTGGTATTGAGTGGTGGTGGCGCCAAGGGAACCGCACATGTACGTGCTCTGAAAGTCATAGAGGAAGCAGGTATTCCCATTGATGTCATTGTAGGAACCAGTATGGGTTCCATAGTGGGAGGTCTTTATGCAGCCGGCTATTCAACCGACCAGTTGGATAGCATAGTCAAGAAGCAGGACTGGATGAGTCTTCTGATGGATGCTGAGAACCGAAAGACCAAGAAGCTGACAGACAAGATGGAAGACGAGCGCTGTGTCCTTTCTGTTAATTTCGACAAATCGCCCTCGGAGGTATTGGAAGGCGGTGTGCTGAAAGGCAACAAGATAGGTCAGCTGTTTACGAACCTGACCGTAGGGTATAACGACAGCATTGATTTCAGGAAGTTGCCGGTACCTTTTGCCTGTGTGGCCGTAGATATCGTGAGCGGTAAGGAGGTGGACATGTACAGTGGCGTGCTGCCGGTGTGCATGCGTTCCAGTATGGCCATACCGGGAGTATTTACTCCTATCAAGACGGGAAACATGGTTCTGGTGGATGGAGGATTAGCCAACAACTATCCTGTGGATTTGGCCAAGAACCTGGGGGCAGATTATATTATCGGTGTCCGTGTAGGCGATGACAAGAAAACATACGATAAGATAAATGGCGTAAGCGATGTGCTCCTCCAACTCATGGGAATATTATGTGAGAACAAGGTTCAGGAAAACGAAGCTCAGACAGATGTGCTCATTAAGGTAGATGTTACAGGGTATTCCGCTGCCAGTTTCTCTAATACGGCCATTGACAGCCTGATGGTGAGAGGAGAAAGGGCCGCACGTGAGAAATGGAATGATCTGGTGGCACTGAGAGAAAAGTTGCATCTTTCTTCTCCTGTACAGCCACGGAAGGGACGTGAAATCGTGCAGGATACACTGGTCACCCCAGATCCCCGCATCTATAATCCCAGCAACGGGCATCGCTCCATGTTCTTCGGGGCACGCTATGACAGCGAAGAAATGGCATCGCTGCTGCTGGGCGGAACATTGGGCCTGAAAAAGAACGACAGCGCGATTGCCGGTATGGAAGTACGCCTGGGTAAGCGGACTTATGGTAAAATCTCTCTGAATCTGAATCATAGCAAACGCTGGAACCTGGATCTGTCTTATCAGTTCAGTTCAAACGAGGCAAAAGTCTATAGTGCCGGCAAGAATGCGGGATTACTGGATTTTACCGAGCACTATGGATTGCTGGAATTCTCGCGAAGCTGGAGAGAGGTATATTTATCCGTGGGCATGGATTACACCCACAGAAACTACCATAACTTCCTGGTAAACAATACGTGGAAAGACCTTGAGGCAGATCTGGAGCATGAACATGGCTTGGGTTATTTTGCCTATATGCATTTTGACAATCAGGATTCCAGGGTGTATGCCCAGAGAGGACTGAAGTGGACACTTCAGTACACTTATTTCACAGATAACGGATACAACTACCGGGGCCGTGGTGGCATGCACATCATAGAAGGTCTGTGGCAGATGGCTATTCCGGCTTCCAGTTCACTGACCTTGCTTCCACAGATTTCCGGCAGAATGCTCCCGGCAAAGAACGATGATGTGTTCATGATGAACTGTATCGGTGGCATTAATTCCTATGGCCGTTACCAGAGACAGCAGATTCCATTTGCCGGAGCGAACTACATAGAAATGGTATCGAACAACATCCTTATTGGCGGATTGACAGCCAGACAGCGGTTGACCACCAACCACTATCTGTTCGGTGTTGCCAACTATGCCATGGTGGGCAATAAGGTGAACGATTTCTTTGCTACCAAAAACATGTTTGGTGTGGCTGCCGGTTATGGTTATAAATCGCCAATCGGCCCTATAGAAGCCAACGCGAACTGGAGCACACTGACTAACAAACTCAGTATTTTCATCAATATCGGATACGATTTTTAGGTAATACAAAAATCCCGCTAATCGAAAGATTAACGGGATTTATTTTTTTACTTGCTTACCGTGCAAGTGTAAGAATCGTCACCCTGTGGTGTCTTTACCAGAATGGTATTCTCACCGATGTTCAGTTTCACATCCTTCCACTCTACAGTAGCATAGGCATCGGTCTTCTGGGTACCAATCAGTTTGCCGTTTACGAACAACTTAGCCGAAGGGGCTGTGGTGAATACAATCACGTCAGTAACATCCTCCTTGCGGTCGGTATAGCCCTTAGAGCAGAGGTGTACGGTGACATCCTTCTTGTTCCAGTTGGCCTTATACAGATAGAAAGCATCCTTCTTGCGGGTACGGTCATGCGAAACCAAACCCTTATCGTTCAAGTTGTCGATATCACCCTCACGACGCATAGCCGATGCAAAGTCGAACATGTTCCATACGTATGAACCCCAGATAAAGTCACGCTCGGTAATCATTCTCAGGTGCTCACGGTGTGAGAAAGTCTGCATCTCCATAGGGTGATAGTGACCACGGGAATTCTTGCTGAACACCTGATCCTCGTACTTGTTGGTATGGATGCTGAAGGCAGCACCGGCACCGTATTCGCTGATGGCAATCTTGGCATTAGGATAAGTCTTGTGCCAGTTATCAAAGAAAGTGGCAAAGTCGCCCACCTTACCCTCGTACCATCCAAAGTACTTGTTCCAGCAAGTCAGGTCGGCAGTAAAGTTCATGTCGTACTCATCGCAGGTAGCCATGGTGGTCAGACGGGTTGGGTCCATGGTATGGGCAATCTCATTCAATTCGCCAACAATTTCGCCAAACACACCCTTAACCTCGTTCCACAATCCCCAGCAGAAAATACTTGGATGATTGTAATTCTGGGCAATCAACTCACGCAACTGCAGACGAAGGTTGTCGTTAAATGCCTCGGAAGAGATGTAGGTGCTTACGAAAGGAATCTCCTCCCAAACCAGCATACCGCGGCGGTCAGCCTCATCAAACATGAAGTGTGCCTGTGGATAGTGAGCCAGACGCATAGAGTTCACACCCATCTCCTGAATCAGATCCAGATCGGCCAGATGCTCCTTCTTGGTCAGTGCGCTAGCCAATCCCTTCCAGTCCTGATGACGGGAAACGCCACGCAACTTCAGGTGCTTGCCGTTCAGGAAGAAGCCCTTGTCGGTATCAACGTGGAAGTAACGCAATCCCACATTCTCCTCCACACGGTCAATCTCCTTGCCGCCACGGGTCAGAACGGTCACCATCTTATACAGATAAGGATCATCCATACCGTTCCACAGATGAGGGTTCTCCACCTCCATATTTACCACACACTTGTTATCAAAGATATATGGAGAAACCTTCTTGACAACAGTATTTCCGGCTGCATCCAGCAGAGACATCTCGATAGCGCAATCCTTATAATCGCTCAAAGTACTAAGGCGTACAGTGGTTTGCAGGTCGGCATGCTTCTCGTCCACACGCTTCTGGGTAATGAACACACCATCCGAACCGTAATACAACGGAGAGATACATACATCATCCGTCACCTCCAGGTATACATCACGATACAAACCACCGTATACATTGAAGTCGCCAGCCTGTGTGGCAATGTCAAACTGGTGCGAGTTGTCGCAGGTAATCAGCAGATAATTCTTGGTGCCATACACCAGCGCATCGGTCAACTCGATGGTAAACGCATTATAGGCACCCTTGTGGCTGCCCACATGATTCCAGTTGATAAACACGTCAGCCTTGCTGCCGGCACCCTCGCTCTTCAGGAAGATACGCTTTCCTTTCCATGACTCAGGAACCTCAATCTCCTTCAGGTAAGAACCCATGCCACGGTAGTAGCCTTCATCGTTCATAAAGTCCTCATCATTGTAAGTATGAGGAAGATTCACGGTTTTCTCCGGCTTTGGAATCATGATGTTAGGGAACACGCCCCACACCGCCATGGTACCTTTCTTAAAGCCCCAGCCTTCATTGATGTTAATCACATCTCTGGCCTGAGCAGCCATACCGGCTAAAAGCAAGCCCACCAACAAAAATAGTTTTTTTCTCATAGTTTATAGATTATGTTATTGATTATTATTTCATTGGAATCATAATGCGTGAAGGATGACTGGCATCCATATAGATTTTCTGGTGAGCCACCCGGTTGCGGGTTTGCTTGGACCATACTCCGGCATAATTGCTGTGGATGCTATACTCCGGGAAGTTGCTGGAAGTGATGTCAATGCGGATGCGGTTGCCCTTCTTCACCTTCCACAGGATAGGAAGAGCCTCGAAGTTCAGTTCCACGATTTCCCCAGGCATATAGGTCTGACGGGCACCCAGGCGGTTGTTGCGGTAAGCCAGGGTGGTAATTCCCGAGCGGATGTTATAGGCCGTTCCATCCGGGAACACCTCGCTCACCTTAAAGGTCAGTGATGTGTCATCCACATCGGTACTCATATACATCACAGCCTTGATCTTGCCGTCTATCGTAACGTCATTCTCCAGCGGTTCCGACAGATACGACAGCACATCATCGCGGTATCCCATCTCGGGTTGCTGCATGCTTCCACGGGTCTTCTCGCTGGTAAACAGCGTCTCACCGCCCACACTGATCACAGGATCATCCGGATTATAGGTAAATTCCAGCACCGCATTCTTCTTCAGCTGACGGGCATCCTGTGCCAGTTGCTGTGGATGAGCCTGAAAATAATACGTCAGGTTCTTTTCGGTATCCACCGGCCAGTCCTCCAGGTGCTGCCAGCGGTCCTCGCCTATCTCATACACCAGTACCTCATGCTTAGGCTCCTCGCCCTTCACCAGCAGGGAATACATGTAGTTGAAGCAATCCAGATCGATATTCACCTCCTTGTCATGCTGAGGGTTATGTACGGTTGGAGTGGTCACGAACGAATGATTCCAACTGCCCACAATCAGTCGGCTCTTGGCCTTGGTTTCGGGTGGAAGCAGCGTGTATCCCAGGATAGTACCCTCATTGTGATGGTCGAAATGACCCGCCACCACGGTGATGGGCACCTTGATTTTGGGCGGAATGCTGCGCAGGGTTTCCCACACGCCCTGATGCCAGTACGGATCGGTATAATCAGTATGCGTAATCCAGTCGCGGTACCAGGTCAGCTCATGACCCAGCAGGTCAACGTCCATGGTTTCCTGAGGCATGTAGCGCTCCTCAGTATAATAAGGTGCCTCTGGGTCCTTCTTGGGCTTGTTGATAGGTTCCTTGGCATTGTCAATGCTCCATGCCGTGAGGATGTCCTGACGGAACAAGCCGCTGTTGTAAGCCGACAGATGACGGTCCACCCCATAGTGATGCAAGTGGATGCACTTCACCTTCTCGGGCAGCACATCGGCAATAATCCAGCAGGTAAGTCCCATGTACGAGGTTCCGGTAAGCCCGATGCCGCTTACCCAAGGCTGGGCATTCAGCCAGTTGGCCAGTGCCAAACCGTCCTCACGCTCGTAGATGTTCGGTTGGTACTGTCCCTCGCTGCCTCCGGTTCCACGGCAATGCTGCACCACATAGCCCATGCCTCTTTCGGCATACTGGCGGTAGCTGGGCATGCGCTCCAACTTGAAGTTCTCGGGGAAATAAGGGATTCGCACCACCACTACTGGGAAAGGCTTATCCGTCTGGGGCAGGCACATCTGAGTACGCATCTTAATTCCATTGCCAAAGTCCATCAGGGTGTCCACATAATGCACGGAATAGGTAGCCGGTGCAGGAAGCAAGCTCTCATCCAGTTTGGAGTACTGTGCCCTAAGCGGAGCATATGCCAACAGAAAGAACAAAATCGATATCAGTTTTTTCATGGTATTATTTATATTGTGCACAAAGATAGAATCTTTCACGCAAAAAAACTATCTTTGCAGAAACAAAAAAACTGCCAGATGAAAACAAAATGCGCCACATGCACCCATCATGCATGCTATACCCAGGGAACAAACTGCACGGGAGTACCGGAAGAAGAGGTTATTTCTGCCTATACCGATGAGGAACGGAAACTGATGGAGGCTGCCGCCTATGTGGAGGGTACATTCTACAGCAACATCACGCGACTTCAGGAAACGGCAGAATTTGCCAAGGCCATGGGTTATAAGCGACTGGGACTGGCTTTCTGCATCGGCTTGAATGACGAGATGAGATACATCAACCGGTACTTTGAGAATCAGGGATTTGAGGTATTCAGCGTGTGCTGCAAAAACTGCAGTGTGGGCAAGAATGAGCTGAACCTGAAGCAGGTGAAACCGGAACTGGCGCATGAGGCCATGTGCAACCCGAAATTTCAGGCAAAGTTTCTGAACGACCATCAGGTGGAGCTGTATATCAGTGTGGGCCTGTGCGTGGGACACGATGCTATCTTCAATGCCAATTGCAAGGGTCCGGTTACCACACTGGTAGTGAAAGACAGGTTGCTGGCGCACAATCCACTAGGTGCCATCTACAGCCGCTACTGGAAGAAGAAACTGGGCATCATGGATGAGGGACAGATCTGACAATCCCTAATGAAAGAACTGAGGGCAAATACAAGTCAGCGGGAATAAGCGGAAGCTAACGAGATATTAATCAAGTCATCCTTTCTTCATCGAGAACAGCATAGCCATCAGCACCATGCCCAATCCGGCACCCACCGTGCCCATCCACCCGAACTGTGTCCATAGCGTTCCAGCCAGGAATGTGCCCAGGGAGCCACCGATGAAATAGGTGGTCATGTAAATGGTGTTCATGCGACTGGAAGCCTCGGGACAGAGTTGCATGTTGGCCGTCTGATTCGAGAGCTGCACACACTGCATGCCGATATCGATGATGATGACTCCAGCAATGATTCCTGCATAGGTATTGTGAAACACACCCATAATTCCCCAGGCAGCCACCACACAAAACACGCCAAAGCGGTTGATGCCCTCCACACCGAAACGGGGTATGTAACGCCCCACATTCGAGGCAGTCAGTGCTCCGGCAATACCGCAAAGTCCCAGTAATCCCACCACATCGCTGCCCTGAAAGAAGGGTGCCTCTTTCATGCGGAAAGCCAGACACGCCCACATGCCTAGCATGGAACCGAAAGTAAGGCCTGAACGCACGGAATAGATCATGGAACGGGGATGCTCATGCACCAGGGTGAGGATGGAAGTCATCAGCGTGCGGAACTTTCCCCGGTAGGTAGGTTCCACATGCGGGAACACCCGAAGTATGACAATGGCTGACAGGCAGATAGCGGCAGCAGCGGCATAGTAAATCATGCGCCATTCCACCACACTGCCCAGGTAACCGCTCACCACCCGTGAACCCAGGATGCCGCACAGCAAGCCGCTCAGAATGACACCGGCCTTACGGGCCTTCTCATCGGGTTTGGAATAGAGCGAGACAAACGGCATGAACACCTGGGGAGCCACGGAACAGAAGCCCGTAACCAGTGATGCCGCCAGCAAAATCCAAACGTTATGAGTCAATGCTATGCAAAGCAGGGAGACGATAAGGGAGCAGAAGCAACTGAATATGGTGGTTCGGCGGTTGTACAAATCGCCCATGGGTATGATGAACAGCAATCCCAGCGCATAGCCCACCTGCGTGAACACGGGCATGAGGTTGACCTGAAACTCGGTCAGTCCCATGTCCTCGCGGATCAGGTTCAGCAAAGGCTGGCAGTAATACAGATTGGCCACCGACACTCCGGCTATGACGGCCAGCAGCAATACCAGCCACGAGGGGATTCCTTCATTGGGTTTCATACGCTATCTTTAATCTTCATGACAAAGTTAGTGTTTTTAGCCGATTATTTTCCATGCATAAGCGAATTCTTGCTATCTTTGTGACATTAATCAAGTCTAAACCCGAAAACACATGAAAAAAGCACTCCTTCTCTCGCTGACTCTGGCAGCCGCTTCACTGATGCAGGCACAGGAAACTGCGGCCGTGCGATTTGCCAACCGTGTCT
The DNA here is from genome assembly GCA_024401115.1 of Bacteroidaceae bacterium. GTDB lineage: Bacteria > Bacteroidota > Bacteroidia > Bacteroidales > Bacteroidaceae > Minthousia. The sequence goes on along the minus strand of JAKSLP010000052.1, from coordinate 13,247 downwards.
ATTCCCTTTCCGGAAAACCGTTCATGCACAAACTGGTGTGCGAGGGTTGTGAAGTGGAACGTATCGAGAAACTGCCCGAAGGGCTGCAACTGCTGTCACGCCCCAACTATAAATACCTGTACGGTGTGGCTCCGAAAGCCGGGAAATACACCTATACCGTACACCTGAGCAACGGTCAGCAGCAAAACGTCACCCTGGTAGTGCAGGACGAACTGCCCCAACCCACTCCGTTCATGGGTATTCTGACTTGGAACGCGTTTGACGAGCATATCAGCAACGATATTATATTGAAAATCAGTGATGCATTGGTAAACTTCGGACTTCGGGATGCCGGCTACCGCTACATGTGCATCGATGACAAATGGGCGGAACACGACCGCAAGGAGGGACATCTGAATCCGGTATCATCCAAATTCCCCGACTTGAAGAAACTGACCGACAGCGTGCACAGCAAGGGATTGAAGATAGGAATCTACAGCGATGCGGGCGACTATACCTGCAGTGGGGCACAACCCGGTTCGTACAGCATGGAGCGTACCGATGCCACGGATTTTGTGAACTGGGGATTCGACCTGCTGAAGTATGATTTCTGCAATGCCATAGGCGGGGATACTCCTGCCGAAGCGGAACTGGCGTACCACTCCATGGGACGCGCGCTGGACAATGCCATGACCAGTGCCGGAAAGAATCCGAACGATTTCCTGTTCTACATGTGCGAATGGGGCGGACGGAAGCCCTGGGAATGGGCAGCCAACACGGGAGCCAGTTGCTGGAGAGCCACTGCCGACACACGCGACTACTGGAGTGACACCACTTACAACGGTGGCGTGCTGCAGAACATTGGGGTGTATAAGGAGATTTGGCCCTATACGGGTGTGAATCGCTGGAACGATGCGGACATGCTGGTGGTGGGCCTGCACGGTACGGGCTACAGCAGTAACGATGGGGGCAGCAAGGAATCGCCCAAACCGGGATTGACCCAGGATGAGTACCGTACCAACTTTGCCCTGTGGTGCATGTGGTCATCGCCACTGACCCTGAGCAATAACATCACCAATCTGGACGGTAAGCCCAACTCGCTGACCGGTAAGGAGGTAACCAATACGCTCTATCAGGAGGACCTGGACATTATCCGAAATGCCGACCTCATCGCCCTGGATCAGGACCCTCTGGGACAATGTGCCGAACCGGTCATTGACCATCCGGAATACATTGTCTTTCAAAAGGATTTAGCCAATGGCGATGTCGCATTCTCCATCACCAACCTGAGTGGGAACGAAAAGCAGATTTCATTGGATTTCAGCACACTGAGTGCCCTTCAGAAAGGAAAGGAGTATTCCGTTAAGGACCTTTGGAACGGCAAGACAGACAACTATAACAGCAACAGCACATTCACCGCCACCGTCCCTGTGCATGGAACAGCGGTATACCGAATGACCCTGAAGAAATAACGGTTACAGTTGCTCGTAAACCTCGCGTACCTTTTTCCAAACCTCATTGCAGGTCAGGATGCCCGATTCACGGATGGCATTGTTGCGGAAAGCCTCCACATTCAGGTTGTCGCTGACCACCTTGATGGATGCCACCAGTTCCAGACGCGGTGAGAAGGCCGCTATGTAATTCAGCTCCATGTCGAACAGGGTTGGTTCGGTCTTATCGGAAGAGGTGACAAAATCGTTGTTGGTATAGCAAGGATAACCCTTGTCGGACAGATGCATCGGATTGGCATGATCGGTAAAGAAATACGAGCCGGTCATGAGACGATGGGATTCACTGACGGTGGTAACGGTACCAATCTCCAGGCAGTTGCTTCCCGCATAACCGATGTTGATGATTCGCGTGCCTTCAGGTAGCTGGCTGCAAGTCTTGATGACGTTGCCCGCTCCCACTCCCATCAGAATGCACTCCATATCGGGGAAAAGTTCGCAGCACTTCTTGTATTCTGCCTCCTCGGCAGCCAGGATTACGGTTCTTACCGACTTTATATTTTCTGTATTTTGCATGATGACTCTTTGTCTTAATATTACTTACTGATTCTTGCCACATGACCTCCGGCCCCTGCAGCATAGATGTTCTCACCCTGACGGGCAGCTGAAAGGGCATGATATCCCTTCACTCCCTCGGGCAGTTTACCGGTGATATCGGTCCATGTCTTGCCACCATCCTCACTCCACGACAGGCCATCGGAACCGGATGCCACCAATAGGGTCGTCTGTCCTGGAAAGGCTTGAACGCTGGAGGCAAATCCGTGGAGACCCTCCTCACAAAGGCTCCAGGTCCTACCGCCATCCTCGGTATATGCCATGTTTCCACGCCTGTCCACCTTGGCATAGTTGCCTCCGGCCACCCATCCGTGCTGGTCATCCAGCATCAGCACACCATAGCAACCGTCACAATGATTCTCATCACCTGTGGCCAACGGGGTTTCCGAACAGGTCCATTCGCTATCGGCATCGTCCTGGATGAAAACATAGGAACCCGCTCCTCCGGTAACCATGACCGTCTTTCCGGAAGGAAGCAACTGCACGCAACCGTTAGAAGCGGCAAACATGCCACCCTTTCCCTCGGGTGATGAAGCCTCACTCCAAGTCTCACCCCCATCCAGGGTACGGATTACCGCATAACGTCCCTCCATCGGGTCGCCTACAGCCACACCGTTCTGTGCATCACTGAAATGAACGCTGTTCAGGAAAATATCCTTGCGGCTGTTGTAATACACCTGCTTCCAGGTCTTTCCGCCATCGGTGGTCTTTAGCCCTAATGCAGGACTGGCTATACTGAAAACCAATGCGTTATCGGCATCCCAGGCATAAAGGCAACGAAAATCAAGCGATAACGAGTCGGCCGGAGTGGTGCACTGCCAGGAGGCTCCTCCATCGGTGGAGCGCAAAACGGTATTACCCGTTCCGGAGGCCCAAATCACCTGATCGGATACGGCAGAAACGGCACGGCACGAGAAATCCACCCCTGTTTCCAAAGGGGTTACGGTAATATCAGCCGGTTTCACGGACGAGTGGCTGCACGAGGCCAAAGCGGCCAGCAATGCCAAAGGAATGATTCTGGAAAATGAACAATGCATGATTCTATATCTCTTTTTCTAAGACAAAAGTACGATAATATGAATAAAAAGCCAAACAAAAAGGCCGATAGTGGAATTTTTGCACTAAATTTACAACCAAATTCAATAATCAAACAAAAGGATGAAGACATTTAAGTTTTTTATCATGACCCTGTTTGCAAGCCTGATGCTTGCATCGTGCGGTACCACATCTACCGTGCCATTGACCGGAAGAAAACAATCGTTGCTGGTGGATGACCAGAAGGTTCTGGGCCTGAGCACCCAGCAGTACACCGATTTCCTGAAGCAATCGAAGCTGTCGACCAACACTCAGAATACCGCCTTGGTAAAGCGTGTGGGACAGAAACTGGCCACCGCTGTGGAAACTTACCTGAAGAACAACGGAGCATCCAACGACCTGCAGTATTACAAATGGGAGTTTAATCTGATTAGTGACAAGCAGGTAAATGCATTCTGCATGCCTGGCGGTAAGATTGCCGTATACGAAGGTCTGCTGCCTGTTACTCAGGACGAGGCTTCACTGGCCATCGTACTGGGACACGAGATTGCCCATGCCGTGGCCAAGCACTCGGCAGAGCAGATGAGCAAGCAGATACGCCAGCAGTATGGCAGCCAGATTTTAGGTAGTGTATTAGGTAAGGTGGCCGGACAGGGAGCTGCCGACATTGCCGGCATGGTGGCATCGACCGGTTTCTCGTTTGCCAACCTGAAATATAGCCGTGACAATGAGTATGAGGCTGATTACATGGGACTTGTCTTTGCAGCCATGGCGGGTTACGACCCTCAGGTTGCTGTTCCTTTCTGGCAGCGGATGAGTGCCAGCAGCAACAACCAGGTGGCTGAGTTCATGAGCGATCACCCTAGTGATGCCAACCGAATTGCCAAATTGCAGGCAGCCATGCCAGAGGCACTGAAATACTATCAGGCAGCCAAGGGTACTGCCACCACCAAGAAGAAATAACACCTGACAGCTGACATCTGACAATATATCCCGCTAACCCTTGAAAGTTGGCGGGATTTTTTTGTGGTGTTTACTTGTTTCTGTTTGCTATTATTCTTAAATTTGCAAAAAGGAGGGAAAGTTATGCTCAGAAAAACACTTGTAACAACCCTGATATCCCTGGCCTTAGTGCCCACATATGCCCAACAGATCAACAGCGATGCAGAAAAAGTCTTCGCCGTGGAAGGTACGGAATTGTCCAAACTCCGGTCCATAGCCGATGTGCTGGGACAGATACCGGGTGTGCTGTGTGACGAGGAGCAAGTGCTTCTGGAAGGCCGCGGTACTGCACAGGTATACATTGACAACCGGCTGCTGACGGAAACCAATGAGCTTTGGCACACCCCGGCCAATCTAGTGGAAACCATCTCCGTAATCCGTGAACCCGGAGCCCAATACGGTAAGGACGTACGTGCTGTAGTGGTTATCCACTTGGATCATGTCATCGTGGAAAGGGGACTTCATGTGGACGAGTATTTTCATTTGGACCTTTCGAACGGATTGGCACCGAACAATGAGCTGGCCCTGAGATGGAACAGCAGGAAAGTGTACCTCAACGGCTTCGCTTCTTGGAACGAAACGAAAACCGTATCCAATAAGAAGGATTATGAAACGGTATACACTCCTGATTTCCAACTGAAATCAGCCAATCTGGAAGAGCACAGAAGCCATTTCTTCCGGAAAAACCTAACGGCCAAGGTCACATCGCTGTTCCGGCTTTCCGAAGACCATACCCTGAGTGCCAGCTATATGCTGGAGCGCAAGCCCCATCAGTTTGAGTATAACACCAACTTCAAATGCTCTGAATTCGAACCCATCGGAGGAAAGATTGACTACAGTCATCCTTCGGACGTGGATTACTCCAAAAGAGTGACCGAGGACCAGCAACTGACCCGCCACACCATGGACCTGGAATACACGGGAAAGATGGGCGCATGGAGCATAAACGCAGGAGCGAATGCTTTTTGGGAAGACCAGCTGAAGAATAATTATACCAACAATGAACTGAGCCAATACGACCGGGGCGAGAGACTGTGGCGTACCTACCTGAAAATTACACGCGAACTGGGTACGGGAGCACTGACCCTGGGTGGAGAGGGCGACTTTAACCGCATGAATGTACTGCATGGTAAATCACCTGAAGATGAGCATTATGTACACACTCAGAATACCGACAACACGTATGCGGTATTCGGTCTGCTGACCCAAAAAGCTGGTGCTTGGGATTTCAGTGCCGGCCTGCGCTATGAGAAGTTTGCCTATACCTATAAGCCTTACGATGACGACTACATGCTGGGCTATCTGAAGTCGAAGCTGACACCTGAGGATGTGCGAAAGATTCCGAACTGGCAGGAGTACATCTTTCCTTACTTCATCACCAACGGGCAACTGACCTCCCAAAAGGGCGGATTCTATCCTTCCCTGTCAGCCAGCGTGAATCTGGGTGACAGCAAACTGACCTTGCTGCATACCGAGAACTACAACAAGCCCTATCTGGGCAAGTTGCGCATAGAGTTGGGTGACATATGGGAGATAGACCAGCGTGTTCTGAGAGTGGAAACCATTTACTCCACCTCACTGGCATGGAGTTGGAAATGGCTGGATGCACAAGCCACTCACCATTATTTTGACCATCCGGTATGCACCACCACGGATGACGACATCGATTATACGGGATTGTCCTATCACGCCTTTGACATTAGCATCAATGCCACTCCACGAATTGGAGTATGGCAACCGGCACTGATGGTACTGCTGCACAAGCAGTGGGACAAACAAGTGACCGTGAGCGGATACAAACTGAGAACTCCATTTGCCGCTGTGACCTGGAACAACACCATCGACCTGAACGGAGGTTGGTTTCTTCGTGTGAATACCCATTGGAACTCAAAGGGTTCCGAGCGGAACATCCATTACTATTCCTCAATTTTCACCATGGATGCCGCCATACAAAAATCCATGATGAACAACCGACTGATTGTGGAGCTGTCGGGTGAGAACATTCTACACACCAACCGTTCGGACGTCACCAAGTACGAGCAGCCATTCAAGGGAGCCAGCAAGGGCTTCAAGAACCAGGAGCCTTCCACCCTTCGCCTGTCGGTACGCTATAAGATCTGATTATTCCACCTCGCCCCTTACCATAAGGTTCAGCGGATTGTTTGTGGCATTACTGATCACCTGAATGGTCTTCATGAAAATGCCATTCACCCCCTCGGGATTATAGGTGACATGAACGGTGCCCGTACTGCCCGGAGCAATGGGCTGTCTGGTCCACTCGGTTGTAATGCAGCCGCATCCACCATCGCAATTCACGATTACCAATGGAGCCGTGCCCGAATTGGAAACGGTAAAGGTGTGTTCCACCACCCCATCGGAAGCCTTGATAGCGCCAAACTGACGGGTTGGCTGGTCGCACGAGATAAGTGCCGTTTCTTTCTGTAAGGCCGGAATATTCTCTACTGAGGTGTGCTCGGAATCCCACCAGCGGATGCCGAATCGGGCTGCAATTAGCACCACTATTATAATAGGTATGATTTTCTTCATGAACAAGCTGCTTTTCGGTTGCAAAAATACACATTTTCCATCATTATAATAAAGAGGTAAGAATAATTTTGCCAAATGGCGAATGATAACTACCTTTGCACGCCTAAAAAGAATAAGAGAGATAGTTATGCGATTATATTATCCAAAAGAATACCGGGCGCTGACCAAACTGGGTGTGCCTATTGCCATCGGACAGGTGGGACTTACCCTTCAAAACCTGGCCGACAACATCATGGTGGGACAGCACTCCACCCTGGAACTGGCGGCTGCGGGTTTTGTGAACAACCTGTTCGTATTGGCCCTGCTGCTGCTCATCGGTTTTTCCATGGGTGCCATCTCGCAGATTGGAGCACTCTACTCACAAGGTGAAAAGAGACGAATTGTCAGCATCCTGAAAAGCAGCCTTTGGGCAGATGTGCTGCAAGGTCTGTTGCTGACTCTCATTCTGGTAGGTCTGTTTGTGTCGCTACCCTATCTGGGGCAACCCGAAGAACTGATTCCACTCATGAAACCTTACCTGATTATCCAGCTGAGTTCCCTTCCGCTGATGGCTGTGGTCAACGGATTCCGCCGAATGACCGACAGCATCAACGACACCAAGGTAGCCATGATTATCGTACTGACGGGAAACATCTGGAACATTTGTTTCAACTGGCTGCTGATATTCGGTAACTGCGGCTTCCCCGAGATGGGTATCATCGGTGCCGGATGGGCCACCTTTAGCAGCCGTCTGTTGATGGCACTGATGTATGTGGCCATTTTCTTTCTGACCAATCATTACAAGGAATACATGCAATATTGGCATACCGAGAAAGCCAACTGGCAGGATATCAAATTATTGAATAAATTAGGATGGCCTATTGCCATTCAAATGGGCATGGAGACAGCCTCCTTCTCGCTTTGCGCCATTCTGCTGGGATGGATAGGCACCACGGCTCTGGCCGCCCATCAGGTGATGCTGAATATTGCCAACATGATCTTCCTGTTCTATGTGGGAATCGGCACTGCCGTATCCATCCGTGTGAGCAACTACAACGGCCTGAACGACCAGCGTGGTGTGCGCCATGCGTCCTTTGCAGGTTATGAGATGGTACTGCTTTCGGGTCTTATCATGAGCATTCTGGCCATCATATTCAGCAAAGATGCCTCCATGCTGTTTACCGACAGCGAGGAAGTGGCCGTCATTGTATCTGGCCTGGTGTTGCCACTCATCCTGTATCAGTTGGGCGATGGCACGCAGACCATATTCAGCAATGCGCTGAGAGGATTGGGCGATGTAAAGAAACTGATGAAATACTCTTTCATAGCCTATGTCATCATCTCCCTGCCACTCAGTTACCTGTTCGGCATCACTTTCGGATGGGGCGCATTCGGTATCTGGATGGGCTTTCCTTTCGGATTATCGGCAGCCGGCATACTCTACTTCAGAAGATTTTTATGGATTACAGATTTTAAAAGAAAATAATGGAAACAAAAAGAAGTGCTTTCGGTATCGGCGAGACGGTACTGGACATTATATTCAAGAACGACCAGCCTCAGGCGGCTAACCCTGGAGGATCGGTATTCAACAGCATGATTTCGCTGGGACGCTCGGGTGTTCCCGCCACCTTTGTGAGCCAGACAGGCGATGACCATGTGGGCGATATTGTGGTAAACTTCCTGCGTGATAATGGCGTGTGCCCGGATTACGTGTTCCGTCAGCCCAGCACTAAATCGCACATTTCATTGGCGTTCCTGAACGACCAAAACGATGCACGCTACCAATTCTATAAGGATCATGCCAGCGTGCAACTGACCCAGGATTTTCCCAATGTGCAAGAAGGTGATGTGGTGCTGTTCGGTTCCTTCTTTGCCATCAATCCGGTAATCCGCAAGCAGGTGCTACAGTTCATGCAACGTGCCAAGCAGCGCGGAGCGATGGTGTATTACGACATCAACTTCCGTAAGCCTCACTTGGCCGATTTACCTGTATGCATGCCCAACCTGCTGGAGAATCTGGCACTGAGTGATGTGGTTCGCGGATCATCCGAGGATTTCGAAATTCTATACGGTGAACGGGATTCTACCGTGATCTATGAGAAGCATATCAAGCCACGCTGTCCGTTCCTGATTTACACTGATGGAGCCCGTGAAATACATGTTCATACCCCTGATAATCACCTGACTTTCCCTGTGCAGCAAATCCCTACGGTAAGTACGGTAGGAGCCGGTGACAGCTTTAATGCCGGATTTGTATATGGATTGATTAAAGAACAGATTTTACAAGAGCAAATGGTTAATTTACAACCGGATAAATGGTCTATACTTATTGAACACGGACAACGGTTCAGCAGGGAGGTTTGCCAAAGTTTAGAGAACTATATCAGTAAAAAATAAGGTTGATTTTCAACCTTATTTTTTTGTTTATATCCCATCTTTTTTGTATCTTTGCACTAATAAAGATAATATATAACAATATTAAATAGTTAAATTATATGGCTATACAGAAAAGACATCGGGGAACATTAGGAGACTTCTCTGGAATGGGAGCTCCGGACTTAAGTTTCAACGAGCCTGAATCCCCTAAAGCAGCAGAACCGCAGCCTGCTCCCGTAGAAGAAGCACCGGTTCCTAAGGCCGAACCTGTGGTGGCAGGACAGCCGGTTGCAGCACCGGAGCCAGTCAAGGTAGAAGCACAGATTCCGGCAACAGCAGAGGTTGAATCTGCTCCGGCTGAAGAGGCAGAGAAGCCTCGCCGCGGACGTCCAAAAGGCATCAAGGGTGCAGGTCCAAAGCGCCTGAATCTGATTCAGGGCGACAAGGACAAGGTGCTGGCATTGCAGTTGCCATCCAAGTTAATTGACGGCCTCCGCCGTTATGCCGACGACCATGACATTACCATGAAGGAGTTGATCGGCAAGACATTAATGAAGAAAATCGGTCCAGAATATTATAAGTAAATATGGGAAAAGTTATTTCTATTGTAAATCATAAAGGTGGTGTGGGTAAGACCATGACCAGCCAGAATCTGGGCGCAGCTTTGGCCCTGAGCGGAAAGAAGGTGTTATTGGTGGATTTCGACCCTCAGTGCAATCTTACTTCTCAGGTGATTTCCGAAGCTACCGTGCCTACCATCTCCAATGTATTGAATGACGACTTAAAGGTTGTAGGTCAAGAAGTTCTGCCTAATCTGTTCATTCTGCCAGGAGCAGAGGAACTGGATGAGGACTCACTGAACCTGGCTGCCATGGATGATGTGAAGGAAGCCAGCCATGTACTGAAGACAGCCCTGAAAACCTGCAAGAATGACTATGATTTCATCCTGATTGACGCGGCTCCAGGTTCCAGCATGCTGATGGTGAATGCCATTACTGCAGCCGATGTCATCCTGGTTCCTATCAGTGACAAGAACTCTATCAACGGTGCCAAGAAGTTGTCCAAGATTATCAAGGCCTACAAGGTTAAGGCAAAGGGATATTACCTGCTGACCCGTTACGATGGCCGTCTGTCTATCCATAAGGAGATTCGTAACCTGCTGATAACCAAGAACCGTGACGCATTACTGTACACCACTATCCGTCAGTGCGAGCAGTTGAATCAGGCTGCATGCCAAGGTTTGGATATCTTCCGCTTCAACAAGAAGAGCAACGGTGCTGCCGATTACATGGATCTGGCAACCGAGATTATCGGACAGGGCCAGGGTGATGAGGCGATGCCATTCTAACCCCTCACTCTGTCATCCTGAGCGTAGCGAAGGATCTTTTCCCGCTAGTCAAGCTATCCAGTTTAGAAAGATTCTTCGCTTTGCTCAGAATGACAAAATAGTATTATAACACAATTAGTATATGAGAAACAAGAAACAAATCATCATCGTGTTGGGAGCATTTGCCCTGAGTACTCAGGCACTGATGGCCCAGCGCGCCATGACCGTGAAGGATGTGCAGGATTTCCAGCGCATCAGCTTCAAGCAACTTTCCAATGACGGAAAGTGGGTGCTGGCTGTAACAGAGCCATGGAGAGGTGACGGTGACCGCAACGGTAATCTTCGCAACTTCATCGGTGATGCCACAGCCAAAGTATATGATGCCAAGGGCAATCTGGTACAGAGTTTCTCCCCTATCTCAAACATCGGCTTTGCTGCAGGCTCCAAGCATGTAGTACTGAGCACTAAAGTGACAGAGAAGGAAAAGGAGGAGCATCAGTTGAAAGAACAGCAGAGCAAGGGCACCAAGGCTGCTCCACGTGATCCTGCCGGCACTCCTCAGGATGCCCGTGGACAGAAGGCCAGCGCACCAGCTGCCAGCAGCAAGGACCTGCCAATGGACAAACTGATTATCTACACCTTAGGTGGTAATCAGGAAGTTATCGACTCACTGCGCGGCTATAAACTGGCCGACAAGAGCGACTGGTTGGCTTACCAGACAGGCAAGAAGGACTCTACCCTTCATGTACGCAACTTGGGTAAGAATGAGATTGAACTGGCCTCTGTAACCAGTTATCAGTTCAGCGCAGACGGCAAATCTTTGTGTTTTGTGGCCTCAGGTAGCGGCATCAATGGTACCAGCGGTCTATTCCTGCTGAACGAAGGCAGCGATACACCTATTCTTATTAAGGAAGGCAAGGGAGAATTCAAGAGCATCACTTTCGCACAGGAAGGAAACACATTCGCATTCCTGTTTGCAGAGAAAGCTGACAAGGACAACAAGGAAGCACAGGAGGCAGCCAAGAAAAAGGGCATGGAACTGTGGATGTCTACCAACGGCCAGAAAGCCGAGCGTATACTGGCTGATGCCAATGGTTTTGCTCCTAAGGGATGGATTATCAGTGAGAACGGTCGCATGAGCTTCTCGAAGAATGGACAGAGATTGACTTTCGGAACTGCTCCTGCTCCTCGTGAAGTGGACAAGAACATTCTGGCCAGCAACCGTCCTAATGTACAGGTTTGGAGCTGGGATGAAGCGGTTCAGTACACCGTTCAGGATTACAACAAGGACCGTGACAGCCGAAAGACTTATACTGCTGTTTATGACCTGAATACACGCAAGGCCCTGCAGGTAGCTACCGAGGAGTTGCCTAACGTTACTACTACCAGCAGCATGAACAGCGATTACGTTTTGCTGAGCACCAACGAGGCATATTCCCGTTCATCCATGTGGGAAGGCCGTAGCCGCAGCGACTACTACAGCATGAATCTGACCACTGGCGAGAAGATGCTGATCAAGAAGGCTGATTACACCCGTTACCGCTTGTCTCTGGAGGGTAAATATGCTTATGCATACAATGAGATGGATAGTGTTTGGCGTACCATCGACATGAAGACCGGCCAGGAATATCAGTTGACCGACAAGAGTTTTGCTGCTTGGAACACCGATAATGATGTACCTGACTATGCAGGTTCTTACGGAAATGGCGGTTGGGCTGCCAATGATGAGTTCATCTATCTGTATGACCGTTACGATATATACAAGGTTCCTGCACAGGGTGGCGCAATGACCAAACTGACCAACGGTGCTGCTGACAAGATTCAGTTCCGTTTCCCTTCTGCCGGATTCGGTGGTGAGGAGAAGGCCAAGGATCCAAAAGAGATTCAGATACTTACCGGTTGGAATGAGACTACCAAGGGTTATGGTTACTACCGTATTGATCTGAGCAAGCCAAAGAAGCCTATCCAGCAACTGATGGCAGGCAACTATATGTTGGGCTCATTCACCAAGGCTAAAAATGCTGACGTTTGGATGTTTACCAAGGAAACATACGAGCAGTTCCCTGAACTGTATGTCAGTGATGTAACCTTCAAGAATCCTGCTCAGATTACTCACGAGGGTGATCAGCAGAATGCTTTCCTTTGGGGTACTGCAGAACTAATTTCATGGACCTCATATAAAGGCAAGAAATTGGAAGGCGTTATCTACAAGCCAGCTAACTTTGACCCTAACAAGAAATATCCTCTGTTGGTAAACTTCTACGAGCGTAATGCTGAGACCCTGTACAGTTACCACCAGCCTCAGCCACATCGTTCAACACCTGATTATCACTTGTATAACAGTAATGAATATGTGGTATTCAACCCAGATATCATCTACACTGACGGTCATCCGGGCGAGAGCTGCTACGACTGTGTGATGAGTGGTATTGATGAGGTACTGAAGGGCGGATATATTGACGAGAAGCGTATTGGTGCAGCAGGTCACAGCTGGGGTGGTTACCAGACCGCATACCTGGCAACCCGTACTGACCGTTTTGCAGCACTGGAGAGTGGTGCTCCTGTAGTGAACATGTTCAGTGCATTTGGCGGTATCCGTTGGGGAAGCGGTATGGCACGCGACTTCCAGTACGAGCACGGACAGAGCCGTATCGGCCAATCCATCTGGGAAGCACCAGAGCTCTACAAGGAAAACTCACCATTATTCAATATGGATAAGGTGACCACACCTCTGCTGATTATGCATAACGACACCGATGGTCATGTGCCTTGGTATCAGGGCATTGAATATACCGTAGCATTGAAGCGTCTGAACAAAGTATACTGGATGCTGAACTACACAGGCGAGCCACACTGGCCGGTTAAGATGGCCAACCGAGTGGACTTCCAAACCCGTATGCTGCAGTTCTTCAACCACTAACTAAAAATTTTCGGGATTT
>JAKSLP010000051.1 GCA_024401115.1 Bacteroidaceae bacterium | reverse complement strand
AATCTTTCCAAGGATTACCATAAACGGTGGAATACAGTTTCTTACCCTGCAAATCGTAGCACTGGAAAACCTCCTTGTTCTCGTCCTCGTTCATACCTGTCAGGTAAATGCGGTCACCCACTACCTGAGGACTGCTGTAACCTTTACCGGCATCCAGAGTTTCAAAAATCATTTCAGGACCGTTAGCAGGCCATTCTTTCAGCAAGCCTGTGTCAGGATAAGATCCATTGTTCTCCGGGCCTCGCCATCCATGTTTGCTTTGAGCAGAAGCACTCAAAAATGTCATACTGCAAAATAGCAGCAAACCGATAAATTTCTTGTTCATAAGTAATAATTTAAAAATGAATATTATTTATTTCTCTCTTAATCATCTTTTTCAGCAGGACTATTGTACTCAGCAATATCAAACCCAGAGCCAATATGGCCAACATCCAGGTACCCAATCCAGCACCACCCACATTAGCGCTGATGCTAATAATAGAACCCAATGCACCGATAACAATGGCCACTACAGGTACCAGTAAACTTTCATGATATAACATGCCATATACCGTTTCATGCGAATAGCCTAACGCGAACAGCATCTTAATCTCAGCCCTACGGCTCACCAATATCTTACGCATCACCACCACCAAACTGATGACACCAATCAGCAAACCCAATCCTCCCAGTGTAAGGAATATGGTAAGATAGGTTTCGGTAACTGTAAAAAACAGTTCAAACCGCTCGGTAGTTGTACAAACCTGCAAGCCGTATTCATTCAAGGCTGTCTCTAAAAGGTTTTTCACATCGGCCTGCTTTTCCTCACCACAACGGACCAGGAACAGGCGGCTGCCACTTTCATCGGGCCATAATTCGCGAAACAGATTCCTATCCATCAGTGCTGTACCATGGAATATTCCGGTAGGATAACTTCCGGCAATAAGCAACTGTACATCCTGTCCCTCGCTGTTGCGATATTGCAAGGTATCGCCCACACTCTTCATCATACTCCAGATGAGACTTTCCTGATCCATGAGTATAGGATAAACACCTTCTGAAGTTCTCTGTAATAGATTGACATCCACTTGGAAATGCTCCGCTAAATCCTTGGTATCTATTCCTAGGACAGTAGGTGTAGATACTTTATTCAGGTTCAGGCAACTGGCTTCGTCCTGTACATATTTCAGGCACTGCATGAAACAGACACTATCAGGAAGATCCTGCAGGGAGAGCTTTTTCCTTACCTGTTCGTTGTTAAGATCATACTCCATTGGGATGCGGCTGTCGCACCACAGATTGTATCCGCCTGTAATGGAAGCATCTTCTACCGAGCGCGAGAAATCCGGGCGGTTCAGTCCCACTGCAAATACAGTAAAAACACCTACAGCCAAAGCCCAGAACGACAGCAAAACCTGTGAATTATTGGCTGCTAAGGATTTCCACAACATGGCTTTCTTCGAGAAGGATTCTTCTTCATGGGCCATCCGCTGAATGTATGCAATGAAACATAAGGAAGATGCTATCAGCCACAACACACCGCTTACCACAAACAGCACGATACTGTGAGAAGTTATCAGGTTATAGATGAACGAACAAATGGCAGGAATAAGGAAGAACAGGCCTAATCGGATGTTATTTGAGCTTGAGGCTTTCACTGGCTTCTGCTGCTTATTTTTCCAAATACGATGAATCTCATAATAAGCCGTAGCTCCGCAAATCAACATACCGGCAATGAAACCGCCAATCAGGGATGTCTCATTCACATGCAGTCGGAATCCCTCAGTATGGGTGGCCCCACTCCAAACCGTTCCCAAAAGGAACAGGATTATTGCCGCATAGGCAATTCCCGCCATAGTTCCGATTAAACCGGCAAAAGGAACAACGGTGAATATCTCATTCATCAACCAATGGGTAATCCGCTTTCTCGAATAGCCTAAGGTGATCAACAGTTGAATCTCTTCCTTGCGTTGGACAAGCATCTCAACCAACGGATTCTGCATCAACAGTACACCCGATAAGATAATGAAGAATCCCAATGCCAGGAAAAGTGATGAGAAATCCGTACCGTTCTGTGCGGAATACAAACCGGATTCGCGCGGATGAGCCACAAGTACTCCCATTTGCTGTGGAACGATTTGCTGTACCTTGTCTGCAGCATCGGCAGTATATAGTGCTGTGGCTACACCGAAGGTTGATCCCCAATCCTTCTTCACGGCATCATACGCCACCAGTGCCTTAGGAGTCTGACGATAGGCATACCAGTAATCCTCATCTATCTTCTGAATGCGCTTCATGTCGATAGGCAGGTCGCTATCCCAATCGGTGCACCGCTCCACATTCGACAAGCCAGGAAACTCAGCAGTTAATAATGAATCGGTCCTTATATCTTCCAGAGGAATAACTTGTTTAATGGCAAAGGTCTGTGAACGGGTTTCCTGTGTCTTCATGCCCTGAGTGACAAAGTAATCCACATGCAAGGAATCTCCGGCTTTCACTTTCAAGCGATTAGCCAGATAATCACTGACCAGCATCTCATTCCCGGATAACGGCTGACCATTCCATGAATCTGTGGCTGTAACGAATGAATATGGAACCGAATCGCCATGAGCACATAAGTCATTTACCAAATAAGCCAGGTTCACACGCTGAGGTTCAATCGCATCCACCACCTGCTGCTGAAGGAAAATGCGATCAGTTGTCACTGTTCCCTCTCCCACTTTCAAACCGGAATAAGCCGGTTGCCATGCTGTGGCAAACATATCTTCCTCAATCTTTTCGGGAGACATGATAAGATTAATCTTTCCCTGCAGTTCCATCTGCTCAGCCAATTCCTCGCGACTGACGAAGACATTTAGCGGAAGGGTCTGATCGTTATGTAGCAGCAAATTACCGCCTTGCTCCTTAGTCTTAACCGATTTGGTATGTAAACGTAGCTGTGTACTATAGCTTTGTGTGACAAATAAGCTACCCGAAGGTACCAAGGAATGAGCAGGCAGATGAAGTACGAAATCCTCCTCACCGTCCAATTGGCGGGCCAGTGGTTCATTGATCCGTGCCTCGCCAAATTCTATAGAATCGCAATCGGTTCCCCACACCTGAACCGCAATCATCTTGCCCCCATGCGATACAAAGCCATCGGTAAGCAAATATCCATGTGCCTTTTTCAGAAGAGGCTGCTGCATGATTTCCTCGTTCAGGAAACCCGTTCCAGACGTTATGATTGTCTCCGTATCGCCCAAACGCTCCTGAACGCGGTCAACCAGTGTACCACGTACCGAATCACCCACCATTAAACTGCCCACAAGCACAGTCATCATAGCAATGACGGCACAAGTCACCAGTTTGTAGTAGGACTGGTAGTACGTTATACTTCTTCTGAAAAGACCCTCTTTTTTCATTATATTAATTTCCCGTCTTTCAACTGATAAATTCTTTTAGCAACCTGAGCCACATCAGAGGCATGGGTTACCATGACAATGGTCTTACCCAATTCCTCGTTTATTTCTTTGAACAGATTCATAATCTGAAGGCAAGTCTCAGCATCCAACTGGCCTGTAGGTTCATCTGCCAAGAGTAAATCGGGTTCCTGAATCAATGCACGGCAGATGGCCACACGGGCCTTTTCTCCTCCGGAAAGAGTCTCCGGTAACTGGTTCATGACATTAACAATACCCATGCGTTCCATCAATTCCAAGGATTTATTATCCATCTCAGGACTTACCTTATCGTCATGAGCTAAAAGAGGTAAGAGTACGTTTTCACGGGCTGTAAACTGAGGAAGCAACCGATGGTCTTGAAAAACAAAGCCAATGTGGCGGTTGCGTATCTCATCCATCGATTCCTTTGCTGCTGTAACCTCCAATCCATCAATAGTATAAGAACCCGAATCCGGACGAAGTAAAGTACCTAAGACAGACAACAACGTTGTCTTTCCAGACCCTGACTTACCGGTAATGGCCACAAAATCACCCTTCTGTAACTGCAGGTTCAAGCCGTCCAGCACCACACGGGTGCTCTTGTTGCCATCCGAAAAAGATTTGCTGATATTTTTCAGTTCGATATACATATTCTATCCATCATTTTTCATCATTGCCACTGAGCTACTCCACTTATCACTTAAAGTAGAACAGCTTTCCACGGGAAGTCAAGATGTAGAAACCATTCTCCAGTACTGCGGGAGAAGAAATGATTTGCTCTCCCACCTCGTAATGCCACAGTTCTGTACCATCCTTGGTACTATGAATGGAAACATGGCCGTCCTTGGTACATACCAGCAACTTGTCACGGCACACCATAGGAGATGATTCCCCCACATCACCTTTCAACATTTTTCGCCAACGTTCATGACCATCGGCACGATCCAGACAAGCCACATAGCGATCGCCTGTCAGAATATAAATAGCATTACGATCCACAGCCGGAATGGATATGGAACCACCATTCTCATCGTCTTTTCCCACCTCAAGTAGCATACGATGATCCTTAATCTTGCCATTCTCCAAATGCAACTCGTAGATATTTCCTGAATAGTCCGACACATAGGCATAATCACCCATGATAGCTGGCGAAGCAGGCACATATTCTTTTAGTTGCAGTGAATCAGAAGCTTCACCCGATTGAGTGTGAATGACACGCAACCACGAATCGCAACCGCCAAACACCATATAATCCTTCCACAAGGCTGTGGCGCCATTGATATAGTAATCAGATTCAAACTGACTAATTTTCTGTCCATTAGCTGCATCAAAGGTGTACATATTACTATCGTAGCTTCCCACAAAGATGCGTGATTTACCCTCTTTCTCAATAATATTAGGAGAAGCACTGATCTGACCCTCAGTCTCGTAGCTCCATAGCTGTTTCTGTGTACGAAGAGAGATGGCAGTAACAAATCCATCTATTCTGCCCACATAAATCACCGAGTCGCGGATAATAAATGACGCCTCGACGGGTGTATCCAGATTGTATTCGAAACATTGTTGTCCACCTTCATCAATGCCGCGAATTACACCCTTGCGGTCACAGGTAAATGCCACGCCTTCATAGATAATGGGCGAAGCCACAGTACGCACATTGTTCTGGAAGCACCATTGCAACTTTGGATTGGCAGGCAGTTCCCTGTCTGTATAACCACTCAGCGAAGGAGAACCACGGAAGATGGTCCAATTGTTGTCCAACACCTCATCATCCGAATCCAATTCTGCCATGGACATGCAACCCGCAATAGAAAGGAAACAGAAGACAGAAAAAAGACAATAAATCGTATTTCTTAGTTTTACGTTCATCTTTAATCCTCTAAATACAATGCACCTGTAGGACACAGACGTGCCAGGCTCTCACTGATGTGCGACTTGCTTTCCTCCGGAATAACCACTTGCATCACGAAACCGCGATGCTGAAAGGTAAAGCCATCCTCTGTATTATAAACACACAGACCGCATCGCACACACTTGGCCGGCTCGAAACGCAATTTTCCTACCACCTTGATTTGTTCCTTGACTGGCAGCGAAGAGGACACTCCGTAACGGGTTGCCTTTATTCCCGCCTTTGCAGAATACTCACGAAGCTTACACTTATTACGACCCTCACAGGCACAGTGCAGACAGCGTGAAGCATCCTGATAGACTTCTTTCAGCCATTCCTTTTCGGGCTGAGTGTAACGGCCCAACTTGGAACCGAAATAATTCTTATCCACAATGGCCTTAGACCGTGCTTCCACTACAGGAATCGACTCATCGGCAACCAACTGCATGATAATCTCACGGATAGAAACCGACTTATCTACAGTTCCTCTACGACAAACCTTCTCACAAGGAGCTTTACAGCCTTCGCAAGGTACAGCGCCCTGGCCAAAAGCTTTCATAACCAATGAGCGCGCCTCGGCCTTCTGACCACGGTCGTAATATAGCATCACCTGAGCAGGATCCAACTTTCCCGGGCAAACCAGTGAGCATGGAGCCTCACAATCGGCACGGTGATCGCTCAGCAACAACTCCAGCGACATCTGGCGCAAAGACAGGACCTCTTCTGTATCGGTCTCGATACGCATGCCCTCCATTGGGTAGGTGGAACATGACGGAATCATCTGACCATTGACCGCATTCTTGACCATGCACACCATACATGATGCCTGATGCTTGGCCTCCTTATTGTAACAGAGTGACGGGATATCGTATCCGTTTCTGTTCAGTTCTTCTATCAAGGTTTCCTGACCTGAAACCTCTAATTCCTTATCGTTTACATAAATCTTCATGGTCCTTTATGCTTTTACCTCCTTGACAGGTACCTTAATAATGGCATTATAATCACACTCATCCATACACAAACCGCACAGGGTACAGGTCTTCACATCGATGACATGCTTCTCGTATGGAGTGAACTGGATAGCATCTGACGGGCAACTGCGGGCGCATTTTGTGCAACCCACACAATCGTCGGTAATCTGCAGTTTCACCATGTCCTTACATGAACCGGTACGGCAAATACCCTGCACATGTTCCTCGTATTCGTGGCGGAAATAACGCAAGGTAGACAAAACAGGATTAGGCGCAGTCTTACCTAAACCGCAAAGAGCTGATTTCTTGATGCTGTTAGCCAAATCCTCCAACATATCCACATCCTTCAGGGTAGCCTGTCCGGTGCAGAGTTTATTCAGGATATCCAGCATACGGCGGATACCTACACGGCAGAAGGTACACTTTCCGCATGACTCATCACAAGTAAAGTTCAGGAAATAACGGGCCACATCCACCATACAATTGCTCTCGCTCAATACCACCAAACCACCGGAACCCATGATGGCACCCATCTGGTTCAAGGCATCGAAATCCACCTGTGCATCACACAATTCTGCAGGGATACAACCACCGGATGGTCCTCCGGTCTGTATGGCTTTCAGTTTCTCGCCTCCTTCCACACCGCCGCCAATCTCCTCTACAATCTGACGCAGTGTAGTACCCATCGGTACTTCGATAAGTCCACCGTGGTTGACCTTACCAGCCAAAGCAAACACCTTGGTTCCCCGGCTCTTCTCGGTTCCCACCTTTGTATATTCAGCAGCACCGCGATTGACCACATACGAAATCTGGCTTAACGTCTCCACATTATTAATAAGGGTGGGTTTCCCGAAAAGACCTGCCTGTGCCGGATATGGCGGGCGCAGATGTGGGAATCCACGCTTTCCCTCGATAGAACCGATCAGCGCGGTTTCCTCTCCACAAACAAAAGCACCGGCACCCTCAAATACCCGGATGTGCATATTGAAACCGGTGCCCATGATATTATCACCCAAATAACCCTTTTCCATGCACATTTCCAGTGCCTTACGGATACGGATGACAGCCTGTGGATACTCTGCACGAATGTAGAAAATGCCCTCATCGGCACCTACGGCAAAGGCTGCGATAGCCAAACCTTCGATAACACGCAAAGGATAGGATTCCAACAAGATACGGTCCATGAATGCACCAGGGTCGCCCTCATCACCATTACAGATTACATATTTCTTGTCGGATTCGTTAGCAGCTACCAGTTGCCATTTACGTCCGGTAGGGAAACCGCCACCGCCACGGCCACGTAAACCGCTGTCGAGAACTTCCTTAATCACTTGCTCACGGGTCATTTCTGTCAGTGCCTTCTTCAGAGCCTGGAAACCGCCCAACTTGATATATTCATCAATATCCAGCGGATTCATGTGACCATAACCCTCGGTAGAGATACGGTGCTGACCGTTCAGGAAAGTATTGATATGCTGAGTACGTTCCTCCTCGGGTTTCCACAAGATGTTATCCCAAGTCAAATCAGTATGGAAAGTATCGATATGGTTCAAAATGGCATTACGCAATCGGCGCAAACGGCTGGCAGGACGGAAATGATGCAACAGGATTTCCTTTACCTCCTGAGGCTTGATGTTCGGATAGCGTACAATCTCGCCATCGGGCATGGCCACATCAATCAATGGCACCTGATTGCAGGCACCCACACATGAGATAGGTTTGATTCTCACATTGATACCCAGTTCCTGACAAGCCTTTACCACAGCTTCACGCACCTCGGCAGTGCCACTGGCCTGGCAGCAGTTCTCCATTCCCAGGCGTACCTCGCCCTGAGGCTCATGGCTTTCCTCCTCGGCCAATGCCTGCTGTTGCTGGCTGGCATATTCCTCAAATTCAGCCAACACCTCGTTCACCCTACCCGGTTGAACATGGCCAAATATCTTATTATCAATCTGTACTACAGGAGCTAATGCACAGCAACCTAAACAAGCCACTTTTTCGATAGAGTACTGCTGGTCGGCTGTAGTGATGGTATCCTCACCCATATTCAGCTCGCGCTTGAACGCATCGTATACATTGTTGGCACCTTTCACATGACATGCCGTACCGATGCACACCTTAATGATATGCTTGCCATAAGGTACCATGCGGAACTGGGAATAGAACGATGACACGCTGATAAGCTGTGCACGGTCTATTTCTGTACGCTCATAAATTCGGTTCAGTGCATCCGATGGCAGATAGTTGAACTCCGCCTGCAAAGCCTGGAGCAGCGGAATAATCTGATCGCGACGGGTTCCTATACGGTCAATGATGGCATCTGTTCTGCGCACCATGGCCTGAATAGCCTCATCGGGTGATGCAAATTTACAATCTTTACAATCAGCCATATCAGTTTTTCTTTACGCAATAGATAGAATTATCTGTTCTAACCACCATCATGCCATCGGTAAAGGCAGGAGTGGCGAAAGTCTTCTCACCGGTATTGAATTGTGCCAGCAGGTTAAAGTCGCTTGCCGAGAAGATATAAGCTTTTCCGGCATTGCTGAACAGGTAAACCTTGCCCTCTACAATGACAGGTGAAGAATAGAAAGGATCGGACAAATCATGTTCCTTGACCAACTCGCCGGTCTCGGTATTGTAAGCACAAACCATACCGTAACTGGTTGCCACAAACAGCAAATTCTTGGTTGCCGCAGGGCTGGAACATTCCGGCAAATAGTCGCTTGCTTCCCATTTAACCTCACCGGTAGCACCATCAATAGCTACACATTTTGCATACTCGCTGGCAGCATAAACCATGCCGTTGCTTACAGCAGGGCTGGCTCCAACCTCACCGCTCAGGCACTCTACACGCCACAGTTCTGCACCATTGGATGGATTATAAGCGGCCACTGCAGGGTTACTGGTGGTAATGATGGCTGCCTTACCACCGATGGTTCCGATAACAGGGGAACTCCATGCAATCTTATCCTTGGTGCTCTTAGCCCACAACTGATTGCCGTTTGTAGCATTCAGAGCGATGAGCTGTGCCTTGGAGTTATTCAAATACTGAATAATCAGTTCATTGCCGTACATCAGCAAGGAAGAGGCAAATCCGTAATGGTTGTCTGGCAGACCGATGTTCTTGCCCCACAGGCGGTTACCCTCCATATCCACGCCGATGACATCACCGGTAGCAAAGATGGCACAAACCTGCTTGCCGTTGGTGGCTACGGTAGAACCGGCCAAACCGGTATCGGCATTCACCTTAGGCATGGTGCTAGGTGAACCTGGAATGTTATCCGCCTTGACGGTCCATTTCAGTTCTCCAGTATAGACATCGTAGCAGTATAACTCACGTGCACTGTTATCAGCACCGGTAATGAACACATTACGTCCATTGATTACCGGTGAGTTGTAACCGTGCTTAGGGATAGGCTTCTGCCACAGAATATTCTTTCCGCTCTTCAGATCCCAACTGGTAGGAATACCTCCAGCACCGGATACAGCACTGGAATTGTTTCCACGGAAAGCATTAGAAGTAACCTTAGGAATAGGAAGACCATCGTCCTCGCCCTCAACAGCTGTACTGTCACTTTCCTCTGTTTCCACAACTGTCGAGTCGTTTAGAGCAGCCTCGCCACCGTTCTCCTCCAGGTTTTCGGCCAGCATCTCATCACCTTCTTCTATGGCTTCCTCCAATTTGTTCTTCAAAGCTGGAGAAGACAGGAAGGCAAACAACAGCGCTATAGCCACAACGCCTAAACCGCCATAAGTGATATAGTTACGTGAGCGGCTTTTGTTCATCCACTCATCAATGGCATCCAGTTCCTTTGAAGGTAATTTCTTGCTCTCCTTGAAATAATAGCGCAAGCAAATCACCAGGACGAAAGCCATTCCACACAGAATATAAGCTCCACTCTTCAAATGACTTTCCTGAGTGAAATAAGCCTTACGGCTCAGCAGGTCCAACTGGCGGATCTGGGCCTGAAGGGTCTCGTTATCGCCGTTACTCTCGTTCAGCTGTTTCAGGGTTTCCATCACCTCAGTCTTCAGAGGAGTGGCGTTTCTGACCTGAAAGTAATTAACCACCAGCATGGTAGACAGTGCCAACATAAATACGGCTGTCACCAGGGCTACATTACGAAATATATTCTTGTTCATAATCTATTTATTTTTCAAGTTTTGAGGACAATAATCAAAACACTTTCCACAAGCCACGCAAGCCGAATGGTCTATTTCATAAGTCTTGCGGGTACGCTTAACCGACAGTCGAATGAGTTTAAAGCCCAAGACAAAGCCAATCAATGCACCGGCCAGATAGCCATAAACCTTAAACTGATGCTGCACCTCTTCCACTTTGGCTTCCAATTCCTCCATGGTACGGCCCATCTCATTGAAAGCAGTCACCTCCAGGATAGGTTCCAACTCCGGATTAGCCTCCTGTTCCTGAATCAAATCGTACAAATGTACATCCTTATGAGCACGGCTTAATGCCTCGCTGTTGCTGCCCACCAGCCATGCTCCGGCCAGAGTCAGCACAGGCAAGAGGATGAAATACATCACCAAGCGTTTCACACCGGTCAATCGGTCTTCCTTCACCTGATTAGCATAAGGAGGACGAAGTGCATCTACAGGGCACGAGTGATGACACAACTTGCAGTTGATGCAACCTTTATTGGTGACCTCCATCTTCTTTACCGACACACTGCCAAATACGCTAAGCAATGCACCGTAAGGGCAAAGGAACTGACAGAAAGGACGTCCTACGAACATAGAGATCAGCAACAGTATTACGCCGAAGGTTATCAGTCCCATATCACCTCCCATGCGGAAGATACCGATGAACGGATCCAAACGGCAGATAATGAACTGGCTGCGAGTGGCTGCATACAGCAGAGCAAACGCCAGGTATATCCATGGAATAATGCTCAATGCCGAAGTCACCGCCTTATTGATACGGAAGTTCTTCACATTCACCAGTTCCTGCAAGGCTCCCAACGGACAGACACCCGCACAGAATACACGGCCAAACAGAAATGTAAACAGTATAGGCAAAATGAAGATAAGCAATACGTACCAAGGCAGATTATAGGTGGAATCGGTCAGTGCCAGCACTACATTCTGGATAGAGCCAACACTGCACACACATCCGCTGCGGTAAAAACCGAAGTACAATACCGAGAAGATGGAAACGCCAAAAATCGCTTTGCGGCTCTGTTTCTTGTGGGTTGCCCAAGCCACGACACTCATCATCACCACCATCAGCACCACATCCAGCCAGTTCCAGAACTGCTCGTAAGGTACCGGATGCTGAATGTCAGGATACTGGTAACCCGATGTAAAATCAGGCTTTGGGAAACGGGCCACAGCCCATCCCTGCAACTGGCTCAAAACCAGCGATAGAAAAACAAGTAACTTTTTCATGCGTGGTCTTTCAGTTTATATGCAGTCTCATATGGCACACGCTGGATAGCGCCCGACACACAAACACGCGAGATTTTACATTCATTGCAATTCAAGCACAAATCCTGCTGAACCTGCAGGAACAGTGAACCGTTACCAAATGAGGTGCAGCCTTTTACGCACTTACCGCAACCATTACAAAGACTTTCATCAATGGTGTACTCAAAATAAGGTTCCTCCACAAACTTTCGGCTAATGGCACCCGTTGGGCACATCATATTCTCAGCCGCGGTATTCAAATCCTTTACACTTGGACGATAGTAGCCGCCACACAAGTCGCAGTAACCGCACACCTTATTGGCATGGAAACACTTGACTGCAGAAACCGGCAAGACACAGTCGGTCTCACAGCGTCCGCACTGGGTGCATTTCGTGGGATCAATCTGCCAGAACAGATCGGCCTGTTTGGCTTTTGCCTTAGTGGCCAGCACGCCACCGGTTGCCAGGATGGAACCTCCGGCCAATACCGAACCGCATTTCTTGAAGAACTCGCGGCGATTTATAGGACTCTTCTCCATAGTTACGCTAATACTTTCATTGGACAATCCAGGTCGCAAGTACCGCAGAGGGTCTGCTGGCTAACCTGACGGTTATACTGGAAGACGGAAACCTTATCTCCGCCCACCACAATCAGTTTATCGTTATACACGCGCATGTCATAAGCCACATGACCACCGCCCAAAGCTTTCTGATCCAACAGAACACTGCGGAACTGACCGTCACGGGTATAGCAACTGATGCGTGGAACTCCCTTCTCTGAGGTCAAAATCTCTCCTGCTGTATTGGTGGTGAGAATCACAGGGTTACAGCAACCGCTGAACTCACCGTCTCCAGCTCCGGCCTTACCGAATGCCGATACGAACTCACCATCGGCAGTATACTGCTCTATCAGATGACGTCCCGGATTTGATGCATAAACGGCTCCGTCCATGTTGGTGATTCCGAACGAGTAGCTGGGTACAATAAATCCCTTAGGGCTGTTGATGAAACGGGCCAAAGTTCCATCAAGGTTGTATTTACAGATATTCTTATTGCTGGCATCGGTCACAAATACACCGCCCTCAAATACAGTCAGTGAGCAGTAATCCGAATCCTCGCTACAGGCATCCCAGCTCTTCACCATATCGCCCTGCATACTGTACACCTCAACACGGGCACCATACAGAAGATAAATCTGATCATCATAAACAGCCATGTCACGAACATCACTGGGAACCGGGAAATTATTCTGCAACTCACCGGATATACCATATATATATATGTTATTCGGGGTGGCTAAAATAACACTACCTTTGTTCAGTTCAAAGGCTGTTACCTCGTCTGGAGCCACAAAACCGAAGGTACGGCGGTAAGGCGAGACGAACTGACTGTTGCGCAGAGCCAATGCATCGGCATCCTTCACACGCTTGCTGTCGTAGAACAGCTGGTCAGGATGCAGGAACATTTTCCACAAGCTATTGCCGGCCACACCGATGAACATGCCACCCAGAGCTACGGAACCGCCAATATGCAAGAATTTTCTACGAGTTATATTGTCCATATCTTATCTATTCTTATTCACTAATTTTCAGACAAATCACATTCTTTGAGTCCCGGACTATCAGCCGGCCGTCGGCATAGGCCATCGGTCCCCAGGCATCTATGCCCTCTTCCATGATACGCTGTTTCTTGAGCAACTGCATGGATTTTCCGGAAATCTTATACACATACAGTTCACCGTCCTCCTTGAAAGCCAACAGCTTATCATCGATAACCATGTAAGGACCCAAGCCGAAACGCTCGTCAGCAGCCGATGTCCAAATAGGTTTATGCAGATCGGATGGATTGTAGCAGGCAATGCGCTCACGCATACCGCCGCCATCCTTTGGCAGAATGGTGATGAGCATACCCTCATATAATATAGGTGTCTGCTGCTCACAGCTCATACCCTTATCGGCTTTGTACGAATCCTTGATCTCAGCCTTCCAGCTACCGCCGGCATTATCCACCTGCAGCAAGGCACCGCCCGCTCCATATCCTGCCACCAGGTAAATCTGGTTGGACGAGATT
The DNA here is from genome assembly GCA_024401115.1 of Bacteroidaceae bacterium. Classification (GTDB taxonomy): domain Bacteria; phylum Bacteroidota; class Bacteroidia; order Bacteroidales; family Bacteroidaceae; genus Minthousia. The sequence goes on along the minus strand of JAKSLP010000051.1, from coordinate 9,370 downwards.
TGCAAAGGCGATGGCGCTACCACCGATGGCTGCCACTTGCTGGCACTCCATAGCAGTTTTCCCTGATCGTCTTTCTCGGCAGAAACACCGCATACACCGCCTACGCCGATGTATACAAACTGCTTCTTTCCGCCAAGTGTCATCGGCATAACCGAAGAGTGGGACATCTTGAATGCAGGATCATTAGGAGTTTGCCATAGCATCTCACCGGTCTTGACATCCACACCGCACAGCAGCGTTTCTGTACCTGCAGGTGCCAACACCAGCACGCCATCCTGTACCAATGGACACTGTCCGGTGTACCAGAATGGAATCTCACTGCCAAACTCTTTCTTCATATCCTTGGTCCACAGCATATCACCGGTAACCTGATCACAGCACATCACATGTCCTTCCGGGCCCACGGTTATGACCAGATTCTCAAACAAAACCGGAATGGTACGCGAGAATCCATGGTTTCGTTTCATGGGCACACGGTACCAACGGCGCCACAGTTCCTGACCCGTTTCCAGGTTGAAGCAGCGCAAAGCATCCGAACTCAACTGCTCGTTGTAATCCAACACAAACACACGTCCCTGTCCGATAACGGGAGCCGCATGTCCCTCACCCGTTTCAAAACTCCATTGGGTGGCAAAGTCTCCCGAAGCCAATGTCAGGTTGGCCTTTACCTTATTGTCTTTATCCGCACCACGAAAACCGGGCCAAATGCCCTCAAATCCTTGTGGCTCAGTGGCGTCATCGTATTTCATGAAATACTCGCCTATCACCACCTCGTCAGCTTTGCGTGCAGAACCGGCAGGACGATTGTCAGCACCTGGCACCTGCTCAGTAAATCCACTGCTCGGATCATACACATGCCAGCCGACTAGTACCGCCAACCAAAAGGCAGCTACTCCCGCGGTTATTGCTTTAGTTTTACTCATTTTATATTTCGTTTAATCGCCCACAATAGGAACGTTAAATTATACATCGTTTCCGAATACCACAACCTACTGAAATATAACCCGATAGGTTCTTCCTGATATAAAGTCCCCTTTAGGAATCGGCTGTACAGATAATCCCACGCATGGTCTCTCACTGCAGCGGTTTCAGGGAAATACGACAAGGCCGCCAAAACCCTACTGGTAAGTGTCACCTTTGAGCATACGCCCAGATTTCCACCCCAACCACCGTCCCCGTTTTGGGTCTTCAGCAAGAAGGGGACCTGACACTCAGCCAGTTTCATGGCACGAGGATGACCGGTTGCCATCAGGTAATCAATAGCCGTGGCCGTACCATACACCGGAGCATGCTCATCTGCTGCATCCTGGTCTCCGAACCACAATGGAGTCCATCCGTTCCGGGCATCCTGGTTCTTTTCCAACCAGTCCAACAATCGGTTGAAGCTTTTCTCTGCCTTCACACGGAAATCAGCAGGCAGATCCTTCATCCACAATCCCATAGCCAGTACGGCATGCGATGTAATGTCTGGAGAGCTGCGGTCGAAAGGTAATTTACCCCAGCCTTTGCAGAAAGTAGGCATACCACCATCGTTATTCTGCAGAATCATCAGCCAGTTGATACCGTTGACTATCACCTCATCACAAGGATAACCCAAGGCATGAAGGGCAACCAATGCACCGGAAGTATCATCGCCATCGGGCACAGAACCGCTCAAATCACTCCATCCCCATCCACCCGGAGCTGCTCCGGTAAACGGATGAACAGCACGAGTAGCATTGCGCTGAATGATATCTGCCAAAGCCTGATGGCCTTCAAATTCTTTTCCTAATATCTTGGCTGTCAGACTGGTAACCCAGCACGACAGATTAGTATCGATAGGCCATGAGCCATCATCGCGCACCGTATCCACCAGGAACTGCGCACATTTGCGTGTCACCTCGTGATCACGGAAACCACCCTCCGCCAGACACATACTGACAAAGGCGGTAAGCGGTGCTGCCTCCAGAAAGCCACCGTCAGCGGGTTGGAGTTTCACCAGTTCCCGCATGGCCTTAGGCACGAACCTCTCGCGCACCACACTCAGCAGTCCACCTTTGCGGCGCATCTGGCAAATACCGATGGCGATCAGTGCCGGAATGGCATAGCTCACTACCGGCAAATTCAGGAAACGGAAGAACTTCTGTGGCAATGTGGCCAGTTCAAAAGGGAAAGGAGGAATCTTATTCCAACTCTTTATCACTCCCGCCAAGGCACACATCATTAATATAGGCACCGAGAAAGTCAGGTCCTTTCCGTAATAATCCAGCACGCCCTTGATCAATGCCTCTTCACTCTCACCGCCGAAACGGGTGTTCAAGTAAGCACGGGTCTGCAGAGCCTGTTCCCCAACTGCCACCAAAGAAACATAAGTGAGCAATGTGGCAGTCATATTCGATGGGCTCTCCACCGAATCGCCCCAAGAACCATCAGCACACATCGTGCCTTTCAGCCAGATAATTCCGTTCTTTATCTCTTTTTTATAACGCTGGGCATCAATGCTGTGCAAGGCAAATACCGATACCGAGGTGGAGATGGCACTGCTGGAAAGCAATCCCCTCCACATGCCATCTGAAGAGCGGCTGTTCATCAGTCGCTGCATGGCATCTGCCTGTATTTCTTTTATTTGCGTAATATTCATTGTGCACCCAGTGCTAATAATCCATAAAATACATATTCCACATCACTGTACTCATCCAGCAAAGTTGGTGCAAAACCGCCATTCGTCAGCCAGTGCGATTCCACAAAATCGGTCACTGCTTTGCGGGGTTTTACACCCAGCACATGCAGGGTGAATGCAGCTACGCCAGTCGATAGCAAGTCGGGTATAGGAGCTTCCGTTGTGGCACGGAAACCACCCGTTTCGTCTTGCAGGTTCAGCAGCCATTGCACCGAATCCATGTCCGTGGCTCCTACCTGATGCAGCATAGTCAGTGCTGAGCAGGTGGCATTGGTGCCCGGTTCCGGACGTCCCAAAGAATGCACATAACCGCCGTTGTCCTTGCGATATGCCTGCAAGCGACTCTTTATTTCTGTTTTTTTCGGTCTCTTCAACCGGAGTTCGTCATTGACGAAACGGAAAAAAAGGTCGTACAGCACCCCTGTATCGCGTTTGGATTCCGAAAGAAAGCGCACGTGAATACCGCTTTTCAGAAGAAGAACGAGTTTTTTGATTTCGTTCGTTCCCACACCCGGCATCAGAACACATTCCAGCAAAACGCCAAACTGCGTATAATAAGGTTCCACCTGTCCACCGGCACCGCAGTAACCGTCTGTACGCTTCTGGCTCCGGACAAAACCGGAGATAGCAGCTCTGCCCTCGGGGCTCAAAGCTTTCACGGCCCTACGCAGGGTCAGCCAGATCTGTATGGACAAGGGTAGTTTCATTTATCGTTTCAATATCTTTTCAGTAACCTGGAACAGCAGTCTCTTCAGTTCCAACACATCCACCTGCTTCAAAGCATCCAAAGCCTTTTGGTGGTATTCATCCAGGAGCTGCTCCACTTTATCCAATGTATCTTTCAGTCTTTCTGCATATTCCGGTTTATTAAGGACCTGTTTCATGTCTGAAGACTGCAACAGTTCCTGCACCAGCGATGCATTCTTTTCGTCTTCACAGATCAGTGCCAGCACCGCACTCGGACGCAAAGCCACCGGATGATTCTCCGTGAAATCGTCCAGATCATCCTTCAACTGATAAGCAATGCCCAATGCCTCGGAATACTGTTTCAGCAAGGGGCGCAAATGGACGAAGTTACCGGTACACATCATGCCTAGCAACAGAGATACCTCAAATGCCGGAACAGTCTTATGCACGAAAATATCCATCACGAAGTCCATACCGATGGCCTTAGGACTGGCGCACCAGGTCAGTTCCGCTCCCTGTCCCTTGCATAGGGCGATGTGTGCATCAGCAATGGCGCGTACCAATTCCACATGTTTGCTCTGCGCCAGAATACGATAGCCCTCTCCCAACAGATAATCACCGGCATTGATGGCCCATGCATCACCATACAAAGCATTGACTGTTGGCTGGTTATAGCGAACCATATCGCCATCCTGGATATCATCATGAATCAATGATGCCTTGTGAAAGCACTCCACCGCCACGGCAGCACGATGCACATCCTCTGTCATAGTCACATCACCGGTAAGGCTCTGATACACAGCAGCTACCAGATAAGGACGCCAACGATGACCATTGCCGCACATCCAATCGAAAGCCACACGGCTGGTCTGATCCGTTACCGGACTCATGATATACTGCAGTTCCTCGGCCGAGAACCACTGGTCGATGCGCTCGCGAATCAGCTCATGGTTCATCAACTTCAGATTCTCATCGCCATTCGTCAGGCTCATCAGTTGCAGCACATAGTTGTCATCTACATGCGTGTCACGGCAACCGCCGTCATTCAGTGCGATGGCCACTCCCGGTACGGCATGGCGCACCAACAATGGGAATGCCTTTTCCAGGGAATCCAGGCAACTCACGCCAATCACTGCATCAATCACTTGGTTTTCAATCAGGTCGATTACCTGTGTGAATCCTTCTGCCACCATGCTCAGCACACCCATCTCCTCGGCCTTATCCTGCAACGATGGAATCAGGCACGAGCCGCAGCGGTGACACAGCAGTCCGTATTCATCATATTCGCCCTTGCATTGGCCAAATTTACTCAGACACTTGGGCAGCAACAGCAACCGGCGCTCAAAGGGAATTCCGGCTACCACATCTTTCCACAACTGATTGTGAATCTCTACCGTCAACCAGTCGCGCACAGTGTCAGGCAACTGGTGCAAGCCGATGAACTCATCGGCCAGTTGCTCCAACTGCTTGAGTGACAAAGGGGGACACAAGTCTTTCTCTGCCACGAATTGTGCCAAATCCTGACGGATTTGTGTCCGTTCTGCTGCTGTTGATGGTATGGTTCTCTTATCCATATACTCCAAATCCAAAGAAATAGTTCCGTTTCAGCCAACGGTAAGGCGCACTCTTTTCCGGAATTGCCTCGTCACGCATATCATGACCTGGCACCGGATACATCTTATCATATTCCTGCAATACCGTTCCGCGCGATGTAGTCTCCACCGCCTCATGCTGGCGCAGGAAATCAGCCAAACGCTGAGGATCCTCCAACAGAATACATCCACGACTGGTTTCAGCGGTCATCTTTCGAAGTTCGGCCAGGAAAGTGCTGTCCCGGAACTGATCATAAGCATTACTTCCCTGAGCATTGATAAACTCGCGGGCCAACTGCAATGGCGGGCAAAACTCCAACGCACCTGACGGTGAAATGTGGTGACTCATGCCGGTAGCTGCCGGACACATGGCCTTTCCCTCATCATCCCAATACGTATCTATAATCACCACCGGAGCATTCCGGCGCTCTTCTACAATAAACTCACGGAAACTGCGAATCTGCTCCTTACTCAGGGCAACCTCAGGATTAGGATTTGCTCCTACTGGGCGATAGATGTAATACCACAGATAGGCAGCACCCTCGGCAGCCACACGCTCGATGTGCTCACGGCACACCAGCTCATCATAATTGGTCTTGCAGATGCTGGCAGCAATACCGAAAATTACTCCGGCCTTGCGACAGGCACGCACGCCACGAAGGGTACGGCCAAATACATCATCACGTCCGCGACGGCGGTCGCTCTCCTCCTTCAGTCCCTCCATGCTGATCAGTGGAGTGACATTTCCCAATCGGCTTAATGTCTGCGCTATTTCATCAGTCATCAGTGTTCCGTTGGTAAACAGCTGAAAATAGCAGTCACTGTGTTTAGCTAACACATCGAACAAAGCCTTGTACATCAGCGGTTCACCACCCAATATACCGAAGAAGTAACTGCCGTGTTTCTTACCGTCAGTAATGATGCCGTCCAGCTGCTCCAAGGTGAGTTGCTTGTGTCCGCCAGCGGTTACCCAACAGCCGCTGCAGCGTAAATTACAAGTTTCATTAACGCTAATCATCACAAAGGCAGGGAAGAAAGGCTCGCCCTTGGCCATCATGCGCTCGAAGCGAGGCATGTGCCACAGGTTGTGCCAACCAAAGTTCCACGCAAATTTCCACAACAGGCGTACCGGTGTCTGACGCACGATGCGGCAAGCTATCTTCAGTAATGAGGTATAATCTTGTAACATAATACTAATCTTTTTTCAACAGTGACACGCCAGCCTTGCGCTGTGCCAGCTTGGCACGGAAAGCATCATTATACAAAGAGCGGCTATCCAGTTGCACCGCCCTCTCCTGACGCTCACTGCCACCGTTAATCGGGCTACGGTCATATTTAGGGAAGATGATGGCACTGTGAGGACAGGTACGCGCACAAGCCGGACAGTTGTTCTTACAGTTGTGCGGATGAACCACTCTCACTCTGTCGTCAATCATCTCATAAACACCGAAGGGGCAGAAGTCGAAACACTTACCGCACTCTCCGCATACGTCCTTATCCAATGTAGGATACCAGGCATCCTCGCCCATCTTCCGGGGCATGCGGTCCAGCTGCTCCTTGAACTGTTCTGCCAAAGCCTCATCCTCAGCAGAATCAAGGCCCAACTCCTGCAGAACGTCGGTGGCCTCTCTGCCACGCAAATTCAGCAGAGTGCAGTTCTCGACCCCACGCCATTCCAAAAGCGACTTCACCGCACGCTCATGACAAGCCACGATGGTGGTTCCTGCCACCTGCTGCAGTTCCGGCACATTCTCCTCGCACATTTCGCAAAGATCAGGCACCAGCTCCACCTGCCATCCGGCTTTGCTGGCAGCAACAGCCAATCGGGTCAGTTCTCCGTCTTTCATGATTGTGCGCGAACTGCACGCACATATAGTTATTTTCTTCATATTCTATTACCTATGCAAATATACCACCTATTATTAAAAAGGCAGTTACACTTTTTACGGGAGCTCTTTCACTTATCACCCCATCATCCAGATTTTGAAATCCGAAGCCCGGTTCTTGCTCACATACATCGGTTCCGGCAAGTCAATCGGCAAGTGAACCAACAGGCGGTTGTCAAACCACACCACCAGCTCCAATACGGCATCACGGGCCACGATATACTGCTTGTTGGCACGAAAGAACTCCTTAGGATTCAGTGAAGTAATAATGGCATCCAGAGATTTGTTGAAAGGCAGGGTTTTGCCGTTCTTCAAATAAATCACCGTGTTACGCTCGGTGCTATAGATACAGGCAATCTCACTCACATCCACCGGCATCAGCTTGTCGCGCAAGGTCACCAGCAAGATGTTCTTATAAGTATCCTTCTTGGGGGCACCCTCACTGGCCAGTCCCATCATACGCTGCACATAAGCCATCATATCCGGCTGGCTCCAGCGGTTGAACTTATCCAATGCCCTTTTCAAATCGCGTGTCTTGACCGGTTTCAGCAGGTAATCCATACTGTTCACGCTAAAGGCATTCAGCGCATACTGGTCGTAAGCTGTTGTAAATATAATAGGTGTCTTCACTTCCATACGGTCGAACAGCGAGAAGGCCAGTCCGTCGCTCAAGTGAATATCCATAAAAATCAAATCAGGATCAGGATGTGCATTCAGCCAACGCTCCACCTGTTGCACACTCTCCAGGACATCCAACACCTCGATGGATGCATCCTGCTCATGCAGCATAGCTATAAGGTTCTCGCTAGCTGCGGTCTCATCCTCAACAATCAGTACTCTCATAACTTACACTAATGGCAATGTTACAATAAACTCTCCGTTACTCTCGCTGAAGACTATCTCGTTGTCAGTCATCAGCATAAAACGCTTATTCAAGTTCTTCAAGCCCGTACCATGAGTCTCAGGCTTATTCATTTTCGGATAGGAATTATTGGTTACCTGCAGGCCACCTTCAGGTGTCAGGCTGATGCGAACCGTCATGCGGTGCTCGCTGTCAATCATGTTATGCACAGGCACATTCTCCAGCAGCGGCAACAGGCTCAGCACTGGCAGGCGCTTCTTCCGGCAATCCTCAGGCACATTTACCTCGAAGGTCATTTTGTTGGCATAGCGCACCTGCAACACCTTGGCATAGGCACCCACAAAGTCCAGTTCCTCCTCCAGCGAAACCAGTCCCTTGTGCTCACTCTGAAGGATATAGCGGAAAATATCACTCAACTCGTTAATATAGTCTATGGTAGCCTCATTATCCTTCTTGCGCACCAGTCCGATGATACCGTTCAGTGAGTTGAAGAAGAAATGGGGATTAATCTGATTGGTCAGCGCATTGCACCGGCTCTGCAGACTCTCGATGCGCAACTGCTGCAACTCGTCCTCCTTCTCCTGGCGGGAGATGTACAGGTAGGACATAAATCCAATGGCAGCACTGGTAGCCGCCATCAGGCAGAACTGGAAGGTCTTGACCATCAGGAAACGGTCGTAAGGCATACGCAGCACGGCAACCAGTCCCTCGTAAATCACATAGGCAACCAGGGCCACACTGGCTGTAGGCAGCAGGCGCTGAAGTAAGTCCTTACCCTCCAACTTTTTGAAATTCACCCACAGCAACACATACATCGTGGCCCAGATATAAAGAAAGCGAACCACAAAATGCAGCATATACCACGCATGTTCGGCATCGGGGATGAAACTGATGTCACAAGTCACCCATGCCAGATTTGGATAACTGATAAACACTGCCATCAGCAGGCTTATCATCCATTTTTTGTTCCAAATTGATGCTTTTTCCATAATGCAAAGATAAGAAAATTTATCAAAGGATTTTTACCGGCCGTGTAAAAGGGAAAAAAGGGCACCGCACGCTGAATTCTCCCCAAAAAAGAATCACACCCCATGGCAATGAGGTGTGATCCGTATATCTTGTTCAATCTGAGATTACTTGAACAACAGAGGAGCAAAGGTCTGCAGATACAGACGCCAGTTTGCCCAAGTGTGACCACCCTCTGATACATAGAAAGTATGATCCAAGCCAGCCTCCTTCAGGTTAGCGATCAACTTCTGGTTGCCTTCCCACAGGAAGTCGGTCTTACCGCAACCTACCCAGTACAACTTAACACCAGCCTTCTTCAGGTTCTGGAGATCCTCAACGGTAGCAGAACCAGCTGCAGACAGAGGACAGATATAATCGAACAATGCAGGATACAGAGTAGAAGCCGAAATGGTGTGACCGCCACCCATTGACAGACCGGCGATAGCGCGCTTCTCTGGCTTAGCAATGGTGCGGAAGTTCTTCTGGATGAAAGGAACGATTTCCTCGCACAAGCTGCGAACATAAGCATTTCTGTTGGCAGGATCACGATAATTCATCTGAGTAGTAGGCAGACCCATGGTGTTAGCAGCCTGCTGGTTAGGGTTACCGTTAGGCATAACCACGATCATAGGCTCAGCCTTACCCTGCTCAATCAGGTTGTCCAGGATCTGAGCAG
>JAKSLP010000050.1 GCA_024401115.1 Bacteroidaceae bacterium | reverse complement strand
AGGTTGTCAAGGATCTGAGCAGCGCGGCCCATTGATGACCATGCCTCCTCGTCACCACCTGCACCGTGCAACAGGTACAATACAGGATAGCTCTTCTTAGGGTTAGCCTCGTAACCGTAAGGAGTATAGACAGTCAGACGGCGGTTGATGCCCAGGATTGAGCTGTCGTACCACTTATAGGTAACAGTACCGCGCTGTGAAGCCTCAGCGTATGGAGCTGTGCGCTCGCCAGGAACGGTCATCATGTTCAGGTAACGGGTACCGTCGCGCTGTACCATGTAGTTAACTGGGTCGTTTACAGAAACACCGTCAACAATAAAGTTATAAGTATAAATCTCAGCTGGTTCAGGAAGCTTCATGGTAGTTTCCCAAACACCGTCGTTACCCTTCTTCATGGCAATAGGAGCACCACCCCAGTTACCGCTCAGGTTTACCACTGTAGCATAATTTGCATTCAGACGGAAGGTTACCGAATCACCCTTAATTTCAGGTGAAACAACCTGCTTAGCACCACCAAAGTTGAAGTTGCTCAACTCCTGTGCCTTCATTGGAGCAGCTGCCAGCAACAGCAGTGCTACCATAGACAATAATTTTCTCATGATAATTATAATTAAATAGGTTTATGATTCTTTCGCAAATTTAAAAAATATTCTCCACTCTCAAGCATAAAAATAGGGAAAAGTCCAATTTTTACATGTGTTTACTGCAAAGTCGTTCTATATTTGCGGCAAAATTAAAAATTGCAACACAAATTATGGTACAAGATTTTTTTATGGCAGCTTTGCCATGGATAGTCATGGGACTGTCGGCTGGTATTATCTTAGGTGCTGTGGCCGCAGCAGCAAAAGCAAAGAATGAAGGCAAAAACTAAATGTCTGTTATATTTACAATATTAATATAAACAACGAGCAAAAGCGTTACAGCGTTACAGCGTTACAGCTATATTTTATCAATTACCGAAAATCTAAAAATAGATTTTATATTATATATATATAAATATATATATAATATAAGTTACTCTTTAAGAAAATTGGAGAAATGGGGTATATTGCCAGAATATTGCTGTAACGCTGTAACGCTGTAACGCACTAAAATTATTATTAGTTGAATATTAGCAAAATACGTATATCATCAATCATAAACGCTAACAACAACGCAAAATAATGGAATTATCTTTACTAAATCTATAACGTGAGTGCCCAAATTCGTGCTCCGCACCGCAAATGTGGGCAATATTGCAGTAAAACACGATTTTTTGACGTTTTTTTCCAAAAAAGGTTGACCACCCTCTCAAAAAGTCGTAACTTCGCATTGTGATTCTCAAGACATCTCTTAAGACCGGTTACGGCCATCTATGAAGACAAGGCACCGTCTTCATAGAAGCCCCCAAGAAGGACAAGAGAAGTACATCAAATAAGGCTTTCTGGTCTTACATTTGATAACTGATAAAAGAACGAATTATAACAAAACTATATGAAAGATATGAAAACTAAATCTTTACTGTTACTGTTGACCTTGGCCGTCGCTGTGCTGTACAGCTGCAGTCCTGCACCCAAAACCAACAAGTGCATTGCACCATTACCTGCCGGCACCAGTGTGGACAACCTGACCGACTGTACCATTCCGGTAGCCTTTACTACCGACGAGTTTGACTGGATGGGCGGAAACCTGACCCTGACGGTGTATAACGAGGACCTGTATGACGCTGTGGAAGTTAGCCTGATGCAGGTGGGCGATACACTGATCTACCGACAGGAGCCGATTGTGATTACCAGCCTGAAAGAGGACGACCGCGGCATCCTGGAAGTGAACGGCGGATTGGAGGAAGGTGGCTGCTGGCTGGTGGGTTATGAGGGTGGAACCTACCGTAGCATGGAATGGGACGATCACTCGGCATACACGGAATTGGGAAAAGCACAGGTGGCTCTGGCTGAGGACTTCCGCATCATCGACTGCGGTTTGAATCCGGAAGATCCATCCGACACCATCAGCACGGGACAGAAATTATATCTGGAGAATCTTCCTGACGGACGAAAGGATTTCTTCTCGCTGAATACCCGGGTGACGATAGAGAACGGAATGATAACGGAAATTAACCGCAAGTGGATTCCGTGATAAAAAAGATATTAATATTTAAGGAAATAGGATTTATGAACAAAATTGTATTGGTTACCGGTGCTACAAGCGGAATTGGCCGTGCCTGTGCACTGACATTTGCCGAAGCCGGTTATGATGTGATTATAACAGGCCGAAGATCGGATGTGCTGGCAGAAGTGGCAGATGAGGTGAGCAAATGGAACGATGTGCTTCCGCTGGTTTTTGACGTGCGTGATGCCGAAGCTTGCAAGAAGGCCATCGAGGGACTGAATGACAAGTGGAGACAGATTGACGTGCTGATCAATAATGCAGGACTGGCATTGGGACTGGAGAAGGAATATGAAGGTGATATCGAGGACTGGAACACGATGATTGACACCAATATCAAGGGTCTGCTGAACATGACACGACTGGTGGTTCCGGGCATGGTGCACCGCAACCAGGGTCATGTAATCAATATTGGCAGTGTGGCCGGCGATGCGGCTTATGCTGGTGGAAACGTGTACTGTGCTACCAAGGCTGCGGTAAAGGCCATCACCGACGGACTCCGTATTGATGTGGCTGAATCGGCCGTACGTGTCACCAACATCAAGCCAGGTCTGGTAGAGACCAACTTCAGCAATGTCCGTTTCCACGGCGACTGTGACCGTGCGGACAATGTATACAAAGGTATCACTCCTCTGACCGGTACCGACATTGCAGATGTAGCACTTTATGCAGCTTCAGCTCCCAAGCATGTGCAGATAGCAGAAGTGCTGGTACTGGCCACACATCAGGCCAGCGGTTCTGTAATCGTCAGAAAATAAACAGAAAAGAGGAGCGAAATGCTCCTCTTTCTTATTTTATGGCCTGCATGACCTGCTCACAGATGGCGGTCATTCCCTTCCGTGAAGGATGACCCTCCTGCTTGTCTATATCATGAAGGTCGATGCAGGGAATGCCGTAATGGCGGCAGACGGTGTGTACGGATTCGTTGATCTCCTCGCGCAATTCGGTGTTGAGGATGAAATAGATGCGGGCATTGGGATAGTTCTGCTTCATGGTACTCATCAGACGCGCCATGGCAGGACGGAAGTACCACAGGTCGTTATCATCCCAGTTGGCATATTTATAATTCCCCACCTTTTCATTGGTCCAGCTGTCATTGGTACCGGCCAGGCAAAGGATAACATCGGGTTCTCCCAAATCACCCACACGGGTATTGAATGAGCGATATTTATAGTTCTCGCTGCCATAGCCGAAATAACCCACGGTGGAACCGCTCCACGAATCGTTCTTTTCCAACACCCATCCCATGCGGTTGATGAGCTGATGCCACCAGGTGTGCTCCACCAGTTTCACATCATTCGTCTTGCAGTGGTAACGGCTGTCCTCCGGAGCATACCAGGGTTCGTAATGGGAAGGAATGACTCCCTCATAGGTGGAATAGCTGTCGCCAAAAATGGTAACCCGGGTTTGTGCCTGTACTGCAGCGCAGAATGTCAGCATGAGCAGCAATAGAAGATGTTTTTTCATTCGAAAGGTTTTACATGTGTTGAAATTGATGTGCAAATATAAGTATTTTTTGTATTTAGCCCCTATTTCCTTTATAATTTTGTATATTTGCAGAATAGACTAAACATGCAAAAACACAAAATGATGAAAAATGTAAAGCTTATGCTGGGCGCGCTGGCCATGTTGCTGCTGGCCGCTTGCAACCAGACTCCTCCTCCGGTGCAGTTGACTGATGCGCTGGACAATGCTGCCTGGGATGTCTCGAAATGGATTTCGGTAGCCGATGCACCGGTAGTGACTGATACCGTCTTTGACGGAACCCGTGCGGCCGACGGTGCCAACTGGTTTGTAGCAAACATTAAGAACGGCAAGAAAGTTAAGCAGGCCAAATGGATGACAGCAGGTCTGGGCGTTTACGAACTGTATGTTAACGGACAGATTGTGGGCGATGAGGTTTTGAAGCCGGGCTTTACCCACTACGAGAAGACCAAGCGTTCATTCACCTATGATATTACCGCCCTGCTGGATACCAAGGCTGACGCAGAAAATGTGCTTTCTGCCCAGGTTACTCCCGGATGGTGGGCGGATAAGATTATCACTCCTGGCGGAAATATTGGAATGATTGGCAAGAAATGTGCCTTCCGCGGTGTGCTGGAGCTGACCTTCAGTGACGGCAGCACCCAACTGATCGGTACCGACACCGAGAACTGGAAGGCGGGTATTGCCGGTCCTGTTAAGCATGCGGCAATCTTTGACGGCGAGGTTTACGATGCCCGCGAACTGCCGGGTTATGACACACCGGAGAAACTGTCCAAGCCTGAGGTGAACACCGAGTTCCAGGGTGAGATTCTGCCTACTAACGGTGCTGAGATTTATATGCGCCGCGACCTGACGCTGGCTCCTGTGAAAGCCTACATTTGGGAAGGTGTAACCGATGAGAGCGAGGAAGCTTTCGGTAAGGTTAAGATTACCAAGGAGTTTGCTGCCGGCGATACCATCACCCTTCACGAGGGAGAGAATCTGGTAGTGGATTTCGGACAGAACTGTGCCGCTGTGCCATCGTTCGATTTCAGTGCCAAGGAAGGTACTACGCTGACCTGTGTGGTTTCGGAGTTGCTGAATGACGGCAACGGCCTGAAGAGCCGCGGCATGGATGGTCCTGAAGGCAGTGTGCACCGTCTGAACCTGCGTATTCCTGAGACGGGCATGTACCTGAACTATACCTTTGGTAAGAGTGAGACTCCGGTGAAGTATTACCCTCACTTCACATTCTTCGGTTATCGTCTGGTTTCCATTACTGCTACGGCTGACGTGACCATCAATGGAATTGAGTCCATTCCGGTTACCTCTATTAATGAGAATCTGGAAACCGGTAAGATCACTACCGGACATGAATTGGTGAACAAGTTGATTTCCAACACCTATTGGGGACAGTTATCCAACTATCTTTCGGTTCCTACCGATTGCCCTCAGCGCAACGAGCGTTTGGGATGGACAGCTGACACACAAGTGTTTACCGCAACAGGAACATTCTTTGCCAATACCAATCCGTTCTTCCACAAGTGGTTGCGTGACATGCGCGACACACAGACAGAGCTGGGTGCATATCCGGGCGTGGCTCCGCTGGCACAGTACGGTGCAGAGCCAACCTCGCAGATGCGTGTGGGATGGGCAGATGCAGGAATCATCGTGCCATGGACCATCTGGAAACAGTTTGGCGACAACAGCATCGTTGATGAGAGCTGGGATTCGATGGAGAAATTCATGAACCATGTGGCCGAGACCAAATATGACCATAATGCGCTGATTGAAGAGAACGGCAACTACCAGTGGGCAGACTGGTTGAGCTATGAGCCACTGGAGAGTTGCAGCGGCCGTGGTTTCGGTCCTAAGGGTCCACTGCCTGATGCTGTGGCTTACTGGAACTACCTGCTGGCATCGTACTGGATGATGGATGCAGGCATGATGCGCGATATGGCCAAGGCTACCGGACGTGACGTCCAGAAATACGAGAAGATGGTGGCAGATGCCAAGGCTTACCTGCAGGAGCAGTTCCTGAATGAGGACGGCACCTTCAAGACCGCCATTTTGAACACCATGCAGACCCCTGCCCTGTTTGCCCTGAAGAACCAGTTGCTGGAGGGTGATGCAAAAACCAACTTGATAAACCGCCTCCGCGAAAACTTCAAGGAGCACGGCAACTGCCTGCAGACCGGTTTCCTGGGTACCAGCATCCTGATGGGAACACTGACAGAGAACGGCATGAGCGATATCGCTTACGAGCTGCTCTTCCAGCGCAAGAACCCAAGTTGGCTGTACAGTATTGACAACGGCGCCACCACCATTTGGGAGCGTTGGAACAGTTATATGATTGAAGAAGGTATGGGCCCTCAGGGTATGAACAGTTTCAATCACTATGCATACGGTGCTGTATGCCAGTGGATTTGGGAAACCGCAGCAGGTATCGCATCGGATACCGCAGTCCCTGGTTTCAAGCACATCATCATGAAGCCTGTTCCAGACAAGCGCCTGGGTCATCTGGAAGCTGAATACCAGTCGGCTGCCGGACTGATCAAGAGTGCATGGAAGTACGAGGGCGAGAAATGGGTATGGAACTTTACCGTGCCTGCCGGTGCCACTGCCACCGTCACTCTGCCTGGTGAAACCACAGCCAAAGAGTATGAGGCTGGTAGCTATACGATTACTAAGTAAAATATGGAAGAAACAAACAACGAACGAATCAGTGCCGTGCTCCGCTTTCTGGAGGAGCACGGGCTGGAATATGTGATAGTGCATCATCCGCATCTCTTCACGATTGAAGAGGCACTGCCTTTCTGGGAAGCTCAGGAGAGCCTGAAAGGATGTACCCACTGCAAAAACCTGTTCCTGCGCAACCATAGTGGCAAGCGCCATTATCTGGTGACCATGGAATGCCACAAGTCGCTGAACTTCGTACAATTGCAGAAAATAATCCGTGAGGGGAAACTTACCTTCGCCTCGGAAGAGCGAATGGAGCGATGCCTGGGCTTGCAACCGGGAAGCGTATCGCCTTTGGGACTGATTCATGATATGGATCTGAAAGATGCCAATCCACGTGAGTTGTTTGAGAACGGCCACCGGGTGAAATTCTTCGTAGATAAGGATCTGAAGGATGCCGCCATGATGTCATTCCACCCTTGCGACAACACCGCAAGTGTGGCGCTGAAAAATGCAGAGTTCCACCGCTTCCTGGAAATCTGGGGAGGCGAAGTGGAATGGTTTGAGATGTTACCGGAAGAGGAATAAACGCAAATACGCAAAGCCATGAAAAGAATTGTATACCGCATGCTGCCTGTCCTGACAGTGGCACTGCTGACCACAGCCTGTGAGGATTCGGGCAAGAAGGACACACAGAATGCTGCCGACACAGAGACAGTAGCCGAAAGTCCGGCCTTTGAGGAGGTTAAGAAACAAGTCAATGCCATCTACAAGGAGGTGTTCAGCCTGTTGGGCACCAACGACTATTACAGCCTGGAAAGCAAGTACTGCAGCGACGAGTTCTGGACCCTGCTGAAAGAATGCCGGTTGCTGGAGGATGAAGAGAATCTGGTAATAGACTGGGACCTGTTCCTACAGGCACAGGACTGGGATAAGCCGAAGATGGAAATCCTGAGTCTGGAACCTGGCGAAAAGGGTACAGTGACCGTAAATATGGTGCTGAAAGACCTGGGCGAAGAGCGTGACTGCCGTCTGGTAATGATCAAGGAAAACGGGGAATGGCGAATAGATGACTTCCCCTATCCTACAGAGGAAGGCGGATGGATGAGCGTGAAGCAGCTGATTAAGGATTTTGTGAAATAAAAAAGGGGGCTAATTTTTGCCCCCTCTTTTTTTTAATGTAAATTTGCGTCATAATTTTAGACATGAATGATCATGAGACAAATCATTACTCATTTTACCGATAACGACCTGTACACATTTAGTTGTCAGTACTATATTATGCAGCAATATCCACGTGCTGAAGTGGAGTATACCTTCTTTGACCGTAACCTGACCTGCTATCCCAAAGGATTTGGCGAAATACTGCAGGAACAAATCAATTACATGGCCAATGTGACCATCACCGATCAGGAGGTAGAGTTCATGACAGAGCAACTGGTGTGGCTTCCGCTATGGTATTTCTCGTTCCTGAGAGGTTACCGCTTCAATCCAAAAGAGGTGAACATCAGCCAGGATGAAGAGGGACACCTGAGCATTCTGATCCGAGGCAAGTGGTTCAGCACCATCATGTGGGAAATGCCTATTCTGTCGTGCATATCGGAGTTGATTCATACACTGAATGGCGATGCCGACCGCTACGACCTGGAAGTTGAGCATGCCAAAGCTGTGGCCAAGGCCGAGAAGATCTTCAACGCCGGACTGGTATTTGGCGACATGGGAACCCGCCGCCGTTTCTCTTACGACCATCAGAAGATGGTGCTGAAAGCCATGAAGCACACCTACGAATCCAAGCAGTGGCCGGGTATCTTTACCGGTACCAGCAACGTATGGCTGGCTATGGAACTGGGATTGAAGCCACTGGGTACATTGAGCCATCAGATTATCTCATTTGAAGAGAACGTAAGCGGTGTATTCGAATGCAACTATAATGTCATGAAGAAGTTCAGCGACGTATACGATGGCAATAACGGCACCTATCTGTATGACTGCTTTGGGGATGATGTGTTCTTCAAGAACCTGTCAAAGCGCATGGCCATGATGTACACCGGACTGCGCGTAGACAGCGGTATTGAGGAAGAGCAGATTGAAAAGATCATTGAGAAGTACAAGCAATTGGGTATTGACCCTGCTACCAAGCAGGTGGTATTCAGCAACGGCCTGAATGTGGACCGCTGCATCGCCATTCATGAGTATTGTCACGGCCGTGTGAAGGATTCCTACGGTGTAGGCACTTACCTGACCTGTGATGTAGACAACTCCAAGCCTTCAAACATTGTAGTGAAACTGACCAAATGCCGCATCACAGAGATTCGCGAATGGCACGACTGCATCAAGCTGTCATGCGATAAGGGTAAGACTTTAGGCAACAAGGAAAAATGTGCCTATATCCTGTCTCAAATCGGATAATAGAAAAAATAGTATAAGAGATGAAGCAAACCGAATTTCGTCTGGCCACACCGGCAGACACGGCCATCATCCTGAAATTCATCAAGGGACTGGCTGACTATGAAAAGATGAGCAACGAGGTGGTGGCTACCGAGGAGTTGCTGAACGAATGGATCTTTGAGAAAAAAAAGGCCGAAGTAATCTTTGCACTGGAGAACGGCATGGAAGTGGGATTTGCCCTGTTCTTCCATAATTTCTCCACATTCCTGGGCCGTGCAGGCATCTATCTGGAAGACTTGTTCGTCCTGCCTGAACATCGTGGAAAAGGTCACGGCAAAGCCCTTTTGAAGGAATTGGCACGCATCACTGTGGAAAGAGGTTGCGGCCGCCTGGAATGGTGCTGCCTGGATTGGAACCAGCCCAGTATTGATTTCTACCTGTCACTGGGTGCCACCCCAATGTCGGAATGGACAACTTATCGATTAACCGGAGACACACTGAAGAAGTGTGCAGAAAAAGAATAAAAGATATGAAACAGAATTTTCATGAAATCTTCAGTCAGCTGAACAAAGTGCCCCGTCCTTCACATCATGAGGAGCGCGTAGCTGATTTTCTCTGCGATTTTGCGGCCAGAAACGGGCTGCGCTATCGTCGTGACGCACAGAATTGCGTGGTAATCGAGAAAGATGCCACTCCCGGTTATGAGAACGCTGAACCGGTAGTCATCCTGAATCACATGGACATGGTTTGTGTGGCCAAGGACGGTTATCTGCGAAACGGAAAGCCTTTTGACCCGATGAATGACGAGATTATCCCATTCGTGGAGGTTATTAAGAACGAAGATAATTCAGAAACCCGTTGGTTGAAAGCCGAGGGCACATCACTCGGTGCCGATAATGGTATGGGCCTGTCCATGGCGTTGGCCGTACTGACCGATGACACACTGGTGCACGGTCCGTTGGAAGTGCTGACCACCACCAACGAGGAGGACGGCATGAGCGGTGCCGAAGCGTTAAGCCTAGACTTTATCCGCGGCCGTAAGGTGCTGAACCTGGATTCCGAGGCATTTGACGAAATTACCACTGGCGCTGCCGGCGCCTATATTCAGGTGGCACATTGGAAAGCCGACTGGAAACCGGTACCTGAAGGAATGACATTCCGTAGAATCGTCATTGACGGAGGATTGGGCGGTCACTCGGGAGTGGACATTACCAAAGGACGCTGCAACTGCAACAAGGAGATTTGTGAGCACATGAGAAACCTGGCTTCGAGCAAGATCCTGATATGTGCCATCAATGGCGGTACCGCCAACGCATCCATCGCCTCATGGGCAGAACTGGTTGTAGCTCTTCCGGAAACATCAGTTTCTCAGTTGGAGATGTTCGTAAATATCTGCAATACCGTAGTCACCCAACGCTATGCCAAGAATGATGCTGCAGTCACACTCCGCTTGGAGGAGAGCACCGCACGCACCAGCTATATCGCCAATGTCACCGACATCCTGAACTGCGTTAACGGACTGCCATTTGGCGTATTGGCCATGCGCAGTGACATGCCCGGTACCGTAAGAACCAGCAACAACGTGGGTGTAATCAATACAGGGGCTGATGAAATTACCGTATCCTGCCATACCCGCAGTTTCTTGGATGACGAGATGCACAATCTGGGCGATCAGATCAAACAGTTCTGCCTGGAGTGCAATGCCACAGAAGTTGCATTATTAATGGACACCCCTGCATGGGTAGAACGTGAGGATTCTCCACTGCTGGCACTGACCTGCAAGACCTTCCAGGATGTGTTGGGATTTGAGCCGAAGAAAGTGGCCATGCACTTCGTTTTGGAAGCCGCTTATTATGTGCAGAAATATCCGGGCGTAGAAATTGCCTCTATCGGCCCTCGCATCATTGAGCCTCATTCGCCGTCGGAACGTGTAGATCTGAATACCTGCGACCAGATTTGGTCGGTAGTGGTGGAGTTACTGAAACGATTGGCAGAAAACAAATAACACCCGTCCCAATAGTATTATCATGAAACAGTATATTGTAGACGCATTCACTCAAAAGGTGTTCCAAGGCAATCCAGCTGCCGTTTGTGTGTTGGAGGACGGAAAGTGGCCTGAAGAGCAACTGATGAAGCACATCGCACTGGAGAATAATCTTTCCGAAACTGCCTTTCTGCTGAAAGAGGCTGACGGCTATCGTCTTCGTTGGTTTACTCCAGCCTGTGAAGTGGGACTTTGCGGTCATGCCACATTGGCATCAGGATTTGTAATCTTGAACTTCTTTGAGCCTGAAGCAGAAAAAGTCTATTTTTACACCCAGGCCGGCAAACTGACCGTAACCCGTAAAGGTGAAATGTTTGAGATGCAGTTCCCTAACATTCCTTTGGAAAGAGTGAAGGTTACACAGGAAATGATAGAGAACCTGGGCACTATTCCATTGGATGCCTGGATGGGCAAAGACCTGGACCTGATTTGTGTATTGGCAGATGACGAGCAGGTAAAGTCGTTCACTCCAGATTTCCAAGCCATCAACAAGATGCCTGGACGTATGGTGCACATCACTGCCCCGGGTTCTGATAGCTACGACTGCTGCTCACGCTGCTTCGGTCCCAAGGTAGGCGTAAACGAGGATCCTGTATGCGGAAGCGCTCATTGCCAGATTGGCCCATACTGGGCTAAGCGCTTGGGGCAAAAGGTGATCCGCGCCTGGGAAGCATCACCTCGTGGAGGAGAAGTAGAAATTGAAATACTGAACGATGATTATCTGCTGTTTCGCGGCCATGCTGCCCTGTTTGCAGAAACCATCCTACATATTTAACAAACGAATCAAATTTCATCCACGAAACAAGTTGCAACCGAGTTGCCAAAATAATATCGTATCTTTGCGCCAAAATTAAGAATTAAGTTATGGAAGAAATACTTGAATTGGTGAATAAAATGTCGCCTTATCTGTTGTTGGGTTTCTTTTTGGCAGGACTGATGCATGTCTTTATCCCCAATACGCTTTATAGTAAATACTTGGCTGGAAGGAATTTCCGATCGGTAATGCTGTCTGCTTTGTTTGGTATTCCACTGCCGTTATGTTCATGCGGTGTGATTCCAACCGCCATGTCACTCCGAAAGGAAGGAGCCAGCAAGGGAGCTACCGTATCGTTTCTGATAGCAACCCCACAGACCGGTGTGGATTCCATCATTGCCACTTATTCGCTATTAGGATTGCCATTTGCCATCATCCGTCCGATTGTGGCTCTGTGCACCTCTATTTTTGGCGGCAACCTGGTCAATATGTTTGATGACACTGCAGAAGGAGTGCCAACAGCAACTGCCCAGAAAAAAGTAGCAGAGGGCGAGCAGAAAAGCTTCATCCAAAAATTCATTGAGGCACTGAAATATGCCTACATCGACATGATGCAGGACATTGGCAAGTGGCTGGTCATCGGTTTAGCCGTTGCAGGTCTGATTACCGTGTTTGTTCCAGACAGCTTCTTTGCCCTGTTTGCAGGCAACACCTTCCTGAGCATGTTGTTTGTACTGTGTCTGGCAATCCCTATGTATCTGTGCGCCACCGGATCTATTCCTATCGCTGTAGCCCTGATGCTGAAAGGCCTGACTCCTGGTGCAGCCCTAGTGATGCTGATGGCAGGTCCTGCATGTAACGTGGCATCTATTCTGGTTATCAATAAGGTATTGGGCAAGAAGACGATGATTCTCTATCTGATTTCCATCATCAGCGGAGCTGTAATATTTGGTACCGGAATCGATTACCTGTTGCCTCGTGAATGGTTTACTCCAACCTTCGTGGAAACAACAATGGACTGCTGCGAAAAGTCAACCGACTGGTTTAAAGTAGGTTGTTCTATTCTATTGGCACTGATGCTGCTGAATGCACTGACACTGCGTCTGCGCCACAAGCATCAAGGTTGCAGTTGCGGTTGCGGCTGTCACGAAGAGGGCGATAGCCAGTGCCATTGTCACGATGACGAGTGCTGCTGTGAGGGAGAATGCCATTGCCATGAGGAAGAAGGAAAAGCAGAGGAAGCAGCCATTCCTTTCCATGTATATAATGTGAAAGGCATGAACTGCAACCATTGTCGCGCCAGTGTGGAGAATGCCATTGCTGCGTTGGAAAATGTAGAAGAAGTACATGTCTATCTGGAAACCAATACTGCAGAGGTGAAAGGTACAGCCAGCGAAGAGGAAATTCGCGAGGCGGTAGAATCTATTGGCTTCGAGCTGGCATAATACCAATACGATGGAAAAAGCAGAGATTATCAAACGACTGGAAGCCAAAGGCATCAAAGCAACGGCCAACCGCATCCAAATTTACAAGGAAATGGCGGATGCCGGCCGATCCTTGTCCTTAGGCGATCTGGAATCCCTGCTGAAAACCATCGATAAAAGCAATATCTTCCGTACGCTGACCCTCTTCCGGCAGCATCACCTGTTGCATGTCATCGAAGACGGAAGCGACAGCGTGAAATATGAAATCTGCCACAGTCACGGAGAATGCGACTTTGAGGATTTGCATGTGCATTTCTACTGCGAGCAATGTCACACCACCTACTGCCTGGAAGATATTCACATCCCAATGGTGGTATTGCCAGAGCACTTCCAGATGAACAGCATAAACTATGTGGTGAAAGGCATCTGTCCCAAATGTAAAAGCAAGCCACTGATGGCCTGAATTAATTTGATTAACTGTTTACACATGAATACTAAATTATTTATCATGGGATTTTTTGCAATGATATGCAACTTTTTAGGTTGTTCAGCCCAGACAACCGGTTTTAAAAGCGTAAGCGCTGAAGACTTTGAGAAAGCCATTGCTGATACCTCTATCGTACGCTTGGATGTGCGCACCGTGGAAGAATATGCCGAAGGCCATATTGCCAACACCATCAATATCGACGTATTGAAGGATGACTTCGAGGCAAAGGCTTTGGAACTGCTGCCTAAGGACAAGACATTGGCCGTATACTGCCGTGGCGGAAACCGCAGCAAGAAGGCGGCACAGATTTTGGTAAAGAACGGATTCGATGTAGTAGAACTGGATACCGGCTATAAAGGCTGGGTAGCTGCAGGAAAAGCGGTCACAAAATGAAAAGCATCATCAACGAAGAGCCACAGAAGTGGGACATCATCAAGAGCGAATATTTCATCCGTCGCCCTTGGCTTACTGCACGCAAGGACCATGTACGCCTTCCTAACGGCAATGAAAATCCCGAGCACTGGGTGTTGGAGTATCCCGATTGGGTAAACGTCATTGCCATAACTACCGACGGACAATTTGTGTTTGAGCGTCAGTATCGTCATGCACTGGGTACTATCAACTATGAGATTTGTGCCGGTGTGATAGAAGAAGGTGAGGAACCACTGGAAGCTGCCAAGCGCGAACTGATGGAAGAAACCGGATTTGGTGGGGGAACATGGACCAAACTGATGGAAATCGGTCAAAACCCAAGCTCCTGTTCCAACCTGACTCACTGCTATTTGGCAGAAGGAGTAACCCGTCAGGGCGATCAACAATTGGATTATTCCGAGGATATCTCT
Source organism: Bacteroidaceae bacterium (assembly GCA_024401115.1). Taxonomy (GTDB): domain Bacteria; phylum Bacteroidota; class Bacteroidia; order Bacteroidales; family Bacteroidaceae; genus Minthousia. The sequence continues at coordinate 8,907 of JAKSLP010000050.1, read as the reverse complement.
GTCTACCTGCTGTCGCGTGAGGAAGTATGGGAACTGATGCAAACGGACCAATTAAAGCAGGCGCTGATGGTGGCTCCATTGTGGAAATATTTTGCATCTTCCAAATAATATGCAAAATAACATCATTCCCGTAGAACAACATCCACTGGAACCTTTTCTGCCAGCAAACGGAAAATTGCTGATGTTAGGGTCATTCCCGCCTCAACAAAAGAGGTGGGCCTTTCATTTCTATTACCCTAACTTCCAGAACGATATGTGGAGGGTCCTGGGACTAATCTTTTTTGATAATCCTCTATATTTCGTAGATGTGCCAGCAAAGACCTACCGTAAGCAGGAGATAATCAGTTTTCTGAATGCTGTGGGAATTGGCATCTATGATACCGCATGCGCAGTACGGCGTCTGCAAGATAATGCGTCGGACAAGTTTCTTGAAGTGGTTACGCCTACCAATGTGGAGGAACTGCTTGGTCAAATGCCGGAATGCCGGGCTATTGTTACCACAGGACAAAAAGCCACGGATACCTTATGCGAGCATTTTCAGATAGCACAGCCCAAAATGGGAGAAAGTTCTGATTTCCGGCTTAACGGACAGCCATTTAAGCTCTATCGCATGCCAAGCACCTCACGGGCATATCCCATAGCGTTGGCCAAGAAGGCTGATGCTTATCGAACTATGTTTCATCAACTTCAAATGATTTAACATGGAAATTTCAGAATTGAAAGCATTCAACGAGCAGGAATTTGAGCAGGTATCACAACTGATGCAAGTACTGGATCCGACACTGCCACTGACTCATGAGAAATTACAAGATACTGTCAATCATCCGACATGTCACCTGTATGTGATGAGGGATGAAGAATCCATTATTGGTTGCTACACATTATGTATATTCCATTCCCCAACAGGCAAAAAAGCCAGCGTAGAGGATGTGGTTGTGCACACTGCCTACCAGGGACAGCATTTGGGAAAAGTGCTGCTGGAACATGCCATCGGGCAACTTAAAACAAAGGCACCGATACATGTGCAACTGACCTCCCGTCCCTCCAGAGTAGCAGCAAACAATCTGTACCGAAAGATGGGATTTCAGCCTAAAGAGACCAACGTTTATGTGATGAACCTTTAACCCAAAACGATGAAAAAGAAAGCTATTATCGTTGGAGCCACGTCGGGCATCGGATTGGAAGTGGCTAAACTGCTGAGTGCCAAAGGATGGGAACTGGGCATAGCAGGAAGAAGAGTGCAACTGCTGGAGCAAATCAGCAAAGAGATGCCAGGTGTTAAGGCCTATGAAGCCATAGATATCACTCAGGAGAATGCCCCTATTCTTTTGGATAGACTGATCGGACAAATGGGCGGTATCGATCTGTATTTTCACTCTTCCGGCATCGGCTATCAAAATCCATCGTTAGACGTGGATAAGGAAATGCAAACAGTGGAAACAAACGCCATGGGATTTACCCGAATGATGACCAAAACATTCCATTATTTTGCCCAAAATGGCGGAGGCCATATTGCCTGCATTAGCAGCATTGCCGGAACCAAGGGATTAGGTGCAGCCCCCTCCTATTCATCCACCAAAAGATTTCAAAACCACTATATGGAGTGCCTGCAACAATTGGCACATATGAAAGGATATCCAATTACTTTCACTGACATCCGACCAGGATTTGTGGCGACCGACCTGATTAAGGATGGAAAATATCCGATGAAGCTGACTGCCGTAGAAGTGGCAAAAGAGATAGTAGATGCGTTGGAAAAGAAGAAGCCAGTGGTAGTCATTGATTGGAAATACCGGATTCTGGTCAATCTTTGGAAGCTAGTTCCACGATGGATCTGGGTAAGGCTGAACATTTCCACCAAATAATCCCATTTTTTGCAAAAACGAGGGGAAAGCGTTATCTTTGCAGTCACAAACTAATATGACTATGCAAACATTTCGTTCATCATTTCTTGCCGGCATCTGTATTGGCATTGCTGGATTTGGTTATTTGGCAGAAAAAAGCATCATTGGCGCTGTCCTATTTGCTTTCGGATTGCTGACGGTGGTTCACTACGGACTTCGCCTATACACAGGAACAGCCGGTTTCATAAAAAAAGGTGAGGTAGGCAAACTGTTCTTCATCCTTTTCGGAAACATTATCGGATGTCTGGCTGTAGCCCTAATGGTACGCTGTTCACCAATGCCTCTGCAGGAAACAGCCCAGAAGATTCTGGAAGGACGATTGGCCACAGGACCAGTGTTTGGTGGCATTCTGGCTATCGGTTGCGGTTTCATCATGACCACCGCCGTGACATTTGCCCGCAAAGGGCAAAACCTGCCACTGCTCTTTGGAGTGCCCTTGTTTATCATGTGTGGCTTTCCACACTGTGTAGCCGATGTGTTTTATTACCTGTGCGTTCCCGTTTCATTCTTAGCCGAGAATGCGGTAAGCATCCTGATTTTTTATGTCAGCATCGTTGCAGGCAACTTTATAGGTTGCAACCTATATCGTGCCGTAATCAATGAATAAGATGAAAAGAATATTATTTGTATGCCACGGTAATATTTGCCGCAGTCCCATGGCCGAGTTTGTCATGAAGGATCTCGTTTCCAAAGCTGGGCGTGATGGGGATTTCTATATCGAGTCTGCAGCTACTTCCACCGAGGAGATAGGCAACAGCGTATATCCACCGGCCCGACAGATGCTTGCCAATCACGGAATCTCCTGCAAAGGGAAAACAGCGCGCCAGATGACCCGGCGTGATTATCAGGAATTTGATTTGCTAATCGGCATGGATGAATGGAACATCCGCAATATGATCCGAATAACCGGCGGTGATCCAGACAACAAGATTATTAAGCTGATGAACCTAACCTCACGTCCCGGAGACGTAGCAGACCCTTGGTATACCGGTGATTTTACAGCAACTTGGAGAGATGTAACTGAAGGATGCGACGCACTTCTGCAACAAATTGACCAGAACGTATTATGAATAAGGAAAAAGACCCTATGGGTGCGGCAATAGCCGACTACTATAAGACCGACGGCAGAACCACCGGAAAGCTTCGTGTATTCTCTCCCATGTTTGATGAGGATGAGATTCCGTTGGAAACTCTTTTCCGTGAGTATGACGAAATGCCGGTGCTGGAACAAAAGGCGTTACAACTGGCCAATGGACGAATCCTGGATGTCGGTGCAGGAGCCGGTTGTCATACTTTAGCCTTGCAGGACATGGGCAAGCAGGCTACTGCTATCGATATTTCAGAGTTGTCTGTAGAAACCATGCAGAAGAGGGGCGTTGAACATGCAGTGCTGCAAGATTTTTGGAAGGTAGAAGAAAAATACGACACCATACTGATGCTAATGAACGGTATCGGTATCATCGGAACACTGAAGAAACTTCCCGATTTTTTTGCCCAAATTGATAAGATACTGGCAGATGGAGGACAAGTATTACTGGACTCTTCAGATATCTGCTATGTGTTTGAAGTGGAAGATGATATTATAGAAATCCCTTCACATATGGATTATTACGGAGAACTTTCCTACCAAATGCAATACAAGCGAATCAAAGGTGAGGAATTTCCATGGCTATATATTGATCCAGACCTGCTTCAGGAGGAAGCTGAAAAGCATGGGTTCACAGCCGAAGTCGTAGAATATGGAGAGCATTATGATTTTCTTGCCAAAATAGAAAGAAAAAAGGAGTAGTGGTTGCTACTCCTTTTTCATTTATTTATAAGATGTGGAAATGATGTTTCTTTATGGCCTGAATAATCTTATCGATATGTTCCTGGTCACGGGTCTCCATGGTAATGCGAAGTACACAGCTGTTCACATCGATAAAGGTATTGGTACGCTCATGCAGCACACCGGTAACATTAGCACCCAAATCGGCAATCAGTTTGCTGACCTGTACCAACTGACCAGGACGGTCGGAGATTTCCAAGGAAAGTGTACATAAACGGCCGCCCTTTTGTAAACCACGGTTGATGATGCGGTTGAATATGGTAACATCTACGTTTCCTCCACTTACGACACAGACCGTCTTCTTGCCCTCAAGAGGCAACTGACTGAACATTGCTGCAGCTACAGAAACGGCACCAGCTCCCTCTGCTACCAGTTTATGACGTTCCAACAAGTAAAGAATTGCAGCACAAATCTCATCTTCAGTCACGGTAACAATTTCATCTACGTAGTTATTACACAGCTCAAACGTATGTTCACCCGGTTGCTTTACAGCAATACCATCCGCCAAGGTTGACACCTTATCCAATCGAATGATTTTTCCGCTACTGATACTGTCAACCATACTAGGAGCACCCGCAGCCTGAACACCATATACTTTAATATTGGGGTTGATTTGCTTAGCGGCAAAAGCCACACCACTTATCAGGCCACCGCCACCGACTGGTACAATTATAGCATCTGCATTGGGTAGATCATTCAAGATTTCCAATCCAATAGTTCCCTGGCCGGCAATAACCTGCAAATTGTCGAAAGGATGCACAAAAGGCATATTGTTCTCCTCTACCAGTTCCAGGGCTTTCTGGTAAGCATCATCATAAACACCGGGAACCAGACAAATCTCAGCCCCATAACTGCGGGTAGCCTCGACCTTGGAAATTGGAGCTCCAGCAGGTAAGCAGATAATACTGCGAATGCCACATGCCTTGGCAGCCAATGCCACACCCTGAGCATGGTTACCTGCAGAACATGCAATCACGCCACGGGCCTTCTCCTCGTCCGAAAGCTGAGAAATCATGTAACTGGATCCTCGAACCTTAAATGAACCGGTAACCTGAAGGTTTTCGGGCTTGATATAAATATCGCAACCTGGTCGCATAAGCGGTGCTGAAATCAGATTAGTAGGACGAATAATATGTTTCAGAACATAAGTTGCACTGTATATTTCCTTTATACTTAGCTTTTCCATTGCTGATTGTTTCTAATTATTCTATGATATTGCCACGCAAAGGTACGCTTTTTTATGTATATTTGCATCGAAAATAAAAATATTTTGGGACATGAAAGAGTGCATCTTTATATTTTTGGGCGGAGGAATAGGCAGTGTAATGCGCTACTTGGTTCAATTGCTTATCAATAGCCGCGGAAATTGGGCGTTTCCATGGCCCACATGGGTTGCCAATATCGCCGGTTGCTTTCTTATCGGATTATTCTATGCATGGAGTGCCCGTTTTCACTGGAGCACAGAAATGAGACTGATGCTTACAACAGGCCTGTGCGGTGGCTTCACAACATTCAGCACATTCAGTAATGAATCCATTAACCTTTTGAAAACAGGGAATTATTCTATGATGGGCATTTATTTGGCAGTCAGCATCATCGTTGGATTACTGGCTGTATATGCAGGTTCAAAGATTGGTTCCTAAGCTACCGCAGCCTTGCAAAACAAAGGGTCCCATCCAATACAAGAGTAATGGACGGGACCCTTTGACGTATCTAAGTCGGACAGAACTTATTTCTTTTTTGACTTTGGAGCTTCGGTTTTAGCCCATTCCTTGGCTCCACGTTCTTTCAACTGACGGGTAAATTCAAGGGCAGCAGCCTCAGCCTTTGCCTCATCTTCCGGTGATGCCCACGCATGATGGTATCCCTGTACCTTATCCCAGTTTCCACGAGTAAAGTCAGGCACGGCAACTGGAGCAAATCCATTCTCCATAGAGATGGAGCCCAACTCTGCCAGACAGCACCATTCTGCCAAATCATACACATCCATATCCAAAGGAAGGCCATTCTGCATACAGTAAATCATGCGGCTATCCATGGTGAAATCCATACCGCCATGACCTCCCACCTCATGAGCCTTTTCTACATATTTCTTCAAAATAGGACTCATGAACTTTTCTTCCAAAGCTTTCTTATCTGCCTCCGGCAAATAACGATGCACACTGATCTTATCGGTTGATGGCTTCACGTTATGGGCCTCCATCATATCCTTACTTACCACATAACCTTCCGTAGGATATTTATTGGCAAAGCCTCGGGTTCCAGTCAACTGATACAAACGGTTATAAGGCTGAGGGTCAAGTACATCATGCTGAATCTCAATAACCTTACCTAGTTCTGTACGTATCAATGTGGTAGTATGATCACCATTCTTAAACTCATCACATTTTTCTCCGGTTACCTTCTCCACCCATTCCTTACCATTAAATGATCGGGTATCCATAGCCACCATCGTTTTCATTCGGTCGCCACGATGAATATTCAGCAACTGAGCCACAGGACCCAATCCGTGTGTTGGGTAAACATCACCACGATAATTCTTGTTGTAGCGCAAGCGCCAACCCAACTTATCGGTAGAACCTTCTTTCCAATATGCTTCCCAAAAATCGTCCAAGTTATGGATATAGGCACCCTGAACACGAACCACATCACCAAACAGACCTTGCTGAGCCATGTTCAACGTATTCAGCTCAAACTCATCGTAACAGCAGTTCTCCAGAATCATGCAATGCTTACGATACTTCTCACTCATGTTTACCAAGGCCCAACACTCGGTAAGGCTCATGGCAGAAGGAACCTCTATAGCCACATGCTTACCATTTTCCAAAGCGCTCTTAGCTACCAGAAAATGATGATGCCAGTCGGTTGCAATATAAACCAAATCTATATCGTCGCGTTTGCAAAGCTCCTCGTATCCAAACTCGCCATAATAAACCGCCGCCTTAGGCATACTGTTCTTCTTCAGAATTTCCTGACAAGCCTCAGCACGATCCTTTTCATAATCGCACAAAGCCACGACCTGTGTACCGGGAATATGCATGAAGCGCTCTACGGCATCAGGTCCGCGCATTCCCAAACCCACAAAACCGACACGCACCGAAGTCATCTTAGGCAAGGCCATACCCAGCACCGAAGTCTGACCAGAAGGCCGTTCCGGCACATCGGTTACAATTGTTCCTCCATTAAAATGCCAAGGCCAGTTAAATTCCTGCGCATTAGAAGTCAAAATGCACGACAAGGCCAGACAGCTAGCCAATAGTGTTTTTCTCATATCTTCAATCTATTATTAAATTATCTTCTGGAAATCATAAATATCGATCCATCTTCCAAATTTAAATCCCACCTCATGGAATCGGGAAACCTGCTCGAAGCCCAATTTTAAATGCAAGTGTTCACTGGCTACATTGGGATATGTGATGCAGGCAACTAATACATGGATGCCCTGCTTACGGCAAGCATCAGTCAAAGCGTCCATAAGCATGGTACCCAAACCTTTTCCCTCCTGTCCGGGTTTCAAGTATATGGTTGTTTCTACCGTTTTGCTATAAGCCTCCTTCTCTTTCCATTTATGAGCATAGCAATAGCCCAATACTTCGTCCCCTTCTACAAGAACGAAATAAGGGAATTCGGCAGAAATATGCTCCATACGATGAGTCATTTCCAAAACAGAAACCGGTTCTGTCTCGAATGTGATAGTCGTTTTGGCGATGAAATGATTGTATATGGCTGTAATTTGAGCCATATCCTCGTGATTTACTCTCCTAATAATCATGTTCATATTATTTATCCAAGGGCGAAATTACGACTTTTATTTGGCTCGGCAAAAGGATTTGCGTATTTTTGCCGAAGTGTTGAGTTTATATCACATGAAAAAACAAGAACTATACGATAAGATTGTGAGCATCTTTGAGGAAAAGATGCCTGTTGCAGAGACGGAATTGCATTACAATAATCCTTTTGAACTGTTGGTTGCCGTAATTCTCAGTGCACAATGCACCGATAAACGCGTCAACATGATTACTCCTGCCTTATTGCATGACTATCCCACAGCAGAAGCCATGGCATTGGCAACTCCAGAGGTTATCTACGAATATATCAAGAGCGTATCCTACCCCAATAACAAATCAAAGCACCTGGTGGGCATGGCTCAAAAGCTAATAAAAGATTTCGGTGGAGAGGTGCCTGGCACTATGGAAGAACTGACCAGTCTGCCAGGTGTAGGAAGAAAAACAGCGAATGTTATAATGTCTGTGGTTTTCAGCAAGGCTGCCATGGCTGTAGACACCCATGTCTTTCGTGTAAGCCATCGAATAGGCCTGGTTCCCCAACGCTGTACCACACCATACAGTGTGGAAATGGAACTGACTAAGCATCTGCCAGATGAAGTTATTCCTAAGGCACACCACTGGCTAATTCTCCACGGACGTTATGTTTGCACAGCTCAACGCCCCAAATGTAAAGATTGCTATCTGAAAGAAGTCTGTAAATCATTTCCAAAGGAATCTTTAATTAGCAAGTAAAAGTGACAATTCATAGGAAAGATTACATCAGTAGCGTTTTTTAGGGGCAAAAATTCGTGAATTACCCAACAAATTGCTAATTTTGCAAAGATAAAGTGTAAAACCTAATTTTAAATATCAACAAGTATTATGACTATTAACGATTTTAATTTTGCAGGCAAGAAAGCTATCGTACGTGTAGACTTCAATGTGCCTTTGAAGGATGGCGTTATTACTGACGACACCCGTATCCGTGGTGCTCTTCCTACTTTGAAGAAAGTATTGGCTGATGGTGGTGCATTGATTATCATGTCTCACATGGGTAAGCCAAAGGGTAAGGTAAAGCCTGAGTTGTCACTGGGTCAGATCAAGGACGCTGTTGCTGCAGCTCTGGGTTGCCCTGTAACTTTCGCTCCTGACTGTGCAAAGGCTGCTGACGCTGCTGCTGCTCTGAAGATGGGTGAGGCTCTGTTGCTGGAGAACCTGCGTTACTATCCAGAAGAGGAAGGTAAGCCAGTAGGTGTTGAGAAGGGTACTCCTGAGTACGATGAGGCAAAGAAGGCTATGAAGGGCGCTCAGAAGGACTTCGCTAAGAAGTTGGCTTCTTACGCTACTTGCTATGTAATGGATGCATTCGGTACTGCACACCGTAAGCACGCTTCTACAGCTGTTATCG
>JAKSLP010000005.1 GCA_024401115.1 Bacteroidaceae bacterium | reverse complement strand
TAGGCCTGTAGCTAGCGTTCATCCTGAGCCAGGATCAAACTCTTCATTGTATAATATCTTTTGAACCCGAAGGTTCTTGTTTGTTCTGTTAACAGGATGAAGTCCGAATGTTCAATTATTATTTTAATTGACGGTTCGTATCTTTTACCCAAATCCTACTTTCGTAGGACTTGCTCTTGTACTACTTCTGTTTGTTTTTCTCAGTCTATCAAAGATCGCTTATCTTCTCGCTCCCGGCTTTTTCATTTCCGAAAGCGAGTGCAAAGGTACGCCATTTTTTTTAATCTGCAAGCATTCCACAAGAAAAATATGCAGAAAATACCCGATTTTTTAGGTTTCATGACTATTATCAAGAACATCACCTTATAATATATGACAATCCGGAGGGAAAAAGCTCGGCCGTACCCGTCTTCACTGATGACCGGCTCATTCCGCTCAAGCGGAAAGATGCAGACTTCTTAGAAGGCGCCACTTTTCCGCAGTCACGGACAATTTCTTCCGTGCCCGCGGAAAAAGGCCATCATTTAAGCTTATTTGCACACGTTGAATTTCCTGCAGCAAAAGATAAAAACCGAGAAATGGCCAACTCTCCACTAAATCGTCATAGATATTTGTTTTTCACCAATTTAAACTAGTGGAGAGTTTATTCCAACTTTCCACTAACTCTCCACTAAGTTTCCACTAAGTTTCCACTAAATTAAGCGGTACCACTTCAGACTTTCAGTGGAGAGTTAGTGGAGGGTTGGTGGAGACTTAGTGGAGGGTTAAAACAACTCTCCACTAACATTACAACCTGTATTGCAACAAATTACAGCAGTTTAGTGGAGAGTTGGCTATTTTGATAAAAAAATAAATTTTACTCTTCTTTCAAATCCTCATAAAACGCAGCATGAGCAGATTCAATATATGGACTTACAAAGAATACACCTACTCCAAAAGCCAGGATACCCAGAAGGACCCAACCTAAGAACGACAAGTCAAGCAGGAACATGTCCATTCTGTGACCTTTCATCATCGCCTCACTCCTGTTCAAAGCCTCACGGCCGGTGAGCTCCGGGTCATCCAGCACCAGATAAGGTACCATAGCATAGGAGTACGACTTGATAATTCCGGGAATAATCAGCAGCAAAGACCAAAGAATCACCAGAATATAGCGGTAGATCATGGTCACCCACACCCTACGGTTGAAATGCTCAAATAACCATTCGATTTGCATCTCCTCAGCGCGGAACTGCCGTAAAAAAGCCACTTCCAGAGCATAGGAGAATGGCAGTATCAGCAAACTAGCAAGCATACTTCCATATCCATTGCTCAAATAGCTCAACAAACCATCAACGACACACGACAACAGTACACAAACAAAACAGAACAAGGCAGATGTTGCCCATTTGCCAGACAAAGACTGACGCGCTTCAGTACGATACATTGAATTTGCTTTCATAATTGATTTACTTTGTGGTTACTTATGCAAATATACACTTTTTTTCACGATTTCTACATAGAACCCAAAAAGAATAACTAACTTTGTCACGATTAAATAATATAAGGTATGAAAGAATTCATGAAATATGTCTTGGGCACAATAGTGGGACTTGTGCTATTTTGCATCATTGCCACCATTTTGAGTATTGTCAGCATTGCCGGCATGATAGCTCAAAGCAGCAGTACCGTAAATGTCAAGGACAACACCGTTTTGGTTCTCAATCTGGGTACAGTAGAAGAACGGACCACAGAGGACCCGTTCAGTGCCATCATGGGAATTAGCGGAGAATCCGTACCGCAAGGATTGGATGAGATTCTCTCTGCTATAGAAAAGGCTGGCGAAAACAAGGATATCAAGGGTATTTACATTGAAGCCACAGGTCAATCCAGCATGGCACCAGCTACAGCACAAGCCATCCGCAAGGCATTGGTTCAGTTTAAGGAGAAAACCGGAAAGTTCATTCTGAGCTATGGCGACAACTACAGCCGAAACGATTACTATATTGCATCCGTTGCTGACCAAATGCTGATCAACCCTCAGGGCATCCTGGAATGGAACGGAATGGCCAGCCAGGTTGTTTATTACAAGGATCTGCTGGATAAAATTGGCGTTCATTACCAGATCTTCAAAGTCGGAACATACAAATCGGCAGTCGAGCCTTACATCATGAATGAGATGAGTGAGGCAAACAAGGAACAAATCCAATCTTATTTAGGAAGTATCTGGCAGCAGATTCTGACTGATGTGAGTGAATCCCGTCATATCCCTGCTGACTCACTGGATGCATATGCCAACCGAGGCGTCATCATGCAAGAAGCAACCGAATATGTCAAGCTGAAACTTATCGACAAGATAACTTACAACGAAGGCGTGTCTCAGGTAATTAAGAAAAAGATGGACCTGGATGAGGACGATGATTACCATACCCTTTACCTGGCAGACATGGCCAATGTGCAAAACAAGCCGAACAAATTCAAGGAGGGCGAAATAGCCGTCTATTATGCCGTAGGTGAAATTGCCAGCGGATCCGGCTATTCTGCAGAATCCACCATCGACCAAAAGAAAGTGAGCAGAGATCTGAGAAAGTTGCGTGACGATGATGGAATCAAAGCTGTCGTGCTGCGTGTCAACTCCCCCGGAGGAAGTGCTTTTGACAGCGAGCAGATTTGGAAAGATGTTGTATCCCTGAAAGAGAAGAAGCCTGTGGTTGTCTCCATGGGTGATTATGCTGCCAGTGGTGGATATTACATTTCCTGTGCTGCCAACTATATCTTCGCAGAACCTACTACCCTTACCGGAAGCATTGGCATCTTCGGCATGGTTCCAGAAGCCAGTGAGTTGCTGAGCAACAAGTTGGGCATTCATTTCCAAACCGTAAAGACCAATGAATTTGGAGATTTTGGAGATGTCAGCCGCGCCATGAACGAAGCAGAGCAGGCACTGATGCAGAAGCATGTGAACAACGGATATGAGCTGTTTACCAAGCGCTGTGCAGACGGAAGACATATGAGCCAGGATGCCATCAAAGCCATCGGAGAAGGACGGGTTTGGACCGGTTCTCAAGCCGTACAGAATGGCCTGGTCGACCAGTTGGGCGGTATTCAGGAAGCCATAGCAAAAGCGAAGGAACTGGCAAAAGTATCAGACACAGCTACAGGTTATTACCCTGCCCCATCAAGTATGTTTGACAGCTTCCTGGAAACCGTTTCAGGCAGCAGTTATATAGAAGGTAAGTTGAAAGAGCAGTTTGGCGATTATTACAATGGATTCAGCATGCTCCGTTCGTTGGACAAGAAAGATTATCTTCAGGCCAGATTACCTTATATAATTAAATAGGAGTGAAAATATACTGGGCGTTATATCCTATCGCATTACTGTACGGATGTGCAGTGAGGTTGCGTAACAAATGCTTTGATTGGGGAATCCTGCACGAGCAGCGGTTTGCCACTCCGGTTATATGCATTGGCAACCTGACAGTGGGAGGAACGGGAAAGACCCCTCATTGCGAATATCTGATCCGGCTGCTAAGTTCCCAAGGGAAAGTTGCCGTGCTGAGTCGGGGGTATAAACGTAAAAGCAAAGGATTCGTTCTGGCAGACAGCCAAACAGCGATGAGTCAGATAGGCGATGAGCCTTATCAGATGAAGCAAAAATTTCCAGAAACGATTGTCGCGGTAGATGCAAACCGAAGGGAAGGCATCCAGCACTTGGAGAAGTTGCATCCGGATGTAATTTTACTGGATGATGCCTATCAGCACCGGTATGTAAAAGCCGGATTGAATCTGCTGCTCACCGATTTCAACAGGCTGATGACAAGAGACCAAATGCTGCCCGCAGGAAGATTAAGGGAACCTTTAGCTGGCAAAAACAGAGCTGACATTATCCTTGTTACCAAGTGCCCCAGCTCAATCACTCCGGAACAACGTGAGGAGATAAGGAAAGAAATACAACCTGCTAATCACCAGACCGTGTATTTCTCGACCTTTGTCTATGAGAATTTGCAACGGGTGTTTGAAGAGGCTGCGTCCTTATCTCTTAATCAGATAAGCAAGGAAGATTCCGTTCTACTGCTGACAGGAATTGCCAACCCTGAGCCTCTGGCCAAGGAAATAAGACAATACACAGCAAACATCACCTCTCTGGCCTACCCCGACCACCACAACTTCACGGTTGAGGACATGAAGCAGATAGTCCAAGCTTACCAATTGCAGGCCGCAAAAGGCAAATGTTGGGTTATCACGACTGAGAAGGATGCCACACGCCTCACTTCACTAAATGGATGGGACGACGAGCTGAAAAAAGCCATGTGGAAATTGCCGATTATAGTACGGATATTAGAAGGAAAAGAAAAAGAATTTAACGATAGCATATGCAAAGAACTGAAATAGCCACATTAGGTGAATTTGGGCTGATCAAACACCTGACAGAAAACATCGAATTGAAAAATGAGAGTAGTAAATACGGCATTGGAGACGACTGTGCCGTAATGCAATATCCTGCCGAAAAACAGGTTCTGGTAACCACTGACCTGCTGATGGAGGGTGTTCATTTCGATTTGACCTATGTACCATTAAAGCATTTAGGCTATAAGGCTGCGATGGTCAACCTAAGCGACATCTACGCCATGAATGGAACTCCACGTCAGATGGTAGTATCCATCGCTCTTAGCAAAAGATTCTGCATCGAGGACATGGAAGCATTCTACGATGGGTTGAAACTGGCATGTGAGAATCATGGTGTAGATATTGTTGGAGGAGATACTACATCCTCACTGACAGGATTGGCAATAAGCATCACTTGTATCGGCGATGCGGACAAGGATAAGGTAGTATACCGCAACGGTGCTCATGACACCGACCTTATTTGCGTATCAGGTGATTTAGGTGCAGCATATATGGGTCTGCAATTACTGGAGCGTGAGAAAAGAGTATTCCAAAGCCAGAAGCAGGAAGGAACCGCAGCAGAAGACATGGCACAACCAGATTTTGCAGGCAAAGAATACCTGTTGGAACGTCAGCTGAAACCAGAGGCAAGAAAGGATATCATTGAAAAGTTGGCAGCTGCAGGCATCAAGCCGACAGCTATGATGGATATCAGTGACGGATTGAGCAGTGAACTGCTGCACATCTGCACCCAAAGCGGTGTCGGTTGCCGTGTATATGAGGAAAGAATTCCACTGGATTACCAGACAGCTGTTATGGCCGAGGAACTGAACATGAATGTTACAACCTGCGCCCTGAACGGAGGTGAAGACTATGAGTTACTGTTTACAGTGCCTATCGGTTGCCATGAGCAAATCGAACAAATAGAGGGCATTAAAATGATTGGTCACATCACCAAGAAGGATTTAGGATGTGCGCTGATAACCCGCGACGGCAACGAGTTTGAACTGAAAGCCCAAGGCTGGAATCCACTAAAATAACACTTTTTATTCAAAAAGTTTGGTTATTTAAATTATATAACGTACCTTTGCACCCGCAAATCACAAGAAAATGGTGCCATAGCTCAGTTGGTAGAGCAAAGGACTGAAAATCCTTGTGTCCCCGGTTCGATTCCTGGTGGCACCACAGAAAGAAAACGCTAATTGCTTCAATGCAGTTAGCGTTTTTTTCGTTTTCTTGTTGTTTTTATCGCAAAAATAAAGTAATATTGCATCTAGAAAAAAACTCTCAACCAGCAAATTGAGAAAATTTATTACCTTTATAAATAATGTAACATGAAAAAACAAACAATCTTACCTTTGTTTGCCCTGTCGGTAGCAGCACTTATGCAAAGCTGTAGCGAGGGAAAACAAGCGTTTGTCCAGCCAGAACTGGGTGCCCGTAAGGCAGAGATCATCACCGTTGATGGCTATCAGTTCAAGGACCTGAACAAGAATGGTCAGTTGGACAAGTATGAAGACTGGCGCCTGTCAACCGATGAGCGTATTGCCGACTTGGTTAGCCAGATGACCTTGGAAGAAAAAGCAGGTTTGATGTTCCACCCTAACATCGCTGTCAAAGAAGACGGTATCGTTAAGTACGACCTGACAGATGAGGAGAAGGAAGCCCTGAAGAAAGCCGAAGAAGAGCGCTATGCTGGTCCTATCGGTCCTGGTGGCCAGAACGCAGGTGCCATGGCTATGGGCCAGATGCGTAGAGAGGCTACAGCCAAATCATTCATTGAAGAGAAAGGCTTCCGCTGCATTTTGAACAATGGTGTTGCCGCACCTGACAAATTTGCAGAATGGTCCAACAGCATGCAGGAAATTGCAGAGGCTACACGTTTGGGTATTCCAATCATGTTCTCTTCCGACCCACGTCACTCTGCTAAATTAGGTGGTCACGTTAGCGGCACTCAGTATTTCAGCCACATTGCCAATGGTGAAGGCCAGGTTGGTATTACAGCCGGACGCGACAAAGAAATGATGAAGAAATACGGTGAAATCATGGCACAGGAATACCGTGCAGTAGGTTTGCATATGTTCCTCGGCCCACAGATTGATGTGATTACCGATCCAAGATGGAGCCGCAACATGGGTTGTTTCTCTGAGGATGCAGATCTGACTGCAGAAATGGCAGCAGCATTCATCGAGGGCGCCCAGGGTGAAAGCGTTGGCCAAAACAAGATTCTGGTTCACCTGAAACACTGGCCAGGTTCCGGTCCTCATTTGGATGGCGGTGGCAGTTGGCTGGTTTACCCTACCAACAATCAGGAATACCATTATAAGCCATGGCGCGAAGGTATCAAGAAGGGTGCATTGGCAGCAATGGGTTACTATAGCGGTACTCTTTACGATTCTTTGAATGTAAACTATTCATACCATTTGTCAACAGAAGTATTGAAGAAGGATTTAGGCTTTGAGGGTGCCATCTGTACCGACTGGGGTGTAGCACGCAATGGCCCTATGCATCCAAAATACATCGATAATCCAACAACCCTTAAGGAGAATTATGGCATGATCTTCAATGCCGGAGTTGACCAGATTGGTTCTGACACAAACCCAGAATATGTCGTAGAACTTGTTAAGGAAGGTGTATTGCCAGAAGAGCGCGTGAATGATGCTGTCAGCCGTGTATTGAAGTGGCACTTCGCGTTGGGTCTGTTCGAGAATCCTTATGTTGATCCTTCAAAAGCTGCAGCTGCACTGCAGACCGAAGAGAATGAAGCATTTGGTATGCAGGCTCAGATGACCTCAAACGTACTGTTGACCAACAATGGCATTCTGCCTTTGAAGGCTGGCAGCAAACTGTTTGTAGACGGCATCGACAAGGAAGTTGCAGCAGCATACGGTACAGTAGTAGACACTCCTGAAGAGGCAGATGTAATCATCTATCGAACCTCATTCGCACAAGACAGACAGGGTGGATTTGGTCCAGCACCAACTAAGCCAGGCCAAAAAGCTCCAAAGCGTAGAGGTCCAGGCGACATCCGCATCGGTGAGAAGATTGACGATATCGACATCATGCTGTTTAGCGAGAAGTTTGACAAGCTGAAGAAATATGCAGCAACAGGTAAGCCTGTAGTAGCAGATTTGAATGCTACAGGTTCTTCTTGCTGCATCACTCCTGAGTTGAAAGAATTGCCAGCAGCCATCATGCTGTCATTCGACCCAACCGACAAGGCTGTCATGGAAGTACTGAGCGGTAACTTTAAGCCTGTTGGCAAGTTGCCATTCGAGATTCCATCTTCTATGGACGCAGTTCGTGCCCAGAAGGAGGATAAGCCATGTGATTCAGAGAATCCATCATTCGAATTCGGTTTTGGTCTGACCTACTAATAGACTCCCCATTCTATTTTAATAATAAGAGGTGCCCTGCCAACCACAAGGCACCTCTTTTATTTGCGCCATTATTTTGATTGTATTGGCCAAAACCCTAACTTTGCCGACGAAAATGAGGTTCATTTAGTATGACTAAGAAAGTTTTGCTACATTGCTGTTGCGCCCCTTGTTCAAGTGCCATATTGGAATGGATGCTTGCCAATGATGTGCGCCCCACCCTATTCTATTGTAATCCAAACATCTATCCGGAAGAGGAATACCTGATTCGCAAGAACGAATTAACCAAGTATGCCGAGAAACTGGGGCTGGATGTCATTGATGAGGATTACAACCATAAAGAGTGGTTGCAACAAATTGCAGGATTAGAGGACGAGCCAGAAAGAGGAAGCCGCTGTTTGAAATGCTTCAAAATCCGACTGCTTCGTACAGCGAAGAAAGCGGTAGAACTGGGATTTGAGGAAATCACCACCACATTGGCTTCCAGCCGTTGGAAATCCCTAGATCAGATTAATGAAGCTGGCACATGGGCTGTCAGTCAGGTAGAAGGAGTACATTTTAATGACCGGAACTGGAGAAAAGGAGGGCTTCAGGAACGTCGGAACCAATTGTTGAGGGAAAACGGCTTCTACAATCAGTTGTACTGCGGTTGCGAATTCAGCCTCAACGCCATGGAGAAAAAAGCATCAGTCCCGGCAAAGTAGCTTGCCAGGACTGATACTGATTCTATAAGAAAAGCGTTTAGTTTTTATTGAAGTTCACATAGGTAATCTTAGACATTCCCGAATTCTTGGTATCCACTTTATCTGCGCGGCCAGAGAGAGTCATATGAGAGATTCCGGTGTTCTCCACTTCCAAATGGTCACAATCCACAGCTAATGTGGTACCGGATGTTCCACTGTTGCGGACTATGATACGGGGAGCCTTTACATCCATCTTCAAGCTGGAAGCGCCACTATTACTCAATCTTACCATGTCCGTTGCATTTATTTCGCCTTTCAAACTACCCGCGCCACTATTGGACAACTTGGCCTCACCGTTTATTACAAAAGTGCCATCCAGGTTACTGGCTCCACTCAAATCTGCGTTTAGTTCCTTACACTTGAAATTAACGAAATATACAGAACAAGCACCAGATAAGTCAATGGTTGCATCGGCATTCATCGCAACAGAATTACCCATGAACTCGCAAGCACCACTAAGCTTCAGATAATCCAGAGACGGACCTTTTACGACAACCTCGATGTCACTTGTCAATCTGCGCAGACTCTTTGTCAGTCCAAGACGAAGAACTCCCGCCTGATTTTCAACCTTCAAGACATCAAGCATATCCTTGGAAGAACGAGCCTCTACGCTATAAGTCTGAGATTGTTCAAAAGTAATCTTCAAAGAACCACTGGCCTGAATACTATTAAAATCCTTCACATCGTATTTCTGGCTTGTAGGTTCCACTGATACTTCATAATCTATCACATCGCCCGAGTGAGCATACATGGCACCGCCACTTAATAAAAGAGCCGCCATAAATAAAACAGTTTGAAGTTTTCTCATTATTTTCATTCTTAATATGTCTTTATACATTTGACGGAATCAAGATTCATAAAGTTGCACCCCATGAATCTTTTCTCGTCTACAAAAGTACAGAAAAAAGGGATATTGGGCAAATATTGCTGTCTTGTTTAAGAACTTTGTGTAAATTTTATACACCTTTATTATAAACTATCACTATCTTTGTAATACATTAACAAAAATCCATTCAAGTCATGAAAAATCTAAAAACAACATGCCTGCTGATATTCGCACTGTTAGTTCCAGTTTTTGCCTTTTCCCAAATACACGAAGCCAAAGCTTTGCCTGGGATTTACAGAACACAGGCTAATCATCAAGGAAAAGTAGTAAAGCTGGACTATCAAGCACACCGCTACGATAGCGACACATTAATAATTAAGCACTGTTACGTATACTTACCCTGGGGATATGACGATCATCCAGAACAGAAATACGACATTCTGTATTTTATGCACGGAGGCGGCAGCACAGCCGAGAAGTTTTTAGGTGGTCTTGACTCCATTTCCATCAACAGGAACAACTTGGACCACATGATTGAGGAAGGTCGCATTCCTGCAACGATTGTGGTTACCCCGTCATTCTACAGAAACGATTACCGCGAGGACCCTCTGCCCGAAGCCGGCAAGTGTGTAGAAATCTTTCCACGCGAACTTGTTGAGGAGCTGATTCCTGCCGTAGAAGGAAAATTCCGCACCTTCGCCAAATCAACGTCGAAAGCCGACATCATGGAATCCCGAGATCACAGAGCATTTGCCGGTTTCTCCATGGGTGGCGTGACAACCTGGTGGGTTTTTGCCAAAGCAAAGGATTACATTAAGTATTTCGCTCCTCTCAGCGGAGACAGTTGGTGTGTACAGCAAATGGGAGGAAAAAACGCACCAGAAGAGACTGCCAAAAAGTTGGCTGAATACGCAGCTAAAGGCAATCAGGATTTCATAGTCTATTCTCTAACAGGCAGTGAAGACAGTGCCGTCAACCAGCTGACTCCTCAAATAGAAGCCATGAAAAAACAATCCATATTCCGATTCGGAAATGACTTCACGAAAGACAACCTGTTCTTCAGTGTCTTTCCTGGAGGTTTACATGACTCTGCTATTTATGCTGCCTACTATTTATACAATGCGCTCCCCGCTTTCTTTAAATAACAAAAAAGCTCCGCAAATTGCGGAGCTTTTATATTATTAGAAATCTGCATGTCCCGGAGTACGAGGGAATGGGATTACATCACGAATGTTCTGCATACCTGTTACGAACAGAATCAAACGCTCGAAGCCCAAACCAAAGCCACCGTGAGGGCAGGTACCATACTTACGGGTATCCAGATACCACCACATATCCTTCATAGGAATGCCACGGGTCTCAATCTCGTTAATCAGTTTGTCATAGCTTTCCTCACGTACAGAACCGCCAATAATCTCACCAATCTGTGGGAACAGCACGTCAGTACCCTGTACTGTCTCTTCCATTTCCTGTCCGTTGAATACTGGCTTCTCTGCATCAATCTTCATGTAGAATGCCTTGATTGCCTTAGGATAATTGGTCATGATTACAGGCTTCTTGAAGTACTCTTCAACCAAGTAGCGCTCATGCTCACTGGCCAAGTCATCACCCCAATTACATGGGAACTCAAACTTCTTACCATTCTTGATAGCCTCCTGCAGGATCTCAATACCCTTAGTGTAAGGCAAACGAACGAATTCGGTATTGATAACGCTGTTCAGACGCTCCAACAAACCCTTGTCAACCATCTTGTTCAGGAATTCCAAGTCCTCCTTACAGTTGTCCAAAGCCCATTTAACGCAATACTTGATGAAATCCTCTTCCAGATCCATCAAATCGTTCATGTCAATGAAAGCAACCTCAGGTTCAACCATCCAGAACTCAGCCAAGTGGCGTGGAGTGTTACTGTTCTCTGCACGGAAAGTAGGACCAAAAGTATAAATCTGACCTAAAGCTGTAGCAGCCAACTCACCTTCCAACTGACCGGAAACAGTCAGAGAAGACTGCTTGCCAAAGAAGTCGTCATCATAAATAATAGAGCCGTTCTCATCTTTCTTCAGGTCATACAGGTTCTTTGTGGTAACCTGGAACATCTGGCCTGCTCCCTCACAGTCACTTGCAGTAATCAGTGGAGTATGGAAATAGAAGAAGCCCTTCTGATGGAAATAGCTATGGATAGCCATTGCCATATTATGACGGATACGGAACACAGCACCGAAAGTATTGGTACGTGGACGCATGTGTGCTACTGTACGCAGATACTCCCAACTTGCACCCTTCTTCTGCAAAGGATAGCTGTTGTCACAAGCACCCAGGACTTCAATCTCTACAGCCTGAATCTCACTAGCCTGACCAGCAGCAGGGCTCTCAACCAAAGTACCATTCACACTCAGGCAAGCACCTGTTGTGATCAACTTGATAGTATCTTCTGCAAACTTAGCATCATCACCAACAATCTGAACATTCTTAATGGTAGAACCATCATTCAGAGCGATGAAAAAGATGCCCTTACTTCCACGCTTACTGCGAACCCAACCCTTAACATTGACCATCTGGCCATAGTCGGTGCGCTTCAGTACATCTACTATTTTTGTTCTGCGAATATTTTCCATTTTAATTCAATTGTCAATTATCAATAATGAATTGTCAATTATTCGAAAGCGCCCATGCGCAACATGTTCACCTCTGCCTCTGTCAGGTAACGCCAGTCACCGCGACGCAGGTTCTTCTTGGTCAAGCCGGCAAACAACACACGGTCCAACTTTGTTACACGATAGCCCAAGTGCTCAAAGATTCGGCGGACAATACGGTTCTTACCGCTATGAATCTCAATGCCAACCTGGCTCTTATCGGTCTCACTTGCATATGAAACTGCATCTGCATGAATTTCGCCATCCTCCAATGTCAGACCTGCAGCAATGCGCTCCAAATCGCTGTGAGCTACATTGCGGTCCAGTGTTACATGGTAAATCTTCTTCTTCAAGAATTTAGGATGAGTAAGCTTTGATGCCAAATCGCCATCATTGGTCAGCAGCAACACGCCAGTTGTGTTACGGTCCAGACGACCAACAGGATAGATACGCTCCTTACAAGCACCAGCTACCAACTGCATAACGGTCTTTCTTGCCTCTGGATCATCTGTTGTAGTAACATAATCCTTTGGCTTATTGAGCAACACATAAACCTTGTGTTCCAACTTTACAGGATCCTCGTGGAACTTAACCTCATCATTTGGAGTCACCTTGGTTCCCAGTTCTGTTACCACTACACCGTTTACAGAAACAACACCTGCAGTGATGAACTCATCAGCCTCACGGCGTGAGCAGATACCGGCATTTGCCAGGAACTTGTTCAAACGAATTGGTGCATCTGGATCCAGAAGTGCGTCATGATATTCCAACTGCTTTTTGTGGCTGTACTTAGCATTTGGATTATAATCTGCAGTACGTGGACGCTGCTGATAGCCACCACGGTTATTATTATAGCCACCCTGGCCACCACGGTTGTTGTTATAGCCACCACGGTTATTATTGTAACCGCCACGCTGCTGATAACCGCCTTCGCCATTGTTGTTACGGTTGTAACCACCCTGACCGCCACGGTTGTTGTTATAACCACCACGCTGCTGATAGCCATTGCCCTCGCCCTGGTTGAAGCGTGGACGGAACTCGCGCTGCTGTGGCTGCTGTTCGTCAGAGCCAAATGAAGATGGGCGGAAAGCACCACCGCCATTATTGTTGTAAGAACGCTGGTTAGCGTTAAAGCGAGGACGCTGACGATTGTATGAAGAACGGTCGTTGTTATAGCCGCCATTGCTGCGGCCGTAATTTGAACGTCCGTTAGAGTAACCTCTGTTATTATCTCTGTTATAAGGCTTATAACCCTCGCGGTTATTGCTCTGGCCTTCTACGTTTGCGGAACTCTCGTTCCAATTCTCGTTTTCTGTGCTCATAAAATAAAAATTAAACTATAAATCTTATACTACATTATAATCCGGTATAGGTGTGCGGTGTAATTACACGCAATTCTTCTTTAACCTGCTCTGAAACCTCCAAAGTTTCAATAAAATTCTTAATTGTTTCCTCATTGATACCCTGATTGGTACGAGTCAAAGCCTTCAAAGCCTCATATGGATGAGGATAAGCCTCACGGCGAAGAATAGTCTGAATAGCCTCAGCTACGACACTCCAACAATTATCCAAATCACGGCGAATAGCAGCTTCATTCAGCAACAGCTTACGCAATCCCTTCAAACTGCTCTGGATGGCAATGATCATGTGACCCATTGGTACACCGACATTACGCAGCACTGTAGAATCTGTCAAGTCACGCTGCAAGCGGCTGATAGGCAACTTTGAGCTCAGGTGCTCCAAAATAGCATTGGCAATACCCAGATTACCCTCTGAGTTCTCATAATCAATAGGGTTCACCTTGTGAGGCATAGCACTTGATCCAACCTCACCGGCCTTAATTTTCTGCTTGAAATACTCCATTGAAATGTACTGCCAGAAGTCGCGGTCCATGTCCATCATGATGGTATTAACACGCTTCATGTTATCAAAGATAGCAGCCAGGAAGTCATAGTTGGAAATTTGAGTTGTATACTGCTCACGCTGTAATCCCAACTTCTCGCTAACAAACTTATTACCGAAAGCTTTCCAATCGAACTCAGGATAAGCTACATGATGAGCATTGTAGTTTCCTGTAGCACCACCGAACTTTGCAGTAATAGGCACCTGCTTCAAGGTCTCCATCTGGCGCTCCAAACGATATGCGAATACCTTAACTTCCTTACCCAAACGGGTTGGTGAAGCTGGCTGTCCGTGTGTTTTTGCAAGCATAGGGATATCAGCCCACTCCTCTGCATAGCCATTCAGCACATCTATCAGCTCCTGCATCTGAGGATAGTAAACCTCCTTCAATGCATCAGCAATACTCATAGGAATGGAAGTGTTGTTGATATCCTGAGAAGTCAGTCCAAAATGGATGAACTCCTTAAACTCGTCCAAGTTTCCGATTTTGTCAAACTGCTCTTTGATAAAATACTCCACAGCCTTAACGTCATGATTGGTCACGCTCTCAATCTCCTTAACGCGGGCAGCATCCTGCTCTGAGAAATTAGCGTAGATCGAACGCAACTGTGGGAACAGCTGATTATCAAATGACTTCAGCTGTGGCAATGGTAATTCGCAAAGGGTGATAAAATACTCAATTTCAACCTTTACACGATAACGAATCAGAGCAAACTCCGAAAAATAAGAGGCAAGCTTCTCAGTTTTACCTCTATAACGGCCATCGATAGGCGAGATAGCCGTAAGCAGATTTAAATCCATATACCTTAAAAATAACTAATTCAGGTTGCAAAATTAGTTATTTTTCGTTTATCCTACAACCTTTTAGAACAATTTCTCCACATCATTTTCTGTAAAAAGATGCAACACAGGCTTTCCATCAGGAGTATAATTAGGAGTAGGCAGTGCCAAAAGACGTCCAACAAGGTCGTCCATCTCTTTCTGGGACAAGGCCTGACCTACCGGAATCGCAGCTAATTTAGCCAAAGAAAGAGCTATTTTTTCTTTCTGGCCTGTCTTCACGTCACCACTTCCAGAAATCAGTTCATCCAACACATTCCGTAACATCACTGCAGGCTGCAATCCTTCAGTTCCCGAAGGAACACCATCAATAGAGTATGTACCGCCACCCAAACTGGCAAGTCCAAATCCCAATGCCTGCAAATCAGACATAGCATTATCAATCATCACACTCTCTGAAGGAGAAAACTGAATCATTTCAGGGAACAACAAGCCCTGGGAAGTACCCGTTTGCTTGTCCAAGTGAACCAGATACTTCTCGTACAGTATTCGGATATGAGCACGATGTTGATCGACCATCATCAGACCGGACTTCAAAGAAGTCACAATAAATCTTCCTTTATGCTGAATATACACCGGCTTCTCCTCACTGGTTCCGGATGACACAGAGTCAGCCAGAGCTGCATCTTCAAATGGCAAGATGTCATCCATGGAATCCTTAGGCGAAGACATGGATGATTCCCGATGAGCTCCCTCATAAAGTGATCCCCAATTTCGCTGATTTGAGGCATCACGTCCCGAACGTTCCTCAAAAGGATTATAAGAAGGATTATAACGGACTTCAGGCATAGACAAGGAGCCACCCATATTCGAGTCAAACACTGGAATATCAGGACAATCAACCGTATCAAAATCAATGGAAGGTACCTCATTAAATCGTCCCAAAGTTTCCTTGACGGCAGCCTGGAGAATAGGCCAGATGGCCTGTTCATTCTCAAACTTTATTTCTGTCTTTGTAGGATGAATATTCACATCGATATTGGATGGATCAACCTCAAAATAAAGGAAGTAGCTCACCTGCTCGCCAACTGGAATCAGTTGATCATATGCCTCCATAACCGCTTTATGGAAATAAGGATGACGCATAAATCGTCCATTGACGAAAAAGAACTGATGAGCACCTTTTTTCTTTGATGATTCCGGCTTTCCCACAAAACCGTAAACCTTCACTAACTGTGTATTTACTTCCAGACTAAGAAGGTTTTGGCTATTCTTACGGCCAAAGACATCCTCGATTCTCTGTTTCAAGCTCACAGCCGGCAAGTTGTGCATTTCCACGCCATTATGATGGAAAGAAAAACTGCATTCCGGATTTACCAATACAATTCGCTCAAACTCCGTGAGAATATTGCTCAATTCCGTAGAGTTTGATTTCAGGAACTTTCTGCGGGCTGGGATATTGAAGAACAGATTCTTCACCGAGAAGTTACTACCCTCAGCACAGGCTGTCGCCTCCTGGCCGGTTACCCGGGAACCCTCAATGGTCAACAGGGTTCCTACATCTTGTCCAGCCTGACGAGTCTTCAGCTCCACCTGTGCCACGGCAGCAATCGAAGCTAGAGCCTCTCCTCTAAAGCCCATGGTACGAAGAGCAAACAAATCATTTGCCTCTTTTATCTTGGATGTTGCATGACGTTCAAAGGATAAGCGGGCATCAGTTTCTGACATGCCCTTACCATTATCAATCACCTGTATGCAGGTCTTTCCTGCTTCTGTAATCAGGACATCAACATGTGATGCACCTGCATCCAATGAATTTTCCACCAGCTCTTTGACAACAGAAGCCGGACGCTGAATAACTTCTCCTGCTGCAATTTGATTAGCAACAGAATCAGGAAGCAAATGAATAATATCAGACATAAATTAGAATGTCCACTTATCGGTTACCAAATAGTGAAGAACAAATAAAGCTGCAAAAAACAAGATAATCAGCCATTTCAGGGAAATCGCATCGCCACCACGTTCCTCTCTTCTTTTCAAGTGGGTTGTGGAATTCACAAATGCCTCATGAATACGTTCCTTGTTCAATGGTTCAGGAGGAAGCATGCCCAGTTCTCTCTTGGCCTTTTCTTCTATTCGCTTCAGTTTTTCCTTCCGCTCATTATAATAAATGTACTCATGGTGATAGCCTCTTGGCTTTCTTGTTGAAAATAAACCCATATCTGAATTCCTTTATTCTTTCTTTTTCATTTTCTTCAAGTCCATCACCGGTGCAGAACGTTTAGGCTGGACTTGCAACACATCCTGTGAGTTTCTTTCTTTCCACTCCAGAATATCATATTTATCTCTAGGCCTGATATAATCCAACCAAATAAACCCTTTAATCTTTAGCTTATCACTAGGAATCATTGGTATAGGATACATGGTTCCGGTATTACCGGAGCCGGCCCATATCTTTTCCAGTTTCTGGTCTTTCAGGTAGAATTTGATTTCGGTTGTCTCTCCATTAACATAGCCCTGCAATGTGCTGTCCTTTTCCATCGGATAGTAGCCGTAAAACACATTATTGTGGACCTCGGAGCGTATCAACTTGCCGTCATCGAAATAAGCCATCAACTCTTTACCGGAAATCTGATTGTAATGAATAGAGTCAACCATCTCAATAGACAATGCCTGATCGATGACATGAGCCCACTCTATTGTACTGTCATTGTTGAATACATAAATGGTATCGCCCAACAGTTGCATCTGCTCCTGCCATACGACCGGATTCTGGAACATACCCATTCGGGATAAGTTCTGCTCATAAACAATAGAATCGGCCACAGCCTGCATGTCTGAGCGGAACACTCTTACATGAGGATAAGCATGCATGACCCGATAAGCTGAATCGGTCCGGAAGTTATAGGTGTACATGCGCAATGTATCTCCATGCAAGAAGAGAGTATCCTCTTTTTCCTGCGAGAAATCTTTGGCTATTGCACGTCCGGTAGCCAATGCATTTCCCAAACTATCATTATAATAGCAATAGTCACCAAGCAACTGATTCTTATTCTTAAAATCGGTCAGAACCACGTCTTTATAGGCAAATCCCTCGCCCGTTTGGCGATTGTAAATCATACTGTCAACAGCCTCCGCCAAACGCTCGGTGTTACGTACCACACTGTGGCCATACAACTTGGCATATTCTGTTTCAGTGTTATAGAAGCCGTTGGTGGAATAAATCAGTTCCGACTCATTCACGTTATCATCTGCCACACGGAACACATTGGAAGGGCCCAGGAAATGAGAATCTTTGGAGTCTGTATTGTAATCCAGAGTATCGGTACGCAACAGGAACTTTGGATTTGTCAGTTTCACATTAAAGTAGAATTGAGCAAGATGCTCTGCGGTATGATACTCACCCCAATCGGAAGTCAGCACATTGTCGTCGTCATAGAGTGTTCCTCCTTCATAGAAATAGCCCATGTCATAGACACGGTCATAATCCAAATGTTGAGTATTCAGGGTTGTTTTTTGTTTACGACGCTTATCCTTCCAATGAGTCAGGACCACTTTCTCTCCCCAGACCTTAGCTAATTCCAAACTACCGTTATAGTCCAAGGTATCACCTATCAATTCCAAGGTGTCGCCTTGAACCATCTTCACATGGCCATAAGCCTTAAAGGAATTGCTTTCCTGATAGAAATTGGCACTGTCACAAGTCATTATGGCTCCGTTATGACGGAACCTGACATTATGAACCAAAATCTGAGCACTGGTCACACTTTGATCGTAAGTCAGGGAACCGGCTTGTTCCAGATGAATCAGGGTATCCTTTCCTGGTCCGGATTGCTGTATAAAAGATCTGTATGGCAACGAAGCTGCCATACAAACACATCCAATCAACAATCCTACCAACAGGAGGATCCGATGTCCAGAAGTCAAAAGCCGGATTTGTCTTCTCATTTAATCCAACCTGGATATTTAAAGGTGTCAAACTGCCATTCCGGATTGATACGCACATAGGTGGTACGCTGCTTTTCGCGGATCCATTTATCCAACTTTTCAGCACGGCGTTTCTCCATCACGATATCCTTCAATGCCTGATAGTCCTCGGTCATGGTAGCCTTATGTCCTTCGATACGGTTTTTCAGCTTGGCAATCACACAAACCTCCTTACCCTTGCTGTTGATCATGGTAAATGCATCGGAAATTTCACCCACCTTCATCTTGTCAACCACCTTGGCAACTTCCTGTGGCAAATCCTGCATCTCGAATCGCGATGTTCCATTTTTCTGGTTTGGCATCAAACCGTGATTGCTGCGAGTATCCTTATCGCTTGACAAAACTGTAGCAGCCTCATCGAAAGAGAATTTTTCGTGACGGATATCATTGGCAATAGAATCCAATCGCTGCAAGCCTGCAGTCAGATCGGTCTCTGACACACGAGGCTTCTTCAAAATATGACGTACATTCACACGGTCACCGCGTTTCTCGATCAACTGAATGATATGGAAACCGAATTCAGACTCTACAATCTTAGAGATTTTCTTAGGATCAGTAAGGTTGAATGCTACATTAGCGAACTCTGGAACCAACTCACCACGGCCCATGAAACCAAGTTCACCGCCCTGTCTGGCAGAAGCCTCATCCTCTGAATAAAAACGAGCCAAAGTTGAGAACTGGGCAGAACCTGTATTTACACGTTCGGTATAATCACGCAGCTCATCCTTTACACGGTCGATCTCCTCCTGTGGGATTTTTGGAGCCATAGTAATAATCTGCACTTCCACCTGAGTTGGTATATAAGGCAAACTATCAAGAGGAATGTTCTTGAAATATCTGCGCACATCTGCAGGAGTCAGCTTAATATCACCGACCAATTTCTGCTGCATTTGCTGAACAATCATTCCGTCACGGACAGTTTCCTGAAGTTGCTCACGGATCTGAGCGGAGTTCTTATTGAAATACTCCTCCATCTTTTCCTTCGAACCAATTTGCTGCACATACCAGCTCATCTGCTGCTCTACACGCTGCATCACCTCACTGTCGCTGACCTCAATACTGTCAATTGCTGCCTGGTGCATGTACAATTTCTGAATAGCCATCTGTTCAGGGATAACGCAATATGGATCGCCATCCCACTTCTGACCCTCGTATTGGGCACGGATACGCTCGGATTCCACGTCCGATTTCAAAATCGCCTGATCACCAACAACCCAAACCACTTCATCAATAATATTGTTCTGGGCAAACAGGCCCTGTGCAAAGAACAATCCCATTAAGGTTATCAGCAAAAATCTGAACTTTTTCATATTATGCGAAAAATATTTGGTCATTTATATAATCTCTTCAATGCTTTCTCGTTAATTGCCACTTCATGGCGTTTCTTTAATCCGTCCAAGAACAGATGCTCCAAGTGACTTTGGTAATCATCTATCAGCATGTCCCCAGCATCCTCATAGCTATCCGGGTATTTTTTCAGTTCCTTGCCCAAAATGCCATAAAAAGGATATTCACCGTCGGCTTGTGCTTTAGGACCTCCAAAAGCCAGTTCATCAACTTGCTCATTCTCACCCAGTACAAACAAAGTGAGTGGACTAATTCGAGCGTTCTTAAACACATGCTCATAATCCGGGTTCTCAATAAGTGACAGCCACTGACTTTGAGGCTGCTTAGAGAGCAATTTCTTGACAAGTTTCTGGGTTTTCTTATTCTTGCATTGGTATACTACTCCCTTATAGTGAGGAATCTCCCAAGCATACTTTTTTTGATTTTCAGAGAAATACTGCTGCATTCCAGAATTATCCTCCTCCGCTTTTCCCATTACTTTTCTCTCGTGCAACAGATGAATCAGCAAGCCTGAGCGGTACTCATTCATAAAACCGGATTCCAAATGAGCAGGAGCAGCAACACTCTGCGGTTAAGCATCATCCTCCTGAAAACCGACCTTTAAGCACTTCATTAAGTGAAAGCCATCAGTTGACAAAATGGGAGAAGACATCTCTCCTTCATTAAGTCTGAATGCTACAGATTCCAAATCCGCCAACAACTGATTTTTTCCAACCCACTCAACCTGAACAGTGCCCTGACTAATCTTGGCTGCAGTAGTGACAAAATCAGAGCCGGAGAGAATTGCATTATAAACAGAATCAATCCGTGCACGTAAGGTTTGCTGCTCGCCGTAAGTTGCCCGCTGACGTAGGGGAAGAGTGAAATGAGCAATCTGAACACTAGGTTTTCCTCTATATACTTTTTTCCAATCGGAAGACAATGAAGCAGATTCAGCATTATTCGAAGAGAACTTTGACATTCTATGGCGGAACTCTGTTAATGTATCCAAACGCAAAGCCTCAGCTTCTGCGACCAACAAGCGTTCGTTGATAAACTGAGTCAGAAAACCGTCAATTTGTTCCTTTGAAAAATCTGCGCTATGCTGATTCCGCTCGTATGCAGAGCAGAAATCTGCCGATGAAATCATCTTGCCGGCAACGATCAATAATACGTCCGATGCCTCCTGAGCCTTCAATAAAAGTCCAAGACAACAAAACAAAACCGTAAGTAT
Source organism: Bacteroidaceae bacterium (assembly GCA_024401115.1). Classification (GTDB taxonomy): domain Bacteria; phylum Bacteroidota; class Bacteroidia; order Bacteroidales; family Bacteroidaceae; genus Minthousia. The sequence continues at coordinate 75,219 of JAKSLP010000005.1, read as the reverse complement.
ATATTTCGTCATTTTAAGCACGTTACAAAATCGTTGCGAAGATACAGAAAAAAAAAGAGAAAGAGAGGACATTCCGACAGAACATCCTCTCTTTTTTTGTTTTTTAGCAATTTCTGAGCATCAAGGATTAAATGAGTGTCTTATTATCCATTAATGCTCATATCATCGTCCGTAAATTATTCAGGTCTGCTATAATTTGGAGCCTCGCTTGTGATAGTCACATCGTGTGGATGACTTTCAAGCACACCTGCATTGGTGATGCGGGTAAACTTGGCATCGTGCAGAGCCTCAATATTTTTTGCTCCGCAATAACCCATACCTGCGCGAAGACCACCGACCAACTGATAGATAACCTCCTGCAGAGTGCCCTTATAAGGTACACGGGCTGCAATACCCTCTGGAACCAACTTCTTAACCTCAACAGTACCGCTCTGGAAATAACGGTCCTTTGAACCGTTCTCCATTGCCTCCAAAGAGCCCATGCCACGGTAAGACTTAAACTTACGGCCATTGAAGATGATGGTATCACCAGGAGATTCCTCTGTACCGGCAACCAATGAGCCGATCATTACGCAGTAGCCGCCAGCAGCCAATGCCTTGACAACATCGCCAGAGTAGCGCAAACCACCATCGGCAATCAATGGAATACCTGTACCCTTCAATGCACAAGCCACATCGTAAACAGCAGACAACTGAGGAACACCAACACCGGCAACCACACGGGTTGTACAAATAGAACCAGGGCCGATACCTACCTTAACGCCGTCAGCACCAGCCTCAGCCAGCATCTTTGCTGCAGCACCAGTAGCGACATTACCCACTACAATATCCACATTTGGGAAAGCAGCCTTTGCCTCTTTCAACTTCTCGATAACAAATTTTGAGTGTCCGTGAGCAGTATCAATGACAATGGCATCAGCACCAGCCTCAACCAAAGCCTTCATACGCTCCAAGGTATCATTGGTAACACCGACACCTGCAGCAACACGAAGACGTCCCTTGCTATCCTTACAAGCCATTGGCTTATCCTTAGCCTTTGTGATATCCTTGTAGGTAATAAGACCAACCAATTTGTTGTCTGCAGTAACAACAGGCAACTTCTCGATCTTATGCTCCTGAAGGATTTCCTCTGCTGATGCCATATCTGTGCGAACCTGTGTAGTTACCAGATTCTTACTCATAATATCATCTACCGGGCGATCCAAATTCTTCTCAAAACGCAAGTCACGATTGGTTACAATACCTACCAAATGATTCTCTGCATCAACTACAGGAATACCACCAATATGATATTCTGACATGATATTCAATGCATCACGAACAGAAGAACCACTCTGGATGGTAACAGGATCGTAAATCATACCGTTCTCAGCACGCTTTACGATGGCCACCTGACGAGCCTGCTCCTCAATAGACATATTCTTATGGATAACGCCAATACCTCCTTCACGGGCAATAGCGATAGCCATCTTTGCCTCTGTTACTGTGTCCATTGCAGCAGTAACAAAAGGAACCTTAAGTTCAATATTACGTGAAAATTTTGTAGAAAGTTCCACTGTACGTGGAAGAACCTCCGAAAATGCCGGAATCAAAAGGACGTCATCATAGGTCAATCCGTCCATTACAATCTTGTCTGCAATAAATGAAGCCATAAGTTACTTGAAAATTTATTGCGTGCAAAATTACATAAAATCCGGCACATTTCGGCCTTTTCCAGAAAGTTTTTTTTATTTTTTAGTTTGCCATCTCGGAAATGAACTTAATACGCACCAAACGCAGGTCTTCCTCGGCATAATCGTCGCCCAGTTTGTCCATTGCCACATTAATGGAATCCGTCTCTGCATGCATGAAATAGTCATAGATTTCATCCAAATAATCTTCATCCATTATCTCATCCAGGAAGTAATCAATGTTCAATTTGGTTCCCGAATAGACAATAGCCTCGACTTCCTCCAGCAATTCACTGAAATCAATGCCCTTGGCCAGTGCTATATCATCCAATGCCACCTTTCGGTCGATGCTCTGGATAATGCTAACCTTTAATTTTGAACGGTTGGCTACAGTACGTACACGTAAATCCTCAGGACGCTCAATCTCATTTTCCTCGCAATGACGCTTTATCAGTTCACAGAATTCCTTACCATAGCGTTTTGCCTTTCCCGCACCCACTCCAGGGACATTCTGCAAATCATCCAGAGTAATCGGGTAAACAGTAGCCATGGCCTCGAGTGACGGATCCTGGAATATGACATATGGAGGCACCTTCAATTTCTTCGACAGTGATTTACGCAAATCCTTGAGCATATTAAACAAGGCCGGATCAACAGCACAGGCTGCACCTCCATGAGCTGCGGAATCATCGTCTGTGTCATCAAAACGATTGTCTTCCGTAATCATAAAGGAAACAGGATTCTCCATAAACTTCTGTCCAGACTTTGACACATGCAGAATGCCGTAGTTTTCTACATCTTTAGTCAGGTATCCCGCAATAAGTGCCTGACGGATGACAGCATTCCAGTAATGGTCGTCCTTTTCATCTCCCTCGCCGAACAGTTCCAACTCGTCATGCTTCTGGGAGATTATATCATTCGTACGCTTTCCTATGAGGAAATCAACTATATAGTTGGCCTTGAAATTTTCCTTCACTGCCAGAATAGCTTCCATCAGCAGACACAATGAGTCCTTTGCTTCAATCTGTACTTTTGGATGCAGGCAGTTGTCGCAATTACCACAGTTATCGCGATCGTAAATCTCACCAAAGTAATGGAGAAGCAATTTTCTACGGCACACCGAAGACTCTGCATAAGCCGCAGTCTCCAACAGCAACTGCTTACCGATATCCTGCTCAGCCACAGGCTTGCCCTCCATGAATTTCTCCAGTTTCTGCAAATCCTTACTGGTATAGAAAGCGATACACAAACCCTCGCCACCATCTCTACCGGCACGGCCTGTCTCTTGATAGTAGCCCTCCAAACTCTTTGGGATATCATAATGGATCACAAACCGGACATCTGGCTTATCAATGCCCATTCCAAAGGCAATGGTAGCTACAATGATATCGATTTCCTCCATAATGAACTTGTCCTGGGTGGCAGAACGGGTAGCAGAGTCCATTCCTGCATGATAGGGTTCTGCGTTGATGTCATTGGCCTTGAGAATCTCAGCCAGTTCCTCAACCTTTTTACGGCTCAAGCAATAGACAATGCCACTTTTACCCGGATGCTGCTTGATAAACTTGATGATTTCCCTATCAATATCCTTTGTCTTAGGGCGAACCTCATAATAAAGATTCGGGCGATTGAATGAAGAGCAGAACTCCACGGCATCAGGCATACCCAGATTCTTTTTGATATCTCCACGGACCTTGTCTGTTGCCGTAGCGGTGAGGGCAATCAACGGAGCATTACCAATCTCATTGATGATCGGACGGATTCTACGGTATTCCGGACGGAAATCATGACCCCATTCGGATATACAATGCGCCTCATCCACCGCATAGAAAGAAATCTTAATGGTACGCAGGAAATCAACATTCTCCTCCTTTGTCAAAGATTCAGGAGCCACATACAACAATTTTGTCTTACCGCTTTGTATATCCGACTTGACCTGATCAATTGCTGTCTTATTCAAAGAAGAATTAATAAAATGAGCCACACCATCCTCTTCGCAGACATTGCGGATGGCATCCACCTGATTCTTCATCAAGGCGATTAACGGGGATATGACAATGGCAGTTCCTTCCATCAACAAGGAAGGCAACTGGTAGCACAAGGATTTGCCTCCACCCGTAGGCATCAGCACAAAGGTATCATGTCCCTCCAAAAGGTTTCTGATGATATCCTCTTGATGCCCTTTGAATGAATCGAAGCCAAAATACTTCTTTAATTCGGCCAATAAATCCAAGTTGTTTGTCATAGTCTAGTTGCGTTAATTAATGTGCGACCAAACAAAGTTATAAACAACTTTTGAATTATCCTTGTTTTTTTACGAAAAAAACAGATTCACAATCAAAAAAACTTGCAGAACGCCCTTTTCAGGCATTCTGCAAGTTCTGTAAATTACTCTTCTCCAACTGGGTTTTGGCATATTCCACATCAACCACAAGAGTTTTATCCTGTCCCGATGGCACCTCAAACATGGCATCCATCATCAATGCTTCCACAATGGAACGCAAGCCTCGTGCTCCCAACTTGTATTCTAATGCTTTATCAACAATAAACTCCAAAGCCTCATCGGTAAATGAGAGTTCCACCCCATCCATCTCAAACAATTTCACATATTGTTTGATGATAGAATTCTTGGGTTCAGTCAGGATGTTACGCAATGCTTCCCTGTCCAGAGGCTTCAAGTATGTCAGCACCGGCAGACGACCGATAATTTCAGGAATCAAGCCAAAAGACTTTAAATCCTGAGGGAGAATGTACTGCATCAGATTGCCCTTATCTATCTTAGCCACATTCTCTACGGCTCCAAAACCGACAACGTGGGTATTCAGGCGCTGGGCAATTTTCTTCTCAATACCGTCGAAAGCACCGCCACAGATGAAAAGGATGTTCCGTGTATTGACTGTAATGCATTTCTGGTCTGGATGCTTACGGCCTCCATTAGGTGGAACAAGCACCTCACTGCCTTCCAGCAGTTTCAACAGACCCTGCTGTACGCCCTCACCGCTTACATCGCGGGTTATCGACGGATTGTCGCTCTTTCTGGCAATTTTATCAATCTCATCAATGAAGACTATGCCATGCTCAGCACGCTGCACATCATAATCACAGGCCTGGAGCAAGCGTGTCAGGATGCTTTCAATATCTTCTCCCACATAACCGGCCTCAGTGAATACTGTGGCATCGACAATGGTAAAAGGGACATCCAGCAGTCGGGCAATGCTACGTGCCAGCAATGTCTTACCGGTACCTGTGCTACCCACCATGATGATATTGCTCTTCTCGATTTCAACATTGTCTTCAGCTACGGTCTGTCCCAAACGCTTATAATGATTATAGACAGAGACAGACAAGTAGCGCTTTGCATCGTCCTGTCCAATAACGTACTGGTCCAGAAATGCCTTTATCTCCTTTGGCTTAGGAACATGTTTCCAATCCGTTTCCGAAGCTTTATTCGCAGGGCTCTTCATGGCCTCCTGCACGATGTGATAGGCCTGATCGGCACAATCACTGCAGATGAATCCGCTCAATCCTGTGATGAGCAGTGGCACATCCTTTTCTGAGCGTCCGCAAAAACTGCAAGTTCTTGAATTTCTAGCCATGATTATTTCTTACGGGTTAAGACCTGATCAATCATGCCATAATCCTTTGCCTCGGCAGCTGTCATCCAATAATCACGGTCAGAGTCTGCCCATACCTTATCATAAGGTGTGTGCGAGTGATCCGCAATAATAGTATAAAGTTCTTTCTTCAACTTCTGAATTTCGCGGGCTGTAATCTCAATATCAGATGCCTGACCCTGAGCACCGCCTAATGGCTGATGGATCATAACACGGCTGTGAGTCAACGCTGAGCGCTTTCCCTCCTTACCTGACACCAACAGGACTGCAGCCATGGAAGCTGCCATGCCGGTACAGATGGTAGCCACATCACTGGTAATAAACTGCATGGTGTCGTAAATACCAAGGCCTGCATAGACAGAACCGCCAGGAGAATTCAGATAAATAGAAATATCCTTACCTGGATCCACAGAATCCAGATACAGCAACTGTGCCTGCAGTGTGTTGGCAGTATAGTCATTTATCTCTGTACCCAAAAAGATGATACGGTCCATCATTAAGCGGGAAAAAACATCCAACTGAGTTACATTCAACTGGCGTTCCTCCAAAATGTATGGATTCAGATAACCGGCCTGAGACTTGATAACGTCATCAATCACCATACCGCTAACACCTACGTTCTGGGTCGCAAATTTTCTAAAATCGTCTTTAATATTCATATTATATATGATAGAATAAAAAGGAAGGAGGCCGAGGTATGAATAACCTTCGCCTCCCTCCGGAAGTCTTATAATAATGGATGTATTATTCCTGCTCCTGAGCAAACATCTTGTTGAACTCCTCAACAGATACAGTCTTAGGATCTAACTTAACCTGAGTCTTAACAGCTGCAGCAATCTTGTTCTCGATTACGCGGTTAACCAGGCTCTCAACAGATGCTTCCTTCTTCAGCATTTCCTTAACATAGTTGTCCAACATGTCTGCAGGTACGCTGAACATTCCGTACTGAGCGAACTGAGCCTTAGTTACCTGCTCTGCCATCTTGGTAACATCCTCATTGTCTACCTTGATGCTGTTAGCGCTAACCAGCTGCTCCTTGATCAGGTGCCACTTCAACTCCTCGATGCTCTTCTCGTAGTTCTCCTCAACGAAGCTCTCACCCTTATCCTTGTTGTTCAGCAACATGATCTTCTTCAGCAACTCATCTGGGAACTCCAGGTCACCAACCTGAGCCATCAGATAATCACGCAGGTCAACCAGGAACTTATAGTCTGAATCTGACTCAAAGCCTTCTGCCAACTGCTCCTTAATCTTGTTCTTGAACTCCTCCTCAGAGTTTACAGTACCTGCGCCGAATGCCTGGTCAAATACCTCCTGGTTCAACTCAGAAGCAACGAAGCGGGTGATTTCCTCTACCTGATAGCTGAAGTTGCCGGTATAAGCAGCAACCTGCTCCTTCTCAACCTTCAACAGGCTGCTCAGCTCGTTCTCGTTAGAATCGTAAGCTACAGATGGGTTGAATGTCAATACATCGTTTACCTTAGCACCGTTGAAGATAGCCTTCTGGTCGTCATTCTTCATGTAAGTAGGCATCAGAGGTGCATTCTCTACCTGGATACCGCCTTCCTTAACGGCGCCGTTCTCATCCAGCTCTGCCAACAGACCGCGCAGCATGTCGTTGCCGCCCTGATAGTCCTCAACCTTCTCCATCTTACCTGCACGCTGCTGGTACATCTTGCACTGGTTCTCGATCAACTCGTCAGTAATATCCAAGTTGTAGTATGGCAGGGTGTCATTCTCAGAAACTGAAACAGTGAACTCTGGAGCGATTGCGATATCAAAGATGAAAGTGAACTCATCCTGCTCGAAGTCTACCATCTGCTGCTTCTCGCTAGACAGAGGCTCACCCAGCATATTGATGTTGTTACTCTTGATATAATCGTAAAGGCTCTGCTGCAACAGCTTATTAACCTCTTCAGCCTTAGCTGCTGGACCATACTGCTTCTTAATCATTGCCATTGGAACCATACCCTTACGGAAACCTGGTACATTGGCGTTACGACGGAAAGTCTTCAATGACTTCTCTACCTGTGCCTGATAATCTGCAGGCTCAACCTTAACGGTAAGTTCTGCGCTTACCTTGCTGGTGTTTTCTAATGAAATATTCATCGGATTCTATATTTGTTATTTATACTTCAAAAATTACCTCTGCAAAAGAGTGTGCAAAATTAATGCTTATCTTTCACAAAATCAAATTTAACCCAAAAAAATTATTATAAAAAGGTGTCTTTCGATTACACGTTTTCCTTTTCCACTTCACGTTCACGCTGTTCTCTTTCCGCATCAATGAGCTGGAAGTCCTTCTGGCGGAGCACAAATCCACTACCCAAATACTTCTCACGGACAATCTTATTCTCGGCCAGTTCCTCGGGAGTTCCCTGGAACAGGATGCGTCCCTCAAACAGCAGATAAGCACGGTCGGTGATACACAGGGTCTCCTGAACATTATGGTCTGTAATCAAAATACCGATGTTTCTGTCCTTGAGTTTCCACACGATGTGCTGGATGTCTTCCACGGCGATAGGGTCTACACCGGCAAACGGTTCATCCAGCATGATGAACTTCGGATCGATAGCCAGGCAACGGGCAATCTCGGTACGGCGGCGCTCACCTCCGGACAGCTGGTCACCCAGATTCTTGCGGACTTTCTCCAAGCGGAACTCCTTGATCAGGCTTTCCAGCTTTTCCTTCTGGTATTCCTTTGGCTTACCGGTCATCTCCAAAACGGACGCAATGTTATCTTCGACAGACATTTTGCGGAACACGCTGGCTTCCTGGGCCAAATATCCGATTCCGTGTTGGGCACGCTTATAAACTGGATAGGAGGTGATCTCATGATCGCCTAAAAAGATTTTTCCCCCGTTAGGTACGATCAGGCCGGTTGTCATATAGAACGATGTGGTCTTTCCCGCGCCATTAGGTCCCAGCAAACCCACGATTTCACCTTGCCGCACATTAAATGACACATCATTGACCACCGTTCTTTTACCGTATATTTTCACCAACCCTTCCGTTCGAAGCATCAGTCGGTCAGAACCTTCTTGTTGAATTTGCAAATTCTCCATAACTTTTTAATCTTTGGCAAAAATACTCATTTTGTGTCTAATTTCGAGCATTATTTCAAAAACAAACTCTATCATTGTGATTTTTTAGCGGATTTTCGCTACTTTTGCAAAAAAAAGATATGTTTCTAATTCACTGGTTGGATAGTTTAGGAAAATACATGATACTCATGGGGCGTACTTTTTCACGTCCGGAAAGAGTCAGAATGTACCTTAGACAATACCGCACAGAATTATCCCAGTTAGGTATAGATTCCATTGGTATCGTATTGCTTATTTCCTTTTTCATCGGTGCTGTTATCTGCGTACAGATCAAGTTGAACATCCAGAGTCCATGGATGCCCCGCTTTGTCACAGGATACACCACACGTGAAATCATGCTTTTGGAATTCTCATCTTCCATCATGTGTCTTATCCTGTCTGGAAAGGTAGGTTCAAATATCGCTTCAGAATTGGGCACCATGCGTGTAACCCAACAGATTGATGCCTTGGAAATCATGGGCGTAAATTCTGCGAGCTACCTGATTTTGCCCAAGATTCTGGGCCTATGCACCATGATTCCTATTCTGGTGACCTTCAGTATCGGAGCCGGCATCATCGGAGCCTATGCCACAGCTTGGTTTGGAGGTGTCCTTCAGGCAGAAGACCTGACCTATGGACTCCAGCACGATTTCCGTTCATGGTTTGTATGGGCCAGCATCATCAAGTCCATCATCTTTGCCTACATTATTGCCAGTGTATCTTCCTATTTCGGATATACCGTGGAAGGCGGATCCATTGAGGTAGGAAAAGCCAGCACCAACGCTGTGGTAAGAAGCAGTATTCTTATCTTGATTTCTGATTTGTTCCTCACTCAATTGCTTACCTGATGATTCAACTAATCGACTTACATAAATCCTTTGAAGGCAAAGAAGTGCTAAAAGGCATCGATGCAGAATTCCAGGAGGGAATCACCAACCTCATCATCGGTCAGAGTGGTTCCGGAAAAACTGTATTAATGCGTAATATTGTAGGCTTGCTTGAGCCCACTTCCGGAGAGATACTCTACGATGGAAGAAAATTCAGGGCATTGGCCAAGAAAGAGAAGATGATACTCCGACGGGAAATGGGAATGATCTTTCAGAGTGCTGCCTTATTTGATTCCATGACCGTACTGGACAATGTGCTCTTTCCATTGGATATGTTTTCCAACGATACCGTACGCGACAGAATCAAGCGTGCCCGTTTCTGCTTGGACCGCGTGAATCTGCTGGAAGCTCAGAACAAGTATCCTGGGGAAATTTCCGGTGGTATGCAGAAGCGTGTAGCCATAGCCAGGGCGATTGCCCTTAATCCGCGTTATCTGTTCTGTGACGAGCCAAACTCCGGACTTGACCCTAAGACTTCACTGGTTATCGACGCACTGATTCATGATATCACGGAAGAGTACAAGATGACGACCATCATCAATACTCACGACATGAACTCCGTATTGGGAATTGGCGATCATATCATTTTCATAAGTGAAGGTAAAAAGGAATGGCAGGGCAATAAGAACGAGGTCATCACTTCAACCAATGAGAAACTGAATGATTTCATCTTTGCTTCTGATTTGCTGAGGAAAGTTAAGGATAATATCACAACACACCAGCTATAACAACAAAAAATCGACACGCTAATTTTGCGTGTCGATTTTGTTATATCGCCAGATTAATTTTCCAGACATCTGCTGATTTAACCATTTCGTACTCCGTTTCCTCTGCTGTTTCGTTTCCAAAATGAAGTTTCACCCTCACCGTTGCGGAATCCGCTGTCTCGTTCATCTTCACATTAACAATCTCGAATGACTTGACTCCGCCATACCTTTCCTCCTGCAACTTCTTATTGGCTTCCATCAGATGAAAGACCAGGCTGTCTGCATTCACATTAGAAAAACCCGGATAGGAAAGTCCTCCCGCAAAGGAATCATAATCACCCTGCTGGATTGCATTTAAGTATCCTTCCAAAGTCTCACCCGGACCTTTACTTTTGCAACCGGCAAGCAGAAACAGGGCTGCAAGCAATACACTCCAAACTGTTTTCATTATGCTTACTTTTGGCGGATGAACACATTGATTGGGGTTCCGGAGAAGTTCCAGAACTCACGCATCTTATTCTCCAGGAAGCGGCGGTAAGGCTCCTTAACGTACTGAGGCAGGTTTGCAAAGAACACAAATGACGGGATCTGTGTATTAGGCAACTGGGTGCAATACTTAATCTTGATATACTTACCCTTGTTTGATGGTGGTGGATATGCCTCGATCAAAGGAAGCATCTGACCGTTCAAACGGGCAGTAGGGATACGGGTTGTACGGTTCTTATAAACCTGAACAGCACTTTCCAGTACCTTAAAGATACGCTGCTTGGTGACTGCCGAAGCAAAGATGATAGGGAAATCGGTGAATGGAGCAAAACGGTCGCGGATGGCATTCTCAAAAGTCTTGAGAACCTTATCGCTCTTGTCCTCTACCAAATCCCACTTATTTACTACGACAACCAATCCCTTCTGGTTGCGCTGAATCAGCGAGAAGATGTTCAAGTCCTGTCCTTCAATACCACGTGTCGCATCAATCATCAGCACGCATACGTCCGAATTCTCAATAGCACGGATACTGCGCATGACAGAATAGAACTCCAAATCCTCGTTGACCTTGTTCTTCTTGCGAATACCGGCGGTATCCACCAGATAGAAATCAAATCCGAACTTGTCGTAACGGGTGTAGATGGAATCGCGTGTAGTACCCGCGATATCTGTCACCACATTACGCTCCTCGCCAATGAATGCATTGACGATGGAAGACTTGCCGGCATTAGGACGGCCCACAACAGCAAATCGTGGAATATCAATCTCCACTTCCTCTTCTGTCTTATTGGTAAACTTGCTGAAAATCAAATCCAGCAAATCACCGGTGCCGCTGCCCGTCAAAGCCGAGATACAGAATGGCTCACCGATTCCCAAACCGTAGAATTCAGCTGCGCCATAAGTGTCAATATTATTGTCTGCCTTGTTAACAACCAAAATTACCGGTACATTTGAGCGTCTCAAAATACCAGCCACCTCATCGTCCAAATCAGTGATACCGCTCTGGACATCTACCACGAACAGAATCACGTCGGCCTCATCAATGGCCAGTTTCACCTGCTTGCGGATTTCTCCCTCAAAGATATCATCTGAATTGACTACCCAACCTCCTGTATCCACTACAGAAAATTCCTTGCCACACCATTCGCACTTGCCATACTGACGGTCACGTGTAGTACCGGCAACATCGCTCACAATCGCCTGGCGGGTCTGTGTCAGACGGTTGAACAGTGTTGATTTACCCACATTGGGGCGACCCACAATAGCTACTAGATTTCCCATGATTACTTAATCCAAATTATAGCCAAAATTCTTCAATTCCTTATCGCTGCTGCGCCAATCCTTGTCCACTTTCACAAATGTCTCCAGGAAGATCGACTTGCCGAAGAAGCGCTCCAGTTCCTTTCTGGCCTCTGACATCACCTTCTTGATAGCCTTTCCTTCGTGGCCGATGATAATGCCCTTCTGCGAATCACGCTCCACATAAATGACAGCATTGATCAGGATCTTTTTCTCCGATTCCTTGAAACTCTCTACTGAAACCTCAACAGAATAAGGAATCTCCTTGTCATAATACAACAGAATCTTCTCACGAATAATTTCTGTCACAAAAAAACGTGCAGGCTTATCGGTCCACTGTGTCTTGTCAAAGAATGGAGGAGAATCCGGCAACAAGTCCTTGATACGGCGCATGACTACATCCACGTTGAACTTGTTGGTCGCAGAGATTGGAATAATCTCGGCCTGAGGCAACTGCTCATGCCAAGCCTCCACCTGTTCGGTCAGTGCCTTCTGATTGCTCAGGTCGATTTTATTAATCAGCAACAGGATAGGTACCTGCAGATGGGACACCTTCTCCAGGAACTCACTGTTCTTGTCCGGTTTCTCAACCGTATCAGTGACGTAAAGCAGCACATCGGCATCAACCAAGGCCGATTCCGAGAACTGCAGCATTGATTCCTGAAGCTTATCGTTAGGTTTCAGTACACCCGGAGTGTCAGAGAACACGATCTGCATCTCATCCGTATTCACAATACCCATGATTCGATGACGGGTGGTCTGAGCCTTGAATGTCGCAATAGAGATTCTCTCACCGACCAACAGATTCATCAATGTTGATTTTCCCACATTGGGATTACCCACAATATTTACAAAGCCTGCTTTATGCATATTATTAAAATAACAAAAAGAACGCATCGGTCAAGTAAGGAATTATTTGAGAAATGCGTTCTTTCGTGTTTTTATCATTCAGTACTTATTTTGTGCCGTCACCGTTATAGCCCCACTTAAAGTAAGCTGCGCCATGTGTAAATCCGGCGCCAAAGGCGGTGAACACAATATTATCACCCTTCTTCAACTGGCTCTCATAGTCCCAGAGACAAAGTGGCATGCAGGCAGCACTGGTATTACCATAGCGCTGGATGTTCAGCATCACCTTATCCATTGGCACGCCAAGGCGGCTGACAACAGCCTCGATGATACGCATATTTGCCTGATGTGGCAGCACCCAATTGATAGTTTCGTTTGAAAGATTATTGCGCTTTACAACCTCAGTACTGCATTTGCACATGTTGGATACCGCATACTTATATACGGTACGGCCCTCCTGATGGATGTAGTGCATGCCATTGTCAACAGTGAAGTGTGACGCTGGGCAAACAGAGCCACCGGCAGCCAGATGCAAGAATGGCAAACCGATACCGTCAGTGCGCAGATAAGAGTCCATCAGACCATACTCCTCTGTGGTTGCCTCCATCAGGACAGCACCGGCACCATCACCAAAGATTGGGCAAGTGGCACGGTCCTTATAGTTAACAACAGACGACATCTTATCAGCACCAATCAGAATGACGCGCTTATAACGTCCGCTCTCTATCATACATGCTACTGTATCCATAGCAAACAGGAAACCGCAACAAGCTGCAGAGAACTCAAACGCATGAGCATTCTTCAATCCACACTTGCCAATGACAATTGATGCGCAAGAAGGGAACTGATAGTCTGCAGTAGAAGTAGTAACAATCACGCAGTCAATTGTATCAGGATCCACGCCTGTCTTCTCCAACAATCTCTTGCAAGCCTTGCGGGCCAGATAGGAAGTACCCAAGCCTTCCTCGTTCAAGATACGGCGCTCTTTCACACCGATACGGGTCATGATCCACTCATCGGTGGTATCGACCATATGTGAAAGTTCCTCGTTAGTCAGAACATAATCAGGCACAAAACCTGCTACTCCTGTTATTACCGCATGTAGTTTTTCCATTATCAGTGTAGTAATATTAAAACAAAAGTAGCTGGGGAACACGTCTGTTCCCTAGCTATTTTCCTTTTTTAGTTCAATTAGATAGCCTCTTCCTTAACGATAGCTACCTTACCTCTGTAGTAACCGCAAGATGGGCAAACAGTATGATATACATAGTACTCACCACAGTTTGGACATACAGCCAAAGTTGGAGCAACTGCTACATCATGAGTTCTTCTCTTTGCAGTTCTAGTGTTACCTTGTCTTCTTTTAGGATGTGCCATTTTTTTAAAGCTTTAAATGTTATTCTTCATTTTTAATAATTCACTCCATCTTGGATCAATACTTGATTCATCAATAGCATCGTCTTCCTCCTGTTCCTGATCGCCACTTCGGATGGCCAAATGCTGATTCAGGATATCCTGCATTTGTGTGTTGCATTTTCCAGGTGCATGCACATGTTTAATCGGAACGTTCAAAACGATGAACTGGTAAATATAAGAAGATACATCTATTGATCCCTCATGTTCCGGAATGGTCACAATATCATCATCTTCCAAGTATTCCGTACCCAGCTTTACTATCAGCATGTCGTCAGTGTCTATCTGGCAGTCCATGTCATCCAGACAGCGGTCGCAAGGCACTTGTACGGTTCCCTTGGTGTGGAACACAAACTGAAATGAGCCGTCTGCCAGTTTACTTACTGCCAGTTTGCAGTCTACGTTTCCGGTTCTTACATCCAGGCTCTCCAATTCCTCAAAAAATGCATTACCAATATGGAATTCATACTCTTTCGAATCTGAATTCATACTCAGCAAATTTATGCGAAAATCAGAAAGCTTCATTTTTATATAACCGCACAAAATCCAATTCGGGGTGCAAAGATACAAATAATTCTAATTATAAGACTATTAAATTCGTTATTTTTTTCATTTTATTCATTTTGTCACCTCATTCAGAATGGCCATGACAGCCAATGAGGTATCGCGATGCTTCAAAACCTGTTCATAGTCCTTGCGTTCGTAGATGTCCATGATGGCCTCGAATTCATGTCCCAGACGATGTGCGTACCTGTTGCTGCGAATGGTCTCCACCTGGCCTCCCACACTGATTTTTACCGATGCCAGGGCATTATTGGCTCCTTCCACCATAATCCATCCTTTCTCTCCCTGAATGAAACTCATGGACGGGCCTCCGCAGTCCTTGGCACCGGTACAGGTGGCCACGAATGTAGGATACTTCATGATGACGGTTCCCGAGGTATCCACCCCGTTAAAGCCCAGGTTGGCCCAATAGCTGGCAGATTCGGGTTTACCGAACAGGCCGGCCACCAGGTTCAGGTTGTAGACATTCAGGTCGCGCAGCGCACCGCCCTCACATGCCGGATCAAAAGCCGGAGCCACATCATGATTCAGGTAACGGTCATAGCGGCTGGAGTATTGGGAGTAGTTGCACTCTACGATATGCACGCGTCCTATTCTCGGCAGGTTCGCCTTGATGGACTCAAAATTGGGCATGAACAGCAATGACACGGCCTCGAACAGGTACAGTTTCTTCTCTTCTGCGATGCGGAACAGTTCCTCTGCCTGACTTAAGGTTGAGCAGAAGGGTTTCTCCAGAATCACATTGCGGCCTGCCTGCAATGCTTTTTTAGCGTATTCGAAATGAACTTTATTGACATTGGCCACATACACAAAGTCTGCATCCTGTGCCAGCAACTCATCATAATCGGTGCATACCTTTGCGATATTGAAACGGGCGGCCAGCTGCTGGCCTTTTTCCAGACTTCCGGGACGCACAAAAATAGAGACAAGTTCAATTTGTGGGAACTCTGCGTTGAGAAGTGTCATCACTTCTGTCGCAATCATGCCTGAGCCTACTACGGATATTTTCATTTTTGTTAGTTTTTATGTTGGCAAAGATACGAGTTTTAATTAACTTTGCAACCCAAAGACCGGTAAATTATGATTGACCAAGCCACAAAACAACGGATATTGGATGCAGCTCAAATTGTTGAAGTTGTATCGGACTTCGTCAACCTGAAGAAGGCGGGTGTCAATTATAAGGGTTTGTGTCCCTTCCATGCCGACAAGACTCCTTCCCTGACCGTGTCTCCAGCAAAAGGGCTTTACAAGTGTTTCAGCTGCGGCAATGGCGGAGGTGTGGTGAAGTTCGTGATGGAGCACGAGCAGATGACTTATACCGAGGCGCTCAAATGGCTGGCCAACAAGTACCATATCGAGGTGCACGAGCGGGAGATGACCCAGGAAGAGAAGCAGGAACAGAGCGACAAGGAGAGTATGATGGTGGTCAGCGAGTGGGCTTGCCAGTATTTCGAGGACCTGCTGCAGAACAATGTCGACGGACGCGCCATTGGTCTGGCCTATCTGCGGAGCCGCGGATTCCGGGATGACATTATCCATAAGTTCCGTTTGGGTTACAGCCTGGCCGACCGCTATGGCTTATCAAACGCTGCCAGGAAAAAGGGATTCGAGGAGCGGTTCCTGACCGCTACCGGTGTCTGCTACAAGATGGACGACGGACGCATTCACGACCGTTTCTACGGGCGTGTCATCTTTCCTTTCTTTACCATCAGCGGACGAATCGTGGGATTTGGAGGCCGAAAGTTGGACAGCCGGACCAAAGGTGTGGAACAGAAATATGTCAATTCTCCCGAGAGTCCTATCTATGACAAGAGCCGCAACCTGTATGGCCTGTACCAGGCCAAGCAATCCATCGTACGGGAGAACCGTTGCCTGATGGTCGAGGGTTACACCGATGTCCTCTCGCTTCACCAGTCGGGTATAGAGAATGTGGTGGCTTCTTCGGGTACCGCTCTGACTACGGGACAGATCCAATTGCTGCACCGCTTCACATCCAATGTCACCTTGCTGTATGACGGTGATGCCGCGGGTATCAAGGCTTCGGAACGAGGTACCGACCTGCTGCTTCAGGAGGGCATGAACGTGAAGATTCTCATCCTTCCTCAGGACGAGGATCCGGACAGTTTCTGCCGCAAGCATTCTGCCCAGGAAGTGCAGGAATACATCCAGAACAACCAGGTGGATTTCATTCATTTCCGCATCAACCGCATGATGAAGGAGATAGCAGGCGATCCCCTGCGAAAGTCGGAACTGATCAAGGCCATCATCCAGAGCATCTCGCTGATTCCTGACGAGATTTCCCGTTCGGTATACATCAAGGAGAGTGCGCACATCCTGAATGTGGACGAGCGTATACTCCTGAAAGGGGTGACCGATACCCGCAAGGCTCAAAGAGAGAACAAGAACAAATATAACAATGCGCCACAGGCACCGCAGGCTCAGCCGGCAGAGGGACCTGTGCCTCCGGTTGAAGATGTGCCTTTTCCTCCGGAAGAGCAGCCTCCTTTCCCACCGGAAGCGGGTATCCAGCCCGTGGCTCCTTCCATCGGCAATCCGTTTTACGAGACGGAAACACTCATCATGCGCGAACTTGTCCTCCATGGCGAGTGCAAGGCGGCAGAGGGAGAGGACGAAAACGGCCAGGCCTTTGGCATTAATGTGGCCGATCTCATCTACTACTATATGGAGGAGGATGGGATTTCGTTCCACACCTTATTATATAGTAGGGTGCTGAACGAGGTAAGAAGCAAGCTGCAGGCCGAACCGGATTTGCGCGTAGAGCCTTACTTGCTGAGCCATCAGGATCCTACCATAGCCAACCTGGCAGCGGAACTTGCCACGGAGAGGTATACCCTGAGCAAAATCTATGCTACAGCAGAGAGCGATGCCATTCCTGCCAATGAGGTCAACAAGGAATTGGCCACCCGCCTGATTCACCTCATCAACGACCTGAAGCTGAAGATTGTGGAAACCGAACTGAAAGAGACACAAAAAAAACTGCTCGATCCGTCATTGAGAAATGACGCCGAACAGTTAGTGGCCATCATGAAAAAGCTTCAGGAACTGGTCAATCTGAAGAAACTCCTCGCCAAGGAAGCTGGCGACAGGGTATTGTAGTTATTTGGCGATCAATATCACGCCTTCCGTTACAATGGCCTGACGGTATCCCGCATCACGCACCTCTTGAAGCACCTCATTCGCCTCTTCCCTCTTGGTGAAATTACCCAATCGGCACACCCAGCGGGGAGACTCAAAATGAGCATAAACCGGATACAGTGGGAATAAGCGCTTCATCTGCTCACCTACCTGCTCCACCTTCTCTTTATCCGATCTCTTGTTTCCTCCGGCATAAACCAGAATTCGATAGCCGCGCGCCTTTACCTTTTCTGCATCACGGAACTCGCGCGCCTTTCTGATTTTATCTTCCAATGTTTCAGATTCCTGCTCATCAACACGTGCATTCAACGGTTTGGTCATAGCCAGATGCACCGCAGTGGCAATATGTAGGTCCACATGTCCCTGGCCAGCACGGTCTTGGCGCACTGACTGCTCTATGCTCTGTGCCGAAGCACAGAGCGATAGTAACAGTAGGAATCCTAACAGGATCTGTCTTTTCATCCTATAAGATTATTTGAAAGCATCAATGATACCCTTGAAATCAGCAGCCTTCAAAGAAGCACCACCAATCAGACCACCATCGATGTCAGCCTTTGCGAACAACTCAGGAGCATTGCTTGCCTTGCAAGAACCACCATACAGGATAGTAGTGTCATCAGCAGCCTCTGCACCGTAAACCTCAGCAACACATGAGCGGATGTAAGCGTGGATCTCCTCTGCCTGCTCAGCGGTAGCAGTCTTACCGGTACCGATAGCCCAGATTGGCTCGTATGCGATAACGATGTTCTTCCACTGCTCAGCGGTCAAGTGGAATACGCTACCTGCCAACTCAGCCTTGCAAACAGCCTCCTGCTCGTTAGCCTCGCGCTGTGCCAGGCTCTCACCGATACAGAAGATAACCTTCAAACCGTTAGCCAAAGCCAAATCAACCTTCTCCTTCAGGATCTCTGGAGTCTCGTTGTAGTACTCACGACGCTCTGAGTGACCCAGGATAACGTACTCTGCACCAGTAGACTTAACCATCTCTGCAGAAACCTCACCGGTGTAAGCACCCTTCTCCTTGTTAGCGCAGTTCTCAGCAGAAACAGCGATAACGCTATCCTTCAACAGCTCAGCAACAGTTGCCAAGTGGATGAATGGAGTACCAATAACAACGCCACAATTAGGAGCATCAGCTGCCAATACTTCCTTCAGCTCAGTAGCCAAAGCAACACCTTCCTGCAGGTTCTTGTTCATCTTCCAGTTACCTGCTACAATTTTCTTTCTCATTTTTTTCTTTTTTAATAAGTTAGATATCTTACTCTTTTTTCTCAATTTTCCAATCAATAGGAGCCCGGTCCACACTCTGTCCAGTAAGGTAATCAGTCCCAATGGAACCGCCAGCAGGAACACCACCACTTTCCAGAGGGTTCCATATGGAGCACTGCCGTCTGTATCCACCAGCGTGGTCTGCTCCAGGGGCTTACGGAAATACTCTTCTGTAGGGAAATCGTTGCTGCCCCATTTGTTAATGACCGTTCCTTCCTTCAGCAGGACAATACCCGGATTGCTTCTCACCATGGTCTTCAACGGTATGGCATCCATGCGGCAGAAGTCGTAGGCTGCGCCCGTATCATACCGCCACTGCTCAATGGCCTCATCACCCGATGCTGTCACACCGTAAAAGGTGTATCCGTATGCATTGCAGTAGTCGTAAAGCTCGTTCACCAGATCCACCGTACCCTGCTGGGCCTTTGTCAGGTCGTAAGCTACCAGCAGGAAGGTATATCCCTCGTCTGTCAGCACCTGATCGGTAATGTCCTCGCCGTCGCTTACCCTTTCCAGGATGAAGTCGTGAACGGGAGGGACATAGCCTTCCGACGTCTGAACGGTATAGGAATCCACAAACTGCCAGGTCGAGTCTGGATAGTTATCCAGCGTGAACTCCTGCTGTTTGCCGTCCTTTTCCATCACGAAACGGGTGTCAAACTCGGGAGCTGTCTCTCCTTCCGGAATCTCCATCTGCTCGGTGATGTTGTTTCCTATGCGGTAAGGACGGAAATCGGCAATCGGAAGATGGTACATACAGTGACCCATCAGCAGAAGGACAAAAAGGAGGCCATATACCGAAATGAGCCATTGCGTGTTCTCGCTGATGAAGCGTGTGGCCAGTCTTCGTCCTCTCCAAAGCAGCAGCACACACAGCAACAGGAACACATTCTTGCCGAAGGTGGCCCAATTGCTCAACACCAGGGCATCGCCAAAGCAACCGCAGTCCGCAATGGGATTGGCAATGGCCAGCCACAGGGTCAGCGGAGTCATGACCAGCATAATAGCCAGACTTACCAGTGCCGTGAAATAACGGCGGATTCCCCACATCAAACAAAGACCTACGTAGAACTCCAACCCTGCCAGAGCCATAGCCATGTAAGGATACAGCCAGAATGGCACCAGTTGATTCAAACCGAAATGAATCAGGTAATCCTGAATCTTAAATGCGGTTCCCCAAGGGTCTACAGCCTTGGTAATGCCCGAGAACAGGAAGGCTATCGCCAGCACCAGTCTTGCTGACAAGATGCACACCTGTTTCAGCCGTTCACTCCAATTACTCACCGAATTTCAACTTTATGAGTCCAAATACCGAGTAATTGATCATATCCATGTAGTTGGCATCGATACCCTCGCTCACCAGTGTTTCACCGTTCAGGGATTCAATCTGCTTGGTACGGTACAGCTTCATCAGAATCAGATCGGTATAGGAACTGATGCGCATGGCACGCCATGCCTCATCGTAGTCGTGATTCTTACGCAACATCAGTTCCAGTGCCTGATTTGCATATTTGTCATAATACTCCATGGCCTTCTCCGGTGTGATGTCCTCCTTGTCGGAGTAACCCAGTTCCAACTGAATCAGGCCGATGATGCCGTAATTGACAATCGCAACAAACTCAGGGAAGATGCCCTCGTCTACCAGAGCCACACCCTTCACCTCAATGCTACGGATACGGTTAGCCTTGATAAGGATCTGGTCAGTAACCGACGATGGTCTTAAGATACGCCATGCGGCACCATAGTCATGGAGCTTTCGGGAAAACAAATCCCGGCAACCCGACATTATCTCTTCAAACTGTTGCTTAGTATTATTCATCACCTATTTATAGAATAAGGCCCCACCGGTTAAGATAGAGCCTTATTTGCTTATTATTATCAAACTATCATCCACACTTCAGCACCTTGCCCACCTGCAGGGTTGACTTCTTGGTCATACCGTTCAGCTTGCACAGCTGCTCCACTGTCAAACCATACTTCTTGGAGATGGTAGAAAGTGTCTCACCCTTGTGTACCTTGTGGTAACGGGCCTTGTTACCTGTTTCAGCGGCTGCGCCGGAACCGGACTTACCCTTCGAAGCAACCACACCCGAGCGGCCTCTGCGGAAGGTATAGAAATCGCCGGTAACATCCTGCATGGCGAAATTAAACAGCAATGCCGGATTGATGGCTACACCCAGGAAACGGGTCTCGAAATGCAGGTGTGAACCGGTAGAACGTCCGGTATTACCACCCAAACCGATCACGTCACCTGCGTGAACTTCCTGATTTTCACGAACCAGCTGCTTTGACAGGTGGCCGTAAACAGTTTCCAGACCGTTGTCATGGCGAATCACGATATACTTACCGTAACCGCGTCCTTCATACTCCACCATACGTACCTTACCCGAAAATGCAGCGCGGATGGTATCACCCACATACACTTTCACGTCGATACCGTTATGAGCACGTCCCCAACGCTGGCCGAAGTTTGAAGTAACCAGACGGTTGGTGGTAGGCATGGCAAAGCCGCGCAGGTCAATGTCATAGGTTTCAGGCACACTGACACCTGCATAGGTGGCTACATATTTGTTTTCCCATGAAGGATATAGAGAGGCTGATGGATTAGCAGTGTTCTCCTTTACCACCAGTTTCTGCAGAGCCACAGAATCCACCGCACGGATCTTGCGGTCAATGGGTGCCTGGCGAGCAATCAGGTCCTGTGCCACAGCGCTGACGCTGACCATGGTCATCAAACCCATTACTGCTAATTTGAGAGTCTTAAAATTCATTCAGTTCTTATTGTTTAGTTGGTATTTTTCGGTATTTTCAGATTTTCGTCACAAAGATATAAAAAAATATCTGTTTTTCACAACTAGATTAACGCTTTTTGAAGATTTTGCCGGATTTTACACCATAATTAAGGCTAAATCATCCCCTCAGCGGCTTTTTTCAGGAAATAGACGACCAATCCACGTTGTTTTTACGCAGTTTCTGCAACTGGCTCCAGGCCAGTGCATACTCCGGTTTGTTCCTGTCAGGGTCCTCTTCCACTATCCGGGCAGCCACATCACGCACATAGGCCAGCAGTTGCCCGTCCTTGGCCAGGTTGGCTATGCGCAGGTTAAAGGCCAGTCCGCTCTGCTGCGTTCCTTCCAAGTCACCGGGTCCGCGCAGTTTCAGGTCGGCCTCGGCTATCTCAAATCCGTCATTGGTCTGGGTCATGATCTCGATGCGCTTGCGGGTGTCCTCGCTGAGCTTGTATCCGGTCACCAGGATGCAGTACGACTGGTCGGCACCACGGCCCACACGGCCACGCAACTGATGCAGCTGCGACAGGCCGAAGCGTTCGGCATTCTCTATCACCATCACGCTGGCATTGGGCACATTCACGCCCACCTCTATTACGGTCGTGGCCACCATGATGTGGGTCTCATGATTGGCAAACCGCTGCATCTCAGCCTCTTTCTCGGCAGGTGTCATCTTGCCGTGAACCATGCATATCTCGTAATCCGGAAAGTCCTCCACCATCTGACGGTAGCCTTCTTCCAGATTCTTCAGGTCTATCTTCTCGCTCTCCTTGATCAGTGGATACACCACATACACCTGCCGTCCCTGCTCTATCTGCTGGCGGATACCGCGGTTGATCGATACCCGCTGTGCATCGTACTGGTGCAGGGTCTTCACCGGCTTTCTGCCCGGAGGCAACTCATCGATGACCGACACATCCAGATCGCCATACAGGGTCATGGCCAGGGTTCGGGGGATAGGAGTGGCTGTCATGACCAGCACATGAGGCGCATACACGTTTTTGTTCCACAGGCGGGCACGCTGGGCCACGCCAAAGCGGTGCTGCTCATCGATAACCACCAGACCTAAGTTGTGGAACTTCACGGTATCCTCCAGCAGGGCGTGGGTGCCGATGAGAATCTGGATTTCACCCTCGGCCAGTTCTTTCAGTATCGCCTCACGTTTCTTGCCCTTGACCGATCCGGTCAGCAGGGCGCATTTCACCGGCAGTCCCTCCAGTTGCTTGGCAAAGGTCTCGGCATGCTGCTCGGCCAGGATTTCGGTGGGTGCCATAATGCTGACCTGGAAATGATTGTCCACAGCCAGCAGGGCGGACATCAGGGCCACCATGGTCTTTCCGCTGCCCACGTCACCCTGCAGTAGACGGTTCATCTGCTTGCCGCTGCCCATATCCTGACGGATTTCCCTCAGCACCCGTTTCTGGGCGTTGGTCAGCGCAAAGGGCAGATGGTCGTGATAAAAGCCGTTGAACAGCTCTCCCACCCTTGGAAACACAAAGCCTCCCCGCTGCCGGCGGCGGTCGTGGGTATAGCGCAGAATGTTCAGTTGCACGTAAAACAGTTCCTCGAACTTCAACCGGTATCTGGCCATGCGAACCGATTCATCCGAATTAGGGTAATGCATCGTTCGCAGCGATTCCATAAGGGGAGCCAGCTTGTGTTCCTTAAGCACACATTCGGGCAGTGTCTCGGGCAGCGGTTCCTTCAGTTGCTCCATCAGGGCATGGGTCAGTTTCTCCATCATGCGACTGTTCAGGCCTGCCCGTTTCATCTTTTCCGTGGTATTGTAGTAGGGTTGCATGCCCATGGTGGAAAAGACGATTTTGTCTGCCGCATCCAGGTCTGGATGGGCTATGTTTATCTTGGTTCCGTACTGCGACGGCTTACCGAAAACCACATAAGGCGTGTGCACCTTATAGCGGTCGGTCACATATTTCAGTCCCTTGAACCATACCAGGTCTATCTCTCCCGTACCGTCGGTGAAGTGGGCCACCAGGCGTTTCTGGTACCCCTCTCCTACGGTCTCGAAACTGGTGATTTCGCCCGACAGCTGCACATACGGCATGTCGGCCACCAGTTCCCGGATCTGGAACAGACGGCTGCGGTCGATGTATTTATAAGGGAAATAATAAAGCAAGTCTCTGTAGGTGCGGATATTCAGTTCCTTCTCAAGCAGAGCCGCACGCTGCGGACCTACCCCCGGTAGAAACTTGATATCCCTGTCTGCTATGTCAAACATTGATCTGATTTTGGACCAGCATTTCGCCTACTAACTTATCAAAAGGTGTAGTAATCTTGATATTCTCTCTGTTGCCTTCCACCAGTGCCACCGCGCACCCCATGGCCTCCACCACCGAGGCATCATCGGTGAATCCTGCCTGATACGGTTGCAGATAGGCCTTCTTGATCACGTCAATACGGAACGTTTGCGGAGTCTGCACCAGCTTGTAATGATCACGGTTCACGGTACAGCTGCCGTCATCGGTCAACTGCCGTACGGTGTCCACCACGGGAATGACGGGAATGACTGCCCCCAGTTCCCCGGCCTTCTGCATGCAGCGCTGAATCACCTCGGCCGATACAAACGGGCGCACGCCATCGTGAATGCCCACCACACCCTGGGCGTCATCAGGCACCAGGGCCAGGCCGTTCTGTACGGAATGGAAACGGGTCTCTCCGCCGTTGGCCAGCAGGTGAGGCACCGTAAACCGATACTGCGTGCAGAGCGAGTTCCAATACTACTGCAGTTGCTCGGGCAGCACCAGGATCAGGGTGGCTTCGGGAGCCGCCTCCTTCATCCGGTTCAGGGTGTGCATGAGAATAGGCAGTCCCCCAAGCAACTGGAACTGCTTGGGCACATCGCCTCCCATGCGCAGGCCCTTACCGCCCGCAACGACAATCAGGTAATCCATTTATTTCTTCAGTTTATTGTATTGCATGCCCTCGCGCAACTGATCAGCCACTGTCTTGCTCACCAGACGCTCAGCCAGCACGTAACCCAGTTCCAGACCTGCAGCAGGACCGCAACCGGTAAATATGTTGCCATCCACTTCCACCAGCGCAGCGGTATAGTTGGCACCCTTCAGCTCGGTCTCAAAGCCCGGATAGCAGGTACAGGTCTTACCCTCGGTCAGTCCCAGGTGGCCCAGCACCAGCGGAGCGGCACAGATGGCAGCAATCACCTTACCCTCGGCAGCGCACTTCAGGATCAGCTGGCGCAAACCCTCATGAGCATCCAGGTTGGTAGCACCCGGCATACCGCCAGGCAGGAACAGTACAGTCACATCGTTGAAATCCACACCAGCAAAGGTGTTATCCGAAGTAACAGGGATATTGTGGGCACCCATCACTCCCGGATTATCGGTAATAGACACGGTGGTGACAGGCTCACCGGCACGGCGCAGCACATCCACTACGGTCAGGGCCTCAACCTCCTCAAAGCCTGCAGCTAAAAATGTATAGGTCATAATCTTCTTATTTTAAACAATCCAAATAACGCTGAATAGTAGTCTCCAGGCCCAGGTACAGGGCATCGCAGATCAGGGCATGGCCGATGCTCACCTCATCCACCCATGGAATCATCTCATGGAAATAGGCCAGGTTCTCCAGGCTCAGGTCATGACCCGCATTCAGGCCCAGTCCCTGCTCCCTGGCCGCCTTGGCAGCCACGATAAACGGAGCGATAGCCTTCTCCCTGTCGGCCGCATAGCCCGAGGCATAAGGCTCGGTGTACAGCTCCACACGGTCGGCACCCGCCTTGGCCGCATACTCCACCATCTCAGGGTCAGCATCCACAAAGATGGAAGTACGGATACCCGCCTCCTTGAAATCGGCAACAATCTCCTTCAGGAACTCCTGGTGAGTCTTGGTGTCCCATCCCGCATTGCTGGTAATGGCATCGTTGGCATCCGGCACCATGGTCACCTGCGCAGGGCGCACTCTCAGCACCAGCTCACGGAACGACTCTATCGGATTACCCTCAATATTGAACTCGGTATGCAGTACCGGTTTCAGGTCCAGCACGTCCTTATATCTGATGTGGCGCTCATCCGGACGGGGATGAACGGTAATGCCCTGGGCTCCAAAGCGCTCACAATCCAGTGCCACCTGAATGACATTGGGGTTATTACCGCCTCTGGCATTTCGGATTGTAGCCACTTTGTTGATATTCACACTCAGTTTAGTCATATCGCTTGTTTTTTATTCCTATAAATTTGGCAATCTGCCAAAGTTGCCTTATTTTTGCCTATAATGTTTTGCAAAGATATAGTAAAAGGAGTGGAAAACAAAATAAAAACAAAAGAAAACACGTATAAGGTGATGAGATTTGCCATCTTCGGCAACATCTATCAGCCACGCAAATCAAACGCCATCCAGAAGTTGATTTGCATGCTCGAGGAGCGTCATGCCGAGTTGCTGATTGACAACGAATTTTACCGTTTCCTGACTCAGCAGCTGCAGATTGACGTGCATCCGTCCGAGCTGATTACCGACAATGATTTCACCGCAGATATCGTCATCAGCATGGGTGGCGACGGTACGTTCCTGAAGGCTGCCAGCCGTGTGGGCGACAAGCAGTTACCTATCGTGGGCATCAACATGGGGCGTCTGGGATTCCTGGCCGATGTCTCTCCCGATGAGATAGAGACCATGATCAACGACATCTATGACGGGCGCTATGAGCTGGAGCACCGTGCCGTGCTGCAGGTTGATTTTTATGACGGCAACAGCGGTAAGCCTATCCAATGCAAGGGTTATCCCTATGCCCTGAACGATGTGGCCATCCTGAAGCACGACAGTTCTTCCATGATCAGCATCCATACCGAGATTGGGCGCAACTACCTGACCACCTATCAGTCGGACGGTATCATCGTGGCCACTCCTACCGGCTCCACGGCCTATAGCCTGAGTGTGGGCGGTCCTATCCTGGAACCTACCTCCGGAACGATCGGCATCACTCCGGTGGCTGCCCATTCCCTGAATGTGCGTCCGGTGGTGCTTCGTGACGACTGCGAGATCAGCCTGCAGGTGTCCAGCCGCAGCCACAACTATCTGGTGGCCATCGACGGCCGCAGCGCCAGTTACTCCGAGGATGTGCGCCTGAAGATTCAGAAGGCTCCGTTCCAGACCATCGTACTGAAGCGCCAGAACCAGACCTTCTTCCAGACGCTCCGCCACAAGATGATGTGGGGAGCGGACAACCGCGATTAAGGCTTTGCCTTGTAATCTGTCAGATTCTTAACGCCCTGGATATCGCGCTCCTGAACCGTACCGGTAAGCAGTCCGGTCAACTGTGCGGGAGTGATGGGGCTCTTGGGCTCAAACTGGGCGGAACGGGCATATTCCACCAGTGCATTGCGGTAGGCTCTGCCTTCCGGCCACTGGCAGGCCGTATCCAAGTCGGTAGTGGTCAGCAGCAGCTTGCCCTGGCCCACCCGCCATTCCATCAGGATGCCCAGGCGGTGATTGCGCTCCACATTGTCGATGGCCTGTACCAGCGGACGGTAGCCGGCATGCAACGGGTCCAGAATCAGCGGACGGCTGAACCGGGCGATGGGCCACCACTGCCAGTCGCTTCTGCCCTGGGTGGGGAAAGCGGCAAATGCCGGATGATGCTCATCCATCAGCAGGCCTAACGTACCGGGTGATACCGGTTTATTGTTGTTCTCGGAGATGGACTTGAACATGGCATAGTTCCAGTAGTCCGGGGTGAACAGGCCACCCACGCTCTGTCCGCCGATCAGGGTGCTGTCGGCCTGCAGGATAACGGTCTCGCCACGCTCCAGAGCCTGCAAGGCTGCGTTCAGGTCGCGGCAGATATTCATCTCCACCTGCTTCTCGGGATACACCCACACATTGTATGTATTCTCACCCTTTCCGGTTTTCAACGTCAGTGTCAGTTGCACGGGCTCCTTAATGCCGCTCAGGTCGCACTGGAAGCGCTGCATGTCCGACAGGCCTCCCTGCGGGGTGCGGAAACGGAACGACTGTTTCCGGCTGAAGCCCTTGCCTGTCAGCGTGCAGGTCAACTCGTCCTCGTAGTCATCCTCCAGGAAGTTCGATACCCGGATATCCGCCACAAAAGGCTCATCGGCTGCCCAGCAGTATTTATCCATCAGCGCCAGAGGCACCACCGGAGAGCAGAACTGGCGGAACTCCTCCGGAGTGACCAGTCCCTTGCTATCGCCAAAGGCATCCAGGAAACCGCACAAGGCCGATCCCTGTCCCGGGTAATCCTTGATGTCCAGCATCTGGTAGCCGCCAAATCCCGGTGTGCGCAGGCAGTACTCGATGTCCGCCTTGTCGCAGGCCACGGCAAAACGGCCGTTGGCCTGATGGAACGCCTCTATCTGGTTGCCCATATGGTTATCCACCACCCGCTGGCGGAAAATCTCCAGGTTGTACGGATACAGCACACCCGAATATTTGTCTATCTCGCGGTAATCCGGATACACTTGGAACTGGCAAGTCTCGTGGCTCACCACAGGCACCGGACAGGGCTGGATGGCCTGTGCAAAATCGGCACGGGTATTGGGATGGGTATTGTTCAGGATACCGCCCTCGTCGGCATCGGCAAACGAGAAACTGGTACGGGTCTGGGTGGTATACCCCTCGCCGCCTCCGATGCGGCAGGTCACCATAAAGTCCTCACCCGGATGCACGCCCTCCCATCCCAAGGTGTTGTTGGCACCAAAGGTAAACAGATGGTTCGGATAGCGCTGGCGCAGTCCGGCCAGCCATTCCGCCATCATCTCATGGTCGCCCCACAGCTCATTGCCTATGCCCAGGGCCATCAGGCTGGGATGGTTGCCAAACTGCTGCATCAGCATCTCAGCCTCGCGAAGCAGATATTCGTTGATTTCGGTCGTGGTCTTGTCCAGTGTTCCCCACATGGGCAGCTCCACCTGCAGGTAGATTCCCTCCTTGTCCGCAGCCTGAAAGGCCGCCTCGGTAGGGGTGTAGCTGTGGAAGCGGAAGTGGTTGATGCCATACTGCTTGGCCGTGCGGTACAGCTGTCCCCAGGTGGCCGTATCGGTAGGGCAATAAGCCGTGAGCGGGAACACGCAACCGTCGTGGGTTCCTCGCAGGAAGGTCTTCTTGCCGTTGATGGTGAACTGGGTGCCCTCGCTGCCAAAGTCGCGCATGCCAAAGGTGGTCTGGCAACTGGCCGGCTTGTTCTCCCACTGGGCAGTCAGTGTATACAGATAAGGGTGGAACTCGCTCCACAGACGGGCATCAGTGCCCATGTCCAGGGTCATCTTCACCGCATTCTCACCCGCTTTCAGTTGCACCGCCTTCTTCAGCTTACGGTCGCCCGCAGTCAGCAGATAAGTGGCGTTCTGCTTACGTGAGGAGTGCACATACAGCACCACCTCAGCCCGATGATTCCTCACATCCGGCACCACCTGAATACGGTTGATGCGGTCGCTTTCCTGAATGCCCAGTGTCATCTGGCCCAGGATACCGTTCCAGTTGGTCTGTGTGGCATCGCTCCAGGCATGCGATCCGTGCACACCGCTGGGCACCGCCTCGTTGCGGTTGTCCACCCGGATGCGCAGCTGATGCCTGCCGGCTTTCAGTGCAGGGATGGTATACTGGTGAGCGGCATACAGATGACCCAGCGAGCCGATGCTGTCGCCATCCACCCACAAGGTGGTTGGTTTGGTGCGCTCCAGGTACAGGCAGAGCGGCTTGCCCGCCATGCTGGCCGGAATATCTATCTCACGGGTATAGTTCACCTGTCCGGTGAAAGGCCACAGCCGGGTCAGTTGGGCCGTCACATCGGTGGGATGGATACCGTCGCCCAGATGGTTCTCATCGGTGGTACCGGGCAGTTTACACTCCCCTAAATCCGAATGCCACCAGCCGGCCAGCGAGATGGATTGTATTGGATGCGCAGGCTTTGGAGCCAAAGCCGCAAAAGATGCCGTAGTGATGCAGGAGCAGGCAGCTGCCAGCAGCCAGCCCTTCAGTTGATGTCTGTTCATGGTATTTGATTGTACGCGATACGCAAAGATAAGTCATTTTTTCCGAACGCCTTGCACAGCGTTTCCGAATTATGCGTATATTTGCGACAATAAGCTAAAATCATATCACTATGAATAAATTCAAAGCAATAATACTGGCTGCCCTGTTCAGCCCTGCCAGCATTTGGGCTCAGCAGGCTGTACTGCCGGTTCCCGTACAGAACCCATCCCCAAAGGGAGAAGAGAAAGTCACCCTGCGCGGTGAGGAGAAGATTATCACCGGAGTTACCGAACCCACCATCTCGGTGTATCTGCCCGATGAGAAAGCGAACACCGGTGCTGCTGTCATCCTGTGCCCCGGCGGTGCCATGCGCATGCTGTCATGGACCAACGATGTGGAGCGTATGGCCCGGGTGCTGAACGAGCGGGGCATTGCCGCCATCGGCCTGAAATACCGCCTGAATAATGCACCTATGGACATGAAGGGCGGTGCCATGCCTGCCCTGGTGGATGTGACCGGTTTCCAAAAATTCCCCAAGGCCAATGCCAACCCTATGCCGAGTGTGGAGGGCGACAAGGCGAATATGAATGCGGTGGACGATGCCCGCAATGCCATCAAGCTGGTGCGCGAGCATGCTGCCGAATGGAAGATTAACCCTGACAAGGTGGGTTATGTAGGTTTCTCTGCCGGAGGCGGTGTAGCCATCGGTGCCACCATTCTGGCACAGGGCGGCGAGATGCCCAACTATCTGGTATCTGTCTACGGCCCGTCGCTGATGGATGTGGATGTGCCTCAGAATGCTCCCGACCTGCTGGTACTGACCCGTGCCGACCACGGCAATGTGGCTGCCGGTTGCCTGCAGCTGTTCCTGGAATGGAAAAAGGCCGGCAAGAATGCCGAGCTGCACATGTACGGTGATGGCAACGGCCCGTTTGCCCTGCCCGACCGTAAGAGTGCCACCACTACCGACACCTGGCTGGACAACCTGACCAGTTGGCTGGAGGCTAAGCATATCATTCCGCAGACATCCAACTTTGTGCGTATCGAGGACGGTGGCAGCGGCCCTTACAAAGCGGTATTGGACCGCAATGCCGAGACACCGGATTTCACCCTCTACCGTCCGGAGAATCTGGATTATGCCGTTCAGCAGGAAGGCCCGCTGCCTCTGGTGGTATTTGCCAATGGCGGTTGCTCGTTCACCTCTAAGAATTACGAGAACTACCTGACCGAGATAGCCTCACACGGTTACCTGGTGGCAGCCGTGGGCAGCTATGACGAGATGACCCTGGAGCAGTTGCAGCGCCTGGGCATGACCGATACCGAGTACCTGATTCATGCCATCGATGTGATGCAGCAGCTGAATGCCGACCCCAAGAGCCTGTTCTACCAGAAGGTGAACATGCAGCAGGTGTGCGCCATGGGACAGTCGTGCGGCGGAGGCCAGGCCCTGACCACGGCCATTGCCGACAAGCGCGTGACCAACTGTGTGGCACTGAACAGCGGATTTGCCCGCAACAAACCGCCATTTCCTGTAGAGGAACCGGGCAGCAAGCGTCCTGCAGGCGGACCTAAGGACGGTTGGGCCAAGAAGGTTTCCGAGGGCGGTCAGTACGGCAAGGAGTTTGGCGGCACCATGACCCAGGCCGATCTGGCCCGGTTGCACTCACCGGTGATGTACCTGATTGGCGGTCCTGACGATGTGGCCTATCCGAATGCCAACGAGAATTACGAGCTGGTCAAGGTTCCTGTAACCCTGTGCAACCTGCCCGTAGGTCACATGGCCACCTACAACCAGCACCATGGCGGTGCCTTTGCCGACATCACCCTGAAATGGCTGGACTGGCAGATGAAGGGACGTACCGACAGCAGCCGTTTCTTCCTGAATGCCGATTCCCGCAAGGACAAATACTCCGGTTGGGATGTGAAGCAGAAGAACTGGTGATTCTTATAAAAGTGATGAACCTTCTATCTCTGATCTCTAGGGGCACATGACCCTAGATAGATACAGCTTTTAAGGCTCAAAATCGACAATTACCATCCGTTGTTAACTAATGTCTCCCGACATGAGATTTGCGCACCTATTCGAATCCTGAGTTAATTATCATCAACTTGATTTTGTAGAGTGAAAAAGGTTTCCTATCTTTGCCCAAACTATTGAACAAAACTAATTCAGCATAATCTATGAGTACATCATTCTTCGACCCTATTAAATCCTACTTCCAAACCCAGCCCATCAAAAAGGCATGGTTGTTTGGTTCTTTCAGCCGTGGTGAAGAGCGTGAGGACTCTGATGTTGACATATTGGTTCAATACGATAGAACAACTCAGCCTGTAGGACTCTTCACTATTGTGCGCATCAAGCAACAATTGGAAAGTATCCTTGGTCGCAAAGTAGATCTTGTAGAAGATGGTACGCTAATGCCATTTGCCGTAGACTCTGCCAATCATGACAAAATCTTAATTTACGAGAAATGAGAGACTCTATCAGAGACATAGACCGCTTAAGGCACATTTTAGAGCAGATTGATACTCTGATTGCCCTTGTTCCTGAATTGTCATTCGACACGCTAGACAATGACAAAGTCCGATATTATGGTATCGTCAAGATGACAGAAATTATCGGTGAGGCAAGTTACAAGCTAACTGACGAGTTTGTAGAATCACACCCTGAAGTACCATGGAAAGTTATTCGTGGTATGCGCCATTACCTTGTACATGAATATTACCAAGTCAGCAAAGAAGGACTTTGGGACACACTAGTCAACGACTTACCTGAACTTCGTCCATTCATTGTAAAGTACATTGAAGAACTTTCTCTCTCTTTATGAACAATATGCGAACTGGTAATTTCCATCTTATTCATACTAAAGCACTAAGGCGTACCATCACTGGCACGCCTTAGCTTTCTCTCTCTTTATGAACAATATGCAAACAAAATCGCTTATACTTTATCCGTTGTAAGCAGCCTCACCGTGCTCGTATACATCCAGGCCTTCCTCTTCGATGCGGCGCTCAACACGCAGTCCGTGAGTGTACTTGATGACCAGGAAGATGACCATGCCCACTGCAAAGGCAAAGGCAGCCACTACCAATGCTCCCAGAGTCTGCACACCGACGCTGCACTCCACACCGTCCAGTTCCGGATTACAGAACACGCCGGTCAGGATGGTACCCAGCAGACCACCTACGCCGTGTACTGAAACAGCACCCACAGGATCATCCACCTTGCACACCTTGTCAATGAAACTTACGCTGAAGCACATGGCCACACTGACTACCAGTCCAATGACAGCTGCCGCCCAGATGTCCACACAGTCGCAACCGGCAGTAATACCCACCAGACCGGCCAGCACACCGTTGCAGACCATGGAAAGTGAAGGCTTACCATCCACCAGCCAGGTGTACACCAGTGCGGTGATTCCACCTACAGCAGCTGCCATATTGGTGGTGACAAACACATGCGATGCCGATACCGCATTGGCATAGCCGGTAATGGCCACGGTAGAGCAAGGATTGAATCCGAACCAGCCCAGCCACAGGATGAACACACCCAGAGAAGCCAGTGTCAGGTTGTGACCCGGAATAGCAGGGCGCTGTCCGTCCGTACCGTACTTGCGGATTCGGGGGCCCAGCACAATGGCGCCGGCCAATGCCAGCACACCGCCGCAAAGATGAACCACGGTACTGCCGGCAAAATCATGGAAGCCCATCTCGGACAGCCATCCGCCACCCCACGACCAATGGCCCTCGATAGGATAAATGAACAGGCTGATCAGGATGGAATAAACCAGGTACATGGAGAACTTGGTTCTTTCGGCCATGGCACCGCTCACGATAGTGGCTGTGGTGGCACAGAACACCGTCTGGAAAATAAAGGTTGCCTCTGCAGGGATGTTGCTGTCCTCGCCAATGAAACCGAAACCGCTCCAGCCCAGCAGGCCGTGGTTGGCACCATACATAATAGAGAAACCCACCAGCCAGAAGATTACGGTACCGCACATGAAGTCGCAGAAGTTCTTCATCAGAATGTTTGCCGTATTCTTAGAGCGGGTCATGCCGGCCTCGACCAATGCAAATCCGGGCTGCATCCAGAACACCAGCATAGCACCCAACAACACCCAGATGGTATCCAAACCATTCACAAAATCCTTGGACTCCTCGAGTACGGGAGCCACTGCATCCATATATATCATACGATTAATCTACTAAAATGGAACCTTTATTTCTTGTCTCTCAGTACGGTGTCACCGTTCTCTCCGGTACGGATGCTGTAGGTGTCCAGCACCTCGCTCACAAAGATTCGTCCGTCACCCACCTCGCCGGTATGAGCCACCTTCAGAATGGTGTCGATGGTGCTCTGCAGACACACCTCACGGCACACGATGGTAATGGCCACGCGCTCTATCACATCGGTACTGTAGCACACACCGCGGTAAATGCGTTCCTGACGGCTCTGGCCGATGCCGTGCACATCATGATACTCAAACCAGTTAATATCGCTGGCCAGCAGTGCCTCTTTCACTTCCTCAAACTTTGTCTTGCGGACAATTGCCTCAATCTTTTTCATATTTTAAAACGCATTTAGAGTTATTCCTGCCACAAAATACATCTCACGGCTGCTGGGATTGGCAATGACCTGCCCGAACAGCGGCAGGGCGAAACTTCCCACCTGCAACTCACGCTGGGCACGGAGGGCCAGCTGGTTGACATGGAAGCCGCTGCTGCGGTCGTCCACATAAAAATCGGTAGCAAAAGGCACGGCACCCACGGTAGCCGTCCAGTCCATTCCGGCCAGGCTGAAAGGAGCATCCAGCTGCAGATAGGAGCTGTAAGCCCGCTTTCCGCTGTTGTTCACGCCATCGGCACCCGCCAGATTGGTATACCAGTTTACGGCCAGCGCACCGAAGTCATACCCCACATTACCCTCGAAGGTATGTGACGTGGAATGAGATGCATAACTGAAATAAGGATTTCCATTTCCAAAGAAGAAATAATCGGTCACTCCCACATGGAAGCCACCTGCGGCATAGCCCAGGGTCAGGTCTATCTCCTCCTGGGTGCCTGTAAATTCGGGTTGAGGACTCAAGGCAAACGATCCCCATGCACCCAGGCTCAGTCCGCCATAGGACAAGCCCAACGAAGGCTGCACACTAAAGGAGGCATTATGTTGGGAGCGCCAGATATAGGCACTCACAACATCTGCACTCAGTGTCCCCTCTACATTTTTCTGTGCCGATGCCGGCACAACGGCTGACGCAACTACAGCCCCTAACAACAATCTTTTACTAAAACCTTTCATAAAAAACAATCAACAATATATTAAACTCTCTTATTATATTTAATGTCATATTGC
This sequence comes from Bacteroidaceae bacterium, assembly GCA_024401115.1. GTDB lineage: Bacteria > Bacteroidota > Bacteroidia > Bacteroidales > Bacteroidaceae > Minthousia. The sequence goes on along the minus strand of JAKSLP010000005.1, from coordinate 40,112 downwards.
TTTTTATACTTAATTATAAACACCACATTGTCGCTACAATGTCAAACAAACTTAACATTTTGTAATTTTCGGTGCAAATATACATAACATTTTGTTTCCAGCAAAATATTTGCAGAATATTTTTGTGTTCGCAAACAGAAATTGATCGATACACCTTAATATAGAGGTCTTGGGTGATACGAGGATAGGCGCTTGGCACATTAATATGGCGTGTCAGTGCCTTTTATACTAAAACACTAAGGCGTACCATATGGCACGCCTTAGCTTTCTCTCTCGATGCATAAATTAACCCGAAGAATCAGTCAACGCCCTATAGTCCTTCCAACATCAGGAATGTCCTCAGTCCTAAATGAGTGATGCCATTGTCATCATTCTTTCTCACCAGGGGAGTCATAGATATCACATACTTTGGATAATTGTCCTTTATGGATTCCAGATGGCCGAATTCTCTCTTGCGTGTCTCTTCATCAGCAATGATGTATGATGCCTGGATGTACAACCGGCTTCCACCTTTCTTTGAACATACAAAGTCAATTTCGCCAGCTTGCAGTTGTCCTACGGTTACCTCATAGCCCATTCGGATCAGTTGCTGATAAATGATGTTTTCAATGTTTTTCTCAATGTCTCCTTCACGACTGCCGCCAACCAGTGCATTTCTTACACCATGATCCTCAAAGTAGAACTTGTCATTGCTTTCAAAAAGTTTCTTTCCATGGATATCGTATCGGTTTACCTTATGGAGGATGTATGTTTCTGCAAGATATTTGATATACTCAATGATTGTTGTAGAGGTGATGGATTGCCCTTGCGACTTCATGTATTTGGCAATACTGTTGGCAGAGATCAGTTTTCCTATATTGTCAGCAAGGAATCTTGTAAGATTCTCCAGAAACACCACGTTCCTGATGTTGTTCCTCAGTATTACATCTTTCAAGAGTACCGTATTATAGATATCCTTCTGGTATTCCCTTGCATCGTCCTCATCAAGGCCAATCTTTACCAATCCTGGAAGTCCGCCAAATTGTATGTACTTGGCCAGAGAGTCATCGCTGTCTGTAAGCTGATGGAACTGCAGGAACTCCTGGTAGCTTAGTGACTGGATGTATATTTCCTTATATCGGCCGCCAATCAGTGTACTCAGGTCTCCACTCAACATTTTGGCATTGCTGCCAGTTATGATGACCTCTGCATCTGGTTCTGTGTTGAAGCTGCGTACGGTGCGCTCAAAGCCTTCTATGTCCTGAATCTCATCCACAAGTATGTAGTTCATTTTCCCATGAACATACTTGTCCTTTATATACTCATTCAGATCCTGATAGTTCTTGATGAAATCGAACTGTTCCTTTTCCTTGTCAACAAAGATGATATTATTGTTGGCATCTTTCTCCTTCAGGTTACGGATCATTTTCAGAGTGTAGCTTTTGCCTACGCGTCTCTGACCTACCAGTACGATGATATAGTCCTTACCCAGATACTTCTCAATCTGATCTATATATTTTTGCCTATAGAGTATTTTCATATCCTGTATAATTTAAAGTCTCGGCAAAGATAGTAATTTTATCCATTATAAAAGATAAAATCAGCAGATAGTTGCGATTTATCAAATATGTTTGTATGTGTTGAACTGTTTATGCCATATGAATATTGCTGACATAAAACAGAAAAAATGCCACCCTTTCCGGATGGCATTCTATGGTGAATAATTAAAGTTTCTCTATCTCTTCAAGGGTTAAGCCTGTAGCTTGGGATATGATTTCTAATGGAGAACCTAAATTCTTTAGGTTCTTTGCAATTTCTGCTTTACCTTCTGCTTTACCTTCTGCTTTACCTTCTGCTCTACCTTCAGCTCTACCTTCAGCTCTACCTTCAGCTCTACCTATGGCTTCTCCTTCAGCTCTACCTATTGCTTCTCCTTTGGCTCTGCCTTCGGCCATACCCTTCTCAAACTTTTCTCCCAACATGGAGTTCCATATCAGGAAATTGTTCAGTTCATGAAAATAGGCTTCCTCCTCAGCTTCGGTCAATGTTCCCTCATCGGCACGCTCCATCAGCTCCAGGAATATCGGGTTATTCTTGGCAAACCTTATATCGTCCTTAAGTTTTTCCATGTTACGAATCATATACAGCCATTGTTTTAAACCATTGTCACAATCCTCTTCGCTTTGCACCTCGGGCAGTTCCAGAAAGAACATCCTCACCTGATCATAGAACACCCGCCCGTTATCAAGGTGGTCGCAGAACATCACATCCCTCATCAGCCGCGGATGACTGGAATCCAAGTGGAAGTTCATGATGAAAACCCCGTACACAGGCTCCAGACGGTAGACGTCGGCAAATTCCTTGCCCTCGTCCTTCATCTGCCTTCGGCTCTTCTTGGTCTTGGCATTCAGCTGCTTGTCTATCTGCCGGGACATGTAATAGATGGCACGGTCCTTGAAATAAGGATGCTTCTCATACTGCATCTCCACCACGAAGAACTCTCCCTTGTCGGTGGTGCAACTCAAATCATAGATCACTTTTTTGCCATCCAAATGCGGAGGCAGTGTTTCCGTGGGATTGTAAGTCACGTCGATGATCTTGTCCTCACGGCCTAAAAGGTTATTCAGGAAATCTATCATGAACACCTTTTCACTGAAAATATGCTTGAAACCGGTATCGGTTTTCAAATTCAGGGGCTTTCGGCCTCTCTGAACTCCACCCATATTTGTCTTCGATGGAGTAGCGGAACTCTGTGGCAAGCTGCTCTTCTGAGCCTTCTTGCCTTGATGCTTACTATAAGCCATACGTTCTGCTGCAAATGTAGCGGAAATTCGCGACCAAACAAAATTTTGATGAGAAAATGTTGGAAAGCTCTACAAGAACTCGGTAGAATGTGGCTTAGGGGCATGGCACATTAATATGGCACCCACTATCTGTCCCTGACATACTAAATCACTAAGGCGTACCATCACTGGCACGCCTTAGCTATCTCTCTCTTTATGAACAATCTGCGAACAAAATCGCTTATAGAAACATCGGGGATAGGCCGTGACACACTTCACGTGTCACCGGACCAGTCCCCGATGTCATCACAAATGGAGCAAAACCAAGGGCATCCGAATAAATCTTCGCCCGATACTTGGAAATCAGTAGAGGTTTCACCCTTTCTCCACCATCCCGATATACCGGCTGTTCTCGTCATAGATTACCCGATAGTGATAAACCTGGAACTCTTCTTCCTCCATCTCATCATCGGGATAATCATCCCTTTCGTCATCAATCCACACCTCATCCTTATCCAGCAGATAAACATTCACATCCGGGTGGTTACTGCCCGAGATATCCTTAGGCTCACCAGGAGTGGTGGTATGCACATGCAGCTCTATATACACATGCCCATTCTGCTTTACAGGTTTCACCCTATCCACATTAAAGCGTTTATCCTTTACCAGCATCCGGTGCAGATCACTACCGCATGGAATGCGCCAGTCCTTCAGGAAATATTCATTCTCCGCTCCGTCACGCCCCATATTATAGGCTGTGATAAAGCAGTCCTCAGCAGGTTCCTTAGGACCCACTATCATGGTTCGTATTCTAGTTGGAAATTCGTTTAGCATTCCCTTTTGCATTCTTGAACAGAAATAAGCGATTTGTTTTTCCTGTAACTATTGGCACCACAAAAGGTACTAATAAAAAACTATAAAAAAGTGTAACAATAACTTCTAACTAAGCAGAGGTATAATAATAAAGAAAGCCACCGTTAAAGGACGATGGCAATGGGACCTAATGTTTTCACAACGGAATAATCCTTATTGTGATTTGCTTACAAGTGCAAATTTACAAAAACCATTCGTTTTTCTGTAATAATTATTAAAAAAATACTATTTTTGTGGAAAAATAAACAAATTGATAACCATGAAACATATTTTAGGCCTCGATTTGGGTACAAATTCTATAGGTTGGGCAGTAGTAGGTGCAGAAACAACAGCTGAAAATCGTAATCAGGTAACAAAGATACTTGCAGCCAATAGCCGTATAATTCCTATGGATGCAGCACAGCTAAGCGATTTTGACAGAGGAAATACTGTATCAGCCACTGCTGATCGTACTAGTCATCGTGGAATTCGCCGTTTACATGAACGTGCATTGTTAAGAAGAGAACGCCTTAATAGGGTCTTGGATACTTTAGGTTTTTTCCCTGATCATTTTTCAAGAAAAATAAATCGATACGGAAAGTTCATTGATGATAGCGAACCTAAGATTGCATGGGCTAAAAGAGATGATGGCCGTCATGAATTTGTTTTCCACTCTTCATTTGAAGAGATGCTTGCTTTGTTTGCTCAGATCCATCCTGAACTGGCTGCTGATGGAAAGAAGATACCATACGATTGGACAATTTACTATTTGAGAAAGAAGGCATTAACCCAAGCTATAACCAAACAGGAGCTGGCATGGATTTTGCTTAACTTCAATCAAAAAAGAGGCTATTATCAGTTACGTGGAGAAGAGGAAGAGCAGAAGCAAGATGAATTGGTAGAGTATCTGGCTCAAATTGTAATTAAAGTTGTTGATACTGGCGAAAAAAAAGGCAAGGATACCTGGTATGATGTGCATTTGGGTAATGGTATGATATATAGGCGTACCAGTAGCACTCCACTTGACTGGGTGGGCAAGGTTAAAGAATTTATCGTTACCACCAAACTTAATGCAGATGGAACCCCTAAGATTGACAAGGAAGGGAATGTATCTCGTAAATTCCGTATGCCTAAGGAAGAGGATTGGACACTGTTGAAAAAGAAAACAGAGTTGGATATTGAAAATAGTGGGTTCACGGTTGGCGCGTACATATTTAATGCGTTATTGGCAGATCCGACTCAAAAGATTAAGGGCAAACTGGTACGTACTGTAGAACGCAAATTCTATAAGGAGGAATTGCGCCAGATAATTCGTGCTCAAAAGATTTTTCATCCAGAATTGAATAATCAGGATTTGTATGAGCAATGCATTCAAGTGCTTTATCCTTCTAACCATAATTACCGTACAAGTATAAAGTCTAAAGGGTTTGAATACCTGTTTGTTGACGACATCATTTTCTACCAACGTCCTTTGAAATCTAAGAAGTCGTTGATTGATAACTGTCCTTATGAATCTCATCTTGGTAACGATAAGAAAACAGGCAAAAAGAAGGAATATGGCGTGAAATGTATAGCTCGCTCTAACCCAATATTTCAGGAATTCCGTTTGTGGGACTTCATTTCCAAATTGCGTTTTTTCGAAAAATCAACAGACAAAGAAGTAACTGATCAGTTTTTAAAAAATGAAGAGGATTGGGTGGCATTGTTTGACTATTTGAATAACCGTAAGGAGATTTCTCAAAAAACGATTCTGCAGTATCCAGCATTCAACCTGAACAAGAATGCTCAAAAATTGTATCGTTGGAATTATGTAGAGGAAAAGGATTACCCCTGCAATGAAACTAGACATATATTATTGAATGGTTTCAAGAAGGCAGGCATAGATGCTTCAAGGCTTACCAAGGAGATGGAAATGAAGTTGTGGCACATTCTTTATTCCGTATTGGACAAGAATGAGCTTACACGTGCATTACGACGTTTTACTGAAAAAAATGGCATTGATAATGCCGATAGTTTTGTTGAAGCATTCAAGAACTGTCCGCCATTTAAGAGCGAATATGGTGCTTATTCAGAGAAAGCCATCCGTAAACTTCTGGCATTGATGCGAATGGGTAACTATTGGAAAGAAATAAATATTGATGTTTCTACCAGGAGCCGCATAGATCATATCATCAACGGAGAAGTGGATGAAAGTATTACCATGCGTGTTCGTGAAAAGGCCAGCACGTTAAGTACAATTGACAATTTCAAGGGTTTACCTCTCTGGTTAGCATGCTATGTGGTATATGGTCGTCATTCGGAAGCAAAAGATTTGGCGAAATGGCAATCTCCAAAGGATATTGATGCCTATTTAAAGTCTTTCAAACAACACTCACTAAATAACCCCATTGTTGAACAGGTGGTTATGGAAACTCTTCGTACAGTACGCGATATCTGGAAGAAATACGGTCACATTGATGAAATCCATGTTGAACTGGGGCGTGAGCTGAAGAATCCTGCCGATAAGCGCAAGCAGATAACAGAGAATGTACTGAAAAATGAGGAAACTAACCTCCGTATAAAAGCATTATTGATGGAATTCATGGATCCATCTTATGCCATTGAGAATGTACGTCCTAATTCTCCAAGTCAGCAGGAACTGTTGCGTATCTACGAAGATGGTGTTATGAGTAGCGTTTCTGAAATACCCGATGATATTGATAATATACTGAAGAAATTTAAAGAGAGAGACGCAGCAAAACGTCCTTCCAAGAGTGATGTAACACGTTATAAGTTATGGTTGGAGCAGAAGTATCAATCACCATATACAGGGCAGATGATACCACTTGGAAAGCTGTTCACACCAGCTTATGAGATTGAGCATGTGGTACCACAGTCATTGTATTTTGACGATTCACTCAACAATAAGGTGATCTGTGAGTCTGCCGTGAATAAACTGAAGGATAACCAGTTGGGATTGACATTTATTCAGAATCATGGAGGAGAAATTGTTAAAATTAACGAAAATAAGGATGTTAAGATTCTTACAGAAGACCAGTATCGCAAGTTTGTTGCAGACCATTATGGCAACAATAGAGCCAAGACAAAAAGATTACTATTGGATGAACTGCCTGATGATTTTATCCTTCGTCAGCTCAATGATTCACGCTATATCAGTAAGTTGGTACGGACACTTCTTTCCAATATTGTTCGCGAAAAGGATGAGCAAGAGGGCGTATCAAAGCATGTCATTACATGTGTAGGTCAGATTACCGACCGGCTAAAGAAAGATTGGGGTATCAATGATGTTTGGAATAGAATTATAATGCCCCGCTTCAAGCGTATGAACGAAATTTCCGGAACATCAGCTTTTACCTGCATCAATGGTAACGGTCATGAGGTTCCATGTATGCCGCTTGATCTTCAAAAAGGTTTTAATAAAAAGCGCATTGACCATCGCCATCATGCAATGGATGCAATAGTGATTGCTTGCGCAAACCGTAGTATTGTGAATTATTTGAATAATTCTTCTGCTGCAAGCACAGCCAAAGAGACCCGTTATGACCTGCAGCATCTGTTATGCACCAAAACGCCAACGGATAATCATAGAGGTTATAAATGGGTTCTAAATAAACCTTGGGATACCTTTACTACAGATGTTCAGAAAGTGTTAATGGACGCTGTGGTTAGTGTCAAACAGAATATCCGCGTAATCAATAAGGCCACAAACAAATATACAGTAATCAACGAAGACGGCAAGAAGGAACAAAAAGATCAGACAAAGGGAGAACGCTGGGCAATACGCAAACCTATGCACAAAGACACCGTATTTGCAGACGTTAATCTTCGCATGAAGAAAACGGTTTCATTGAAGGTGGCACTCACCAGTTTGGGTTGTGTGGTAAATAAGGATTTGCGTATGAAGTTGAAAGCTATGCTTGAATTGAATTTCAAAGAAAAACAGATCAAGCAGTACTTTGCAGATAACAAAGATGTATGGCGTGATATCAATCTGAACAAGATTGAGGTCTGGTATTATGCACACGACACAGAGAATGAGCGCTATTTTGCAGTTCGCAAAAAACTTGATGATACGTTTGATAGGAAGAAAATCCAACAGATTACAGATACAGGAATTCAGCAAATCTTGTTACGCCATTTGGAAGCAAACGACAATAATCCGGAATTAGCATTCTCGCCTGATGGTATTGACCAGATGAATAAGAATATTGTTGCCCTCAATAATGGCGTTCCTCATAAACCAATATACAAAGTAAGATGGTTTGAGCAAGCAAGTAAGTTTGCTTTGGGTGAGAATGGTAATAAGACCAAAAAGTTTGTTGAAGCAGCAAAGGGTACCAATTTATATTTTGCTATATACGAGCAGACCTTGTTGGATGAGAAGACTGGAATAGAGACCACAAAACGGACCTTTGACTCTATACCATTAAATGTAGCTATCAGCAGATTGAAGAAGGGGCTTTCGGCAGCTCCAGCCAATGCTCAGGGAATTGAGCCAAAATATGTTCTTTCACCAGGCGATTTGGTTTATGTTCCGAAAGAACATGAAGATCTTAATTCGTTGAACAGTTCTTCTATTGATCGTTCAAGGTTGTATAGGATGGTAAGTTCTACTGGTTTTGAGTGTTATTTTGTAAAATGGGAATCTGCAAATGTTATTGTAGACAAAGTTGAGTATCAGTCTTTGAATAAGATGGGACGTGCTGTATCTGGTGAAATGATAAAGGATGTATGTATTCCTGTAAAACTTGATCGGTTAGGAAAAATAATGAATATTGGTTAATATGATAAAGAGGACACTTTGTTTTTCTAATCCAGCATATCTTTCTATGCGTAATAAACAGTTGGTAATCAAGTTGCCATCTGTTGAGAAGTCGGATTTACCGGATAGTATCAAACAAGAGAGTGTTATCATGCGCCCAATAGAAGATATAGGTGTGATTGTTATAGATAACAAGCAGATCACACTAACCAGTGGTTTGATCGATGCCCTGTTAGAAAACAATTGCGCCCTTATTACATGTGACGATAGGAGTATGCCTATTGGGTTAATGCTCCCATTGTCGGGAAATACTATCCAATCAGAACGTTTCCGGAATCAAATTGATGCTTCGTTACCTTTGAAAAAACAGTTGTGGCAACAAACCATTCAGGCAAAAATTGCGAACCAGCATAAGGTGCTTGAAGAATGTAGTAAAGATAAACACCCATGCATGAAAGTATGGTCAACGGAAGTTAGAAGTGGTGATTCTGAAAACATTGAGGCTCGTGCAGCTGCATATTACTGGAAATGTATTTTCCATAATATTGATGATTTGATATTCTTTACAAGAGGTCGAGAAGGAGACCCACCTAACAATTTACTCAATTATGGCTATGCTATTTTGAGAGCGGTTATTGCTCGCTCATTGGTTGCCAGTGGTTTGTTACCCACCTTAGGCATTCATCACCATAACAGATATAATGCCTATTGTTTGGCAGATGATATTATGGAACCTTATCGACCTTATGTAGACCGGTTGGTTTATGGAATTGTAAAATGGGATTTCATTCCAGAAGCGGGTATTACAAAAGAAATCAAGCAACAACTCTTAACGATACCAACCCTTGATGTTTCCATTAATGGAAAGAGGAGTCCGCTTATGATTGCCGCCCAACAAACTACAGCCTCCTTAGCTAAATGTTTTGCTGGTGAATTGAGAAAGATTGATTACCCTCTTATATGAAGTTCAATGGATCGCTTAAATGAGTATAGGATTATGTGGTTGTTTGTGTTTTTCGATCTGCCAACAGATACTAAAAAGGAACGAAAAGCTTACGCGAAATTCCGTAAAGGGCTGATAGAGGATGGCTTCAACCAGTTCCAATATTCCATATATGTGCGCCATTGCCCAAGCATAGAAAATGCAGGGGTTCATCAAAAAAGAGTCCGATCTATTCTTCCAGAGTATGGCTCTGTATGTATGATGTGTTTGACTGATCGACAGTTTGAAGCTATCGAAGTTTTTCATGCTGAGAAAGCAAAAACAGTTGCCCCCCCTAGAGCTATTCAACTTGAATTATTCTAAAATAGGATGGACGGAACTCAATTATTTATTGAATTCCGCCCTTAATAAACAACTCATTTTTAATTCCTAACAATCATTATATCTATTTGATATATAGTTGTTTGCATGGAATCTGTTGTCTATCCCTCTACAAAGATAGTCATTTGTAAGCAAATCACAACCACGCCACGGCTGCAACTCAGCACTAAACGGTTGTCTATCCCTCTACAAAGATAGTCATTTGTAAGCAAATCACAACAATCAAGGTTGACGGCATGACCGATTGGGAGTTGTCTATCCCTCTACAAAGATAGTCATTTGTAAGCAAATCACAACCATATTACTCAATTATATCAAATCCTCATTGTTGTCTATCCCTCTACAAAGATAGTCATTTGTAAGCAAATCACAACATTTGCTGCCGCAATGACCTTTCCGTAGTGTTGTCTATCCCTCTACAAAGATAGTCATTTGTAAGCAAATCACAACCTCTCTCGGTTTGCCCTTTCTTCTTTCAACGTTGTCTATCCCTCTACAAAGATAGTCATTTGTAAGCAAATCACAACCGAATTTCCTGGTTCGTTAGTTCTTCCCGTGTTGTCTATCCCTCTACAAAGATAGTCATTTGTAAGCAAATCACAACGGTCTTGATGTCATAGACCTTGTTCTCCCTGTTGTCTATCCCTCTACAAAGATAGTCATTTGTAAGCAAATCACAACTGCCACGCCTGCTGTCAGTGCTGTCGCTGCGTTGTCTATCCCTCTACAAAGATAGTCATTTGTAAGCAAATCACAACCGTAGTCCCAAGGGATGCAATAACCGTAGAGTTGTCTATCCCTCTACAAAGATAGTCATTTGTAAGCAAATCACAACGAATATTTCAAGTTGCTCGACACCCTCCAAGTTGTCTATCCCTCTACAAAGATAGTCATTTGTAAGCAAATCACAACGTGATAAAGGCGCTTTTGTTGAAACACCTGGTTGTCTATCCCTCTACAAAGATAGTCATTTGTAAGCAAATCACAACGATTGGCAGGGTGGGCTGGAATTGCTGTTGGTTGTCTATCCCTCTACAAAGATAGTCATTTGTAAGCAAATCACAACGATATGGCATTAACACTTCGGTAATCACAGGTTGTCTATCCCTCTACAAAGATAGTCATTTGTAAGCAAATCACAACTAAGTCCCGTGATACCCTGGAGAACTTTGTGTTGTCTATCCCTCTACAAAGATAGTCATTTGTAAGCAAATCACAACTAAGTGTCCCCTGCGGTCGTTGCCAGTCATGTTGTCTATCCCTCTACAAAGATAGTCATTTGTAAGCAAATCACAACAAAGAGCCGTACGAGTCTCAGACTGATCAAGTTGTCTATCCCTCTACAAAGATAGTCATTTGTAAGCAAATCACAACCGTGTAGCCAGTTATCTTCTTTCTGTTGTGGTTGTCTATCCCTCTACAAAGATAGTCATTTGTAAGCAAATCACAACTATATCTGTTGCCTTCCTTCCATAGCAGTTGTTGTCTATCCCTCTACAAAGATAGTCATTTGTAAGCAAATCACAACGTGTCCGTAATTTTGCATTGAACCCAGTAGGTTGTCTATCCCTCTACAAAGATAGTCATTTCATATTGAAATGATTTAAGCTTAACTATGCAAATATACAAATTTATTTGCACATTCCGGTAAAAAGTCGTAATATTGCAACAAGAAAAAAGTAACAAGATAGGCACCTATCCCTATAGGTAGGTAAATTTGGTCGTCTATTTAAGACTGCGTTTCTTTATCGTCGAAATTTTGCCAATAAAAACATTAAGAAACTCTAGCAGACAAAGACTTTGTGCGACCGCTCGTGTGTGTACTCCGGTACAGCGCGGGCGAATATGCATTTGCAAGCTAGAGGATGTAGGGCCGGCAAAACCCGCGACGATAAATTGCATCAATGCCTCGCTCGCGTTTTCCCGATAACATATAATAAAAAAAGGAAAATGCAAACAGAACAAATCAAGCGACAGAATCAACAACTGCCGTCTGGCAGTGATGTACAGGGCAACCTGAATGTGGAAGGTAATCTGGAGATTACCGGTGACCTGAATGTAAGTGGAAACCTTATAGTCCACGGAGATTTGGTTATTAAAGAGGCCAGAATCACTCAAGGACAGGATCCCGTCAAAACAGAACAATCTAAAGAATCCAAAGCAGCTATTCTGCGCAGGGGCATTGATGAGGTAATGCCGTTTTTCAAAAATAAACGTCACTGGTTTGGTGTGTGCAAGGCCATCATGGAGGGTGGTTTGGTGAGCAATGGAGATTTTGAAGGCGCTGCCCGACTCATCCGTCAGGCTTACCCTGAAGGAATGAAATTCGATATTGATGTCCGTGACCTAGTATCCATGAATTCCGGTTGTATGACGAAACCTATCAGTGAATGGGAGGAAGCCAGTAGCGGTTTGGGTAAAGCTTTTGCAGCTTATCTAACCATAGCCACAGCATTGCGTATTTTCTTGAAGGTACAATTCAAAGACTGAATTTGTTCAACTTTCGCATATCTTTGACAAAGTTTCGCATAACTTTCGCGCATCTTTCGCATAAATTTCGCACATCTTTCGCATATCTTTATCTTCTCTTCTTTTTATTAGGCAGGGACAAATGCTCTGCCTAACTTTGCTGTGCCTTAAGGAAAAAAGAGATTAATAATCTACAAAAAAAGAGAATGAATACAATAAGGAATAAGCATAACGGCATAACTAGCAAACCCGGCACCTTGGTGCATGTAAAGGGGAATTATGTCACTCAGTATATCACCATCCAGAGCGGATGCCACGTGTGCTTCACACCCGATGGCGGGATTAGGGAGGAGAAGCAGCAGGAGATGGAGCCTCCTCCAGCCATACCACAGGCGGATGCACCGTTGTCACGGATAGAACTGGCATTCCAAGCTGGGATCAAGGCCGTTTTGGATGCCGGTTTGATACAGAACAAACAGGACTTCAGGGCCATCCACCGGATTATGGAGGAAATGAATCTTTATGATCGTTTCAGCTTTCGGGATTTTATCATGATGCTGAAGAGAGCGCCGTCTATACCAGAGGAACATGCTCCAAGTACAAACAACTTGAAGAGCCTGACTTTTGGTTCGCACTATCCGAACTGGAAGGTGTCGAATGGCACTCCCGATAAAATCCAAAGACTGGTATATATTGCAAAAGTGTTTAAGGATACTTTTTACGCAGTTTTGCAATCTCATTAACCAGTTCGTTAACCAAACCGTTAACCGATTAACCAATTCATTAACCTCTGCAATCTTTTCTTGCAGAGGTTTTTCTTTCTCCCTATCTTCGCAGTAGATAAATGGCCATTATCTATTTATTTATAAACAATTAATAGTATAATTATGGAACAGATGCTATGGGTGAAGCACGTGGGTGCACTCATTGAACAGGAGAGTAAGAAAGAGCCGGGAACCAAGTTCTTCAAACGGCAGGTGGTGTTGTATAAGAAGGTGTCGCGCATGGGCGAGAACGGCACCTACCTGAAGGTACAGGACTATGTGGTAGATCTGACAGGCCGCAGTGCCGAGGGCTTTACAGTGGAAACCGGCACGCTCATTGCCGCCAACCTGGGCTTTACAGCCGTGGAATACCAGGGGCGTTTTTTCCAGAATATCACACTGGACCGTTACACCGTAATTGCCGATAACCCTTACTGCCAACAGTCATGAAGTGGTTCAAGCACGAAGCCATGGCTTCCTATTCCGACGACCTGCTCCTCATCCGTGAGGAGCTGGGGTTCGCCGGACTGGGGGTGTACTGGCAGATTATGGAGATGCTGAGCTTGCGTAACGGACGCTGCCCCATGCAGCAGGTGCTGCTGCTGAAATGCAGGGCTTTCCCGGAAAGGAAAATCAGGCGTGTCATAGAACTGGCTACCGGATTGGTGGTAGATCAGGGTGGATTTGTATGCATGGCAAAGGACAAGCAAGAAACGAGCAAAGTATTTTGCTCGGACGTTGCTCCGTCAGATTTGGCCGAGCAAAACGCCCCAACGCGCACGCGTATAGAAGAGAATAGAATAGAGATAGATAGAGAAAAAGAAGAAGCAGAAGAAGAAAAGTCTGATGCTGATTTTCCGAATAAAGAGCCACAGACTACAGTCAGCAGTCAGATAGACCGGGCGAGGCAGTGGTTGCTGGACGAGCGCAACCGGGTGTGGCGTGAGCCCATGATGATGCGGTCGGGCTACAGCGTTCTGCTGGACCGTCACTGGCCGCAGGCGGTGGAGTATTTCATCAGTCACCTGTTGGCTCAGGACAAACTGGGCGATATGGGCAATGAGCATGATACCCGTCAGTATTTCTCCAACTTCAGCAAGATGAGTGTGGCATCGGGCCGGGGACTGATGGAGCATCTGTCGGCCCTGGATCAGCAGCAGGGTATGATGCCGGATACCCAAACAGCAGGACCACCGCTTCCTGAGGGGGCTCCTCCGCGGCCCTCACCCACTGCGGTGTGGAACTATGCCACGGATTCATGGACTGAGCTAAGGACTTGACAATTGACAATTAACATGGAAAAAACAGAAACAGAAGACCGTATCAGGGACTGGGAAAAAGTAGGTCTGAAAGTCGACACTTCGCCGGATGCACCGGCCCAGCAGATCTGTACGTGCCCGGAATGCTCGGCATCGCGCAGGAACCACAGGCACCAGAAGTGTGTAACGGTGAATGTGAAGAAGGGCCTGTGGAAGTGCATGCACTGCAATGCCTCGGGCTATGTTCCCTCGCTCAAGGAGATTAAGGAACGCTCGGAAAAGGAGAAACGCATGGAGCGCATGCGTGACATGCCGCCGGAGCAGCGCAAATATACCCGTCCGGAATGGGAGGCATCGTTCCTGATCGGCAATGTGGCGCTGGGTTATCAGAAGGACTGTGAGGGCGATGATTCTGAGGAACAGAACCCGAAACCGGCACTGGATGACAGACAGCGCGCCATGCTGGACTATCTGACCGAAAAGCGCGGACTGAGCATAGAGGTGATGAACCGTGCACGCATAACCCTGCCCTGGACGGAGCGTAAGGAGATAGACCCGTCACTGGGCAAGGACAGCGAGGGTAAGCCCAAAAAGGTCAAGCGGATGCACTGCACCGTGGCGTTCAACTATTGGGACCGCGGCGTGCTGGTGAACCGGAAAATCCGCTTCATGGACAAGCAGTTCATGCTGCACAAGGGGGCCGAGCTGATTCCCTATAACATCGATGCCATACTCCGGAAGGAGGTGTGTTACATTACCGAAGGGGAGTTCGATACGCTGGCGCTGATGCAGGCGGGACTGCCCGAGTCGGTATCGGTTCCTGCCGGTGGGGCCAATACCAACCTGACCTGGCTGGACCGTTTCGTGGAGACGCATTTCATGGACAAGAAGACCATCTACCTGGCTCTGGATGCCGACCCGGTGGGACTGAGCATGACACGCGAGCTGATCCGGCGCCTGGGCAGCAGCAAGTGCCGTGTGGTGCTGTGGGATGAGGGTTGCAAGGATGCCAACGAGGAATTGCTGAAGCATGGTGCAGAGGGTATTCTGAGGTGTGTGAAGAAGGCGGTGCAGGTGCCGCTCTACGGCATTCAGACCGCTCATACCCGTGAGGTGGAGCGTGGCCTGGACCACCTGTTCCAGTACGGTCTGGGGCACGGGTCGTCGGTGGGCATACCGGGACTGGACCCGCAAGTGTCGTTCGAAACGGGGCGCTTCATGGTGGTTACCGGCCGGCCGGGCGACGGCAAGTCGGAATTTGTGGACGAGCTGGCTCTGCGCCTGTGCCTGCTTCATGAGTGGCGTGTGGCCTACTTCTCGCCCGAGAATGTGCCCCTGAAATACCATCTGGCCAAACTGGTGAGCAAACTCACCGGGTATGAGTTCAGGCAGGGCGGCCGCATGACCCCATCACTCTATGCTGCCTGTAAGGACTGGCTGGACCTGAACATCTGCCACATCATGCCTGGGGCTGAGGTGGACGGGATGGTAAGTCTGGATGATGGCAAGCACAGCGAGGCTGAAATAGGATTATCGGTTGACGAGGTGCAGCAAGCCCTTCGTCCCGATGTGGGAGACCCCGAGGCCTTTACGTTGGATGAGGTGTTGGGAGTGGCCCGTGAGGCGGTGCAGCGCAGAGGCGTGCGTGTGTGCGTGTTCGATCCGCTGAACAGCATCCGGCGCGGCCCGGAGCAGGCTGGAATGAGCGACCTTCAGTGGTATCTGCATGTGTGCAATACCATGCTGGGCTTTGCCCACCGCAACGATGTGCTGGTCATTCTGGTGGCTCATCCGCGTAAGGTGGACCGCGACATGCTGGCAGGACGCAAGCGCAGGGTGGAGATGAACGACATTTCCGGTTCCAGCGATTTTGCCAACAAGTGTGATTTCTGTCTGTCGGTGGACAGGGACGATGACCTGCAGGTGGTGACGGTGTATGTGGACAAGGTAAAGTTCAAGCATCTGGGCTCGCGCGGACAGACGTATCTGCATTACGATGTGCTGACTGGCCGTTATGTGCCCTGCACCCTACAGCGGTTGAGCGATCCTGATGCGGCTTACCTGCGCAGCCGGTCACTGCGCAACGGAGAGCAGCTCATCACCGTGAACGGCCAGACTTACCTGAAGACCGTAGATTGGCGGTATTTCAATATCCGCTGGATAGACGAGTCGGGCACCTCACAGCTGGGCAAGGTTATGAAGCAGTATGACCAGGCACAGGCGCACGATGGACAGATGCCAATATTTGTATAGACACATTCATTGGGCATGTAAATGTTCTATGCCGGAGTTACCGTACCGGGAGAAAAGAATGCCATCCGGAAGGGTGGCATTTTTCTGTTTTGACATTTTGCTTTGTAAATAATCCGGTTTCGTTTTGATGGCAAACAAACATTCTATATATTTGCATTAGGAATCATTCTTAGTTTTCCACACCGATGAGAAGAGTAGTATTATTTATATTTCTTGTATTTTCAACAATGATTACCTATGCCCAAAACAAGGCAATCGAATGGGCAGACTATACCCCATATTGCGGAACATGGCAGTATGTGAATAAGGATACCACGTTTACTATATCACTTAAAGTGGTAACTTTAAAAAGAGTAGAATCTTCAGGAACCATAACAAAAAAAGCCCTTGTTGGTGGCTATCGACTAACTGTTAAGGGGAAATTTGATGAAAACCATCTGATGACAAGTAATATTCCATCAGTGATTAATTATAAAAGCGTCTCAGAATTACACACTAAAAATTATGTTTATATATGGGCTACAGGTTATAAAAATGACCCTGATATTGAAACTTGCTTTTTTAGTCAAAACAAAAATAGAAGATACGATTTTATACCCGGTTTTACAATGAAAAAACTTACTAATGGTAATTTGCAATGGCATTGGGATCAAAAAGAAGCAAATTCATCTTCTTGGGATGATCCAAGACTTCCACAACACATCCAAATCCCCGGCCATGCCATTATGACAAAGATAAAGTGATCTTTTTCTCAAATATCACACGAGGCGGAAAAATGAGGGCGTGTCACTCACCTAGAACTGGCCCTGTGATGAGGAGATGTGGGAATAGGAAAAAGCGGTGATTCAATGGAGTCACCGCTTTTTCCTTCACCCCTGCACCTCAATATCAAATTTCTCACAGATATACCGCATGATACATTAATTGGGCGTGTAAATGTTCTATGCCGGAGTTACCGTACTGGGAGAAAGAATGCCATCCGGAAGGGTCGCTTTTTTCTGTTTTGACATTTTGCTTTGTAAATAATCCTGTTTCGTTTTGATGGCAAACAAACATTCTATATATTTGCATTAGGAATCATTCTTAGTTTTCCACACCGATGAGAAGAGTAGTATTATTTATATTTCTTGTATTTTCAACAATGATTACCTATGCCCAAAACAAGGCAATCGAATGGGCAGACTATACCCCATATTGCGGAACATGGCAGTATGTGAATAAGGATACCACGTTTACTATATCACTTAAAGTGGTAACTTTAAAAAGAGTAGAATCTTCAGGAACCATAACAAAAAAAGCCCTTGTTGGTGGCTATCGACTAACTGTTAAGGGGAAATTTGATGAAAACCATCTGATGACAAGTAATATTCCATCAGTGATTAATTATAAAAGCGTCTCAGAATTACACACTAAAAATTATGTTTATATATGGGCTACAGGTTATAAAAATGACCCTGATATTGAAACTTGCTTTTTTAGTCAAAACAAAAATAGAAGATACGATTTTATACCCGGTTTTACAATGAAAAAACTTACTAATGGTAATTTGCAATGGCATTGGGATCAAAAAGAAGCAAATTCATCTTCTTGGGATGATCCAAGACTTCCACAACACATCCAAATCCCCGGCCATGCCATTATGACAAAGATAAAGTGATCTTTTTCTCAAATATCACACGAGGCGGAAAAATGAGGGCGTGTCACTCACCTAGAACTGGCCCTGTGATGAGGAGATGTGGGAATAGGAAAAAGCGGTGATTCAATGGAGTCACCGCTTTTTCCTTCACCCCTGCACCTCAATATCAAATTTCTCACAGATATACCGCACCGCTTTGGGGGTGAGCAGACGGTCTTTGGGCTGCACACCCAGCACCTTCAGCTGCTCTGCTTCTCCGGACAGCCACCTTGAAAAGGTTCTCATACTCATACATGAAGCAGTATGACCAGGCACAGGCGCACGATGGACAGATGCCGATATTTGTGTAGATGCGGCACCTGATGTTTACATATTTGCAATTTCCGCCTTAATGTCATTGACAATATAGGTGTCTGACATTAGTTGATATCCGTATTTAGGGTCATGCAACTGATGTCCTACAGTGGATTTGTAGAAGATGAGCATGGCTCGCTTTGAGGAAATGTGGAGTTCCTCGGAGAGTTGCATGATGATGCGAGTTATCTTGCGGTATAGCTGATAATCTTTCATATTAAGGTTGTTAAAGTTGTATGGATTCCTGGAATATCAGGTATTGGTCAATGATGAGTTGGTTGCTGAACCATGATAGAGTATGTGATTGTCGTTACTAATCATGTTCGTAGTTGTAGAGAGTTTCGATGATGTCGTCAGCCACATAGTTGGCACTTTGGGTGTGTAGCGTGTCATAGAACTTAAACAGGCGTCCTTCAATGAGTCCTTGTTCCTCAAGTCGTCTGGTGAGTTCTGCAGGTGAGACGTTCAGCTTGTGTGCAGCCGTCTCAATGACAATGACGCAGAACTGTATCACATCGCTTTCGTGGGTTCGTGGTGTTCCTTCCATCTTTATAATTTATTCCAATTTTTGCAAAAATACGAAGAATCCCAATTTCGGGCAAGAAAATCTTTGATTTTACTCAAAGAGATTAATACTATATGACGATTTTGAAGGTTTCTTCTTTCACCCCTGCACCTCAATATCAAATTTCTCACAGATATACCGCACCGCTTTGGGGGTGAGCAGACGGTCTTTGGGCTGCACACCCAGCACCTTCAGCTGCTCTGCTTCTCCGGACAGCCACCTTGAAAAGGTTCTCATACTCACACCGGCGCACTGGGCCAGTTCCTTTTTCAGCATTCTTTTCATATTCCTTATTTTATTCAATTTTCAGTTAGTGTCCTATGTATTTACTTCCTCTTTGTCATGTTGAGCGTAGCGAAACATCTTTCTATACCGGATGGCATTACTAGCCAGGTAAGATCCTTCGTTTCACTCAGGATGACAGAGGGCAGGAATGACATTAATAATTATTTTGATTCTCTTACAAATATACGAATAATCTGTCAGATAATCAAATGATTATCAAGCCATATTGCGCCATTGCGAGCCATAACAGCTGCTAAATGGCACAATAAGTATTATAGCGACAGTGCCCTGTGAAACCATCGTATCTTTGCAGTATGAATCAGAAGAGAGCCTTCCTAGACGACACCGGCCGGGCGTCTATAAGTCTTGATTCTGAAGACTTATAAGTCCTTCGCGGAAAGACTGCGCAGTCTTTCGGGACAAGACTTATAGGAGTGTTACAACAATCCATTATTAACCTTTAAAACAGGAAAAGTATGATCAATTACAGTATTGTGATGCGTGCGGTGAACAGCAACCTGCTGGAGATTAACGCGGCCAAGAGCCGAATTGCCAAGGCCAAGAAGGACGGTGTGGAGCCCGATGAGAACGATGTGAAGCTGGCAGAGTCCGAGCTGGTGACCAAGGCTTATGGCGTGGCTCAGTATGCCGACGTGATGACCATCGAGAAGTTTGCCAAGCACATTGCCGAGCACGGTTGCGTTTATTCGCGTGCTGACATCAGCGCCATTCTTTATATGGCTGTGGACTGCATGCGCGAGGAGCTGCTGGAGGGCAAGAAGATCCGTCTGGGCGACCTGGGCGATTTCTCACTCAGTCTGGTGAGCAAGGGTGCCGACAGTGCCGACAAGTTCAATGCCAATGCCCACATCACCGGCATCAACGTGGTATGGGACTGCGGTCAGGAGTTCAAGAACCTGCTGGCCGATGCCGAGTTCAATCTGGTGGCCAGCCGTGCTGCCCAGGCCAAGGTGCTCAAGGCTATCAAGGCCGGGGAAACAACTGTTGATCTCTCAACAGTTGGACAACAGTCAACAGACAACGGACAACAGACGCCATCCGGCGGTAACACCCAGACAGAGTCGCCTAACGGCGGACAACAGACAACGGACAACGGTCAACAGACTGGTGGTGGAACCAATTCCGGAAGTGGTACAAACCAGGGCGGAAACACTGACGTAAGCGGTGGTGACAATACCACTCCACCAGCGTTTGGCTAACGCCAACTAAAGTCATTCTGCCCCCTGTCATCCTGAGCGATAGCGAAGGATCTTTCTGAATAAGTAGTCGCATACTTTTCATACTCGCGAGGAAAGATTCTTGCTCCACTTTGTTACGCAAGCGAGCAAGCTCGAGCGCTTCGCTTCGCTCAGAATGACAAAAAAAAACAGAGCCTATGCGAAAATTATTATGGCTAAACTATTAATCAAACTAGGACTAATCATGAGTTACGAATCCAAACCCAACTGGAGTGTGATTATTAACGCAATCCTCACCGCCATCACCGGCCTGCTGACCGGATTCGGCATCTTGAATTAACAGCATCCAACTATATGTCATTCCGAACGGATGTGAGGAATCTTTCTGAACAAGTAGTCGCATACTTTTCATACTCGCTAGGAAAGATTTCTCACATACGTTCGAAATGACAAGGGAGGGTGATAATTTGAAAACAGCTTATGCGAACCATTACACTCATCATTCTACACTGCTCCGCAACGCGAGCAGACCGTCACTACAGCTTCGAACAGTGCCGCAACGACCACATCCATCACAACGGATGGAGCGACATCGGCTACCATTATTACATCGAACGTGACGGAACACTGAAGAAAGGGCGCCCGGAGGCAACAAAGGGCGCCCATGTACATAACCACAATGACCATTCCATAGGCGTATGCTATGAGGGAGGCCTGGACAGCAACGGACTGCCGTGTGACACCCGCACCGATGCCCAGAAACGAACGCTGTGGCAACTGCTCTGCGACCTGCACAACCGCTATCCCCGTGCCATCATCCTGGGCCACCGGGATTTAAGTCCCGACCGGAATGGTGATGGAAAAATCACCCGGAACGAGTGGCTGAAGGAATGCCCCTGCTTTGATGCCTTGGCCGATTATGCCACCATGCAGCCAGAAGAGTTCTGGTAAAGGGGCAGTATCTGGGGCATTGAGGGAATAATATAAAACTCCCGACTTTTAGCAAGCCGGGAGTTTATATATAGTCCAATCCTTGGGTTGGAATTTCTAAGATTATAAATTGTTGATTTCCTCTACGGTAAGACCAGTAGACTTCTGAATAGTCTGAATGTCAATGCCTAAAGCTTTCAGGTTTTGGGCTATTTGCAATTTTTCTTCAGCCTTTCCTTCAGCTCTGCCTTCAGCTAATCCCTCGACCCTACCTTTAGCCACACCTTTATCCTCAGCATAAATCATGGAGTCCACATAAGCCAAATAGTTCCGGAGGTCATAGTCATAGAGCTCCTGCTCCTCAGGTGTAAGAGAAGCATAGCGAGCCTTTTCTGCCAGCTGACGGTAAATTGGCCTGTCGTTTGTAAAAGGAATCTTATCCATGTCCTTGCTGTTTTTAATGATGAATAGCCATTTCTTCAGTTCCGTATCGCAATCATCCCACTGCTTCATGAACGGGAGTTCCAGGAATATCATGCGCATCTTGTCGGTAAACTTACGGTTGTTGTCCAACACATCCGTCAGCCAGAAATCACGCATCAGTCTACCTTCCTGCTCAATGGAGAAATTCGTGATAAAAATGCCTATCACCGGATGAAGCCGGTATCGCTGCATATTATCCCTTGCCTCCTCCAGGGAATCGGCATTCCCCACTGTGCTGTTCCACTTCCGAAGCTGGCTCTCTATATTCCTCGCCATATAGTACAGCGCACGCTCCTTGAAGTAACTCTGCGATGCATACTGCATCTCAACAATGATAATCTCTCCTGTACTCAACGTACATTTAAGGTCAAAAACTACCTTCTTGCCGTTCACATAAGCCGGAACCGACTCAGTGGGCTGATAGGTTACGTCCGTAATTTCTTCTGTACGGTCCAGAATGGAATTGAGCAGGTCGATCATGAACTCTTTCTCGCCGAAAACGACCTTAAAAGCGATGTCGATTCTCAAATCCAGAGGAGGGTTATTCTCCTCAGAGCCAGTAGGGCTGACCATCCCTAGGCTAGTGGTGTCCTCTGATGAGTAAGGCGCCTGCGCCTTCATCTCATCTATGGTTTTTCCTTGCACCATGTATTCTGTTGCGAAAATACGGCAAGTTTTCCGGACTGCCAAATTTTAAGAGAAGATTCTTGAAAGCGTGTTCCCGCGACACCGGAACGGTGATGGAAAAATCACCCGGAACGAGTGGCTGAAGAAATGCCCCTGCTTTGATGCCTTGGCCGATTATGCCACCATGCAGCCCGAAGGGTTCTGGTAAAGGGCTCTCTGACACGAAACATTTCGGGGTAAGACGGTATTTTAAACAAAAACATTTCGGGGTAAGGCGGTATTTTAGCAAAAAAGATTTTGGGGTAAGCAGGTTTTTTATGGGATAATGTTTGCATATTATACTGTTTATCAGTATATTTGCGCAAATAAATTGCACATCATGGAAACTAGGGTATTCAAACGTAAGATTTACGACAAGATTCTTAGCTGGAAAAACGAGAATAATGGTAAAAGCGCACTCCTCATTGAAGGTGCCCGTCGAGTGGGTAAATCAACTATTGTTGAAGAATTTGCACGCAAGGAATACCTGTCATACATTCTCATTGACTTCAACAAAGCCAGCAACGAGATAAAAGATCTGTTTGATGACTTAATGGACCTAGACTTCATCTTCCTTCGTCTTCAAACAATCTTTAAGAAGAAACTGGAAACACGGAAGTCAGTCATCATCTTTGATGAGGTTCAAAAATGCCCTAATGCACGTCAGGCAATCAAGTATCTCGTTGAAGATGGTAGATATGACTATATTGAGACTGGCTCTCTAATCAGCATCAAGAAGAACACAGAGAATATTACCATCCCAAGCGAGGAGGACAAAATACAAATGTACCCTATGGATTACGAGGAGTTCCGCTGGGCACTGGGTGACGAGGTAACCATACCTATGCTAAGGACTTTCTGGGAGAAACGTATTCCCTTGCAGTCGGCCCATCGAGAGGCACAAAGGAACCTGCGCCTCTACATGCTCGTTGGCGGTATGCCACAGGCGGTAAATGCTTATCTAGACACTAACAATTTCGGGAAAGTGGATGCTGCCAAACGAAAGATCATCCAGCTCTATGCGGATGATTTCCTCAAGATTGACCCTTCTGGCAAAGTATCGCAAATGTTCATGTCCATACCTTCCGCATTGTCAAGCAACAAGAACCGCTATACACCTTCAACCTACATAGGGAATGTTGATGAAGAGAAACGAGTGGAGTTGCTCAAGGCATTGGAAGACAGTAAGTGCGTAAACATAGCGTACCATGCCAATGATCCTAATGTAGGT
Source organism: Bacteroidaceae bacterium (assembly GCA_024401115.1). GTDB lineage: Bacteria > Bacteroidota > Bacteroidia > Bacteroidales > Bacteroidaceae > Minthousia. The sequence goes on along the minus strand of JAKSLP010000005.1, from coordinate 16,318 downwards.
ATGCCTATTGCTACCAACTTTGATAAATTTAAAATGTTCGTGGGTGATACGGTTTGATGGTGACCATGGCTTTCTGGGACAAGGATTATACAGAGAATATAATTTACGAGAAACTTCTTAGCGACAAATTGGATGCGAACCTTGGCTATATCTACGAGAACATCATTGCCCAAATGCTTACAGTAGCAGGAAACAAACTCTTTTACCACACGTGGAACAAGCAAACAAAAGAGGGCGAGACAGATTACAAGCACATCTACGAGATTGACTTTATCCTCAGCCGAGGGAACAAGATTTGCCCCATTGAGGTCAAATCATCAGGTTATAAAAAGCATACATCCCTTGATGATTTCTGCGATAAGTACTCTAACCGCATCCTTAATCGCTACCTCCTTTACACAAAAGACTTGGCTAAAGAAGGACAGATGCTTTACGTACCTATCTATTTGACTCTTTTTTTATAAAGGAGACCGCCCCTGCTTTGATGCCATGACCGATTATGCCACCATGCAGCCCGAAGGGGGCTGGTAAAGGGCAAAAGGACCGTCCCCTGAAACCATTTTCAGGTGTCAGGGGCCTGTCTCTTATTCACAAGTTAGGATTTTTCTAAAATTAGAACAAGTCGGAATGTGTTCCGGTTGAGATCATGATGAGAATGAGTTCATCATCATACTGTTCCCAAACCAGCAACCAATCGGGTTCTATATGGCATTCCCATGTACGGTTTCCTTTGAAACCTGACAACTTATGAGGTCTGTATTCTGGAGGCAATGTCCCTGTATTTTGGAGAATAACCATTGCTTCCTGAAGTTTTTCTAGACTGTATCCTCTTGCAATGCAACGGCGAACAGCTTTGTCAAATTTCTTGGTTGTAGATAAAGAGTACTTCATTTGGATAGCATCGTATTAAAGTAATCTTCTACACTATCCCAATGAGTGACTTTACCCTTATGTGCTTCGTCCAAAGAGAGTTCAACCTCACTCTTAGTCTTCTTAACAGTGATGGACTCAACACCATTAATTCGCTTAAGAATACGGCGAACATCATTAATAATTGAAACATCAGAGATTTTTATAGTCATCTCTGCCTGCTGAGGTATTGTAATCGTATCCATAACCTACCGTTTATTTGTTTCTGCAAAAATACACTTTTCTTTATCATTCACAAAATTCTACAGACTCTTATCTATGATTTTTGGGAAACTTTGGTTGATTAACAACGGTCTTTTGAACTAGAAATAGAAGAAACACCAAATGTCGCTACTCTAAAATGGCTGAAGAAATGCCCCAGCTATGATACCACGACCGATTATGCCACCATGCAGCCCGAAGGGGGCTGGTAAGGTGCTCAAGAAAATAAAGAGATGTTACCAGAAATCATCTCAAAGCTTTGAGCCTGCTGCTAATGAGGTTTATATACGCTTCCTGCATCTCATAGCTGAGGAATGAGGATTTAATCAGTTCTGTCCACATGGGCAGCGCATTACGCATGCTGTCGATGAGTTGGGACGTGATACGCTCCTCTATCCCCATCGAGACAGATGCCTTAAGGAAATCCTGCAACTTGAGCTTTGCCTTCTTACCGTTTAGCGACAGGGCCAGTTCTTCTTTATCGCGCGGATTTGCTATCGCCACATTCAGCAGATCATAGGCAGGAGCTAGCTGATAAAATCTCTTAGGGCGGTAGAGCGAGAAGTTCTTGAGGTGCATGTCATTATTGCCAGTGATGAACGAGAACAACAGCACCTGCATGTAGTTCACCAAATCAAGTTTGGGCGTGGTACTATGTGCTGTAATAGCCTTGGCAATCTGTTCATACGAGCTCTTGTATTTGTACTCAGTAGGATGCAGCGTAAGCTGACACATATCTTCCATGTCTATCTTCTCTCCCTTCTTGGCGCGGTCAATGCGCCGGGTAATATATCCCAGGCTTCCATCTGCCAGTCTGATGAGCGAATGAGGCACCACCTTTATGCGAGCCGCCTCGGCCATATGCATCGTCAGGTCTTCATTTTCGGGCAATTCGGGATAATGGTCAGTCTGCGGCTTAAAGATGTAATCGCCCCACAAGCCCACAACGGTAAGCCGATTACATCCTTCGTGTTTATGAAGGTTCAAAGACAGTTTGGGTTGCACGCCCGTCAATGATGTCTGGGCCTGAATAATCTGGGCAGCCAAACCATCTAAATCCTCACGCCGGTATTCCATGATTGGAGCCACCTTTGTCCCAAAGAATTTACGGGCGCACTGAGGGTGAAAGTCTTTCTGGCCCTCCTCCAGGTCTTTATAGCAATATAAGCACTTGCACATGTGTCTATTCATTATCAGGGACAACACTAACACTCCCGATGCACTCCTTGCAGCAGAGCAGGAGGAGCGACATACGGTCGAGCATACTGATATCCGTATTACGCAAGGCAACATCAAGCAGCCATCCTTCAGGAATCAATCCATCGAAGAATGGAAACAAAACAGGACTTCTGAAAGCCTCCTTCTGCAGTGGCAGCGTGAGACTGATGGCAACCGATGACTGGTCAGAAAGATACGCTTCATCATATTGGAAAGTGTATTCACCTCCGTCTTCGGTCAGCATTCCTGCAAATCTGTCTTTTCTGTATATCCTGGCTTGTCTCATAAGTACTTGGGTGTGGCCGTCAGTGTGTAGTTGAACAGGTCGAGCAGCTGATTCACCTTGTCCATGCGGAGAGTGGGTTTCCCTTGCTCCAGGTTACGCACAAAGTTTAGTCCTACTCCCGACTTCATGGCTAATTCCTCTTGGGTTAATCCATACTCCTTGCGTAGGTTCTTTACCGTTTGGGATAGTTGCGTTCTTTCCATTATATATAGTTAAATTATATCCTTTCGGATGCAAATATAGCTATTGTTTATTAAATTACATCATTTTTAATGTAAAAATGCAATTATCCCATACAATTATATCTTTTCGAATATAAAACATCATATATGCCGGCCCCCTGCTTTGATACCACGACCGATTATGCCACCATGCAGCCCGAAGGGTTCTGGTAAAGGGTAAAAAAACAAAAGTTCACAAGTTTGTGGTTCACAAGTTTGTGAACTTTTATTTTTTTTGTTTCATTGCGGCAGAAATGCAATAGGTTATGATTTTTAGAATAAAAAACCGTTTCATTGTTTTGCACATTGAATTAATAGTTTTACCTTTGTAAAGTAGATGACGAATGGCATGGGGTCATTTTGGTTACCGACCCCAGCCCATGCAGTAGAACGTGTAGCTCAAAGAGTAAGAGAAGGGGGACATAACATTCCCTTAGAGGTGATACTTCGAAGGTATCATGCAGGAATTAGAAACTTATTTAATATCTACATGCCGATCGTTGACTCTTGGATGCTTATTGAAAACCAGAGTAATCCAAGGATTATAGTGGCTGATGGTGATTTAAATGAAGAGACCGTCTACAATGTGGAACTATTCAAAAAAATAAAAGAATATGTCTAAGGAAGAGCGTGATTTGATTATAAAGGGATTAGAATTGGCAGAATATCGCACATTGCGCCAGAAAGCCATGCTGAATCAGAATGTCGTCCAGTCTGACAAGGATGGCCGGCCTATAATCGTACCTGCAAGAGAGGTTTTTGTAAAACTATATAAAGAACCCATTCCTAGCTTTTAATCAATCATATAAACAAACAGGTGTGCCATCATAAGGACACCCCCTGTTTTGATGCCACGACCGATTATGCCACCATGCAGCCCGAAGGGTTCTGGTAAGTCACGAATCTGAAAAAATGTGGCTAAATAATACCCCCCACATCGCGAGTAAGCCATCCAATACGGTACTTGAGGATTAGTAGAGCAAGCCAAAGCTCCACAAAGGCAGGAACTGCCCGCTTGCATATTCCGTATCGTCACGGACTATGTATGCGTTCTCTACATCCTTCACCTGCTTGTTTCCTTTCTTCTTCCCTCCCACCTCAAATGTATATTTGCCAATCTGGAAATCAGAAACCCTGGAAGATGTCACCTCCAGATTGAGTCTTGTCTGATTATAAAAGAAGGTTTCGCGAACATTTCCGGTATTGGCATTCTCGCCAGTCATGACGTATATCATATTAGTGTTGTCAAGATACACTTTCTCGGTTTTGCCCAACTCGCGCATACCTCCAACACTCTCCCGGAGTTGTCCAATCATGCCGGCTTTCTCCATATACATCAGGTATGTCGGAATATCATTTCGGCTTACCTTTATCTCATTGGCAAGGGATGTTGCCTCTGGTTTGTAGGGAACATTACCTGCAATGATGCCAAGCATACGACGAAGCTTCCGTCCTGTTGCAGGAGTCATATTGGCATACTGCGGTATGTCAACCTCCATGGTCAGACGTATCACCTGCTGAAGACGCTGTTGAAAGTGGCCTTCAAGCGAGAACGGATAATAACCTTCGTGAAGATAATGGTAAAACAAAGGAAGAGGATGCTCGACTCCTTCTACCCGTATCTTCCCATCCAGGACTTCCTCGAAGGAACGGACGGGTGTCTTTATATCATGAAACAGTTCAAGGTACTCGCGGAACGACAGACCTTGCATATTGAAAAGGAGCACCCTTCGGCTAAGATCGGCTTCTCCTTCCAATATATTAAGGACAGAGGAACCGGTGAAGAACACATGCAGTTTGGGATGGGAATCGTAAACTTGTTTCAGTTCAGACGACCATCCTTCGTATTTGTGAACCTCGTCGATATAAAGCCATTCCCCTCCCTCGCGGACAAACTGAGCTGCAGTGTCAATGAGCGAGTGGGTTGAAAAATAACTGTGGTCAGCCGAAACATACAGACTCTTGTCTTGTACATTTTCGGTTTGTTCCTTGATGTGCTGGAGTATCATTGTGGATTTACCGACACCACGAGGTCCCATCAAACCGACAAGCCTTGCCTCCCACGGCAACTTGTCGTACATATAGCGCTTAAAGTCAGTTGAGACAAGACTCAACTGCTCATTCATATATTCAATCAATGTCAAATCCATAGTAAAACATATTTAAATGCACAATGAAAAGTGCAAGTTTAACCATAATATGCATGTTGCAACATGCAGTATGCGGCGCAAAACGCACCATACAACATGCAAATTTGACATTTTTAGCTTAAACCACCAAGAAAAACAGTACGGATTTCTATGATTTAGGGATTTTTAGCTAAGAACTGGGGACTTTTTGCTGGGAACTGTTCTTGTCACCTCATTCTCTTAATTCCTTGTAATAAACCTTCCTGCCACGACCGATTATGCCACCATGCTGCCCGAAGGGTGCTGGTAAAGGGTAAAAGAATAGGTTTCCTATACATGAAAAAAGCCATTCTTTCGAATGGCTTTTTTATCATTAATCCTTGTAATAGTGTTACAGATGAATGACTGTTATGGAAATGTATAATCTTAAAATTTTACAGATTACTCAACCATATACCGAAATACCTGTTATACACCATATAACCGTTTGAGGAACGGTATACCAGCTCTTTATCCAACAGATAACCAAGTGATTTGTTCACACTGCTACTGCCCTTCAGGGCATATTTTCGGATAAAACTGCCGCTGTTAATGGCTGGAACAACCCCTTCTTTAGCTATGGCCTGAAGCAGCATGGCCTGATTGAATGTCAGTTTATCATAAACATGCTGAAAAGATGTAGCACTTTTTGTGCTACACTTTTTGTGCTGCAAAAATAATTGATTATTTCTTTCTGAGCAAATTCTTCAAGGGGGAAAAATGGGACATGCCTAATAGCGGCATGCCCCATTCTATTATATACGTTTAGTAGCTACCATAAAGTGTGACATCTATTAGTTTTTTGCTAACACCATACCTACTTACAGTCCCATAAACATTCAGCATACCCCATCCCTGAGAATCTGTCCTAAAATACATATAATTATTATCACTGTACAAATTCTGCAAATGTGAATCAACACCCCAAATTACATTATTTAATGGTGCGCTACTGGACAGATAAGCATAATAATATGAATTAGGAGCCAAACCGCTTCCTGACGGATATACTTCTGCTCCATCAGATGAGCGTTTTACAACTAAAGAAACATCTCTATAATGCGGTCCTCCTATACCAATATAAAAACTGCATGAATACACCGTTGCACCACTGCCATTTTTAAATTGAGCGGTCAAAGTCATATCACCTACAGAAGTGGCGGTTCTGGGCTGTAGGACAATTCGGTTTGCCCCTGTTAAAACAGCTGTAGCCAGATTGGTATCATAAGTCCATGTGACTGTTGTGTTTTTTATCACACAACTCACTTCATATGATCCCAATTCTGTTCCTCCAATCATACGGTCATTACTGATAATGACAGGTTTGGGGGCATAAAACTTCAAATTAGAATCATCATAAATCGAACTTAATCCATACAAATCGTGAACGACTAGACATCCGTCTCCTATTTTGGATTCATATCGACCCGGATATCGTGTTGACTTTATAGCGGAATGATCACCATTAGGAAAAAAGACTTTTGTACCATACTGAGCAGTTGTCTCTACATAACTATTATCATCCCAATACTTGTGTAAATCTGGAAACTGATTAAGCCAACATGTAACGCCCCCTTCCGACATATTCCAAGCATAACTGTGACAATTATATGTACTAGTTGCTTCACTAAGACAAATTGCATTAGGTACAGATGCAATAATCCTATAGTGGTATTCTCTTTTCTCCTGATTGGACAATTCACCCGATCTAAGAACTCCTGCCGCAACAAAAGAGCCATTAGGAGTTCTAATCGTTATATCATTGTACAGTGCATTAAAATTAGTAGCAAAAGATTTACCCCCAAATATCAGCAGAGTAAATAGCAATATGTATTTAATATGTTTCATCCTTTCAGGTAATTCTTAGCATGTTTTTCAATTAAATCAAAAACTTCACCAGGAATTTTTTCCTGCTCTGCGCAAAAAGCAGACAGCCTAGAGTTTGATTCTATCTCATGAATAAATGGCTCATATTGAGCAGCAATCAGCATTTTAGCCAGCAAGAATGATGTGCCTTGTCCTTCTCCATCTATCTCATCATTAACAATGCCCTTTACTATTTTACGAATAGACTGAGAAGATAGATTTGCATATACTGATTCCTCTGCCAATAAGAACTCCAATAAGGTTGTAACAAAACATTTACTGGAAACGTCTTTTTTATTCAGTCCAAGGTAATATTCAGCAGCAAGTTCACCTGCATCTTCACGATGTGATATTTCTTCAAAAAGGCTTTCAAATCGTTTTATTCCCAACTGGAACCCGGCGTATTCACTTGTATTATTAAAACTAGTCACCCCTTGTATTATTGGATTTGAGACGAATGACTGAATCAATCCTGCTGTGGACATGTCACTCAACATACCTTCCGAAATTGTACATACCGCCCACTGTTCTTCTGCACTTAGACTAAGCCAGTCCTCTGCTCCAGGGTAAGAAGGGTAAATATAAATGTCCTCCGCAAATGGAATTCCCATTTCCTCCAAATTAACCCATGGCTTTGTATAAACTTCTCTGGTTGCCATGTCTAAACCATCTTCTGAACAAGAGATTAATGCAATAAATGCAAATATCAAAAACAAATACTTCATATCTATTCTTATTTAGTTAATATTATTGATGAAATTGTCTCCAACGTTTTTAATGAGCAATCACAATAATTGTTTATATAATCTTCCAAGACCTTTTTTTCTTCTTCTGTCAAGTTTCCACTTATGTCTTTGATTATTCGTGCCAGAAGTAAAATTGTTCTTCGATAGCTATAAAATGAAAACCATTCACTGTCGGACAACTCTATTTCATATTTTTCCAATGCTGCATTTTTTAATTCAATTTTCTGTTCTTCTGATAGTTTTAAGAAAAAAGAATCGTCAGAAAACAATAATTCAAAAAATGAGAAAATAAAGGATGAAGACAGATTACTCTCGGGAGAGGCAAGTTGAGGATGCTTAGCTTCCTTATAAAGATTAATCATTTCTTGCATACCTTCTTTATTGTCCAACAATAACTGAAATCCGTTAAACTCACCAATTATCTTTGAAAAATAGGCTCTTTCATCATTATAGAATAGAAAGAAAAAAGCCATAGGAAACTCAACACAAGTTCTTGCTAGTTGTGGAGCTGACAACACATATGCAATATCTTGTGGAATTAAGCACGCATTTACTCTGTCTTGATATGACTTAAAATGTTTCCACTCTTCCATTCCCTCATGAATGGGGAATTTATAATATTCATCGATTGAGGTATCCCCATTAATTGATCTTGTCTGTAATTGTTCTTCCTGAGAAATCGGTTCAATTGTAACAACACGATCACTACAAGAATAGAAAAAAAAGGCCAAGAGCATGGAAGTTAAATATACATATATCTTCTCTTTTTTCATAGGTAAACAAATTAGTTCAATTTTCAATCAATAAAGACGCTGTCAGATAGTTAACACCGCTGTACAAATACACAGTGTAGTCACCCTCAGACAATTGGGAAATATCAACAGATAAAGTACCGCATGAAGACACGGATTGAACATCTGCATACTTCACTATTCCACGAGAGTCTACAATGTAAACATACAATGATGGAAGTGATTTCTCGGAATAGACGTACAATGAGTTGTCATCACAAGAGATTAAGGCACTGCCATTACCAACCCTATCTGGGTCATCACCCCAATTGGTTTTATCAGGATCAACATCAATTACATTTGGGAAAGCGAATCCCAAAGACAACAAAAATCCCCAAAGAGTTACGATTGTTTTTTTCATACAAACTGATTTAATGATTACATGGCGTAAAATTAGAAAACATTTGGGGAAAATGCGCAATAATTCATTTGACATCTTTTTGACTTTTGAGTCAATGGTTGGAAGAAACTACAAACCAACTGATTATAGAAAAAGAATGCAAGTCATTATTAAAGCGTCTTAAGAAAATCCTCGAGTTTCAACTTGGAACCTTTTGAGTGTCCAAGTTTGAGATAGATTCTGCTCTTTAACTTGGTGGCACCAGATGCTGTTACGAAAAAGATATCTGCCATATCATTATTAGCGACTGATAGTTTTGTCAAACAGCACGCTAATATTTCCCTATCTGTAAGGGATGGACAAAGAAGCCGTATGTTAGGGATAAAAAGAGGATATACTTGTTCAAAAGCTGTCATCCATTCTGTCCAATCATCATTTCGAGTCATGCCGATTGCCTTTGATTTTAAGTCACGAACCATACTGTTATTGGAGATCTTCTGCCGTTTGATAAGACTCTGTTTCTGGATAACTCTCAGACGGGCTTCCCTATCTGCCAATTCACGTTTATTCTTCCAAAGAAGATATACAATGAATACTATTACGCATGACGAAACCACAGAAATCAATAGTACTAACAGTAAATAATTACGACTATGCTGTAATGCCAATTCTGTCTGAAGTTTCCACTGATCATAATCATATAAAGTATGTAAATGACCTACAGCATCGGTCTTTTCGAATCTGTTAATGGAATCACCTATCAATACCGCCTTCTCCAACTCCTCAATAGCTTTGTCCTTATTGCCATTCATCTTGTGATAATCTGACAAAAGTTTGGCATAATTCTGCTGGGCATAGATGTTGAATCCTTCCGGATTAATGCACATAAGATACTTAGCCACACTATCTGTGTTGTTGAATTTTGAGAACAACAAAGAGTACCCTAAATACAAATTGTTTGATTTTACACCATTATTCAGTAAGGAACGATATAGGCTATCTGCTTTATCAAAGTACTCATAATCACGATATAAAACGGCAAGCTCAATTCTAGAGGAATTAGCTTTTGCTGTCAGATTATTCTGTTCATACAAATCAATGGCTTTATTGAAGTAAAAACTGGAACTATCTTCTATTCCCATGGCATAAAAGATTCGTCCCATTTTATTATATGTGCCTGCAATCCTTTTTGGATTTTCTAATTCCAAATATACCTTCAATGCCTGATCTGACATGGTTTTTGATTCCTCAAACAAGTTCATGAAAAGGTACAAAGAACTGACCTGCCCGTAGGCCTGACCCAACAACTCACGGTTGCCCGAGTTCCGCCCGACATCAATACATTTCTGAAAACCTTTCAGTTCACGCACCGCATCGCCCATGTCACGGTAAACACTGCCCTGGTAGAAATAGGCTTTCATCAGCTTGTCCCGGTCACCATAATCTTCATAAAAGGAGACGATGCTGTTAATCAATGAATCGGACCGGTGCAGAATGTCCTGCTTATCCTCGGATTGAATCTTCAGCAGCTGATAGTACATCTGTGTTTCCTGCGGATAAGAGGCCAAATCATTTTCCATGGAAAGCAGATACTTGTACGCCGAATCAGGATGAGCCGCCATGACATTCTCCGCCTGCTGCATGGCATGGGGCAGAACTTGCCGTCCCTGGCAAGAACAGAGAGCCAATACTGCTATCAGAAGGGGAAATATTGGGAAGGTGTATTGTTGTCTCATCGGCCGTGTTATATCTTTTCGCAAAAATAATGAATTTCCAAGAATCACCAAAAGAATCCTACAAATTACTAACAAATCCTTCCATGTTTTCCAAGCCCTGCTTTAATTTGGCACGGGTTTTCATCAATTAATCCTTGTAATACACCTTCTTGACACGGCTGCTGATGCCGGTCAGTATCTCATATGGAATGGTGTCCAGCCAGTCGCTCAATACACATACGGGCAGCTCGGCACCGAAGATGACCACCTTATCACCCTCGCGGCAAGGAATGTCGGTGACATCGATCATGCACACATCCATACAGATATTGCCGATGTACGGAGCCTTGTGACCATTCACCAGACAGTAGCCGCGGCCATTGCCCAGATGGCGGTTCAGACCATCGGCATAGCCGATAGGAATAGCGGCAATGCGTGAAGGGCGCCGGGTGTAGCTCTTGCGGCTGTAACCGATACTGTCGCCCTGTGCCACATCACGTATCTGCAGGATGGTGGTCTTCAGGGTGGCTACATGGTGGATGTACTGGTTGTCGATAGGGTTCACACCATACAGGCCCAAGCCCAGACGCACCATATCCAGATGACGCTCGGGGAAGCGCTGGATACCTGCCGTATTGCAGATGTGACGAAGTATCTTATGCGGGAATGCCTCCTGCAACTGACTGCTTCCTTCCTGGAACCGCTGGAACTGCAGGGCAGAGAAGGCATCGAAATCGGGACTGTCGCTGCCCACGAAATGAGAGAACACGCTGCGAACAATCAGGGCGTTCTGCTGCTTCAGACGGCTGATGAGACGGGGCATGTCATTCAGCGGGTCGAAGCCCAGGCGGTGCATGCCGGTATCCAGTTTGATGTGGATAGGGAAATTGGTCATACCCTCGCGCTCGGCAGCCTTAATCAGGGCCTCCAGGATGGAGAAGTTGTACACCTCGGGCTCCAGCTTATAGTCGAACATGGTCTGGAAGGCTGTCATCTCGGGGTTCATGATCAGGATATTCGAAGTGATGCCGGCCTTTCGCAAATCAGCACCCTCGTCGGCCACTGCCACGGCCAGATAATCCACGCCGCTGTCCTGCAGGGTCTTGGACACCTCCAGGGAACCGATGCCGTAGCCGCTGGCCTTGACCATGCACACCATCTTAGTCTCGGGCTTCATGAACCGGCGGTAGTAATTCACATTATCCACCAGGGCATTCAGGTTGATTTCCAGAATGGTCTCGTGCACCTTCAGCTCCAGTTGCTCGGATACTTTCTCGAAGCGGAAATCGCGGGCACCCTTCAGCAGGATGAACTCGTCGTGCAGTTCCTGGAACTCCCGGCTGGCCATCAGTTCCCCGGTGGTGCGGAAGAAATAAGCGGGCATGGTGAACAGGTGACGGTGGGCACACAGCTCGGGGCCCACGGCCAGCAGTTTATCCACCCCACGGTTGGCCAGCAGATGAGCCACGGCAGCATAGAGCTGGTCGGGCGACTGGCCGGTCTGCAGCATGTCGCTGAGGATGAGGGTATGCTTACGTCCTTCCGGATCGGGACGGCGGTTCATGAAATCCAGGGCAATATAGAGCGAGTTGACATCGCTGTTGTAACTGTCGTTGATGAGCAGGCAACCGTCACGGCCTTCCTTCACCTCCATACGCATGGCCACGGCCTCGAGCTGAGGCATGCGCTGGGCAATCTTTTCGGGAGTCAGGCCCAGGTACAGGCAGGTGGCCAGACAGTGCAGCGAGTTCTCCACGGATGCATCGCTGATGAACGGCAGGGTGAACTGCGACTCCACACCTTCGTAGCTGTAGGTCATCACGGTATGATTGTCAGCCTTCTCTATCTTACTGATGTACAGCGGACAGCTGTTGTCTCTTCTGGACCACGGAAACAGCTGTTCCTGACGGATGCCAGCCTTCTGAATGCAACGGTCAATCAGGTCGCTGTCGGCATTGTACACCAGTTTCTGGCACACGGAGAACAGTTGCAGTTTCTCCAGGCACTTCTCCTCCAATGACGAGAAGTTCTCCTGATGGGCAGGACCGATATTGGTCAGAATGCCCAAGGTGGGACGGATGATGGGCTGCAGGCGCTGCATCTCCTGTTTCTGGCTGATGCCGGCCTCGAAGATGCCCAGCTGGGTGTCGGTGTCCATGAGCCACACGCTCAGCGGCACACCCACCTGCGAGTTGTAGCTGCGGGGTGAACGGGTGATTTTCCAGTCGGCACTGAGCAGCTGGTTCAGCCATTCCTTGACAATGGTCTTTCCGTTGCTGCCGGTGATGCCAATCACGGGAACACGGAACGAGCGGCGGGTAGCCTCGGCCACCTGCTGAAGGGCCCGCAGGGAATCGTCCACCAGCAGGAACGATGCCTCGGGGTACATGTCCTGCTTCTCGGGCAGGTACTGCACCACGAAACTGCGCACGCCGCGCTGATACAGCAGCGGGATGTACAGGTGTCCGTCGTTCTTGGCGGTCTGGATGGCAAAGAACAGGGTGGTTTCCGGGAAACTCAGGGAACGGCTGTCAGTAAGCAGCCAGTCCACGATATGGGTGTCAGGTCCGGTCAACTGGGCGTTGATGACCTGCTGTATCTCTTTGATGGTGAATTGCATAATCTAAATCTTCAAAAAGGGGTATTGTTGTTTCAAGTCGTTTATCTTCTTTTCCAACCGGGCACGGAACCGCTGGTACTCTTCCGATTCGGGATGCAGGGGACGATGGTTCATCTCGCGCACCAGCTTACGGCACTCGGCACTGATCTGCTGCTCCTCCCCGTCCACGAAACAGGCGGTGAAGCGCTCGTAGATATACTGAACCGCCAGGGGGGATGGGTGGACCATATCCTCGGCATAGAAACGGTAGTCGCGCAACTCGTCCATCAGTATCTCGTAAGCAGGGAAGTAATGCACCTGTTGCGGTTGCTGCCGCTGTAAGGCATCGGCTGCCAGCAGAAGGGTGGCCTTGCTGAGCTGGCTCTCGTGCAGGCCGTACTTCACGTAACGGATGGGACTGACGGTCAGCACCACCTGCAACTGGGGATTGACCTGCCATAATCTGCCCAGAACACCGGTCATGCGGGTAACGATCGCATCCATGCTGTAATCCACCGTCCCGAACCGTTTCTCGGGTACCTTGTGGCAATTAGCCACCAACTGACTGTCGTAAAAATAACTGCGGTTGGTACCCCAGGTAATGACCAGTACATCGGTGTGGCGCAGATAGTCCACCGCCTTAAGGAACGAGGCATTGATGCTGTCCAGTGTCTCCTGCCGATTTATACCCGAGAAACTGCCGTGATGCATCCACGAATGCCACAGTCCCCCGTGCTGGAACAGGTCGCTTTCCCGGAACTCCTCACCACACAGCAGGCGCTCCAGGGCCTGTACGATGGACAGCGGGTTATAAAGCGTTCCGAAAGGATTGACCAGGCAGTTGAACCTGTCGTCCAGCAACTTGCGGCCCATCTCGTCGGCAAAGCAGGAGCCCAGGAGCAGAATGTGCTGGCGGTGACTGATTCGCAGGGAATTAGCAGGAATATGTACGGGTGTAGTCAGGTTCATGGTCCGGTTCTCTATGTTTTTCTGCAAAATTAAGCAGTTTCTGCAAAAAAAGATGTATTTTTGCATATTATTTTAGGTAAATATGGACAATCAAAAGGAATATAGATATCTTAAGCAACTGGACTCTCCTGCCGACTTGCGCAAACTGCGGGTGGATGAACTGGATGAGGTTTGCCAGGAATTAAGAGAAGACATCCTGTATGAATTGAGCCGGAACCCGGGCCATCTGGCTTCCTCGCTAGGCGTTGTGGAGCTGACCGTGGCCCTTCATTATGTATTTCAGACCCCCTACGACCGACTGGTGTGGGACGTAGGTCACCAAGCATACGGACACAAGATCCTGACCGGACGGCGCGATGCGTTCTGCACGAACCGCAAGTTCAAGGGTATCCGTCCCTTCCCCTCGCCTGCCGAAAGCGAATACGACACCTTTACCTGCGGACATGCATCGAACTCCATCTCGGTGGCCCTGGGCATGGCCGTGGCAGCCAAGAAGCACCAGGAGAACCGCCATATCGTAGCGGTCATCGGTGACGGTGCCATGAGCGGAGGACTGGCCTTTGAGGGTCTGAACAATGTATCATCCACCCCTAACGACCTGCTCATCATCCTGAATGACAATGACATGAGTATCGACCACAGTGTGGGTGGCATGCAACAGTACCTGTTAGGGCTCAATACCAACCAGACATATAACAAGATCCGCAACTGCGTGTCGGAATCGCTGTACAAGATGGGCGTGCTGAACAAGAAGCGCAAGGAGACCATCATCCGCTTCAACAACAGCCTGAAGTCGCTGCTCAGCAGCCAGCAGAACGTGTTCGAGGGCATGAACATCCGCTACTTCGGTCCCGTGGACGGTCATAACGTCAAGGAACTGGTACGGACACTGAACGACATCAAGCACATGCACGGGCCTAAGCTGCTGCACATCCACACCACCAAGGGTAAGGGCTATGTGCCAGCCGAAAAGGAGGCTACCATCTGGCATGCTCCGGGCCTGTTTGACAAGAACACCGGCGTGCGCATCTGCTCGCCTACCGACGGCATTCCGCCCCGCTTTCAGGACGTGTTTGGCGAAACGCTGCTGGAACTGGCCAAGCAGAATCCAAAGATCATGGGTGTCACTCCTGCCATGCCTACGGGCTGCAGCATGAACATAATGATGAAGGAGATGCCCTGCCGGGTGTTCGACGTGGGTATTGCCGAGGGTCACGCGGTGACCTTCTCGGGCGGCATGGCCAAGGACGGACTGATGCCGTTCTGCAACATCTACTCTTCATTTGCCCAGCGTGCCTACGACAACCTGATTCACGATGTGGCCATCCAGCGCCTGAACATGGTGCTGTGTCTGGACCGGGCGGGTATCGTGGGCGAGGACGGCCCTACGCATCACGGTGCGTTCGACCTGGCGTATCTGCGCCCTATCCCTAACCTAACCATCAGCTCGCCCTACGACGAGCATGAGCTGAGAAACCTGATGTACACCGCCCAGTTGCCCGACCAGGGTCCGTTTGTGATCCGTTACCCTCGCGGCAGCGGTACCTTAGTGGACTGGCGCCAGCCGATGAAGGAAATCAAGGTGGGTACCGGCCGCAAGATGAAGGACGGAAAGGATCTGGCCATCCTGACCATCGGTCCTATCGGCAAACTGGCCGAGGAGGCCATCAGCCAGGTGGAGGCAGAACGTCCGGGTGTGACCATAGCCCATTACGACATGCGTTTCCTGAAACCTCTGGACGGCGAGCTGCTGAACGAGGTGGGCACCCAATTCGATAAGATCATCACCATCGAGAACGGCACGGTGATAGGCGGACTGGGCAGCGCCGTACTGGAATACATGGCCGACAACGGCTTCACTCCGAAGGTACGCCGCATGGGTCTTCCAGACAGCTTTGTGGAGCATGGCAGCGTGCCTGAGCTGTTGCACATGCTGGGTCTGGACACCGAAGGAATTGTGAAACAGATAAACGAATTATTATGAAGATAGTCATCGGAGGAGCGGGTGCCGTGGGTACCCATCTGGCCACCCTGCTGAGCCGTGAGCGTCACGACATCGTGCTGATTGACGAGAACAGCGACAAGATACGCAAGTTGAGCAGCAACCTGGACATCATGAGCTACAGCGGCAAGCCTGCCAGCATCGAGGTTCAGAAACAGGCGGGCGTAGGCTCGGCTGACCTGTTTATCGGCGTTACCCCCGATGAGACCTGCAATGTGACCTGCTGCATGATAGCCAGCACCCTGGGGTGCCGGAAGACCGTGGCG
>JAKSLP010000049.1 GCA_024401115.1 Bacteroidaceae bacterium | reverse complement strand
GCCAAGATGGAGGCTGAAGAAAAAGGAAGAGCTGAAGGTGAGGCTAAAGGCTTTGCAATAGGTGAAGCTAAAGGAAGAGCTGAAGGATTAGCTGAAGGTAAACTGCAAATTGCTAAAAATCTGAAGTTATTAGGCATTGACATCCAGACCATTCAGAAGTCGACAGGTCTAACTATTGAAGAAATCAACAATTTATAATCTTAGAATCTCCAACCCAAGGATTGGACAACATAAATAAAGCCCTATCGTGTGATAGGGCTTTTAACTTGTTTATCAATCAATATTCTTCTTGCGGAACGAAACCCAAATCGGGTCACGCTTCATACCGTTGTTGTCGCCTTTGAACATCTGTGCAGCATTCTCATCGTGTTTCAGCTGCCAGGACAGCCAGGCTACGGCAGCCTTGGCAAAGGCACCGCCATTCAACTGCCGGAAGGTTCCGGCATGGGCATCACCTGGAATTTTAGCCACTGCTACCAGAACCTGAGCCTTGTCGATGTACAGGAAATCATCCTCACCGTTAGGACGTGCCATATCGGTATCTCCTAAGAAATATGCGATAGGCTTGCGCAGTTTGGCAAAGGTCTTTACCTTCTGCTCGTTCAGTTTGGCAATGCTGTTGGTTTCCTGACGGAACATACCGCTATTAAACAATGCCATGCAGGTGACACGCGGATCATCCTTCAGTTCCAGTACCTGCAGACCTCCGGCACTCTGTCCCATCAGACAGATATTCTTGGTGTCAATCTTCTGGTAATACGGACTGTCCTTACGGTTGTTCTCGCTGATGGCCCAATCTATGGCATCCAGCATATCCTGTGTGGTGCCCTTGGCCAATATGCCTGTATTCACTACCTCTTCAGTCAGCGGACCTGTGGCAATCATCAGGAAACCGTGCGAAGCCACCTCGGTAAAGAACGGACGGAAGGCACTTCCGGTCTTATCCCTTCCAGGGCCAGTCATCACCACAACAGGCAACTTCTCGCCGTTGAGCTTTGTCAGATCCTTTGGAGCGAATACCGTATGATCCTTCAGCAGCTGGTCCGATGTCAGTACCTCGTATTTACCCGTTGGAGTCTCCCAGAACTCAGGCTTGGCAGCCTTGATCAGCAGCGGAGCCTTGGCACGCTGGAACGGCTGGGCCAGGAAATCCACCGCCTTGCGCGATGTGCCCTCCACATCCTGTGTAAAGCCGTGGTCCAATCCCTTCACGTACTCCACTTTGGCATTCTTATAGACTAAGGTATAGTATTCCGAGAATGTCCAGGGCACCAACGTGTCGTTCAGGCCGTGCAGCAGCAGTACCTCGCCGGTGTACTGTCCTGCCGTGTGATAGATGTCCAGTGTCTGAGCGCTGCGGATAAACGGAGCACCCAGTGTCAGCCTGCCGCCAAACAAAGGCACACCCTCCTCGGGTACATTCAGCGGATCATAGATGTTACCCTGTGTATTGCCACGGATGGCATCCTCGCGCAGCACAGCCGCCGGAGCCATCAGCACCACGCGGTCTATCTCCTCTGCGCCCATCTCGCCTGCAGCCAGACTGGCTATCACGCCACCCTGCGAGTGTCCCGCAATCGATACGCCCTGGGCAAAATCCAGGCTGTGTGCATAGCGGATCATCGCCTTAGCATCCTCCACCTCGCTGGCAATGGTCATCTTGGCGAAATCGCCCTCGCTCTTGCCGTGTCCGTCGAAATCAAAGCGCACCACGGCCACCTTCTTGGCCAGCAGCATCTTCTCCATCTCGTCAAACAGGCCGTTCTCCTTGCGCGAGATGAATCCGTGCATCAGCACCACTACGGGACATTTCTCGCCCTGCTTCAGTTCAGGCTTGGCCACCGTAACATCCAGTTCACCCATCGGTCCCGGAACCCTGACATGCTCCTGCGCCATGACCGATGTTCCCATCAGAAAAGTCATGGTCATTGTCATCCAAAATTTTCTCATTGTCTATGTTTTTCAGTTATTCGTGATTTTCTTCGTGCAAAAATACTCATTCTTCTTTAAAAAATGGTTATTTTTGCGGATGAAAACCTATAATACTACAACACATGAAACGACTGGAATCACTGGATGCCTTACGAGGCTTTGACATGTTATTCATCATGGGCGGTGCGACACTGTTTGCTGCCATTGCCGCCTGCTTCCCTGAATCGGGTTTCTGGACTGCCTTTGGTGAGCAGATGGAACACGTGGATTGGGAAGGACTGCAGCACCACGACACTATTTTCCCCCTGTTCCTGTTCATCGCCGGATGTTCGTTCCCTTTCTCATTAGCCGCACAGCAGGAACACGGCAAGACCCAGAAGGAGATTGTTTCTAAGATTATCCGCCGAGGACTTACTTTGGTGGTATTGGGACTGATCTACAACGGTTTGCTGAATTTCAACTTCGCTACAGCGCGATTCTGCAGCGTGCTGGCACGTATCGGTTTGGGCTGGATGTTTGCCGCACTGATCTATACCCGAGTTAAGGATTTCAAGAAAGTAGCCGGCATTATTGCAGCCATCCTGATAGGCTACTGGCTCATCATGGCGTTTGTTCCGGCTCCCGGAGCTCCTGCTGATGCCGACATCTTCAGCATCGAGGGCAGCATTGCCTGCTGGATAGACCGCGTGATTCTGGGTGCGCACAGCTATCGTCCCGATTATGATCCCGAGGGACTCATCTCCACCATACCTGCCATCGGTACAGCACTGATGGGTATGCTGAGCGGTGCCTACCTGAAGAACAGCACCGAGGACGGTACCCGAAAAGCCATCACCCTGGCCATTGCCGGAGTCATCATGGCCCTTGTCGGTTGGGGTTGGGGTTTCTTCTTCCCTATTATCAAGGCCCTGTGGACCAGCTCATTCGTATGTGCCGTAGCAGGATACTCACTCATCATGCTGGCCCTGTTCTACTACATCATCGATGTACGCGGATGGCGCGGATGGGACAAGTTCTTCGTAGTCATCGGCATGAACAGCATCACCATCTATCTGGCACAGGCATTCATTCCGTTCACACAGATCAGCCGCAATGTCTTTGGCGGATTGGCCAGCCTCTTCCCTGAGAATTGGGCAGCTGTGGTTATCTATGCCGGATACATTGCGGTATGCTGGCTGTTCCTCTACTTCCTCTATAAGAAAAAGGTGTTCCTGAAAGTATAAATAACGATGAAAAAGATTCTATTCATGCTTGGTATGCTGTGCTGCACCTCAATGGTCATGGCACAGAACAAGTCCGATTTTGCCAATTTCGGCCTTTATGCCGATGATAATAAAGCCATAGGTTTGCCAGCTCCTGGCGAAAACCGTATTGTGTTCTTTGGCAACTCCATCGTGGAGTTCTGGATGAACATGCGTCCTGAGTTTTTCCGTCAGAATGGCTTCATCTCACGAGGCATTGCGGGACAGACTTCACACCATTTCCTCTCCCGTTTCCGTGAGGATGTCATTAAGCTGAAGCCAAAGACAGTAGTCATCGGTTGCGGTACCAACGATGTGGCCGAGAATTTAGGCAGCTATGTAGAGGAGCTGACGATGGATAACATCATCTCTATGGTGGAGCTGGCCAAATACAATGGTATAGAAGTGATCATTACCTCGGTTTTGCCATCCAATCATTTCTTCTGGCGTCCTGAAGTGACAGACGGTTCGCAGAAGATTGAGGCGCTGAATGCCCGCCTTCAGGCCTATTGTGCACAGAACGGCATCACATATGTGGATTATTACACCCCGATGGTGGACCGTCAGGATAATAACGGATTAAATAAGGCTTATTCCGATGACGGCGTGCATCCCAATGCTGCCGGCTATGAAGTGATGGAACGCATCATTGTTCCAGTACTGAAGAAATAAAGAATGGGGATTCTGATGAATCCCCATTGTTATTATTTTACCCGATCCGGATGGAATACAATAACTGCCCGTCGCAGCGATGTCATCTGGATAGGCGAAGTCTCAGCCGAGCGGTTGTGATGTACAGCGGTATAATCGCCCTTTAGCATGTTCTGTGCCAATGTACACATATCCTGAATATAGTTGATTCCGTATACACAGTCCTCCTGACCGAAATGTCCCGTATAGATATGGGTAATATGGCGGCTGCCCATATAGCCCAGCATCTTCTTCATCTCGTTGGCATAGACCGTGATAGGATTGGGGAAACTGCCGAACTGCAACCACACCTGACCAGTACCGAAGCAGTCGCCACTGTAGCAGTTGCCTGTCTCATAATCGCAGAAGATCATTCCTCCAGCGGTATGGCCCACAATCTCAAGAGCCTGAATGGTCTTTCCACCCAGATCAAACACCTGTCCGTCAGTCATATACTTTATCTCACCCTTGTACATCTGTTTCAGTTGGTTCATGCTCTCCTTGCTGTTTACATACAGCTCAGGGAACTGATTCACAGCGCCCAGATGGTCGCCATGGGTATGAGTGAGCACCAGGAAATAAGGCTTGTCGGTACACTTGCGGATCAGTGAGACCAAGTCCACATCCTTATCACCCGCATCAACCACCATCGCCTGTTTATCACCCTCTATTACAAACATGGACGAGAAGTTGGGTCCGTCCTTATAACTGATTTTGTAACTACCCTCCTCTATCTTGTCGATCATCACATCCTGATCCTCGTAGATCTGTTGCGCCCATGCCGAGAGGGAAAACAGGCACAATAACAGTGCCGAAATAATATTCTTTTTCATCATGTTCAAATTTATTATTGCAAATATAGCAATAGTTTAGTTCAATGCCAAATGAAAATGGTATCTTTGCAGTATGAATGCCAAGCAATATATCGAGCGACAGTTGCGTGCCATCAACCGGATTGGCACAGAGGAATTGCTGGCCTACATGGATGAGCACGGATTTTACACGGCTCCTGCATCACGGTCGTTTCACCATCATTATGACGGTGGACTGGCAGATCACAGCATAGAGGTGATGCTGAATGCACAGCAACTGAAACTGGCTCATCCGGAATGGTATGAGTATCTGGACGACGAGAGCATCATTATTGCTTCCCTTCTTCACGATCTGTGCAAGATGGAACTGTATGCGAAACAGCCGGACGGAACCTACAAGACCCGCAAGCGGATTGCAGCCAGGGGCCACGGACGCCTGTCGAATGATCTGGCGGATAAAGTGGGTTTGGACATCACGGGAGATGAGCGTCATGCCATCCGTTGGCACATGGGACGCTTTACCTCGGACTTGCTGAGGAACGAGGATATCATTGATTACAAGGAAGCGCTGACGCATCCGCTCACCTATGTGATACATGTGGCGGATTCCATGTCTGCAAAAGGAGAATAAAAAAGGCAGAAGTCTTGATGCTTCTGCCTTTTTGCTATCTTACAAATTGAATTTTACTGCCAGTGTAGGATTGACAAAGAACGACTTGTCATTTACCGGATTGTAGATGAAGTTGCTGCTCACCTCCCACTCGGTACCGAATGACACCTTATCGCTGACATTGTACCACAGCTGCGGTTCTGACAGTATGACTAACTGACCGTGGCCGTTGTACTTCTGTCCTCTCCAGAAATCACAGAAACCCGAGAAGGTGCACTTTCCCTGAGCAAATGTGGTGCTCCATACACCGGTGAGCTGGGCACTGCTGTAAGCCTTGTTGCCGTTCTGGCCGAAGAACTGCTTGTACAGCATCTGGATGGAATAGGTAGTGCTGAAATCCTCGTTGTGTCCGTTCCATGCCCCACCAATCAGGGCTGAGGTCTGGAAGCTGGTACCCAGATTCAATCCGCCGTTATACTCAATGTGTGCGGCAAATCCCTTCTGCCCCACCTTGAATTCGCGGCTCACCTCGGTATAGGCTCCAGCCATACCGTGCTGGTTAATATCCAAATCCACGAAATAGAACCACGAACCCGCATTATCGGATGAAAACTTCTCAAATGTAGCAGTCACCTGCTGACGGCCTCCTTCTTCTGTGCTATACAGATGACGGCCTAAATCGTAATGTACCTGAATGTTCTGTGCATTTGCAGCTACGCCTGCTATCAGCATCACTGCCAGTAAGAATAATTTTCTCATAGTAGTATTTGGTTGTTGGTTAATCATTTAAATCTTATCTCCATACATCAGGTCACCGGCATCGCCCAAACCCGGAACGATGTACTTGTGGCTGTTCAGCACTGGATCGATGGCAGCGCATACCAGCACCACATCGTCCGAAGGGAAAACCTTCTGCAGATAGTCTACTCCGCTCTGTGCTGCAATCACACAGGCCATAATCAGGCGCTTTGGCTTGCCCTTGGTGAGCAGAGCCTCGTAAGCCAGTTCCAGACTGCCTCCGGTAGCCAGCATTGGGTCAACCAGAATCAGGGTCTTGTCATCCAGACAAGGAGAAGCACAGTACTCCACCTTGATGCCCACCTGGTTCATCTCACGGTCCTTATAGTAGCGGTAAGCCGAAACGAACGCATTTCCAGCCTTGTCGAACACATCCAGGAAACTCTGGTGCAGTGGCAGACCGGCACGGAAAACGGTGCCGATAACCACATTGTCATCATAGGTGTTCACCTCGCACTTGTCCAATGGAGTCTGAATGGTTTTCTTGCTATACGAGAGCAGTTTACTGATTTCATAGGCTTCGATGTGTCCGATGCGTACAATGTTATGACGGAAACGCATACGGTCGTTCTGAACGTTTACATCGCGCAGCTCTGACATAAAGGTGTTCAGCAGACTGCCGTTTTCACTCAAATTTATAACTTTCATAGTATCTGTGTTCTTTAATTATATCTCGTCCTTAATGTCATGCTTCTCCTTGCCGTTGAAACTCTTTACCTTCATACCCAACTTGTCAGGCAGAATGCCATTCAGTACGATGCCCACGATGGCAGCAATGGCCAAGCCGGAAAGATGAATGCTGCCGATGGCAACACTGTCGCCTGCTCCGTACTTCACACCGATGGCCAGCACCAGGATGAGGGCTGCCACAAACACATTGCGTGAGCTGGACAGATCGACATGCGACTCCACCAGATTACGTACACCCACGGAAGAAATCATACCGTACAGAATCAGGCTCACACCACCGATGGTGGCGGCTGGCATCAGACCGATAAGGCTGGCAAACTTAGGACAGAAACTGAGCAGGATGCTGAAGCAGGCTGCCAGACGGATAACGGAAGGATCGAACACACGGGTCAGGTTCAGCACACCGGTATTCTCGCCATATGTGGTATTGGCAGGAGCACCGAACAGGCTGGCCAGTGCGGTTGCGCAACCATCGCCCATCAGGGTTCGGTGCAAACCTGGCTGATCCAGGAAATCCTTACCTACGGTAGATGAGATAGCACACATATCGCCAATATGCTCCATGATGGTGGCAAAGGCAATAGGTACGATAGCAATGATACTGCTGAGCAGCAAGGTGGAATCCAGGTTGTCGAATACGGCCAGAACTGAGGTCTCGCGGCTGAATGGCAGTCCGAACCAGTCTGCCTCGGAAACAGAGGTGAAATCCACCTCTCCCATTACGGCTGCCAGTGCATATGAACTGACTACACCTAATAAAATAGGTACAATCTTAATGATACCCTTACCCCAGGTACTAGTTGCAATTACCACTACAATGGCCACGATAGCCAAAAGCCAGTTGGTAGCGCAGTTGGTGATGGCTGAACCCGAAAGGGTCAAACCGATGGCAATGACCATAGGACCTGTAACAACTGGAGGGAACCAGCGCAACACCTTATGGGTGCCGAGGCCCTTGATCAGGGCAGCCATGACAAAATAGCACAAGCCGGCACAGAACACACCCATGCAGGCATATCCTAAAGCCAACGTCTCGCTAAGTCCCAAATCAATACCCATCTGCTTTACGGACATGTATCCACCGATAAAGGCAAAGCTGGAACCCAGAAATGCAGGAACCATCCGCTTGGAAATGAGGTGGAAGACTAAGGTGCCTAATCCGGCAAACAACAGAGTGGTGGATACGGGCAGTCCCGTAAGTGCTGGTACCAGAATGGTGGCACCGAACATGGCAAACAGATGCTGGATACCCAGTATGGTAAACTTACTGTAACCTAACTGGCGTGCATCAGTAATACCCTCTTGTGGTTTAAACTCCATATCAGTTCTTTTCTTTAGGTAATACTAAGTTGAGGATTACAGCCAGTAGGAATACGATAGCCACACAGTTCTCGGCAAATACAGTCTGGATAATCTGTGGGAAGATGCTAAACATGCCAGTAGCCTGTGTAAAGCCCAAGCCCACACTCAGCGACAGGGCCACGATAATCATGTTGCGGTCAGAGAATCCACTGCGTGCCAGCATGCCGAATCCGGCAAACATGATGGAACCGAACATCATGATGGTGCAACCGCCAAGAACGGCCTGAGGAATGGTGGTAAGCAAGGTACCAATAACAGGGAACAGACCTCCGATAATCATGATTACTGCACCAGTAGCGATGGTAAAGCGATTGACAACCTTAGAGATTGCAGCCAAACCTACGTTCTGTGAGAATGAGGTGATAGGGGTACAACCAAAGCATCCGGCAATAACGCTGACAAAACCGTCACAGGCTACCGATGCACCCATCTCCTTCTTATGAACATTGCGTCCTAAGGCTCCGGAACACATAGCTGATGTGTCACCAATGGTCTCTGTAGCGGAAACCAGGAACACGCAGACGATAGCCAGAATGGCATCGAGATGGAATTCCGGTGTGAACGGCATGAGTGTAGGCAGGGCTATGATGCTGACATTACCCAAGCCCGAGAAATCGACCATTCCCATGCAAAGGGCCACAATATAACCCACAATCAGGCCCACCAAAACAGACAGGGCACGGAGAAAACCCTTTGCAAAGATCTGGGTTAACAGACAGGTCAGCAGCGTAATGGTACCTACAATCCAATTGTTCAGGGAACCGAAATCGGCCGCTCCCTGTCCTCCTGCAAAGCTGTTGGCACCGATAGGAAGCAAGGAGAATCCGATGGCTGTCACCACGGTAGCAGCAACAATATGAGGAACCAGCTTGGTCCACTGGTTAGGGAACAGGCCCAAGAGTCCTTCCACAATACCGCCCACAATCACGGCTCCCATCAGGGTACCCATGCCCTGGCTGGTGGCAATGGCCATGGAGAGCGAGAGGAAGGTAAAGCTGATACCCATCACAATAGGCAATCGGGAGCCGATGCGCCAGATGGGATAAAGCTGAATCAGGGTTCCGATTCCCGCGATGATCATACAGTTCTGAACCAGGGCGGCACTTACCGAGGAATCCAGTCCCACGACATTGGCCAGAATAATGATTGGAGTGATGTTACTGACAAACATGGCTAAAACATGCTGCAGTCCGAAAGGAACAGCTTGCAATACGGGTACACGCCCGTCAAGCTGGTACAAGTTACTTTGAGAATTGTTCATAGAAAAAAGGTTAATCAGTTTTTCAAGTGCAAATATAATAATAAAAAAGGTACGATATGTATCGATTGCTAAGAAAAAGAAGAGCGACCGATGTGGCCGCCCTTCTTTTTTATTATAATGCACTAATTCTGACTTTATAGGTCAGTCGCTTATTCGGAACGAAATACTCCGGAAGGGTATCCGGACCGCAGGAAGCATTACCGATACCACGAACGGCAGCATCCAGATGCAGCACGTTGAACGGCTGTGGCTGCAGTTCCCAAGTATGCTGAGCCTTCATCAGTTGCTCATCGGTATAAGGATTCAATGAGAAACTGACCTGACCCTGAGTCTTGATGCTGATACCTTGGCCCTTGTCATTCTTCAGCACCAGCTCACGGAGCTGCTCACGGCCGCCCATGGTCTGTGGCTTCACGTACTCGCCTCCCATCTCACCTACCTTGGTGGTGTACCACTGGGCTACCATACCGTCATGACGGTCGCTGTTGTTCTCCCATGGTCCCAATGCATAGTATTCCACATTCTTGAGGTCTGGATTCAGGGAAACCACCATACCGGCACGTCTCAGATTGTCAGCATGAGGCACAAAGCTAACCTCTACATCCAAAATGCCCTGAGGATAGATCGTATAGGCTATCTCGGTATCGGCCTTGCTACCGAAACGCTTGCTGCGTACCACCAGATTGCCGTTCTCCACCTTGCGGCTGGTGACAGCCTTACTGCCTTCCATACCGTTGGTGGTATCCTCCTTGCGGTCGTTCTCAATCCAGCGGAACGGGTCGAACAGGAAGTTGTGTCCCTGACCCATCACTTCCTGACCATTCAGAATCAGGCTCTTCAGCTCGCCTGTCTCGTTCTCGATGCCCACGCTGATGTGACTGCTCTGGAAGGTATCGTATTCGGTAAGGCTCAATGGGCTGGCCAGTGGCTCCTTGGTGCTCTTCAAAGCGGCCAGAGGTGCTCTGCGAGTGAGGCTGAACTGCTTCACCATCTCCTCGTGGCCAGCATCTGCCCATAGAGTGGCATTCTTGCGAACCACATGGAAAGTAACCAATACCTCCTCGCCTGTCTTCTCGCTCCTCAGTAACTTGGTCTCGGGCAGGCTGATCAGCATATCCACGTTCTCGCCTGGAGCCACACTTGGCAAATCCTGCTTCTGCGTGCTTACCACACGGCCGTTTTTCACCAGTTCGGTTACCAGCTGGAACGCATCCAGATTATTAAATAAATAGGTATTGCTGATGTTCAGGGTTACCGTATTCTTCTTACTGTTCACCTCGGCCAACTGCAGCTTGATGTAGGCATAAACCGCCTTCACCTCCTTCAGCTTGGCACTCTCCTCACGGGTTGGAGGCAGGATTCCGTTGCTGCAGAAATTGCCCTGATGAGGGCCTGGATAATCGTATCCGGTGTGCAGGCGATAGATGCCCTGCTTCATCTCCTGAGGGTCATAGATGGCTTGGTCCACCCAATCCCAGATACAGCCACCCACCATGGAATTACTGCTCTCAATCACATCCCAATACTCCTGCAGGTTGCCGATGGCATTACCCATGGCATGTGCATACTCGCATAGGAACATCGGCTTATCCAGATTGCTGCTGTTCTCCTTCACCCAATCAATGCTGGGATACATACGGCTGTAGAAATCCGACCAGCGTCCGCCACCGTACTTACTGTCGCCACGTGTTCCCTCATAGTGCACTGGACGAGTTGGGTCCAGACGCTTGCTGGTCTCATAGCAGTACTGGAAATTGGCACCATCGCCCGCCTCATTACCCATACTCCAGATGATAACGGAAGAATGGTTGCGGTCGCGAGTCACCATACGCTCGATACGGTCGTTGAACGCAGGAATCCAGCTAGGCATATCGCTGATGCTCTGGTTAGGATGATCCTCCAGATCCGCCTCACAAACGGTATAGATACCATAATGATCCAGCATGGCATACATCTTCTCATGATTAGGATAATGGCTGGTTCTCAGGGTGTTGATATTATTCTGCTTCATCAGCAACACATCCTTCAGCATGATGTCGGTAGTAATGGCACGTCCCAACTTAGGGTCGGTATCGTGACGGTTGGTACCTTTCAGGAACACGCGCTTGCCGTTCAGGTACAGCAATGAATTCTGAATCTTCACCTCACGGAAACCGTACTTGGTGCTGAATGCCATCTCCTCGCTACCGTTCTCATTCTGCTGAATGACACGGATGGTGTACAGATTGGGCTGCTCGGCACTCCAGCACTGGATACCGCTCAAATCCATCTGAACATCCTGAACTGTACTCTCATTGCCATTGAAACTGATGCTCTGGGACTGCTCTGCTACCGCATTTCCCTGAGGGTCGAACACCTTGACAATAGCCTTCTTGGTGCCCTTAAACCCATCTGTATTGGCAAAATCCAGTTTCACGTTCAGATGCGCATTCTGGTAATTGTTGCTCAAGGTAGAGGTGATGACATGATCACGCACAGCCACCTTAGGCAGATTATACAGATAAACGTCACGGAAGATACCGCTCATGCGGAACATATCCTGACATTCGATATAGGAACCGTCACTCCAGCGCATCACCTGGACTGCCAGTGTATTCTTTCCACTTTTAAGATAAGGGGTGAAATCAAACTCAGCCACATTATTGGCGCCCTGAGTATAGCCCACATACTGGCCGTTAACCCACACCTGAGCAGCCGAATAGATACCACCAAAGTGAATCAGGGTGCGCTGTTTCAGCCAGTTTTCAGGAACCTGGAAGGAGCGCACATAGCTGCCCACGGGATTCTTGCCATACTGGCCCTTGTCGTTAAAGCCCTCGCGAGGCTCAATATAAGGAGGTGTATTGGCATGAGGATATTCCACATTGGCATAGATAGGATGGTCGTAACCCTGCATCTCCCAGTTGGATGGTACAGGAATATTGTCCCAACCGCTCACATCAAAGCCTTCCTCGAAGAAAGTCAGCGGACGCTGTTCCGGTTCACTGACCCAATTGAATTTCCATGTACCGTTCAGCGACTGATAATTGGCATTTACAGGCTCAGTCCATGGAGTATCATAAAAGGCCTTATCGCTAAGCATCTGCTGTTCAGATGGATAAGGCATATAGGTGGCATGGCCATCCAACTTATTGATGGCAAATACGGTCTCATTTTCCCAAATCGGTGCATCTTTCTTCACTACCTTGTGACTATCGGTAATGGTCTTGGTATCGGTAACCTTAAACCAAGCCAACTGGTCGTTCTTGGCCTTTTCTACAGGGATAAATACCAGCGACTTATCGTTTTGGGCATGAAGTGCCACATTGGGGGTATTCAGGGGAACGATAATATAAGTATCCTCGTTGCCTGCCACTGGAGTAAACTTGAAGAACTGGTCCTCATCCGAACCGTTCACGCTGCCTACGGTCAGTTTATTGTCGGCATAACGGTAGGCAAATTCGGTATCTCCAATCTTCATGCGGATGCGGTAACCGCCCTTCATCTTCTCCAGAATCATCTGCTGAAGCACATTGGTCTCATCGGCATTCGACAGTCCGATACCATCCACGCTACTCACGCCCAATGCCTTGTTGGTCACTGAAGTGGCAATCAGATAGCGCAAGTCCTGATTAAAGTCCTGTGCCCACATTGATACAGTAAAGGCCCAGAAAGTCAATAGTGTAACAATTGTTTTTTTCATAATATTGAAGGTTGTTTATACCAATAATTAGTATTGTCATCCTGAGTATTGCTCAGGATGACAATGGAGAAATAATGATCAAATAATTAGAAACGCTCTACCAGAGTGAACTCTGGCTCTGCGCCTTCCTTTTGCAGTACCCAGACCTGCATCTTCTGGTTCTTGTTCTCGGCATTGAACAGATACTCAACACCACCGGCAACTGGATGCTGGCAAACCTCAGTAGCTACTGTACCGTTCAGCATCTCATAGGTAGAGATAGCCTTGTCGAAGATAGCCTTCTCCTCATCAGTAGCTGGCTGCATCTCATCGAAACCAGGAAGTGCCTCTACCTCACCCTCAACAAAACCGTTGCGGATCAGGAACTCGTTGATTTCAGCTGGAGCCTTCTCAGCACGCAAGGTGCGAACACCGTAAGAAGCAACGATATCGATACCTGGAACAGCCTCCTTCAGGTCGTTGGTGCTGGCAATCAGGCCACCGCTACCGAATGAACAGAAGTTGACTACCTTCTTGCCCTTCAGGTCGATGTTCTTCAACAGGCTCTGCATTGGAGTGGCAATGGTACCGAACCAGATTGGGTAACCCAGGAAGATGACATCGTAATCCTCCAGATTAGACTGGATATCCTTAACTGCTGGCAACTCACCGCTCTCGCGCATACCGCTAACCTTAGCGATGGTCTCCTGATAATCAGATGGGAACTCATCGGTCAGTTCTACACACTCGATGTCGGCATTCAATGCCTTCTGGAACTCTTCAGCTACTTTCTGAGTAGTACCTGCCTGTGAATAATACAATACCAGATACTTTGGTGCAAGTGTCTCCTCTACTGGAGCCTCTGCCTTCTTAGTGCCACAAGCCACCAACATCAGAGCGGCAGCAGCCATTGCAAAAATTTTTTTCATTTATTTACTTAATATAGTTATTAGCATAAAAACAACACAATCAGCTCAGCGGTCACAATTCTCATGAACATGGTGAGCGGATAAACTGTAGAGTAAGCTACAGCCGGAGCATCGCTTCCTGCGGTCTGGTTGCTGAATGCCAGAGCCGATGGATTGGTGCAACTTCCAGACAACAGACCCATGATGGACAGGTAATTGAACTTGAACTTCAGGAAAGCAACACATCCTACAATCACCAGCGGAACGATGGAGATGATGGCTCCACAAACCATATACAACAATCCATCGCCAGCCAGCAAGGTGTCTACGAAACTGCCACCGGCCTTGATGCCCACACTGGCCAGGAACAATGCCAAACCTATCTCACGGAGCATCAGGTTAGCACTGGCTGTGGTATAGGTAGTCAACTTCAGACGGTATCCGAATGCGCCAAATAAGATGGCGATAATCAACGGGCCACCTGCCAAACCCAACTTGATAGGTGTTGGCACTCCAGGGAACTGCAAGGGCAGACTGCCTAAGATAATACCCAAGAATATGCCCACAAAGATGGTCAGCAAGTTAGGTGTATCCAAACGCTTAAGGGAATTACCCAAACGGGCCTCCACACGCTGAACAGCATCTTCCGGACCAACCACCATCACCTTGTCACCCAATTGCAGACGGAGACGTAGACTGGCAAACAGATCCATACCGGCACGGTTGACACGGGTTACAGTCACACCGTGCATACTGCTGAAGTGCAGGGAACCAATGGTCTTGCCATCGATATTAGGTTGAGTGACCAGAATTCTGCGGGATACCATAGGGCGATCCTGCTTTTCCCAGTTCACGTCAACGGCATGTCCGATAAAGGCAATGATAGCCTCGGCATCGGTCTGCGCGCAGTTAAGGAAAATCTGGTCACCCATATGAAATACGGTATCACGGGTCGGAATGCTGACATGTCCGTTCTGACTGATACGGGAAACCACGAAATCACGGCCCACCATCTCCTTGACACTCAGCAGGGTCTTACCATCCAAGGCCGAATTGGCCATCTCCAAAGTGATACGGTAAGGTGTTCTGCGAGGATTGGCATTCTCCTCCTGCTGTATCTTTTCCTTCTCTTTCTCGAGATTCACCTTGCAAAGCAAGCGCACCAGAATGATACCCAGAATGGATCCCAAAACACCCATTGGATAGGCACATGCATAACCGTTGGCAATCTGCGGTATGTCCAATCCGTTGTTCCACACCTCCGACAGGGCCTCGGTAGCTGCACCCAATGCAGGAGTGTTCATAATGGCACCACACAATGAACCTACCATCATAGGCAATGTGGTTGGATCATTGGTATCAAACAACAGGTAATATAGCACGAACATGATGATGAGGTTCAATGCTATAACACTTAGTGCCAACAGATTCAGCTTGACACCACCCGACTTAAGGGAACTGAAGAACGATGGTCCCACCTGCAGACCGATACAGGTTACAAAGATGGTAAGACCGAAATTCTGCACCACCACAATGGTCTCTGCCGGTACGGTCAGTCCGAAATGACCACACGCAATGCCCACAAACAAGGCAAATGTTACGCCCAGGGAAATACCGAAAAACTTTCGCTTTCCCAACCAGACTCCCAATCCTATCACCATAGCATAAATGAGCAATATATGCGCAATGGAGCCTGTTTCTGTAAATAACTCAATTAACCAATTCATCTTTACCCTAATAATCTTTTGAAAACTTTATCCTAAAAACTTATTTGTTATTACCTTTCAACGTGGTGATTAAGATTACACCATTGGCACCACGTACACCATACATGTTGGAATCCTTCAGCACTTCCACATAATCCACATTCTGGATTGGGCAATCATCCAGATCGGCAATCTCAGTACCATCCATCAGAATCAGCGGCTTGGAATCGCCATAAATACTGGTTATACCACGGATGGTCATGTTTCCACCGTTGTAACCGTTACCCATATTCAGACCAGGAACTCGACCTTGAAGGGCCTTGGACAATTGGGTGTAACCCTGACGGCGAAATTCCTCACCACTCAGACGGCTGCTGGAACCGGTAAACTCTCTGCGCTTCACATATCCGAACCCCAGATCTACTAGTTCCTGCGATTCTGTCACCTCCTGAATGAACGAATCGGCCAGACGGATGCGCATACTCTTGCGTCCCTCTACAGGAACAGCATAGTAACGCTTGGCATATAAAAACTTGATGGTATCTGTAGGCTGCACATTGGTCAGACCAAAGCGGCCTTTTTTATCCGAAGT
This sequence comes from Bacteroidaceae bacterium, assembly GCA_024401115.1. GTDB lineage: Bacteria > Bacteroidota > Bacteroidia > Bacteroidales > Bacteroidaceae > Minthousia. The sequence goes on along the minus strand of JAKSLP010000049.1, from coordinate 7,430 downwards.
GGCATAGGTCTTATCGGATTTTACCCAAACTTTAACGCGCTTGTTCAGTGGAGTGCCATCAAACTGCAACAGCAGGCCATTGAACGGTACGCCCTCTTCCTGTGCCATTACTGGGATGAAACACAATACTGCAAGCAATAAACAAATAGCTTTCTTCATATCAAATGTATTAATTGGATACAAAATTACTCTTTTTTTAGGTTCGGGCATGAATTTTAAATGAATAATTTACTAAATTTGTATCGTAATTAATCTATCTCAAGTATGAAACACACTTTTCCGCTTTTATTTGCCGCTGGACTGTGCTGTAACCCTATGGTTACATTTGCACAAAAAACAGGCGGTTACATGGAAAATATCTATGATTTTATCGAAAACCTGAACGTGTTTGAACAGAACCAGGAAGAGGGCCATGCCTATTATCAGGCCGAGAAACAACTGTCCCTGAACGGACGATGGAAATTCTTCCTGGCCAATACGCCCGAGGGCATTCCTTCCGGTTTTTTCAACCCTGGATTCAATGATTCCAAATGGAACAATATTCAGGTGCCAAGCAACTGGGAGATGCAGGGTTTTGGCGACCCTCTGTTCCGTAACGTAAATGCTCCTTTTAAGGCTGATCCGCCTAATGTTCCCCGTGAATACAATCCTACAGGTGCTTACCGAAGATCGTTTACCATTTCATCCGACTGGAAGGGACAGCAGATTTTCCTGCGCCTGGAAAAGGCGCAATCGGCATCCTTTATTTGGATTAACGGACAGGAAGTGGGTTACAATGAAGGTGGTCAGGAGCCTGCTGAATACGATGTAACCCCATACTTGAAGCCAGGAAAGAATACCATTGCGGTTCATGTAGTAAAGTATAGCGATGGCTATTATATGGAGGCTCAGGACTACTGGCGTCTGGCCGGAATCTTTGATGATGTGACACTTTATGCCACTCCAAAGACCCGCCTGTTCGACTGGTTTGCCACTACCGACCTGGATGCTCAGTATCGTGATGCTACCCTGAATGTGGCTGTGGATGTAAAGAGTTATGCCGGTGCTTCGGGTGCTCATCAGGTACGTGCCACATTGCTGAATCCACAGGGAAAAGTCATGAAGGAAATGACTTCACAGACCTTTACACTGAATGGTGCCGGAAAGCAGTCCCTGAAACTTTCCACTCTTGTTTCCAATCCGGATAAGTGGACTGCAGAGACTCCGGTTCTGTACGGATTGAAGCTTGAACTGCTGGATGAACAGGGAAAGGTTAAGCAGAAGATTGACAGCAGAATCGGATTCAAGAAAACGGAGATACGTAATCAGACATTCTTCCTCAACGGACAGCCTATTAAGGTGAATGCGTTCAACTCGCACATGCAGCATCCGGATCAGGGTCACATGATGGACGAGGCTACCATCCGAAAGGATATGGAGATTCTGAAACAGCATAATTTCAATGCTGTTCGCACCTCGCATTATCCGCCTACCAACAAGTATCTGGAACTGGCCGATGAGTATGGTCTTTATATCATTGACGAGGCAGGTGTAGAGGCTCATGCTACCGAGAAGATCTCATTTGACGAGCGTTTCATTCCGATGTACCAGGAGCGTGTTCGCCAGATGGTGCTTCGTGACCGCAATCACCCAAGCATCCTGTTCTGGAGTGCCGGAAATGAAAGTGGTGAGGGACCTAACATCACCGAGGTAGTCAAGGAAGGTAAGAAATATGATCCTACCCGTTATTTCATGTATGGTGGAAATTCCTATTCTCATCCTGGAGAGGATATCATAGGTCCACGTTACCCTACTCCATTTGAACTGGAGGTGGCTACTGCCTTGATTCCTGAATCAGAAGACGCTCGACCTTCGTTCATGGATGAATATCTGTCGGTTGCAGGTAATGGCGGTGGCGGTATGGATGAATACTGGAATATTATCCGTAAACATCCTCGTCTGATGGGAGGCGCTCTTTGGGATTTTGTCAGCCATGGTATTACCGAACATATCCGTCCTTTGAAGGACAGTTCACCATTTAACACGCCTACCCATCTGATGGGTAATGCCAATGTCAAGAATGGCGTATTGAACCTGAACGGTCACGATCAATGGGTAGAGGTTTACCGACAGGATAATGTGGAACTGAATGGTAACGCATTGACTATCAGTTTTGATGTAAAACCAGGAGAATTGGCTGGTATCCATAATGGAAGTCCTTATGTTACCAAAGGTTCTCATCAGTTTGGCGTCATTCAGCCTAACGACAAGCAGTTGCAATTCTATCTGCATACTGGAAAGATGCATAAGTTAGAGGTGGATTTGCCAGGCAACTGGAAGAACAACTGGCATCATGTCACAGCCTCATGGGACGGTAAGGAGATGAAGCTCTATATAGACGGCAAATTAGGCGGAACAGCATCCACCGAAGCTCAGGGAAATACCGGTGGAAATCCTTACGCTCTACTGTTGGGTGGTTCGATGAGCAAGGAAAATGGCGTAATCAGTAATTTCCCGTTTGCCATTAATATCGGACGAATTGCGGGTACTCACGGTCAGGAGCCAAATACCATCTATACAGCTGATGCTCAGATGGACAATGTGGCTATATATAATATGTGTCTGGAGGATGGTAAGGGCACTCCTGAGGATGCTGTTCTGTATCTGACATTCGAGGGCAACGAGGATGTGGGCAAATATTACACTTGGGGAGCTACTATGCGTACTTATGGCAGTATCTGGCCTGACAGAACGGTTCAGCCGGAGATGCTTCAGATGAAGTGGACCACACAGCCTATCAGTCTGAAATGGCTGAATGCCGATAAGGGTGAAGTGGAAGTAACTAACAGACAGTATTTTGCTGACTTATCAGCTTATGCTACCCATTGGCAACTGATGTGTGATGGTGATGTTTTGCAGGAGGGTGATTTACAGCTACAGGCTCAGCCTCAAGCTACATCGGTGGTACGCATTCCGTTCACCAAACCAACTATTGTTCCTGGTAAGGAATACCGACTGACATTGACATCAACCCTGAAGAAGGATGAAGTATGGGCCAAGGCTGGCCATGTGGTGGCTTGGGATCAGTTGGAACTGACTTCCTGGAATCAGCCTCTACAGACAGCTGCATTAGCTGCCGATCAGGTAAAGGCAACTCAGGATGAGAAGCAGATTCAGATTTCGGGTAATGGATTCAGCTATACATTCAATCGACAGACGGGTAATCTGGAGCAGATAGAGGTCAACGGTCAGTCATTACTTAAGGCTCCGCTTACTCTTAACTTATGGCGTGCTCCGTTGGTCAATGAGAGTGACGGATGGGATGCCTTCCGTATCAATGGCGGAAATAACGAGGGGTACGGCAATCAGATATCCAACTTGTTCTATGCCAAGGGTATGGATAATCTGGATAATAACCTTGCTGTCATGGAACTGAATCAGGAGAACGGTAAGGTACAGTTGTTTGTGCGTCAGCAGAATCTGTTGGGCGGAAAGCAGTTTGCCGATTTGGATCCATACATCCGTGGAATTGTTATGGCTGGATTCACCACCGAATACACTTATACCTTTGCTAATGACGGTAGTGTGAGTGTTCATACACATGTGGCTCCTCAGGGCAAATTGCCTGATCTGTTGCCACGAATCGGTCTCACCACTCAGGTCAACAAGAATTTCGATGCCATCACTTGGTACGGACGCGGACCAGAGGAGAACTATCCAGACCGTAAGACTGGTTATCAGGTAGGCATCTGGAACAAAAAGGTAGACGATATGTACGAGCCATACATCATGCCTCAGGATCATGCCTTGAGAACCGATATCCGTTATGTGCAGTTGCAGAACAAGGATGGCAAGGGAGTGCGTATCGGCATGAACGAGCATTTCAATTTCAATGCCTATCCGTTCACTACCGACAATCTGACCAAAAGTAACTTTACCTTCCAGTTGCAACGTCCGGAAGACCGCTACACGCTGAATCTGGATTACTGCACCACCGGTGTGGGTTGTACCTGTACCTATGTGCTGGATGAATACAAAACCTTGCCTGTGGCATACGACCGCGACATCACAATTCAACTGATGAAATAAAAAAATAGGGTTCCGGTAGGTACTTTTTACACAAAAATGACTAAATTTACCGCATTATTGTGTAAAGTACTTACCGGAATTATTTAAATACTATACTATGGAGATATTAGACTGGCTGGTGATAGCCGTTTTTACCGCAGCCCTGATTGGCATTGTGGTATGGGTCCTGAAACAGAAACAGGACAGTTCTGCTGATTATTTTTTGGGAGGCCGTGATGCCACTTGGATTGCCATCGGTGCCTCTATCTTTGCATCCAACATTGGTTCCGAGCACCTTATCGGTCTGGCAGGTTCAGGTGCCAGCAGTGGTATGGCCATGGCTCATTGGGAAATCCAGGGTTGGATGATTCTGATTTTAGGTTGGGTGTTCGTCCCATTCTATAGCCGAAGCATGGTACTCACCATGCCTGAGTTCCTGGAAAGACGTTACAATACTCAGAGCCGTACCTTATTGTCAGTGATCTCACTGGTCAGCTATGTAATGACCAAGGTGGCCGTTACCGTTTATGCCGGAGGATTGGTTTTCCAGCAGGTATTCGGTATCGAGAGCCTTTGGGGCATTGATTTCTTCTGGATTGCAGCCATCGGATTGGTACTTATCACCGCGCTCTACACCATTGTGGGCGGTATGAAATCCGTACTCTATACCTCTGTATTACAGACTCCTATCTTATTATTAGGCTCATTGATTATCCTGGTTTTAGGATTACGAGAGCTGGGCGGTTGGGACGAGATGATGAGTCTGTGCGATGTGGCTCCTGCCTATGATGGCGCTCAGGGAACCATGATTCACCTGATGCGAAGCAACAGCGACCCAGAGTACCCATGGTTGGGTGCCCTGATCGGTTCATCCGTTATTGGTTTCTGGTACTGGTGTACCGACCAGTTCATCGTTCAGCGTGTGCTTTCAGGTAAGAATGAGCGTGAGGCTCGCCGTGGTACCATCTTCGGAGCCTATCTGAAGCTGTTGCCTGTATTCCTGTTCCTTATCCCTGGTATGATTGCATTCGCATTGCACCAGCAGAGTCTGGCACAGGGTGGCGAGGGCTTCCTGCCTATGCTTAGCAATGGTGTTCACAATGCCGATGCAGCCTTCCCTACTCTGGTGGCAAAACTGCTTCCTGCCGGTGTTAAGGGTCTGGTAGTATGCGGTATTCTGGCAGCTCTGATGTCATCTCTGGCATCCTTGTTCAACTCATCCGCTATGCTGTTCACCATCGATTTCTATAAGCGTCTGCGTCCTGATACTTCGGAGAAGAAACTGGTGACTATCGGTCAGGTGGCTACAGTCGTTATCGTAATCTTAGGTATCCTGTGGATTCCGGTGATGCGCTCAGTTGGTGATGTGCTGTATGCTTATCTGCAGGATGTTCAGAGTGTACTTTCTCCAGGTATTGCAGCAGCCTTCCTGATGGGTATCTGCTGGAAGCGTGCATCAGCTCAGGGTGGTCTCTGGGGTATGATTGCCGGTTTTGTTATCGGTATCATCCGCTTGGGTGCCAACGTATATTACAGCAATGTGACCGATGCCAGCGATAATCTGTTCAAGGCAGTATTCTACGACTGCAACTGGCTGTTCTTCTGCGGTTATATGCTGGTAACCTGTCTGTTGGTGGTTTGGATTGTCAGTCTTTGCACCAAGGCTCCAAATCCAGAGAAGATTCAGGGTTTGGTATTCGGTACCTCTACTCAGGAACAGATTCTGGCTACCCGTCAGAGCTGGAACAAGTGGGATGTTATCCATACTTGCATCATCTTAGGTATTACTGTAGCATTCTACATTTATTTCTGGTAATATGTTAGAAGAACTGAAAGAAAAGGTATTCCAGGCCAATCTGGATCTGGTGAAACAGGGGTTGGTTATCTTCACCTGGGGCAATGTTTCGGGTATCGACCGTGAGAAAGGTCTGGTGGTTATCAAGCCCAGTGGTGTGAGTTACGAGACCATGAAGGCCAGCGATATGGTGGTGGTTTCCCTGGAAACCGGAAAGGTGGTGGAGGGTGATTTGAACCCTTCATCCGATACACCTACTCATCTGGTGCTGTACCGCAACTTCCCTAATATTCAGGGTATTGTGCACACCCACTCTACTTATGCTACCGCTTGGGCTCAGGCTGGAAGAGACATTCCAAATATCGGAACCACTCATTCCGACTATTTCTATAAGGAGATTCCTTGCACCCGCGATATGACGGAAGCTGAAGTGACTGGTGATTATGAGCTGGAGACTGGCAATGTGATTGTGGACCGTTTCCAGACTGCTGCCATCAATCCGGATCACACTCCTGGCGTATTGGTCAAGAATCATGGTCCTTTCTCATGGGGCACCTCTCCTGCCAATGCCGTCTATAATGCCAAGGTGTTGGAACAATGTGCGCAAATGGCGTTTGTTTCGTTGACCATCAATCCTTCTACCACCATGAATCCTCTTCTGGTGGAGAAACACTATCAGCGTAAGCATGGGCCAAATGCCTATTATGGTCAACGAAAAATTGACAATTGATAATTGACAATTGACAATTTTTTATAGCTTTGCTGCGCTCGCATTAATGTAAAAGATATGAAGTCTGAGAATGTTATCAAAGATAAGTCTTTTGACTTTGCCGTACGTGTGGTGAATTTATATAAATACCTGTCGAAAGAGAAGCAAGAACACGTTCTAAGCAAACAAATCTTACGCTCAGGTACAAGTATAGGTGCAAATATCTGTGAATCAGAACAAGCGCAAAGTAGAGCTGATTTCTTGAACAAATTAAATATTGCATTAAAAGAAGCGAATGAGACCTCATATTGGTTAAAACTGCTTCACAAGACGGAATATCTAGGAGACGATCAGTTCAAAAGCATTCATAATGATTGTGAGGAACTGAACAGATTATTAATTTCGATAATAAAAACATTAAAAAATAACGAAGACTAATTGTCAATTATCAATTGTCAATTGTCAATTAAATTTTTAGACTATGTATAAAAATTTGGAACTTTGGTGGGTCACAGGTGCCCAGCTTTTGTACGGTGGTGATGCCGTTGTAGCCGTAGACGGACACTCAAAAGAAATGGTAGACGGTTTGAACGCCTCAGGCGTTATTCCAGTGAAGATAGTATATAAAGGTACAGCCAATTCCTCAAAGGAAGTGGAGGCTGTAATGAAAGCTGCTAATAATGACGAGAAATGTGCCGGTGTCATCACCTGGATGCACACCTTCTCTCCTGCCAAGATGTGGATCAAGGGTCTGCAGTCGCTGGAGAAGCCATTGCTGCACTTCCACACTCAATACAATGCCGAAATTCCTTGGGATACCATTGACATGGACTTCATGAACCTGAACCAGAGTGCTCATGGCGATATCGAGTTCGGTCA
>JAKSLP010000048.1 GCA_024401115.1 Bacteroidaceae bacterium | reverse complement strand
ACATGGACTTCATGAACCTGAACCAGAGTGCTCATGGCGATATCGAGTTCGGTCATATCTGCACCCGTATGCGCATCCGCAGAAAGGTAGTGGTAGGCTACTGGAAGAGCCCTGAGGCTCAGGAGAAGATTGCCGTTTGGGCACGTGTAGCAGCCGGTGTGGCTGATGCTAAGCAGGTGCGTTGTCTGATGTTCGGTATGAACATGAACAATGTGGCTGTAACAGATGGCGACCGTGTGGAGTTCGAGCAGCGTTTGGGCTATCATGTGGATTACTATCCAGTGTCAGGTCTGATGGACTATTATAAAAAGGTAACTGATGCCGAGGCTGATGCTTTGGTTGAGGAGTACAAGAAATTGTACACCATCAAGATTGATGAGAGTGGCGAGGAAGTTTATTGGGAGAAGGTGCACAATGCAGCCAAGGCCGAGATTGCTATCCGCAGAGTATTGGCCGATGAGGGCGCTACCGCTTTCACCACCAACTTTGACGACTTGGGTGATGCAGATATCAACGATCCAAACTTTGTAGGATTCGACCAGATTCCTGGTCTGGCTTCTCAGCGACTGATGGAAGAAGGTATCGGATTCGGTGCCGAGGGCGACTGGAAGTCGGCTTGTCTATACCGCACTTTGTGGGTGATGATGCAGGGCATGCCTACCGGTAGCTCATTCCTGGAGGATTACACCCTGAACTTTGCAGGTGACCGCAGCTCTATCCTGCAGAGCCACATGCTGGAGATCTGTCCACAGATTGCTAGCGACAAACCAAAGTTGGAGGTTCACTTCTTGGGTATCGGTATCCGCAAGCAGCAGACCGCACGCCTGGTGTTCACCTCAAAGACTGGCCCTGGTATCAAGGCTACCGTTGTGGATTTGGGCAACCGCTTCCGCCTGATTACTCAGGAGGTAGAGTGCATCGAACCAAAGCCTATGCCTAACCTACCTGTAGCTTCTGCTCTGTGGGTTCCTCAGCCAACCTTCGAGATTGGTGCAGGTGCATGGATTCTGGCTGGTGGTACACACCACTCATGCTTCTCATACGACATCACTCCTGAGTATTGGGAGGACTTTGCCGAGATGACAGGTATCGAGCTGATTCAGATTACCAAGAATACCACCATCAGCGAGTTCAAGAAGGAACTTCGCATGAATGAAGTGTACTACATGCTTAACAAGAGTCTTTGTTAATTGAATATTATGACTACTAAAGAAATCATTTCAACAGGTAAGGCTGTTCTCGGTATTGAACTCGGTTCAACCCGAATCAAGGCGGTACTGATTGATCCTGACCATAAGCCTATCGCTCAGGGCAGCCACACTTGGGAAAACCAGTTGGTGGATGGCCTGTGGACCTACAGTCTGGATGCCATCTGGAACGGATTACAGGACTGCTATGCCGACCTTCGTAAGAATGTCCGCGAGCAGTATGACGTTGAGATTCAGTCACTCGCAGCCATCGGTATTAGTGCCATGATGCATGGCTATATGGCATTCAATGCGCAGGACGGACTGCTGGTCCCATTCCGCACTTGGCGAAATACCAATACCGGTAAGGCGGCAGCTGAACTGTCGGCTCTGTTCAACTATAACATTCCTTTGCGTTGGAGCATCTCTCACCTCTACCAGTGTATTCTGAATGGAGATGAGCATGTCAAGGATATCACCTTCCAGACCACTCTGGCGGGTTATATCCACTGGCAACTCACAGGACAAAAGGTTTTGGGTGTGGATGATGCTTCGGGTATGATGCCTGTGGATCCTAACACCAAGACCTATGATGCCGTCATGCAGCAGAAGTTCAACGAACTGGTGGCTCCTTACGGTTATCCTTGGACCATCCAGGATATCTTCCCCAAGGTGCTGGTGGCAGGCCAGAATGCCGGTTGCCTGACCGAGGAAGGTGCTAAGAAACTGGATATCAGCGGTAATTTGAAGGCAGGTGTTCCTTTCTGTCCTCCAGAGGGCGATGGCGGAACCGGTATGGCGGCAACCAATGCCGTTAAGCAACGCACAGGTAACGTATCGGCTGGTACGTCTTCTTTCTCCATGATTGTACTGGAGAAGGAACTGTCCAAGCCATACGAGCCTATCGACTTGGTAACTACACCTGACGGTAGTCTAGTGGCTATGGTGCATTGCAACAACTGTACCAGCGACTTGAATGCGTGGATTGGCCTGTTCCGTGAGTCGATGGAGATGATGGGCATGAAGGTGGATACCAATGAGCTTTATACCAAGATGTTCCAGATTGCCCTGGAGGGTGATCCGGATTGTGGCGGTCTGCTGAATTATAATTATGTGTCAGGTGAGCCTATTACCGGCATGGAGGAAGGACGACCACTTTTCGTACGCTCAGCCAACGATAAGTTCAATCTGGCCAATTTCATGCGCACCCAACTCTATGCATCCATTGGTGTATTAAAGATTGGTAACGACATTCTGCTCAATGAGGAGCATGTGAAGATAGACCGAATCACAGGTCATGGCGGACTGTTCAAGACTCCTGTTGTGGGTCAGCGCATTTTGGGAGCAGCACTCAACTCTCCTATCAGTGTTATGGAGACAGCCGGTGAAGGAGGCGCATGGGGTATGGCTCTTCTGGCAGCCTATCTGGTGCAGAATACCCAGAACCAGACCTTGGCCGATTATCTGGAACAGCAGGTGTTCAAGGGCGATACCGGAATCGAGGTTTCACCTACTCCAGAGGATGTTGAAGGATTCAATAAGTATATCGAAGCCTATAAAAAAGGACTGGCGATTGAGAAATCTGCGGTTCAAAACAAATAAAAAAATGAAGGGACGTGAAAAAAAACACGTCCCTTTATAGTTTAGAATTGAGAATTTTTCCTAAATTTGCGTCGGAATTTTGCAATATAAATACCTAAGTTTTCTATGGGAGGTTTTTTTGGCACAGTTTCCGTTAAGGAATGTGTAACAGATTTGTTCTACGGTACGGATTACAATTCGCATCTGGGAACACGTCGCGGTGGTATGGCCACCTACGATAAGGAAAAAGGTTTCTTACGCTCTATCCATAGCCTGGAGAGCACTTATTTCAGAACCAAGTTTGAAGAGGAACTGCCGAAGTTCAAAGGCAATGCCGGTATCGGTGTCATCAGTGATACAGATGCTCAGCCCATGCTGATGAACAGTCATTTGGGCAAGTTTGCTCTGGTAACCGTTGCTAAGATTGGCAATGCCGAGGAATTGGCAAACAAGCTGCTGAACGAGAACATGCACCTGTCGGAGTTCAGTTCCGGAAAGATCAATCAGACCGAGCTTATCGCTCTGCTTATTATAAAAGGTAAGACTTTTGTAGAGGGCATTGAGAATGTTTACCGTCATGTTAAGGGTTCCTGCAGCATGCTGCTGCTCACCGAGGACGGCATCATCGCAGCCCGCGACAGTTGGGGCCGCACACCTATCGTTATCGGTAAGAAAGATGGCGCTTATGCAGCTACCAGCGAGACATCCGCTTTTGCTAACTTAGATTATGAAATCTGCAAGTACTTGGGTCCGGGAGAAATCGTACGCTTGCGTCCAAATGGAATGGAGCAGCTCCGCAAACCGAACAAGGGCATGCAGATTTGTTCTTTCTTATGGGTATACTATGGTTTCCCAACCAGTACTTACGAAAACCAGAACGTTGAGGTTGTACGCAACAAGATTGGTGAGGTTATGGGTGCCGAGGATCAGACCGAGGTGGATTGTGCTTGCGGTATTCCAGATTCAGGTGTAGGTATGGCATTGGGTTATGCTATGGGTCACAAGTGTCCTTACATGCGTGCCATCAGCAAGTATACTCCTACATGGCCTCGCTCATTTACCCCTCCTACCCAGGAGATGCGTAACCTGGTGGCAAAGATGAAGCTGATTCACAACCAGGATGTACTGAAGGGCAAGCGTGCTGTATTCTGTGACGACAGTATCGTTCGCGGTACACAGTTGCGCGACAACACCCAGATTCTGTTCGATTCAGGTTTGAAGGAGGCACACATGCGTATCTCTTGTCCTCCACTGATTTACGGTTGTCCATTCATCAACTTTACTTCTAGTAAGAGTGATATGGAGCTGATTACCCGCAGAATCATTCAGGACTTTGAGGGTGATGCTTACAAGAACCTGGAGAAGTATGCCACAACCGGTTCACCTGAGTACGAGCGCATGGTCGAGGAAATCCGCAAACGCCTGAAGCTGACTACCCTGAAGTTCAGCAGCTGCGAGACCTTGATCGAGGCTATCGGCCTGCCAAAGGAAATGGTATGTACCCATTGCTTCGATGGCAGTAGCGCATATACCCTGGAACAGGAGAATCCTCAGTCAAACACCCTGTTTGATGAGGTAAAGGAATAATTTAATTTTCGTTTTTTTTGATAGTCGTGGAATGGGAAGGAGCATAATTTGTTCTTTTCCATTTCTTTTTGTACCTTTGCACCCGATTTCATGAAATCATTTCTTTAGGTATTAAGATAACAATAATTTTCAGGTGGATTTTTACGATTTAGACTTGGAAGATTGCGTGCTCGATGCACTCGATGCCATGAACTTCCAGACTTGTACTCCAGTACAGGAACATACCATTCCCGTCATCTTAGACGGACACGATCTTATTGGTGTAGCCCAGACAGGAACCGGTAAAACGGCAGCCTATCTGTTGCCCGTCATCAGCATGCTTTCCCAGGGTGGATATCCTGAGAAGAAGATCAACTGTCTCATTATGTCTCCTACCCGTGAGTTGGCTCAGCAGATTGATCAGGCCATGGAGGGCTTTTCTTATTTTGTTCCCGTAAGTAGTGTGGCTGTCTATGGCGGAAACGATGGTATCCGCTATGCACAGGAACTTCGCAGCATGGAGATGGGTGCTGATATTGTCATTGCCACTCCAGGACGACTCATCAGTCACCTTAGTTTAGGTAATGTAGACCTCAGTCAGGTGTCATTCTTTATTCTGGATGAGGCAGACCGCATGCTCGACATGGGTTTCTATGACGACATTATGCAGATTGTCAAGCACTTGCCAAAGGACCGTCAGACCATCATGTTCTCTGCCACCATGCCTCAGGAGATTCAGAAACTGGCCAAGACCATCCTGAATGATCCGGTTGAGGTGAAACTGGCTGTCAGCAAGCCTGCCGAGAAAATCCGCCAGTCGGCATATATCTGTTACGAGGTTCAGAAACTGAAACTTATCGAGCATCTGTTCAAGGGCACCAAGCCTGAGCGTGTCATCATCTTCGCTGGAAGTAAGATGAAGGTGAAGGAAGTCACCAAGGCCTTGAAGCGCCTGAAGATGGATGTGGCTGAGATGCATAGCGACCTTACTCAGGCCGAGCGTGATGAGGTGATGCATAAGTTCAAGAACAATCATGTGGCCATTCTGGTAGCCACCGATATTGTTGCCCGTGGAATCGATATTGACGATATCACCATGGTCATCAACTATGATGTGCCTCACGATGCCGAGGATTATGTGCATCGTATCGGTCGTACAGCACGTGCCAATCGTGACGGTCGTGCCATTACCTTTGTGAGTCAGGACGAGCAGAGAAGTTTCCGCTTCATCGAGAAATTCCTGGAGAAGGAAGTGGAAAAGGAACCTGTTCCTGCTGAATTTGGAGAAGTTCCAGAATATACCGGACAGCGAGTAAAGAAAGACGGAAAGAAGAACGATAAGAAGAAGGACCATAAGGGCGACAAGAAGGGTACTCCTAAGAATGGGAATCCGAAAGACAAGAGTCAGAAGGATGACCAGAATAAAGAGAACAGAGGTAACCGGAGTAACCGCGATAACCGGAAGAAAAAGGGAAATAAGCCTCAGGGACAAAAGCCTGAAGGTGAACAGAAGCCAGCAGAAATTCAGCCAACTGCTGAAAAGCCGGTTGAAGTGGCTCCAAAACCTGCACCTCAGCCCTCTCCTGCTCCAGCTGCTGAGACTGCTCCTCAAACCGAAGGTTCAGAACAGCCCAAGCCTAAGAAGAAAAGACGTTACTATCACCATAAGAAGAAAGAAGCCTGATTCATCATCAGGCTTTTCTTTTTAACAAATTACCAAGGTAGTACAAAGATTATGAGTATCTTTGCAAAGAAATAATCAACGGCATGGAAACCTACAGCAATAATAACCAGACAACGGACGTTTTTTCCAGTCTCTTCGAAGGATTGGAGAAGGCTGTGGTCTGTCTGCCGGATTATCCGCGTGCCTACCAGCAGCTGAATGTCGTCTTTCAGAAGTGTTTGAATCGTAATACGTTGGATATCAGCCTGAACTTTGTCGGAACATTTGCCAAGACGGATTATCTGCTGAAGGAACACAAGGCTTCCAAGAAGACGACTAAGCGCACTAACGACGCCCGTGCCCGATTGCGCAAGCAGGAGGAACTGTCTATCAAGGATATGCAGAAATGGTTCTACTATGATCTGCGCAACCTGACAGAATTTATTGCCTTCCTGTATCAGGTACCGGTTCCCTCCAGTCTTCAGGTGCTGTTCCCTTCCATCCAGGAAGAGGAATATGCCCACAATCTGGTCCGCCCTTACATCCGCCTGATCGTGGTAAACTGGGACGACACGTTCCTCTATGGTACGTCCGAAACCCAGGCCGATGGTTCTCTGGTTAAGGTATGTTATGGCCGTGGCAACCGTAATTCCGCATTCGATGGTTCTTACCTTGAGAAATTGCTGTTCAGAGGCGCGCAATTGAACCTGATCCGTCCGTATGAGATTGACGGTTGCCTGCATCCGGAATTCATCATCCTCGAGCCGGACAACCTGATTCTTATCACGCACATTGCCCGTTGTTTCAGGGAGTACGGCATCACGCCACTCACACATGCCATCAATAAACTCCAGCCTGATGCTATATCCGAACCTATCGTTTTGGGTAACTTCGCGGGTCAGTTGCTGGATGAACAGATTCATCAACTTCCTGAATCACACACGTATAACGATAGCGTGATGGAGTTCTGGCAAAACCATTCCATCAATCTGCTTACAGCCGGCATTTCACCTAAATTTCACGAGAATGCTAAAAAGCAGAAGCAGAATATTGCCAAGGCCATGGGTCAGGATATGCCTCGGAATGTAGCGGATTTCAACCCTAAGGAATGTATGCTCGAACCGTCTTTCTACTCCGAGATGTTGGGACTCCAGGGACGTATGGACTTGCTTCAGCTCGATTTTAAGCTGTTGCTGGAGCAGAAATCGGGAAGTGCGGATTATGAGAGCGAGCGTCACGGCATACTGAAGCAAAAAGAGGAGCATTATGTACAGATGTTGCTGTATATGATGCTGATACGATATAATTATGCAGACATTTATGAGAAGAACGGCAATCGTCTTCAGGCGTTTCTGTTGTACTCTAAATTCCAGAAAAGTCTGTTGAACCTGGGATTTGCCCCTCAATTACAGTTCGAGGCTATCAAGGTACGCAACCAACTGGCTTGGCAGGATTTGCAGTTTACCCGCCCCAACGGATTCCGGTTTCTCGAATCACTCACCCCTCAGGATTTGAATGTACTCAATACCAGTTCAAAACTTTGGGTCAACCACCAGTGTCCTCAGATTCAGGAGACCTTGGCTCCTATCCGTCAAGCTTCTGCTCTGGAGCGGAGTTATTATTTCCGCTTCCTCACCTTCATCTCCAACGAGCACATGCTGTCGAAATACGGCAACAAGACCAAGGAGAATTCGGGTTTTGCCTCGAAATGGTACGATACGCTTGAAGAGAAAAGGCAGGCAGGTAATATCTATGACAACCTGACCTTGTTGTCTCCTGATCAGCACACCCAAGGCAGCATAGCGCGCATCACTCTGGGTTTTGATGAGACGGATGCGAACTATATGTCCAACTTCCGCATAGGTGATATTATTATCCTTTATCCTTACGAACGCGGACATGAGCCGGATGTGCGAAAGACCATGGTTTTCCGTGGTTCCGTTCAGGACATTACGGTCCACACCATTGTGATGGAATTGAATGCCCCTCAGTCGGATGCCCATGTGTTACTCATTCACCAGCACCAGCCATGGGCCATCGAGCACGATTTCATGGAATCCATGGACGATTCGCTCTATAAGGGTTTACATGCCTTTCTGAGTGCCCCTCAGGAGCGCAGAGACCTGTTTCTGTTCCAACGTCAGCCAGTAGTAGATAAAACGCTGAAGATTAATGGAGATTACGGATCGTTCAACGAACTGGCTACCCGTGTAAAGCAAGCCCAGGATTTCTTCCTGATTGTGGGCCCTCCTGGAACCGGAAAGACCTCTTTCGGCATGCTGAATACCGTCAAGGAGGAGTTGACCGAACCCGACAGTTCCATCCTTCTGCTCAGCTTCACCAATCGGGCTGTGGATGAAATTTGCAGCAAGTTGCTCGAGTCGGGTATCGATTTCATCCGCCTCGGCCATGAACACTCCTGCTCACCCGAATGCCGTCCAAGGTTGCTGTCAAATATCGCCAAAAAGTGTCAGAATCTGGGGCAGTTGAAAAGCATCATTACCTCAACAAGGGTAATGGTGGCAACTACCCATACCATGGGCAGGCATATCGCACTCTTCCAACTCAAATCGTTCAGTCTGGCCATTATCGATGAAGCTTCGCAAATCCTTGAACCTCATCTCTTGGGATTGCTGAGTGCCCAGCATAACGGGCAACCGGTAATCCGAAAGTTTGTGATGATTGGCGACCATAAGCAGTTGCCTGCCGTAGTGCAACAGGACCCTAAGGTTTCTGCGGTTCATGAAAGGGAACTGAACGAGATTCTCCTCACCGACTGCCGTCTGTCTCTCTTCGAGCGACTCATCCGGAAATACCACGGCCGTCCTGAAGTGGAATTCATGCTTCACAAACAGGGACGAATGCATAACGATATTGCTCTTTTCCCGAATATGGCTTTCTATAACAGCGAGTTAGAGGTGGTTCCTCTGAAGCATCAGAACGTGGAGTTGCCAACTATTGGAACCTCAGAGAATGGCATAGACAACCTGCTGGACACCCAACGCATAGCGTTCATTCATGCCGATTGTCCGAAACAGACCTGCAGCAATAAGGTGAACCAAAACGAGGCGGACATTATTGCTGCCACCGTACTCCGAATCTATGAAAAGGAGAAGGATCATTTCCGTGTAGAGGAAACGGTAGGCATCATTGTTCCTTACCGCAACCAGATTGCTACCGTCCGGAACACCATCGACCGTTGGGGTATTGCGGAACTGCATGACATCACCATCGATACCGTTGAGCGCTACCAGGGCAGCCAGCGGAAGTACATCATCTATGGCTTTACCGTTCAGGAAACCGACCAACTCAACTTCCTGACCAATAATGTATTTGTGGATTTTGACGGCAGCATCATCGACCGCAAGCTGAATGTGGCCATGACCCGTGCCCAGGAGCATCTGATTCTGGTGGGAAATACCGAACTGCTCTCACACGATTACACGTTCCATCGCCTGATTCAGTTCTGCGACAGTCGAAATTGCTACTATCGCATTCCGCTCTCCGATTACCTGTCGGGAAATTTCTAATTATGATATATAATCAATAAAAAACTCCCGAACGGTTAGGTTCGGGAGTTTTATTATTTTAGATAGCAGGAATCAACTTGGCTCCTGGTACATTCTTCAGCTGGGTGGCAGCATCGCCAACTACTACGATAATCATCTTGTTAATATCCAAGTAATCAGCAGCCTTAGCCTTCAGATCCTCCAAGGTCATGGCATTTACCAGTTCCTCATCCTTGGTTACATAATCATCAGCCAACTGGTTGTTGCGGATTCTCAGCAGCAGGTTAACCAGACTGCTGTTGGTCTCAAAGGCAGAGGCATTGGCACGAAGCATGGCACCCTTAACCTTATCCAACTTCTCCTGATCGTACTCTGGACCGAAGTTGGTGATAATCTCCTTGAACAGTTCTACAGACTCCTTGGTTGAGCTGCCCTGTACGCTGGATGCAGCCTGGAAATATCCATAGACAGGATTGGTACCGAATGATGAACGGGCACCGTAGGTATAACCACGCTGCAGACGCAGTACCTCGAACAACTTACCGGCAGATCCGGCACCCAACTTCTCGTTCAGGACATCCAACTTGTGATGCTCTGGGTCGCTGGCCTTCATACCTGGGCCAATGATATAGATGTACGACTGCTTAGATCCTGGGAAGTCAATGAAGTAAGTACCAGGACCTGCGTTCTGACCCAAGGTAATCTCAGGAACAGCCACATCAGCACCGGTCCAACCCTCCAGAGCTAACAAAGCTTTCTTCAAGGTATTGGCATCCACATCACCAGCCACATCAATATGGGTATTCTTTGGAGTCAGTGTAGCGAAATAAGCCTTCACATCATCCATAGTGATAGCATCAATGCTCTCGTTAGTGGTGTAATTGGTAAAGATACAATCACCCAACCACAGTTTGTTGGCAGCACGTGAACCCAATGAGGTAATGCTGGTCAACGCACGCTGGATAGCTGACTTCTGAGTCTTCACCGCACGGTCGAATGCCTCCTGGTCGAATCTTGGCTTGGTCATCATCTCGTTTACAATACCCATTACAGCTGGCAAGTTCTTCGACAGAGAAGACACATTGATAATGGTCGACTTGGTGTCTACAGAAACGGTAGCACGGGCACCCAGTCTCTTCAGCGACTGCTCCAACTCTACTGCGGTATGGTCTGCAGTACCCTCGTTCATCATGCTGGCATTAATCTGAGCAGTACCCTGCTTGCCTGCTGGCTCCAGCAACTGACCGCCATCGATAGAAATGGTCAGGTTCACCATAGGAATCTCACGCTGAGTAATACCAGCCACATCGATACCGTTAGACAGGTTTGCTCTCCAGATGGTAGGAATGTTTGTCTTAGGAGTATTTGGCAGATAGTCAGGCTCCTTGCTGCGGTCAATCTTAGAAGGAGTATACTCATAATCCTCCTCTACCACAGCACCTGCCTTACTGCGCATGGTCTGCTTGCTCTGGTCTTCCATGATCAACTTGGCAGGCTCGCTACCCTCGATAGCCAGTTCCACCTGACCCTTAGGAACAGCCACTACAGCCACATAGTTCTTGCCCTTCACATATTTATTATAAACGCGCATCACGTCCTCGGCAGTCACCTTATTGAAATCAGCGATATCATCAATGAACTTATCAGCCTTACCGTACGACTCCTTGTTGCGAGCCAGCATCTGAGCCTTGCCCAGTACACTACCCAAACGGCTGTAAGCCGAAGTCTCGTTCTCAGCCTTCAGGGTCGCCAGTTCCTCCTCGTCCACACCATTAGCCTCGAAATCCTTCATCGCCTGCTCGATAGCCGCCATAATCTGGTCGGTATCCACACCTGGATAAGCAGTAGCGCTAATGCTCACCTGACCGGCACTCTCACGTGCACCGTTATAAGCCGACACGTTTGGAGCCAGGTTCTTCTCCACGATATTCTTGTACAATGGAGAGTTCTTGCCACGGCCGAAGAGGCTGCAGAACGCATTCAGAGCCGCATTGTCGGCATGAGCAGCATCTACAGCAGAATAAGCCACCTCTACAGCAGGCATGCTGGCAAACTGATCCTCATAATACAGTTTCTTGGTCTGATCCAACTGCACATCCCATACCTTTGGCTTTTCTACAGGATGACTTGGAATCTCACCGAAATACTTCTCAATCAAAGCCTTAGCCTCCTTGATATCGAAATCACCAGCCAGACACAGAGTAGCATTAGAAGGCACATAATAAGTGCGATAGAACTCCTTCACATCCTCAACGGTAGCCGATTTGATATCCTCGAACTCACCGATAACGGTCCAGCTGTATGGATGACGCTTAGGGAAGAAATTCTTGCTCATCACATCATCCATCATACCAAAGGCATTGTTCACCTCGGTCTGTCGCTTCTCGTTGCAGATGACATCAATCTCACGCTCCAAACCACTTTGGGTAACGGTATTGATAAAGAAACCCATACGGTCAGACTCCATCCAAAGAATCTTCTCTAATGCATTACGAGGCACGCACTCAAAATAGGTTGTCATGTCATTTCCGGTACCGCCGTTGAAGGTTCCACCCATATCTGCAATCTTATTGAAGAACGCATTTCTAGGCAGATGCTCAGAACGCTGGAAAAGCATGTGCTCAAAGAAATGAGCGAAACCGGTCTTACCCTCCTTCTCACGGGCACTACCTACGTGAAAGGCAATTGCCTGAGCCACAATAGGATCACTGTGATCCTCATGAAGAATAACCTTCAGACCGTTAGGCAAGGTGTACTCCTCATAGTCGATGTGCATGACTGCCTGCTCCTCACCTTCCGAGCTCTTACAAGATGTAAAAGCGGTCAGTGTTAAGGCCACAGCCATGACTGAATAAAAAAACTTTCTCATACTAAATTTATTTATGTATTGTTAGTTACATTATCACTATTCACATTCCATGTACTGAAAAGACTAATAAAACATGTTACAAAAACCATTGCACATGTTCTCTAAATAGTAAATTCACACATAGGAAAATTATGTTATAAATATTCTTATAATGTGTAAAAATAATATCTTTACAAAGTTACTTACTATTTTTCAATAAATAATATTTCATACGGAAAAAAATAATATTACTTCATTTATACTTAAAAAGAAACAGCAAAATACAAATGAAATTTCTTCTTATTTATGTATATTTGCAAAAATAATAAATGAAAAAAGATGAAAATGAGATTCCTTTCGTTAAGCGTGCTGCTCATGGTCTTCTGCCTGATGGCCAGTTGCATGAATGAAACGGTCAACCTGTCATGGGTGACTTCCGATGTTCAATATAATCCGGAAAGCGAGATGCCGGACACCCTTCTCAACACGCAGACCATCAAGGTGTGGCGAGGTGAACATACTGGCGCTCAGGCATTAATGAAACTCATCGAACCGGCTGAAAAGCCGTTGACACTCGAGGCCGATAAGCCATCTGATGATTGGAATGTGCAACTGGCTTGGGTGCGTCCAGTCATTACCAATGATTTTCGTACTTGCGGAACTCCTCCCGACACCCTGACCGCCTATCTGGTGTACGACCTCATTGATGCCAATAGCACCCTGGATGCCGATATGGACAAGACTTACTCGGTTTGGTGCTCTATTGATGTGCCCCGGGATGCCAAAGTGGGAAAGCATCAAATCAGCTGTAAAGTGAAGGATGGCGGCACTACCGTTGGTTCTCTATCGCTTAACATCGAAGTACTCGACAAGACATTACCTGAGCCCAAGGATTATGCATTCGACCTGAACCTGTGGCAGCAACCGTATAGCGTAAGCCGTTATTATAAGGTGGAACAATGGAGCGATGAGCACCTCAAACTGCTTCGCCCCTACCTGAAGTCACTGGCTCGTGCCGGCCAGAAGACGGTCAGCACCATCCTCTTCTACGAGCCATGGGGCGTTCAGAGCAACGATAAGTTCGAGCCAATGGTGGCTACAACCCTCAAGGAAAATGGCGAGTGGGCGTATGATTATACCGCTTTTGACAAGTACGTAAACCTGTGTGCCGAATGTGGTATCGACCAGAGTATCGACTGCTATTCCATGGTGCCTTGGGACATGTCGTTCCGTTATTTCGATGAGAAATCTGACTCTTATAAGACCATCGAGGCCAAGACTACCGACAAGGCTTATGCCGACCTGTGGAAACCATTCCTCCAATCGTTAGCCGCTCATCTGAAAGAGAAAGGATGGTTCGAGAAGACTCGAATTGCGATGGACGAGCGTAACATGAACGATATGCTGAATGCGTATAAGATTGCGCAGGAGGCAGTCCCAGGTATCAAGATGTCATTGGCTGGAGTATATCACGAGGAACTGGCTGAAATCCTTGATTACTATTGTCTTACTTATAATCAGGAGTTCCCTGAGGAGATACTGAAGCTCCGCAAGTCGCGCGGACAGATTTGCACCAGCTACACCTGTTGTGCCGACCAGTACCCATCTCTGTTCAGCAATGCCGCTCCGGTTGAGAGTGAGTTCATTCCCCTCACCTGCATGGCCCGCGGCTTTGACGGTTTCCTGCATTGGTCGTGGATCAATTGGACCGACAATCCGGTCGAGGACACCCGCTTCAAGCTCTTTGCTCCAGGCGACACCTATTTCTACTATCCGGACAACCGTCCTTCCATTCATTGGGAGCGTTTTGTGGCAGGCATCGACCTGACCGAGAAGATCCGCCTCACCAATCAGCAATCCATCCTGAAGGATTGGTCATCCTTTAAGCCTGAAGATACAGCAGCCCTCTCCCGTTTCGTAGCATCCGTGAAAGCAGCTGTTAATCAATAACTACAAAAAAACTCCCCAGCACCCGAGAGTGTTGGGGAGATTATATCTAATAAAAAAAGGAATTTACTTTTCCTCAACCAGCTTCCACATTCCGGCAGCAATGGCAGCACCAATGAATGGACCAACAATGAAGATCCACAACTGCTCCAAAGCAGCACCACCCTGGAACAAGGCAGGACCGATAGAACGTGCTGGGTTTACTGAAGTTCCGGTATAACGGATGCAAACCAGGTGAACCAATACCAGAGAAAGACCGATTGCCAGACCGGCAAAGTTGCCTGCACCCTTCTTAGCATCGGTAGTTCCCAATACCACAAATACGAAAATGGCAGTAAATACAATCTCAGCTACCAGACCACCCATCAAAGAGACACCCTCCTGACAAGCATTGGCACCTGTTCCGGCTACTGCATCTCCACTAGTTGTAGTTACAACAAACAGTACAATCGAACCCAGAATAGCACCAATGGTCTGGAAAATCATATACATACCTGCGTCCTTACCGCTGATTCGGCCGGTCAACAAACAACCCAAAGTGATGGCAGGATTGATATGACATCCGCTGGTACCACCGATGGTGTACGCCATGGCAACAACAGCCAGACCGAATGCCAATGAAGTTCCAACTACTGTAGATGCCAATGCTGGATCGTTAGAAGTACAACCCAAACTGACAGCTGCTCCACAGCCCATGAGAACCAAAACCATGGTTCCCAACATTTCTGCTAAATACTTTTTCATCGCTAAATAGTTTTAAGTTATTAGTTTATATTTCCGAATGAAGATCAGAAACTATAGTGAACACCCAGAGTCAGGAAAGTGTCATCTGCACCCTTGGCATCAAACAGGAACTGATATTTTGCTTCAGCAAAAACACCAATCTTACCTTTGACGTCATAATTCAAACCAGCACCAGCGTTTAAGCCAAACTTGGTAAAGTCCTTGGCATGAAACAGAACGGCACCAACCATCGGATATGCGCTGAACGAATTACCCAGAGGAAAGTTATAGTGGAAATCACCATCAATGGTAAAAGAATCATGGCCGTCATTAAAATAATAATTGAAGCTAGGAGCAAAGTCAATCTTCTCATTAAGGGCTGTTGTAATACCCACACCTAAGCCAAAATCACCACGCAAATTGGCCTTAAAATCAACTGATTTTACCTGAGCTGATGCAGTCATAGCCATCACACAGGTCATTACTGTCAAAAAAATCTTTTTCATAAAATTTATCTTTAGAAGATTTATATAGCAAAATTACACATTTTTTTATTAAATAACTCCAAAAAGCTTATTTTTTGATGAGAAACAGACAATAAATCAGTAATTTTGCATGAATTAAAGAAATTATGGAATCATTACTAACCAAATTATATTTTTTGCAAATGAAAAAACATACTTTTGGGGCATTCATCCTGATAGGATTATTATGTTCTTCATGCGGTACCATGCTTCCTGCCGGTTCAGCTACAGGAGCTAATACCAACACCACTGCAACCAACAGTCCTG
Organism: Bacteroidaceae bacterium; assembly: GCA_024401115.1. Classification (GTDB taxonomy): domain Bacteria; phylum Bacteroidota; class Bacteroidia; order Bacteroidales; family Bacteroidaceae; genus Minthousia. The sequence goes on along the minus strand of JAKSLP010000048.1, from coordinate 8,069 downwards.
CCAATCAAACCGATTTGGGTGGTATACTGGGAAACGTGCTGGGTAGCGTATTGGGTAATGTCACCACCACTAAGGCAAATTTAATTGGAACCTGGACATACACCGAACCTAGTGTCCAGTTCGAGAGCGAGAACCTATTGAAAAAAGCTGGAGGTGCTGCTGCAGCCAACAAGGTAGAGGCTCAGCTAGCCAGCGTTTATAAAAAAGTGGGAATTACCCCAGGAAAACTCATCTTCACTCTCAGCGATAACGGGCAGGTGACCTATAAGGTAGGCAACCGTTCCATGAACGGAACCTATGTGTTTGACAGCAATAACAAACAAGTGAAAATCACTACCAGTTCGGGAATAACTGTCAATGCGTATGTCACTATCAGCATCAACAGTTTGAGCCTATGCTTTGACAGTACCAAACTGCTCCCACTGATCAATACCGTTGGAAGTATCAGCGGTAGTAGTATTCTGGGCAGTATCGGTCAGGTTGCCGACTCATTCAGTGGCATGAAAACGGGATTTAAGTTCACAAAATGAATAATAAAAACCTCTCCCTTTCTCATCAATTGTTAGGGAGAGGTTTTTGACGATTAGGGTCATTAGCCATAGAATTATTTCAACAGTTTCTTGGCAGCTTTTTCCGCCTTTTTCCGGTCTTTATCAGTAAATTCCGCATGCCGGAAAGTACCCGCTTTTTCTATGGTGGCCACGGTCTTGAAACCGCTCCAACCTAATATTTCCTTAAGTGCCTTGATTACTCCCCGGCTCTGGTTGGCCAGGATATTAAACGGCCACATGGTGCTGCACGAACTCACCAGCACGCATCTCTTTCCTTTGTGCATTGGAACCGGAATGGCCAATTTATTCTCCCCCATCATGCCATACACCATTCGGTCGAACAGCAGTTTCAGATGACCGGGCATGTTACCCCAGTAGCAAGGAGCACCCACTACCAAGGCATCACACCATTGTATCATCTTCAGCACCCGTTGAGCATCATCCTCCGGAAGCACACAGTTGTGAGTAGACCTGCACTTCATACACGCCATACAAGGTTTAACCTGTAGATTTTTCACCTGAACCACCTGAACTTCAGCACCATTCTCCACCAGACTTGAATGTATGACTTCCAGGTATTGCGAAATAACACCTTTGGGCCGGGGAGAAGCATTTATAATCAATACTTTCATTTTACTTGCTCTCCCACTCGTTAAACTGGGCAGTCATCAGCTTTACAGCCTTCTCCAGAGGCTCGCCACGGAAACCATGGCCGGCACCCTCAATCTTCTCCAGTCGTGCATCAGGGAAAACGGTAATGGCACGCTCGGAATAAGCGATAGGCACCAAACGGTCCTCGGTACCGTGAACAATGAACACCGGCTTCTTGTAATTGCCGATATGCTCAAACGGATCAAACTGCAGCATAGCCTTGTTGTAATCCTCGCCACCCATGACTCGGGCATTCGGATCCTTACGTGTACCATCAGCATTATAGTTCTTGCGAGCATCATCCGGAGCACAAAGAGCCGGATAAACCAGCGCCAGATTGCGGATGGCATCAGGCATGGAAGCCGATGTGATGGAAGACACCAAGCCTCCCAGACTGATACCTAACAGATAGGTACGGCTGGCATCCACATAAGGTTTTGATTTCAAGGAACTGATGATAGCAGTCAGATCCTGTTTCTCGGTAAAGATAGTCATGTCCTCAGTCTTACCATCACTCTTGCTGCGAGGGCTGGAACCACAGAAATCGAAGGTGTAAGCCACATAACCCTTCTCGGCCAAAGCCTTAGCGTATGGCTCACCAGCTGTATGGTTGCTGCCGATACCGTGAGCATAAATCACCAGAGGCCACTCCTCATACTGACCCTCAGGAATGTATGCTATACCGAAAATTTTCAAGCCATCACGCTGAACATATACCGTATCGGTATGAAATGCGTAAGTCTTGGAATGATCCACTGGAGTACCAGCCAAAGCATAGCTGAACATGCTGGCAATGAATGATAAAGTGATAAATATTCTTTTCATGAGTTAGTATATTGTTGTTTTCGCAAAATTACACACAATTCTGCAAATCATCCCATTTTTACCGAAAAAAACCGAGAATGAATATTCTTTTTTTTGAATCACATCATCAGATTTTCTTATTTTTCTTGAATTGTAAGCATATAATCACGCGATTAATAAAATACAGAAATTCAACATTTTGCTATTTCGGCAATAATTATGCAATCAGCAAAATAATGTAGAGCAAAAATTTCCTTAACAGATTTTAACAACAAAGGGCTTGAAATGTATTCTATAACATCTAATTTTGCATCGCAACCAAGCGGGACACGACTTAGCGAAGTCTAAATGAAAAATGAATTAAACATTAATAATAATTAGGGATTTTTTATGAAACATTTATTAAACACCTGTCAATTCTGGCTACATTTGCTTTGTGCCGGAATGACCATTACTTCTTGTACTGCAGACAAGGATTATTTTGATCCTAATGCTATCGCACAACAGGCAAAGGCTGACTATGAGGCAACCTTCAAGTCACTGTTTGGTGAAATCAATTCCGTTGGTAGTTGGGATTTAACTACCCGTTCCGTTACTCTTCCTACCCAGGAGCAGTTCAATAGTTTCTGGTCTTCAGATCTAACTAAGGTTGATCCTGCTATCAGCAGAGACTTAGCTAATCTTATGCTTGAGTATTACCTTAACTATGAGGGATACAACAATGAAGATAAAGGTTCTTCATTCACATGGGTAGTGCCAAACAATGATTTCTCTATCCAGCCTGTTTTCCTGGGATATAACGGTTGCGGTTTTAATCTTTGGATGACCGTTCAGACCGAGAACGATACTCAAGAGTATCTGCTTACCTCAAAGGACGATGGTACTGTTAAGGTAAAGAGAACTGCTAATAGCAGTTTGTCTCTTCCTGGAACCGAGGGTACTACCTTAGGCGAAAAGGATGCTTTTAATAATAAGGTGACTATTGATGGTAAAACTTATAAGGTGTTCAACCCAGCCTATGAAATTCAGTCTAAGACCATAACCTTCAAGCAGGGCTCTCTGCCAGTAGGTGCTAAGATTACATTCCGTTCTGAGGCAACCAAGAGCGGTCAGAAATACAATTATAGTTCTACCAGTACCGAACATAAGGAGTTTATTCTGGTTGACAACATCAACGTTCCAGAGTCTATGAAGAGTGTTGATGGTCAGTACGCTATTTTGGCTTGTGAGGCTGGTGCCGACTGGGATTTGAACGATGTAATCTTCCTGGTATCCGGTAAACCATATGTTCCTCAGGCATCAGTAATTGAGAACAAAACACGCGAGGAGAATGAAAATGTCAGCAAGCGTTATATGGTAGAGGATCTGGGTGCTGCTCAGGCCAGTGATATCGACTTCAACGACTTGGTATTCGATATTCAAGAGACAACAAAGGTGACCTATTCAGCAGAGGTTGTTGATGGCAAATATGATAAAGAGCATGAAGTTGAGACTTCACGTGAGCTTGAATCTCAGATTCTTACCATTCAGGCTTTGGGTGGCACCAAGGATATCACTTTGAAGATTGGCGGTCAAGTAGTATTCCAGAAGTCCGCTAGCGACCTGAATGTGGGTACTATGTACAACACAGGTATGGGTAAGACAATTGATCCTATCGTAATCGATCTGGCAGAGTTTGGCAACCCATGGATTGCAGGTCAGAACAATATTCAGGTTATCGTAACCGATGCTAACGAAGGTATCCAGGAGCCAAATGCAGCTCATTGGGAAATCAACTTCCCAGTTAATGGTACTGTACCAGCAATTATCGCAGTTAACACCAATCATAATTGGAATGCAGAAAAGGAATCTGTATTCAAGGAAGGTTCTAATCTGAATCTGAAAAAGTTGATAGCTGAATAATTGGCACATTTCATTCGTTTCTTAAATACTTATATATGTCGGGCATTAGTCGTGAGACTAGTGCCCGATTCTTTAATTCAATAATAACTTTTTAATCTATTTTTTGCCAAACATTATTATTCTCTTTCCAATATCTTTTAGGAACCATAATAATGCATAACTATGTATTGGTTTTCCAAAACCTGTTTTCTAAATAAGCGATAAAAATGTATTAATGTGCAAAAAAAGAATCCCTGACACGTGGGTGCCGGGGATTTCTTTATACACAAGGTGACAACTTCCCTTTGCGTAGTATAAATTACTCTACTGTTACTTTTTTTATTTTACCCGCTTTATTCAGTTTGGCAAATTCAGCCTTGGCCTTAGCCAACTGGGCATTGAACTCGTCATTGGCATGAAGACGGGCAACAACTGCAGAAGAAACCAGACGTCCGGCATCCACATCGCTCTGGAAATGATAACCGCTAATCACACGGCTCTGTCCCATCTCGTATCCGCGCTTCAGAATGGCATCCTGGTTCATCACATTAATCTCGGCCAAAACAAGAGCGGTAGCCCAACCGATAGCAGTATGACCAGATGGATATGAACCGTTGGTACTCAATCCCTTCTGAGCTCCAGGGATAGAAGTATCCTCTGAATAGAACATGTATGGACGAGGACGCATATAATAATCCTTTGCAGCACGGGTCGCCAAATCGCCAGCATCCTCACGCATGTTATTGATCAACTTGAAGATTTCCGGAGTATTCTCTGCAGTCAACTCGCAACCGAACGCATCCGAGAATCCGCCACCGATTACACCCACATTTGCATCCTTAACAGCCTGCTCGCCACGGGCAGACGAACGGAGAAGCTTGCCCTTCTTATATTGCGCATCATCCCACAGGAACTGAATGCTACCTGCATCAGGTGGAGGAGGGAGCAACTTCAGACTGCTGGCCACATCCTCATAATTCAGGTAATACATATCCGGATTGGTGCTGTGATCCCTCTTCTGAGGAGCCTGAGCCATCACGCTCAATGACATTCCGAACAACAACACGCTTAACGAAAGATACTTTTTCATATTATTACATTATTGATTTGCTTTATTTATCACTTCAGATTCCCGAATTCTTATCCTCGTATTTCTTGTAGAGCGCCACGGTACTCTCATGCTTTATGATGGCAGCCTCCAGAAGCGACTTATGGGTAGGCAGAGAAGCCACCGCATTATCGTAATCATGCTGCTTGGAATCCAGTTGCTCCTTCACCTTATCGTACGAATCCTGAGCCTTGGCCACGGCATCCACAGCCTTGGTGGTATCCTTTCCGGAAGCCTTGACCTTCTCCAGAGCCGCCTTCTTCTCCTCCAGAGTCACTCCGTATTTTTCCAGTCGGGTCTGAAGCGTTTCTATCTTCGATGGCAAAGTATCAATCAACTTATTCGCCTCATTGATAGTGGAATTAATGTCCCTCACATCCTTAGCCAGAGCTGCCACTTCGCAACCTCTCGCCCAATCGCGGTAACGCACCCAGGCATGCAACCAGATCTTGGCGATACTCTCCACGGCATCACCAAGGATAATCCGGCTGTACTCCTCAAAATGCTCCAGATAAGCTTCGGTCTTAATGTACTTGGCAGTCGAGATATTCTTCGGCTCATCAAAATCCGGCACCAGCTTGTATGCCATCAGATACGAATACTGCGAGATGCCGCTCATGTAATCCCAAGTGTTCTTGCAGGTGTAATTCCCGTCCTTGCCGAACCATTCCCAGATGAACTTGCGGTTCACCAGCTCCTTCTCCACATACTCTATCAAAGGCGTCTTCTCCTTAGGCAACGGATACCCCTCCGGATCATAGAAGAACCGTTCGTTATCCTCATCAATGCAGTAAGAATCAGCCACCTGCTTATCCCATTGCTCCTCGATGAACGCATGCACCTGATTCTCCTTATAGAACGAGCGGCCATCGCAATGAAGCGGCATGTGGCAATCGGCTATATAGTGCGACAGCATGAAAAAACGCATGGCGATATGGTTGCTCGATGGCGTTATGGGCGAACCCGAAGGCTCGCTGTCCAGAATCTTGAACGAGTCGATAAGCGCCTCAGTCAGAGCCTCACAACGGTCGCACAAATTACCCCCCTTGATAGAGAAAGGAATCGATTTCCGAGGGTCGTTCTTACCCTCCTGATACATCCTCAAGGTAGCCGGCATCGAGCGGAACGAACAGTCGGTCGATTCCGGAGTATTCACATACTTCACAATGTGACTGGTACCCATGTCCTTGATTACCTCGTCCGGATACCACGCCCCCGAGATTACAAAATCCCGATAATCCTTGAACCATTTCACCAGCGCCTTCGCATCATCCTTCTGGCGCTCGGTAATCACAGCCTTCTCAATTCTCTTCATGGCCATCATGGCCAGCCAAGCATGTGTGTATTTTTTCATAAGCAGTACAATAATTTCAATATAGATTTAATCAATTGCTAGTTTGGAACGACCCTTTATGGTAGCCGCAAATGCACTATTGCATAATCCCAAAATGGCCGAAACCAGGAAGAGGGTTTCTATTCCCAAGGTGCTCCACACCCAACCGCCCAGCAGAGCGATAAAGATGGTAATCAGATGATTGACCGAAATACCGGTAGAAATGGTGGCCCGCATCTCGTCCTTGGAATCCGAGATATCCTGGACATATACATTCGAGGCCATCGAGGCCAGGGAGATGACCGAATCGAGCACGTAATTCACGCAACACACGATGAAGGCCGTCTGCATGGAAAACAGATGATGCGCATAGCCGTAGAAGAAACACACAATCACCAGAATCAGCGTATCGGAAATCATCACAAACTTATAGCCCAGGCGGTCGATGATTCTTCCCACCACAGGCGACATGAGGAAACACGCCACAGCCGAGATGGCAAACAGCAGGCTGATCACTCCCGCATCGGCTCCATAGAACAGAATCAGCACATACGGACCGAAGGTCAGGAACACCTGCTTGCGGGCACCATAGAACACCTCTAGCAGATAATACTTCGTGAACTTCTTCCGGAAATAGAAACGGCTTTTCGATTTGTCTGTCGCACTCTTACCCTTCAATTGGAAAGACACCAACATGGCCAGTCCGAAGAAGACAGCCGCCACTCCAAAGGCAGGCTTGAACAGTCCCGTGGAAGCCAAAATGGAAAACGCTCCCAGAATAGCCAGATACCCCAACAGGTTGCCAATCTGATAGGTAGCACTCTGATAACCCAAAGCCTGACCGCCAGAACCCTCTTTTGAATACTCTAAGGACAAGGTGCTCTTCATACCCAATTGGATGTGCTCACCGGTGGAATACAGGAAGATAGCCAGGATCACCATAGCCTTTACGGGCGAGATGAAAGTCTGCAGCAGCATGCCGCCAAACATAATCACCATACCCATCTTGTACATTTTTTCGGCCGATGAACGATAGAAGACAGCCAGAATCAGCACCAGCAACAGACCCGGAACCTCGCGGAAGAACTCCGTCACACCCCGGTCGAACTCGTCCACCTTCACCACCTCAGCCATGTAGTTATCGATGACTCCTTTGTACAGTCCGAAACCAATGGCCGACAGCAAAAGTGACAGGAACAGCGGCTTGTATCCGGCCCCCTGCTTGAAAATATCATTCAGTTTTTTCATCATTCACACCTTATGTTTCCGGTTGCAAAGGTATAAAAAAACATCTATCTACACAAGGTGACAGCCCTTTGAGAGGATTTATTGTATATTTTGCTACTTTTCATCGTTTTTTATTCAAAATTAAAATACATAAAAAAAATATTGGTTATATTTGCATTTAGGATAGCGATCCTAGTAAATCAGTTGAAGTAAAATTAAATAAACCACAATATGAAAACATTAAAATATGTGGGCTCTTTCGCAATGGCCTTGTGCATGACGGCTTGCGTGAATGAGGATCTGTACCGACCTGCAGAACCGGAGCCTTTGAAACCAATATCAGAATATTTCGACTTTAACACCACACAAAAGGTACGATGCGAGATCAATTACGGTTCGCTGGCTGCCGGCAGTCTGGTGGAAGTCTATACATCCAATCCATTAGAAGATGAGACTGGTCCTGTAATGCAGCCAACTCGTCAAGCAGATTACAGCATTCACCTAGATTCCAAGG
>JAKSLP010000047.1 GCA_024401115.1 Bacteroidaceae bacterium | reverse complement strand
GTTACACTGAGGATCAGATCGTTTCTTCTGATATCATCGGTATGAAGTTCGGTTCATTGTTCGATGCAACTCAGACTATGGTTGCTAAGGTTGACGACGATACCTATCAGGTACAGGTTGTTAGCTGGTATGACAATGAGAACTCTTATACTTCTCAGATGGTTCGTACTATTAAGTACTTCTCAGAGATCTAATTCTCGAATAGGACTTAATCACAAAATAAAGGGTACTTCCTTTTTGGAAGTATCCTTTTTTTGTTAATTTTGCAGCATGAATTACGACTTGATTACAATTTTGGGTCCTACGGCCAGTGGAAAGACCAGTCTTGCCGCTGCGCTGGCTTGCGACCTGAAAGCAGAGATCATAAGCGCCGATAGCCGTCAGGTATATCGTGGAATGGATTTGGGTACCGGAAAGGATTTGGCTGATTATGTGGTGAACGGCCAACGGATACCTTATCACCTGATTGATGTGGTGGACGCCGGATTCAAGTACAACCTTTTTATGTATCAGCAGGATTTCCTCAAGGCTTATGAGGATGTCAAAAGTCGTAATGTCTTGCCAATCTTGTGTGGAGGTACAGGACTTTATCTGGAATCTGTTCTGAAGGGTTATCGCATGATTCCGGTGCCTGAGAATGTGGAATTAAGAAACAGCTTGGCTGATAAGTCATTGGAGGAGCTTACGGCCATTCTGAGCACATATAAGACCCTTCATAACCAAACGGATGTAGATACTGCCAAACGTGCTATTCGTGCTATAGAAATTGCAGAATATTACCGCCAGCATCCGGTAAAGGAACAGGAGTTTCCTAACATAAATGCATTGCTGGTGGGCGTGGATATCGATCGTGATTTGCGTCGTGAAAAAATATCTAAACGTCTCAAACAACGTTTGGATGAGGGTATGCTGGAGGAAATCCGTCGCCTTTTGGAAAGCGGAATTTCTGCAGATGACTTGATTTATTATGGTTTGGAGTACAAGTACCTTACGCAGCATATTATTGGGCAGTTGACATTTGATGAGATGTATCAGGGACTGGAAACGGCCATTCATCAGTTTGCCAAGCGACAGATGACATGGTTCCGTGGAATGGAACGTCGCGGATTTACTATACATTGGCTCAGTGCAAGCCTGCCTATGCAGGAGAAAGTAGAACAAATAAAAGAGTGGTATGCAGGCTCAGGTAATTGAAGACAGATGGGGTATAATCTATGTACCGAAACCCGGTGTCCGTCGGACTCATCGCCGGTGGGAGCACATTCTTGCGTATTTGGACGAGAAGAATGTGAAGTATGATACGGTTATGTCTGATGGAGTAAGTTCGGTGAACCGTCTTATTAAAATGCTGATTCTCAATAAATATCGGACTCTTGTTGTTGTAGGCGGAGATGCGGCGTTGAATGAGGCTGTCAATGGTATTATGTCCTTTGATGAACAGATAAAGTCGGAGATTGTACTGGGTGTTATTCCTAATGGATTTGGCAATAATTTCTCCAGTTTTTGGGGACTGGATGAGGATGATTATAGGTCCAGCATTGACCATCTTATCCGAAAGAGAATCAGAAAAGTGGATGTTGGAATTTGCTACTACCAGAGTGTTGCAGAAGGTGGTGAAACGGAGCAGTTCCGCTACTTCATCAATGCTGTGAATATAGGCCTTGGTGCCAGCATAATTGGTATAACTGAGAAGGCGGAGCGTCTGGTAGGAGTGAAGTTCTTTGCCCGTATAGTGTCGTCCATTCGCTTGATCTTTGAGCGCATCTCGTATAAGGTCTCAGCCGAGATAAATTATGAACGTTTCGAGGGTAATGTCACAGGCCTGTGCGTAGGTAGTTGCCTGGGATACGGACAGACCCCGAACGCGGTTCCTTATAATGGGATGGTGGATGTATCTATCGTTCAGTTGCCCAATGATTTACGCCAGATTTTTTTAGGATTGTATTTGCTGGTTACAGGTAAATTCCTGAACTATCATAAGGTGCTTCCTTTCCGTTCCAGAGAGGTGGTTATAGAACGTGCCGATCATGCCCGAATTAGTGTCGATGGACGCTTCTTGAAGACAGGTAAGGTGCCCTTGAGAATTAAGGTTCTCCAGGAACGTCTTAACTTCATTATACCTTCCAGGCCCGAATAATTTTATACTTATTTTGTCGTACTGATGCTTGTGCGATATGGTTGGTTTATCTCATGTTTTGTTGTAAAAATGTGAGGAATACTGTCGCGTGGTTGGACTTTTGCTCCCATTTTCCTCCTTATTTATTAGGTCTGGTTTTATTTTTCAAAAAATGTATTGTTTGTTTGCAAAAAAATGGCTAACTTTGGAACTTTAATAATAGGAAATAGAAACAAAACCTGGTCTAATTTAATAACCTTATATAAAAACTCTATGAGCTATTTACGATTCGACAAATCCGTAATGACAAACCTCGAGGAGTCTTTGCCTCGTGAGGTGCTTCGGACGAACAGATCTGGTGCTTATTCTTGCTCTACAATTGTAGACTGTAACACTCGTAAGTATCATGGTTTGTTGGTCGTTCCAGTCCCAGAGTTGGATGATGAGAATCACGTGCTGCTGTCCTCATTGGACGTAACCGTTGTTCAGCATGGCGTTCCTTTCAATTTGGGTCTTCACAAGTATCAGGGTAATAACTTCAGCCCTAACGGTCACAAGTACATCCGTGAATTCGACTGCGAGAAGGTGCCTACTACAACCTATCGTGTGGGCGGTGTTGTCCTGAAGAAAGAAGTTCTGTTTGTTCACCATGAAAGCCGCATTTTGTTGCGTTACACCTTGGTGCAGGCACATTCAGCAACAACTCTGCGCTTCCGTCCTTTCCTGGCGTTCCGCAGTGTTCGTCAGTTTACTCATGAGAATGGTGTCGCTAGCCGCGAGTATCAGTTGATTGACAACGGTATCAAGACCCGCATGTACGAGGGTTACCCAGAATTGTTCATGCAGTTGAACAAGAAGAATGAGTTTATTTTTGAACCTGATTGGTATCGCAATATTGAATATCCAAAAGAGCAGGAGCGTGGTTACGATTCTTACGAGGATCTGTATGTCCCTGGTTATTTTGAAGTACCAATCAAACAGGGCGAAAGCATTGTATTCTCTGCTGGTATTTCTGAAATGCCATCTCGTAAGTTGAAGGCTATGTGTGAAAGCGCTATCGAGTCCAGAACTCCTCGCAGTACATTCAAACAGTGTTTGATTAATTCTGCTCATCAGTTCTATAACCTGACCGATGGTGAGGATTATATTTTGGCAGGGTATCCTTGGTTTAAGGCTCGTGCCCGCGATACGTTTATTGCTCTGCCAGGTTTGACTTTGGCAAACAAGGAGTACGACGAGTTCTACAAGATGATGGATACTGCCGCTAAGGCAATCAATGACTTTATTGATGGTAATCCTATCAGTGTGAAGATTTATGAGATGGAGCAGCCAGATGTCCTTCTGTGGGCTATGTGGTGTATCCAGCAATATGGCAAGTACGTTTCTCATGATGATTGCCGTGAGCGTTATGGATTGCTGATCAGCAAGATTATGGATTTCATCCGCACAGGAAAACACCCTAATCTGTTTGTTCATGACAATGGTTTGGTTTATACCAATGGTCGTGATAAGGCAGTAACTTGGATGAACTCTACTTCATATGGCCGTCCTGTTGTTCCTCGTTCTGGTTATGTGGTTGAATTCAATGCTTTGTGGTACAACGCACTGATGTTCTCTATCCAGATGTTGGAAGAGTTGGGTACTCATCAGGATATCTTGGCTGATGCTCGTGTTCAGGCAGAGAAATGTGCGGAGTCTTTCCACGACGTATTCCTAAATGAGTATGGCTACCTGTTGGATTATGTGGATGGTAACATGATGGATTGGAGCGTTCGTCCTAACATGATTTTTGCAGCAGCGTTGGATTTCTCTCCATTGTCTAAGGCTGAGCGCAAGAAGGTGCTGGATTACTGCACAAAGGAATTGCTTACTCCTAAGGGCTTGCGTTCTCTGAGTCCAAAGAGTGGTGGTTACAATCCTATGTACACTGGTCCTCAGAACCAGCGCGATTTGGCTTATCATCAGGGTACAGCATGGCCATGGTTGATGGGCTTCTATTTGGAGGCTTATATGCGCATCTATAATTTGAGTGGTGTTTCATTCGTTCAGCGTCGACTGCAAGGTCTGGAGGCAGAGATGAATTCTCATTGTGTTGCTTCTATCCCTGAGTTGTTCGATGGTAACCCTCCATTCACTGGCCGTGGTGCTGTCTCTTTTGCAATAAATGTTGCTGAGATTTTGCGTATCTATATGTTGTTAACTAAATATACAAAGGAGGAACTGGTATGAAAGTCTTAATGTTCGGATGGGAATTCCCTCCTAAAATCTTTGGTGGACTGGCTGTTGCTTCTTATGGTATTACTAAGGGCTTAAGCCTCCAGAATGATGTGGAGACTACTTTCTGCTTGCCTCATCCATGTGGCGAGGAGGAGAACTTCTTGAACATCCTTCCAATGAATCAGGTGCCTATTGCTTACCGTGATCATGGTTATGAGTATCTGAAGGAGCATTTGCCAAATATGAGTCCAGAGGATTACTATAGATTCCGCGACCATATTTATGCTGATTTCAACTATATGCCTGTCAACGAGTTAGGTTGCTTGCATTTTGATATGGGTTATGGCCCAAACCTGAATGAGGAGATTAACAATTTCTCTATCGTGGCAGGTGTCGTAGCTCGTGCTCAGGAGTTTGATATTATCCATGCACACGACTGGTTGACATTCCCTGCTGGCGTACATGCTAAGATGGTCAGCGGTAAACCATTATGTATCCATGTTCATGCTACTGATTATGACCGTAGCCGTGGTAATGTAAACCCAACGGTTTACAGCATCGAGCGTAACGGCATGGATCATGCCGACTGCATTATGTGTGTATCAGAGCTGACTCGTCGCACCGTTATCGAGAAATACGGTCAGGATCCAAAGAAGTGTATTGCTATGCACAATGCAGTATATCCTTTGAACGAAGAGTACAAGGCTATCGTTCCACAGCGTAAGCCAAATGAGAAGGTTGTTACCTTCCTGGGCCGTATTACTATGCAGAAGGGTCCTGAGTACTTCGTTGAGGCTGCTGCGCTGGTATTGCAGAAGACTCGTAACATCCGTTTCTGCATGGCAGGTAGCGGTGATATGATGAACGCTATGATTCAGTTGGCTGCTGAGCGTGGTATTGCCGATCGTTTCCATTTCCCTGGCTTCCAGCGTGGAAAGCAGGTTTACGAGGCTTATAAGGCTAGTGATGTGTTTGTTATGCCATCTGTATCTGAGCCGTTTGGAATCGCTCCTCTGGAGGCTATGCAGTGCGGAACTCCTTCTATCATCTCTAAGCAGAGTGGTTGTGGCGAGATCCTGGATAAGGTAATTAAGGTGGATTACTGGGATATCAACGCTATGGCTGATGCCATCTATTCGGTATGCGAGAACCAGTCTCTGTATGAGTTCCTGCGTGATGAGGGTATCAAGGAGGTTGATGAGATCACTTGGGAGAAGGTTGGCTTGCGCATCCGCAAGTGCTACGATCAGTTACTTGGAAAATAAATTGTTAACTATTATAAGATAATTCGGATATGAAAACTATATGTTTATATTTTGAGATTCATCAGATTATACATCTGAAAAGATATCGTTTCTTTGATATCGGCCGTGACCATTACTACTATGATGACTACGAGAATGAGCGTAGTATTAATGAAATCGCCGAGAAGAGTTATTTGCCAGCTTTGACAGCATTGATCGAGATGGCTAAGGAGAACAAGAAGTTCTTTAAGGTTGCTCTTTCATTGTCTGGTGTTGGTTTGGAGCAGTTGGAAATGCACGCTCCTGCAGTTATCGAGAAATTGCAGGAATTGAACGAGACCGGTTGTGTTGAGTTCTTGGCTGAGCCTTATTCTCATGGCCTGTCTTCATTGGCTAACGAGGAGTGTTTTGCAGAGGATGTAAAGCGTATGGTTAAGCGCATTGAGCAGTTGTTTGGCCAGAAGCCAAAGGTATTCCGTAACTCTTCTTTGATCTACTCTGACGAGATTGGTGCTCAGGTTGCTGCTTTGGGTTTCAAGGGTATGCTGACCGAGGGTGCTAAGCACATTTTGGGTTGGAAGTCACCTCATTATCTGTATAACTGCAACTTGAATCCTAACTTGAAGTTGCTGTTGCGTGACTACAACTTATCTGATGATATTTCATTGCGTTTCAGCAACACTTCATGGTCTGAATATCCATTGTTCGCTGATGCATATGTTGATAAGATTGCTAAATTGCCAGAAGAGGAGCAGGTTATCAATATCTTTATGGAGCTGGCTGCTTTGGGTATTTACCAGCCACTGTCTTCAAATATCATTGAGTTCCTGAAGGCTATTCCTGCTGCTGCAAAGGCTAAGGGTATCACATTCTCAACACCATCAGAGATTTGCGGTAAGATGAAGCCTGTTGGTGCTCTGGATGTTCCATATCCAATGTCTTGGACCGATGAGGAGCGTGACGTATCAAGTTGGTTGGGTAACCAGATGCAGCGTGAGGCATTCAATAAGCTGTACAGTGTTGCTGACCGTGTACGTATCTGCACCGACCCAAGAATCAAGCAGGATTGGGATTACTTGCAGGCAAGTAACAACTTCAATTTCATGACAACAAAGTCTATGAAGTTGTCTATGAACCGTGGAATCTATGACAGTGCTTACGATGCATTCACCAATTATATGAATGTACTTGGCGATTTTATCAGCCGTGTAAATGCTATGTATCCAGTTGATATGGATAACGAGGAGTTGAACTCACTGCTGACCACCATTAAGAACCAGGGTCTTGAGTTGGAGCAGAAAGATAAGGAGATTGCTAAGCTTCAGGCTAAGTTGGCAAAACTGGAAGCTGCTGCTAAGCCAGCTGTTAAGAAGTGCGCTCCTAAGAAGGCTGCTAAGGTTGAGGAGCCAGTTGCTGCTCCTGCTGCAGAACCAGAGAAGCCAAAGAAGAAGGCCGCTCCTAAAAAGAAGTAAAATAAAAAAGGGTTCCAAATTTGGAACCCTTTTTTTATTGCTTATATTTACTGAATATTACCTGAAGGTTAATGTCCTCGCTCTTTAATTTGATGTAGGTCATATCCAGTGTATGTTCTACCATGGAGACCTTACCCTCTGCATCCAGGGTCGGGACAATTGGTATCAGCACCACCTTGTTCCAGTTTGGATGCTTGGCTTTCCAGTTTGGATCGCTCTTCTCACCATTAATGAGTTCTTTTCTGATGCTGCTGATCAGGTGGCTGATGTTACTGAATGTATAAGCATTCTTGTACTCATCCTCAAATTTGCTCATGTAAGAGGTGTCGTTATCCGGAGTCTTATAGTTGTCAAAGAATGAAGTGACATTGTCTTCCTTTACCATCAGGATATACTGTGGGGCAGGCAGTGCACGCTCTTCATCAACGGTGCTGTTGTAAGCAGAAAGAATCAGCTTGGCCGAATTGATGGTGTCCTTGTATTGTGACAATTCCTCAACAGGGAGAGTCAATTCGGTGAAGATACCGCTTGGAGTTTTCAAGTAAGCATGCTTATCATCGTTGATAAGCTTCTGAATATCATTGTTCACAATCTTATTGGCCTGAATAACCTCTTCTGTAGCAGAGAAGGTGGCTAAACCATTTACCAGTGAATCGCGCTTGCCCAGACGGCTGTCGGTAAAGTACTTGAATGAGGTGTTCAGCTGTGATACATAAATCTGCATCATCACACCTTCTCCTCTTTCCAGTTTTACATAATAGCCCTTATTGACATTCTTCTGGAACTCATCTGCATTGGCAAAATACTTGCGATTCTCCTTGAATTTGCGAATTATGTCTGTACCTAATGAGCTTGGCAAATCTATACGGATGTTGCGGTAGTAGCCGTTGGTGCGGGCAGAATCAGTCAACTGACGGTCGGATAGGGTAAAGGTGCGGGTAGCAATAGGACCGGCACTTTCATCGTAATAATCCTTTGGATTAATGTTGGTGTAGTAAATCTTACTGTTATCCAGAGACTTGGTCAATGGATAAAGACTGAGTCTCAATGGAGCCAGACTGTCACCCACAAATTCTTGGCAATATAGGTTAATCTCTGTGGTAATGGCTGAGTCTCCCATGATGGTGTCAGGGAAAGCATAGTTCTCTGTGCAGCTGAACTGTACGATGAAGTCAGACTGAACATTAGTACCCGTTTCCTCGTCAGTGAAATTACCCAGATAGCAGACACTGGTTCTAGCTAAGACGGAGTCAACCAGAATAGAACGGGCGCCCACTTTGAAGTTCATGGAGTTAACAGAAACCATATCAGACTCAGGAACAATCTCCATACCAAGGGATGATGTGCCGGAATCACATGCATAGAACATGCCCAATAGGGCACATACTACAAACCAAAAGGCTTTTCTCATGCTTTTAATTTTCTTCTTGTTCTTCCTTGCCGATGCTGTAGATGGCATCGTAAAAATCAATGCATTTTTCCTCAAAGTCATCGGCACCAGGATATTCCATAACAGGCTTGCCCGATTCGGTAAACAGGGCTTTAGTTTCTTCTTTAATGTTTGGAGAGCCCAAAATTATACCATCAGCATAGTCGCGAGCCATCTGCAGCAGGTCTGTATAGGTGTAATGCTCCTTTCGTACAGATTCGATAACATCTGCTGGCAAGTTCTTGTGATAAATGCTGTCAATCAGTTCCTTTCCGATTTCTTTGGTCAATTCGAATGCTTCGTTCAAGTAGATGACTTTTGTATCGCGGTAAGAAGGCTCTTCGCTATACAAAGTCTTGATGTAGAAAGGTACCAATGTTCCAATCCATCCTTGGCATACGATTACGTCCGGACACCAGCGCAGTTTTTTGACGGTTTCCAAGACGCCACGGGTATAGAACACGGCTCTCTCACCGTTATCTTTGTACTCTTCACCGTTTTCGTCCTTTTCCATCATTCGTTTCATGAAGTAGTCATCGTTGTCGATGAAATACACCTGCAGACGGCTGCCTTGCATGGAAGCAACCTTAATAATCAATGGATGATCGGTGTCATTGATGATCATATTCATTCCTGAGAGTCGGATAACCTCATGTAACTGGTTTCGGCGCTCGTTAACGATTCCCCATTTGGGCATGAAGATTCTCACTTCTCTGCCATGATCTTGTGCAGAGATAGGCAGTGCTCTACCGCTGTGAGCCATCTCACTTTCTTCCATGTAAGGAACGATTTCTTGGGTAATGAATAAGACTTTCTTTGCTTTCATTTTAATACAATTCGAATTTATGTGCAAATTTACAAAAAATCCTCCATATTCCGGCTGATTTTCACCGAATAGATGAAATTGTTTGTATTTATTTGTAAATCGGAGGCATTTGATAACGGTATTTAAATAAAAAATCCCGCTCTGTTTAGGAGCGGGATTTTTATATGCATGGGACGTGATTATCCCAGGAAACTCAGCAATACACCGGCAGCAACTGCAGAACCGATTACACCGGCTACGTTTGGACCCATAGCGTGCATCAGCAGGAAGTTGCGTGGGTCTGCCTTCTGGCCTTCTACCTGGCTTACACGGGCTGCCATAGGCACAGCGCTTACGCCGGCTGAACCAATCAGTGGGTTAATCTTGTTATCCTTCGACAGGAACAGGTTCATGGCCTTTGCCATCAGCACACCACTTGCACTACCAATGCCGAATGCAACGATACCTACACACAGAATGCTCAGGGTATGACCATTCAGGAAGGCCTCTGCTGTGGCTGTAGCGCCAACGGTGGTACCCAGGCAGATCACAACGATGTTGTTCAGCTCGTTCTGTGCAGCCTTGCTCAGACGCTCTACCACACCGCTCTCCTTGAACAGGTTACCCAGCATCAGACATCCGATCAATGTTGCTGCAGAAGGCAAAATCAGAGATACGATGATAGCCACAACGATAGGGAAGATAATCTTCTCCTTCTTGCTCACAGTGCGCAACTGCTGCATACGGATCTTACGCTCCTTCTCAGTGGTCAGCATACGCATGATAGGTGGCTGAATTACAGGAACCAGTGCCATGTAACTGTAGGCTGCTACAGCGATAGGACCCAGCAACTGTGGAGCAAGCTTGGTGGTCAGGAAGATGGCTGTAGGGCCGTCTGCACCACCAATGATACCGATTGAGGCTGACTCCTGCAGAGTGAAGCCGAAGATATCCATCTGAGTAACCAGGAAGGTAGCAAAGATACCGATCTGGGCTGCAGCGCCCAGCAACAGGCTCTTTGGGTTGGCAATCAGCGGACCGAAGTCGGTCATTGCACCTACACCCAGGAAAATCAGACATGGATATACACCAGCCTTAACACCAATGTACAGGATGTCCAGCAAGCCGCCATCTGCCATAATGTGGCGGTATGAGTGGTAATATTCGCTGTCTGGATTGAGGAATTCCCCATTCCAGAGTTCGGTATGGAACAGGCCAGCTCCCGGAAGATTGGTCAGAATCATACCAAAGGCGATAGGAAGCAGCAGCAATGGCTCATACTCCTTCTTAATCGCCAGATATAACAGCACGCAGCCAATAGCCAGCATCACGGCGTTCTTCCAGCCTTCCCCGGTGAAGAAGGAGGTGAATCCCATCTCACCGAAGAATTTTGAGAGACCGTCTGCCATGTTGAAGTCAGCTGCCATTAGGGGAGTGGCAACCAACAGCAACAGTGCTGTCAGGATAAACATTTTCTTGTTTTTCATAATAACCTTAATAGTTTGTAGTGGTAAAACAACGGTGGTTATTATGTTTTATGCAAGTTCAATCAGTGCCTGGCCGCTCTGAACCTGAGCACCAGTCTCAACCAAAATAGCCTTTACGGTTCCGGAACCTTCAGCAGTGATAGAGTTCTCCATCTTCATTGCTTCCATCATCAGAACGGTATCGCCTGTCTTTACGGCGTCGCCAACCTTTACCAAAATCTTAGTAATGGTACCTGGCAGAGGAGCTGTAACAGCATTGGCGCCTGCTGCTGCAGGCTTTGGAGCTGGAGCTGCTACTGGAGCTGGGGCTGCTGGAGCTGGCTTTGGAGCCAAGGCTGGAGCCTCTGCTGCTACGAAGTTTGCTACCTTCTCATCTAGTAGGTCTCCGTGGTTTATGTTCTGGTCTGGTGCTACAGCGATGCGCTGAACGGTACCGTCAACCTCGCTGACGATGTCGTTAGCCATCTTCATTGACTCGATTACCAACAGGGTCTCGCCACGCTTAACGTGCTGACCGTCAGCTGCAACCAACTTGGTTACAGTACCTGGCAACTCAGAGATAACATTTGCTGGACCACCCTGCTTCTGTGCCTTAGGAGCACCTGCTGCAGGACAAGCTACTGGTGCCTTATGCTCGGTTGTAGCAATCTGAACCTCATAGGTCTTACCGTTTACAGTTACGGTCAGTGCACCTGCAGCCTTACCTTCAACTACGGTTGCCGCATAGTCCTTATCGCCAATCTTGAATTTTAATTCTTTCATATTAGAGTCTTGGATTTAATACTTTGCCCCATGCTGATGGAGCAGGATTAATAGTCAGAATTCCACTTTCTTTATCGTGGTCATCATTATAGTATAGGTAAAGAGCAACAGCCACGGCAGCCTTGTCTTCTTCGCTGGCTTCCTCAAAAGCCTTAACCTGCTTGTCGGTCTTAATGTTGGTTTTCACCTCTCTCACAGTAGCAGTGGTCTTCTTGGCTACCAGATTGAAGACGGCCAACACAGCAATAACCAGCAACAGAATAACGAAGACGACCAAAACGCTCATGCCGGCCATCATCCATGCCTCTGCCCAATTAGCTGATAATAATGTCATACGAACCTATTAATATTAAAGTGGAATATTTCCGTGCTTCTTAGCAGGGTTAACCATCTTCTTGTTCTCCAGCTGAGCCAGAGCGCGGATTACGCGGAAGCGGGTGTTACGTGGCTCGATAACATCATCGATGTAACCGAACTTAGCTGCCTGATATGGGTTGGCGAACAGCTTGGTGTACTCATCCTCCTTCTCCTTGATGAATGCTTTAGCCTCTTCTACCTTGCCCTCGTCCTTCAGGGTCTTAGCGTCCTTTGCATACAATACCGATGCTGCACCGCTGGCACCCATAACTGCGATCTCTGCAGATGGCCATGCATAGTTAATGTCACCGCGCAACTGCTTACAGCTCATTACGATGTGAGAACCACCGTAGCTCTTACGCAGGGTAACGGTTACCTTTGGAACAGTAGCCTCACCGTAAGCGTACAGCAACTTAGCACCGTGCAGAATAACTGCATTGTACTCCTGAGCGGTACCAGGCAAGAAACCAGGAACGTCAACCAAGGTTACGATTGGAATATTAAATGCATCACAGGTACGAACGAAACGTGCACCCTTGCGGCTTGAGTTGCTGTCCAGTACACCTGCCAACTGCTTTGGCTGGTTAGCCAGGATACCTACGGTCTGGCCGTTCATGCGTGCGAAACCGATGATCAGGTTCTTTGCATAGTTAGGCTGAACCTCGAAGAACTCACCGTTATCAACGATACCGGCAATTACCTGATACATATCGTAAGGCATGTTAGGATTGTCTGGGATAATCTCGTTCAGGTAATCCTCCATACGGTTGATAGGATCTGTGCACTCTACGCGTGGAGTCTTCTCCATGTTGTTCTGAGGCAGATAGCTCATCAACTTCTGGATCATAGCGATAGCCTCCTCGTCGTTAGAAGCGGTAAAGTGGGTAACACCACTCTTGGTAGCATGAACTGAAGCGCCACCCAACTGCTCCTGGGTTACAACCTCACCCAAAACTGCCTTAACAGGACCAGGACCGGTCAGGAACATATAAGAGGTGTTCTCAACCATCAGGGTAAAGTCGGTCAGGGCTGGTGAGTATACAGCACCACCGGCACATGGGCCAAAGATACCAGAGATCTGAGGGATAACACCGCTGGCCATGATGTTGCGCTGGAAAATCTCAGCATAACCTGCCAGAGCGTTGATACCTTCCTGCAGACGAGCACCACCTGAATCGTTCAAACCGATAACAGGAGCACCAACCTTCATAGCCATATCCATGACCTTGCAGATCTTGCTAGCCAGCATCTCAGACAGAGAACCTGCACTTACGGTAAAGTCCTGTGCAAATACATAAACCAGACGGCCAGCGATGGTACCGCAACCGGTAACAACGCCATCACCCAGGTAATGCTTCTTCTCCATGCCGAAGTTGTAGCAACGATGCTCAACGAACATGTCCATCTCCTCGAAGCTGCCCTCATCCAAGAGCATGTTGATACGCTCACGTGCGGTGAACTTACCCTTAGCGTGCTGCTTCTCGATTGCCTTCTCGCCACCACCGATGCGAGCTTTTGCGCGAAGCTCGATCAGTTCTTTTATTTTTTCTGTTTGCTTACTCATCTTAAATGAAAATTTTAAATTACTTCTGTGGTTCGCACAGCTCAGTCAGGATGCCTGCGGTTGATTTTGGATGCAGGAATGCGATAGACATCTGCTCTGCACCTGGACGTGGAGCCTTGTCGATCAGACGGATTTCCTTACCCTCGCATTCAGCCAGTGCCTCAGCAACGCCATCCTCTACAGCAAATGCTACATGATGAACGCCCTTGCCTCCCTTCTCCAGCCACTTAGCGATAGCGCTCTCTGGAGATGTTGGCTCCAACAATTCCAACTTAACTTCGCCAACTTTCAGGAATGCAGTCTTAACCTTCTGGTCTGCAACTTCTTCTACTGCATAGCACTTCAAACCTAATACGTTCTCGAAATAAGGTAAAACCTCCTCAATACTCTGTACACCAATACCCAGGTGATCAATACGTGAAATTTTCATATTTTTAGTTTGTTTAGTTGATAATTTGTTTCAAATTCAAATTCTATGCAAAGTAACGAATTTTTGAGGAATTACGACAATAAAATTGGAATTATTTTCTTATCTTTGTGCAACAAAAAATGAGTTGATATGGATTTTAAAGATTTAGTTAAGAAGCGCCGCAGTATCCGTAAGTTCACAGAACAGGAACTGGCGCAGGATGAAGTGGTAACATTGATGCGTGCGGCTCTGATGAGCCCGTCATCTCACAATACCCGCGGATGGGAGTTTGTATTGGTGGACGACAAGGATATGTTGCAGCGTCTTTCACAGACCCGCGCCATGGGCGCAGAGCTGGTTGCCGGGGCATCATTGGCAGTGGTGGTATGTGTGGATACCAACATCAGCAATGTCTGGATTGAGGATGCGTCTATCGCTGCCTATGGCATTCAGTTGCAGGCCGAGGATTTGGGCCTGGGCTCTTGCTGGGTACAGGTGCGCAACCGTCAGGCTGCCGATGGTACTCCTACCGATGAGATTATTCGCGAGTTGCTGAATATCCCTTCTCATATCGGTGTGCTGTGCATGGTGGCTGTCGGTCATAAAGCCATGGAGCGTAACCCTCAGAACGAGGATAAGCTGATGTGGGAGAAGATGCACATTGGTCAGTATTGATATGATCAATTACGATTTAACCCGCATAAAGGCGGTCATCTTTGATATTGACGGTGTGCTGAGTGCCGAGACCATTACCCTGCATCCCAGCGGTGATCCGCTTCGCACGGTCAATATCAAGGACGGCTATGCCATCCAGTTTGCCGTAAAGTGCGGTCTTCATGTGGCTATCCTTTCCGGTGCGCACACCGAATCGCTGCGAAAGCGCTACGAGGGATTGGGCGTGAAGGACGTGTTCCTGAAAGCTTCGGTTAAGATTAAGATTTACGAGGATTTTCTCCAGAAATACGGACTGAAGGACGAGGAAGTGATTTTTATGGGCGATGACATTCCTGACTTGGAAGTCCTGCGCCGTTGCGGCTGTCCCTGCTGTCCTGCCGATGCGGCACCAGAAGTCAAGGAGGCTTGTGTATATATTTCCAACCGTAACGGTGGTTATGGCTGTGGCCGTGACATTATTGAGCAGGTACTTCGTGCCCAGGGCCTTTGGCTGAAGGATAATACAGCTTTCGGATGGTGATGACTGTTTATCAGTAAAGAAAAATGTTAGATAATTTACAGAAATATCATGTGATTTTAGCCAGCAATTCTCCGCGTCGCAAGGAACTGCTGGGAGGATTGGGCATTGATTTCGAGGTGAAGATTATCTCGGGTATCGACGAGTCCTATCCAGAAACATTAGTGGGCGAGGAGATTCCTACGTTCATCTCCCGAATCAAGGCTCAGCCTTATTTAGAGACCTTGGCAGAGAATGACTTAGTAATTACGGCCGATACCATTGTTTATGTGGATGGTGAGGTGCTGGGAAAGCCTGCCGATGCGAACGATGCCAGCTGCATGTTGCGCAAATTATCGGGACGCGTGCACCAGGTCATTACTGGCGTTACACTTACTACCCGCGAATTCCAGCATAGTTTTGCTGTTACTACTGATGTTACTTTTGTTGAGTTATCAGACTGTGAAATAGATTATTATGTTTCACATTACCGCCCGTTCGACAAGGCCGGAGCCTATGGGGTCCAGGAATGGATTGGCTTTGTGGGTGTCAGCCGTTTGGAGGGCAGTTATTTCAATGTCATGGGGCTCCCGGTACAGCCTCTCTACACCGAACTGAAAAAACTATAGCTTATGTCCAGAGGGAGTAGGTGACCAGTGCAATGATGCACAGTCCGATTAGGCTGAAAAAGAAACCTACGCCCAGGGCATATAATTCCCAGATCATCCATTTGCGAGCCTCATTGGCATAGTGGCGCGCCATTTCCTCGTTGTGCTTATGGTGCAGCTCCTGTACCTTCAGCGCTTTCCAGATGGCTGTGCCTCCAAAAGGAAGCGAAACGCAGCAGATCCAGAATCCGGGAATGTAGCTGATCATGGCCGCAAAAGCAGTGGCCGCAATCGATTCGGTCAACCAGTTCTTGATGATTTTCAAACGGGGAGGAGCGGGAGGCAACTGGTGCGTAATGTCCTTGAGCTCAGCTATTTCGCCTGCTTTATGCCAGGTATCCATGCCTTCACACCATACCGGCATATCTTCGGTTAGGTACTTGTTGCTCAGTTCCTCGATACTGAACGGACCTTTCTGTTCCTCGTTGACTATTACAAAATACTTTTTCATGCGGCAAAATTAAAAAGAAAAAAGGAATTTCCCAATACATGCGTTGGAAAATTCCTTTATGGGTTTGGTAAGTCCGGATTCACATCCGAATGCCTGAATCAGTTCTTGGGACTAACCCATTCGCTGCTATAACATACCGCACAGGTCTCAAAGTACCATTTGGCAGCACGCTTCAGGCTGTTCTTACCTGTCTTCATTACCTTCATTAAACAATTATCCTCTTCTTACAAACTATTACAAATATAAACAATCTTCTTACTAAAAAACGCTCTTGCGAGCGTGGGTTATTTTTCGTTGATAGTCTTCTGACCCAACATTACGTAACCCCACATAGCAGGGTCCATCTTACCCAAATTGTTAAAAACCTTGTTAACCTTTTTCATAACTTTAAAAATTTAAAAAACTAATACTAAAATCCTGCATTATCCTGTTGGCAGGATTACATTAAAACAATCTTTTTATCCTTTTTGACACTGCAAAGGTACGGCGGTTTTTATGGCTAAAAAAACTTTTTAACAAAAATGTGTGCGTTAACAGCGATTTTCTTGACCCCTGTCAATAAAGTGAGGGGTTTTAGGATTTTTTTTATATCCGGGCTTGTATTTATTCTCCTTTTATTGTTGTATATTTGCACCTAATTAAATATAAAAGCGATATGTTGAACGATGGAATTATCCCTGTTTTGCTGCTGACCGGTTATTTAGGCAGTGGCAAGACCACTTTGGTGAATAAGATTTTGACCAACAAGCGCGGCATTAAGTTTGCGGTGATTGTCAATGATATAGGTGAGGTGAATATTGATGCTGACCTGATTCAGAAGGGCGGTGTGGTAGGACAGAAGGACGAGAGTCTGGTGGCTCTGCAGAACGGTTGTATCTGCTGTACCCTGAAGATGGACCTAGTGGAGCAGTTGAACGATATTGTCAGCCAGAAGAAGTTCGATTACATTGTTATCGAGGCCAGTGGTATCTGTGAGCCTGCACCTATTGCCCAAACTATTTGCTCTATGCCAACGCTGGTTCCTGCATCCATCCGTCAGGGTTTGCCTGATTTGGACTGCATCGTGACGGTGGTTGATGCCCTGCGCCTGAAGGACGAGTTCGGTTGCGGTCAGAACCTGACCAAGCCTAACATCGGTGAGGAGGATTTGGAGAACCTGGTTATTCAGCAGATTGAGTTCTGTAACATCATCTTGTTGAACAAGGCTTCCGAAGTGTCTTCTTCCGAGTTGAACCGCATCTATCAGATTCTGCGTGCCATCCAGCCTAAGGCCGAGATTATCGAGTGCGATTACTGTGATGTAGACTTGGACCGCATCATCAATACCGAGATGTTTGATTTCGACAAGGTGGCAACTTCTGCTGCATGGATTTCCGAGATTGAGGCTCACACTGCCGATGAGTACGAGGAACATGAGGATCACGATGATGACGATGACGAAGATGAGCACGAGCATCATCACCACCATCATGACGAGGATGAGGAGGAACATGAACATAATCATCACCATCATCATGACGACGACGATGATGACGACCATGAGCACGAGGAATTGGATCACTCTCATTGCGACCATGAGCACGGTCATTGCTGCCACCATCACCATCATCACCACCACGACGAGGGTGAGGCTGAGGAGTACGGCATCGGCACTTTTGTGTATTGCCGCCGCCAGCCATTCAACTTGGGCAGTTTTGATGAGTTTGTAGCCCGCAAGTTCCCAAAGAACGTGATTCGTGCCAAGGGTATCTGTTATTTCGCCACCGAGTACGACTTGTGCTATGTATTCGAGCAGGCAGGCCGTCAGTTCTCACTGACCAATGCAGGACGCTGGTATGCTACCATGCCACGCGAGGAACTGGAACGCCTGATGGAGCAGGAGCCGGGGATCCGTAAGGATTGGGATGACAATTACGGCGACCGTATGCAGAAACTGGTCTTCATTGGCCAGCATCTGGATAAGGAGGCCATCACCAAGGAATTGGATGCCTGCTTAGCAGAATAAATATAGAAGGGGACCTGAACGAGGCCCCCTTTTTTTGCTTAGTATTGGTATTTCCCTTCTGTCAGCTGCTCCATCGTATATGCATCATATACCATGCTGTAGCCGGCTCCGTAGGTCAGTTCCTCGAAGAATACGCCGATGTGCCTGTCGGGCTGCATGACCATGGTGCTGTAAGCCGATGACATGTTACTGATCTGTACATGGCCTTCCCAGTTTGCCGCAAAGGTATTTGGAGTGCTATAATCTGCAGCACTTTCCAGTCCCTTATAATAGATGCCCACATTGCGGCGGTCAGGACCTAATGGAACCGACTGCAGGGCCACATGCATCTTCTTGCCGTCAGCCTTGCGGGTTACCGGCAGAATCAGGATCTCACCGTTGCAGGCATTCTCCTTGGCTACGGTACCGTTGTTGGTGGCATCGCTGTGCACCGAGGTGGCCCATGCTCCCTGAGCTGTAGCCTTGTCTGTATAAGTGAAGATATTAAAGATTCGTCCTCCGTCTGCACGGCTGCTCAGCAGCACATTGCCATCGGGCAGTTCCTCGCATTTAGGCTCATCACCGTCTGGGGCAGGCGAGATGTCCACATTTCCCAGGGCATGCCAGGTATCGCCGAAATCGTCCGAATAGATCACGCGGTTGCCCCCGGGGCGGGCACAGATAGCGGCATACAGGCGGTAATGAGTGCCCACTTTGATGGTATGGCTCTGGCAGATGCGTCCCGAACCCACAAACATGGCTTGGATAGGTCCCAGCGCACTCTGGTCGAACAGGCTGTAGATCTGCTCGGCCTGATTCACGAAAGGTGTCCAGGTCTTGCCTCCGTCCTTGCTCTTCATCATGGCACAAGGCTGGGGATTGCTGCGGTTGGTGGTCTCCGCAAAGTAGACATGCTCACCGCTTACGCAGGCCAGCAGCAGTTCTCCGGTTTCCCAATCGGCCACTACTG
The DNA here is from genome assembly GCA_024401115.1 of Bacteroidaceae bacterium. Classification (GTDB taxonomy): domain Bacteria; phylum Bacteroidota; class Bacteroidia; order Bacteroidales; family Bacteroidaceae; genus Minthousia. Next base: position 5,377 of record JAKSLP010000047.1, on the reverse strand, counting down.
CCGCATCACCAAATCCACAATCCACGGCATTATGCACTCCCGTACCTTCTATAATAGGAAACATGGGTTCCCAGGTCTTTCCGTTGTCGTTCGAGATACGTCCGTGCAGGTCCACGCGTCCGAAACCGATGTCGCGTTTGCAGTAGCGGTAGTCCGTCACAGCCAGCAGTTGGCCCTGAGCCGTTACTGAAAGGGCAGGGATACGGTGAGGAATGGTGTCTTCCGGAAAGGTGGCAAACAGCACCTGTCGGGCATCGGTCTTCAACTGGGCATGAGCCGTCAGGCAGCAGCATGCACCTAAAAGGAGCAGAAAGCGTTTCATCTCATCAGATTCTTTGGTTTTTGCAAAAATAATGCTTTTCTGCGTATTTTGCAAGTAAAAACGTCAGTTCCCTGGAAATACAGGTGACTGGCGTTCAATCGTATAATACAGATAGTGTAGTGATTGCAGAGAACCAAACTATGCAGATGAATTCCATTTTCATGAATAATTAAAAAAAAGAAGGGCAGGATTATCGTCTTGCCCTTACTTTTTGTATATTTGCAAACGGATGAAAAATAAGAACTTTATCATAGATTGGTCGGATGTCCTGACAGAGGTGGTCATTTTATTTATGATCATCTTTATTCCTTCGCTTATTATGATTGCTTTGGGCAATTCATGGATTGATGCCATTTTTAACCTGAAATTCGCCGTACCGCCGCTGTTTACCATTTTGGGTGGCTTCCTGATCAGTTATTATTGGCTCATTCCCAATTATCTGATCAGAAAACGTTCTTCGGTTAAGTACTGGGTGTTCTGTATAGGGGTATATCTTTTGCTGTCTGCAGGTGCACATGTCTTGGGGTATTATATTTATCCCAAAGTCAGCCCGGGCGGTTTCCCTCCTTTGCCTGCTGAATTGCTCATCGCGTTTCAGTTGAGTTATATCCTGTTCAATGTGCTGCTGCTCATGGCGGCCATGTCAATGCGTTTCCGCCAGCACAACCGCCAGTTGGAAATTGAGCATGCCGAGCATGATAAGGAACTGGCACAGAACGAATTATTGCGACTTAAAGGACAACTGAATCCGCACTTTCTGTTCAATACACTGAACAATATTTCCTCGCTTTCGGCTTTCGACCCCGATGCCACACAGGAATCTATCAGCCGCCTGAGCGATATGCTGCGCTATGTGCTGTACGATTCTTCCACCGACAGGGTTCCGCTTCATAAGGATGTGGAATTTATGAAGAACTACATGAATCTGATGCAGATACGTTACGATGAGACGCTGAAGTTGGATATCACGTTCCAAATCACTAACCCCGACCGTCAGATTCCGCCTATGCTGTTTATCTCGCTGTTGGAGAATGCTTATAAATATGGTGCGTCCAGTTTGCATGAGTGCCATTTGGATATCGTCCTGAAGGAGGACAGCCAGCAATTGACGTTTTGCGTAACCAATACCTTACTCACCGATCAGGAGTTGGCCAGCAAGAAGAAAGGGGGAGTGGGATTGGAAAATCTGAAGAAGCGACTGGAACTGACCTACCCGGATTGCCACACGTTCACGTTCGGAGTGGTGGGGGATGTCTTTAAGGCAGAAGTGATTATTAAGGAATAAAAAAGCCTGCGTATTAAGCGCAGGCTTTTCTGTTATTATTTACCGTCGTATCTCAAAGGAACACCCCAGGTGGAATTGGAAGGCTTACCGCCCAGGGCAATCTTGGTCATCAGCTCCACACGGGTCTGGTCCATCAGGTATACATTGCTCAGACCGTATCCGCAAACACCCTGACTCTGAGGCTCAGCAGGCTTGCAGCCTTCAGGCAACGGACGGGTATCCAGCAGTTTCTTGGTAGCAGCCACATCTTCCATGTCCAGATCCAGGTGGTTGTACAGTCCCAGTTCCTGCTGGTTCAGTTCATGGTCAACCAGCATCAGCTCCACATAGTCCTTGCTGTCAGGCAGACGCATCTTGATCCAGTTGATCTTCGAACGGTCCTCGCCGCCGCGCCAGAACTCGGTGAATCCCAGAATGTAACCGTAGAAGGCAATGTCCTTTGCTGAATCCGTGCATACCCATCCCACATGGCGCATGCTGTCAGAAATGCGGGTGATAGGCATGTCCTGACCCTTGTGCTCAGCCAGCACACCGCTGTTGATGTACTCCACAAATTCCACGTCATTGCCGTTGAAGTCCTTTACAAAGAATGCCTTGAAACCAAAGCCGGTGTCTCTCACTGCATCAGGAACCACCACGCCCATAGCCTGCAGATACAGGCGCATAGCTTCCGCATTGTCCACCTCAAAGGCGGTGTGGCGGTACTTTTTCAGTTGCTTGTTGTCGTCCTTGGTGAACTCCACGTACTGGCGGTCATTGATCTTGACAAACATCATGGTTGGCTTGCCCGGACGCTCCACCATATAAGGCTGTCCGAATCCCAGATAGTCGGTAAACAGCGATGCTGCATTCTGCAGGTCGTCGGTCAGAAGACTGATGTGGGCAATACCCTGAATCTTAGGACGCTGAGGCTTGTTGGCCTGTGCCATCACCAGCCAGGGACACAACAGAAGCATCAGTGAGATGAATGTTTTTTTCATGGTCGTTATATTTTTATTTGGTTTGTAAAAATCTTATTCTCCGCAAAAATAATGGAAAAAAACGGATATAATCCACTCTTCGTTATTTTTTTGTCAAAAGACAAGTTTATAGGAAAAAATGGACATCTTTTTTTGTCAAAAAACATATAATTTTGTACCCGATAAATATTGTAACAAAAATCTGATAATAAATAAGCAATATGAAGAAACTGACAGTTTTGGCTTGTGCTGCGATGCTCAGTATGGGAGCACAGGCACAGGTGAAGTTGACCGAGAACAACATTGATGAGGTGCTGAAGGCCATGACCCTGGAGGAGAAGGCATCGCTGCTGGTAGGCGGTGGCTGGGGCTCCATGATGGCAGGTCTGGGCGGTGTGCCAACCGGTAGCATGACCAACGAGGTGGACGGTGCAGCCGGCATTACCAATCCTATTCCCCGCCTGGGTATTCCGGGAACCATCGTAGCCGATGGCCCTGCAGGTCTGCGTATCGCTCCTACCCGTAAGGGCGACAGCAACACCTATTATTGTACAGCTTTCCCGGTAGGTACGGTATTGGCTTGTACCTGGGATACTCCATTGGTCGAGAACCTGTTGCAGGCTATGGGCAACGAGGTGCACGAATATGGTGTGGATGTTTTGCTGGCTCCTGGCCAGAACATTCACCGCAATCCGCTGTGCGGCCGCAACTTTGAGTATTTCTCTGAGGATCCTATCCTGTCCGGTAAGATGAGTGCCGCTTATATCCGCGGTATCCAGAGCCAGGGCGTGGGTGTTAGTGCCAAGCATTTTGCCGGTAATGATCAGGAGACCAACCGTATGGAGAATGATTCGCGCATCAGTGAGCGTGCCTTGCGTGAGATTTACCTGAGAAACTTTGAGATTGCCGTTAAGGAGGCTCAGCCTTGGACTTTGATGTCGTCTTATAATAAGGTGAATGGTGTGTACACCCAGCAGAACCCTGATTTGCTGACCACCATCCTGCGTGACGAGTGGGGCTTCAAGGGTATCGTAATGACCGACTGGGGTGCTAAGGCCGGTACCGTGAAAGCCGTTCATGCACAGAACGACCTGATGGAAGCGGGTTCCGATGTGGAGAAGAACCGTATCATCGATGCTGTAAAAAATGGCTCTCTGGCTATTGCTGATGTAGACCGCAACGTGAAGAACATGCTGAATTACATCGTGAAGACTCCTCATTTCCATGGCTATAAGTACAGCAACAAGCCTGATCTGACCGGTCATGCCAAGCAGGTTCGCGAGGCTGGCGCACAGGGTATGGTACTGCTGAAGAACAATGCCGGCACCTTGCCAATGAAGGGCATCCAGAACGTGGCTCTGTTCGGTCCTCAGGCCTACAACACCGTATCGGGCGGTACCGGTTCGGGTATGGTGAACAAGAAGTATATGGTTAACATCAGCGATGGTCTGGAGGCTGCCGGCCTGAAGCTGGATGCTGCTGTGGTGAATTTCTACAAGCAGGTCAAGGCTAAGGACGATGCTGAGGCTGCTGTAAGTGCCCGCGCCATGACTGCTGCTGATATGCTGAGCTCTACCATCACCGTTGAGCCAGGTTTGAGCCGTTCAGCCCTGCAGGCAACTGTAGGCCGTAACGATGCGGCTATCATTGTCATTGGCCGTAATGCCGGTGAGGGTGACGACCGCCGCTTGGACGATTTCAACCTGAGCGATGCAGAGCGTGCGCTGATTACTAATACCTGTGATGTGTATCACGAGGCTGGCAAGAAGGTGATTGTAGTGATGAACATCGGTGGTGTGATTGAGACAGCTTCCTGGAAATCACAGCCAGACGCTATCCTTTGCGGTTGGGCTGCAGGACAGGAGATGGGCCATAGCGTGGCAGACGTACTGACCGGTAAGGTAAACCCATCCGGCAAGTTGTCCATGACCTTCCCAAACAACTATTTCGATATTCCATCTTCCAAGAACTTCCCATACCGTGGCTTCGAGTCTAACGCTGGCATCATTCCTCCAGGCATGGAAGATCTGGCTGTAATCATGGGTTTCTCTGCTCCAAAGACAGGCGTAAAGGATACCGACTACACCAACTATGAGGAGGGTATTTATGTGGGTTACCGTTACTTCAATTCGGCAAACGTAGAGGTTTCATACCCATTCGGTTTCGGATTGAGCTACACCACTTTCGAGTACTCTAAGCCAGTGGTTAAGGCTACCAAGGACGGTGGCATATCGGTTCAGGTTACCGTGAAGAACACCGGTAAGGTGGCTGGTAAGGAAGCCGTTCAGGTGTATGTCTCTGCACCAGAGGGCGGTCTGGAGAAACCGGCTCAGGAGTTGAAGGCATTTGCCAAGACCAAGGAGTTGCAGCCAGGCGAGAGTCAGACCTTGACCATGACCTGCGATGCTTACTATCTGGCCAGCTTCAACGAGGCTACCACTGCTTACGAGAAAGCTGCAGGTCAGTACACCGTTAAGATTGGTGCTAGCTGCGAGGACATCCGTGCTGCTCTGCCTGTAACCCTGGGCGCACAGAACTGGCAGGCTCATAAGGCCATGGTTCCTGCTGAGGGCCTAAAGACATTGTCATTGAAGTAAATCTTATTGACATTTTATACAGAAAGAGGATAGGTTAGGGCCTATCCTCTTTTTTTATTTTGCAAAACTAGATATTCGTTTTAAACTTGTTTTGCATCCGTTTCAAGTTCTTCATAACTTCGCTTCATCTCTTATTGGCAATCTTGTACCAGATGCCGCCTGTACGGATAGTTTCCAATTCCTGCTGCTTGCCCCAATAGCCGCCCATGTGGAC
>JAKSLP010000046.1 GCA_024401115.1 Bacteroidaceae bacterium | reverse complement strand
GACCCCAACCTTGGCAAGGTTGTGCTCTACCAACTGAGCTATTTCCGCATTTGCTACATTAAAAGATCGCTCTTCTGTGGGCGTTGACGGATTCGAACCGCCGACCCTCTGCTTGTAAGGCAGATGCTCTGAACCAGCTGAGCTAAACGCCCTTGCTTTGAAGATTTTTATACTGAGTACGCTCTCAGGGGCTCGAACCCTGGACCCACTGATTAAGAGTCAGTTGCTCTACCAACTGAGCTAAGAACGCAGGTTAGTTCCTCAAAGCGGTTGCAAAGGTAGGGACTTTTTTTGAATTACCAAACCATACCCACTAAAAATTGCCATTAATTAACATTCATTAGCAAACAAGGCGCTTTTACGGCCAAAAATCTCATTCTGGCCGTAAAAGCTATCGGCATTTACTTCAATGGAATTACCACACAATCCCTATAGTAAATATCAGTATATTCATATTGCAGCAGCAGTTTTCCTTGATTCATTCCCTCCGGAACAGTTGCTTCAAGCACCTTTGTGCCGTTCAAGTAATGTTCCACTTTATTCTCAAAGCAAATCAACTCAAGGGTATTCCACTCGTTAGCTGGTTTCTCTACCGTCTTGTCCGAGCAGTAAACACGGCAATACGATGGTCCTAAATGAATGGTATCGTTAGGAGTCTCGAATGGACGTCCAGTCCACAATTCACCAATCGCCTCCTCCATAATCTCATACTCGTAATTATCCGGCCACAGTTTATCCTCTGTAGGCTTCAAACCAAACTGAATACCGCCATTCTTTGGTTTCTCAGCCCATGTGCCGTACGATTTGTCGCCCCATTTTACCTGAACACGCAGATAGAAATCACAGAAATCCTGATCAGCCATGATATAACCGCCATTTTCGCCATCCATGTGCACAGTGCCATTCTCAATCCGGAACAAGTCGGTCGAGTGGCTACGACCGTTCTTCTCATCAAAGAAATGAAAAGCAGTAGTGTCCTCTGGGTTAGCAAACAGTTCCATTTGAAGTGGCTCTTCATCTTGAAGGCAGGTAAACTCACTCAGTAATGGATGTTCACGAAGTACAGTTGGTAAATTCTCATTCTCGGCAGGATTTACCACTGCGGCCTCCTGTTTATAACTGGATCCGCATGCCACCAATGTTGCCGAAACCAAAACAAACAATAATTTCTTCATGTCGTTATATATTAATTATGTACGTTTATGCAAAAAGGGAGCCGTAAAGCTCCCTTTTCTCGTATTATTACATTCTTGGATTCAGTGTGGATTCCCACTTGGATGGTGTAGGTTTGATGGTCAGAATACCACTCTCGTGGTCGTGCTGATTCTCCAGATACATGTGGACGGCAACTGCCACAGCTGCTCTGTCCAGTTCGCCTTCCTTGGCTGCCTCTGGATTCTTGGCCTCTATCTGCTTCTGCAGGTCTTCCAGGAAGTTTTTCTTAGCCACACCGCTCTTATATGCACGATATTGTTCTGGGTGCATTGCCAACTCGAACAATTCCTCATCGTCCTGACCACGATCCCAACCATTCTCTTCCATTTCCTTAATGAAGCCGTCGAGGGCATCAGGATAGAAAGTATGAGGATCGGCAGTTACAAACTCGCGGTTCTGCTTCTTGGCCAATTCTATCAACTCTGGTGCAATCTCACCAGGAACCTTACCAGACTTGCCCAGGATCATACCCCAAATAGCATCGTCCATCATCACGAAACGGCCCTTACCCTGCTCCATGGTCAGCAGGTTCATCAGAGCGATATTCTTGGTGTACTGAGAGAATGGAGTTACCAATGGAGGATAACCTACCATAGGCCAGACGTACTCAACCTCCTGGAACAGAGCCACCAGCATATCGTCTGTACTCAGCTCTGGTTCTCCCTTAGCCTTACGCAGATTATTGATAACGCCCTGAATACCGCCCAAATCGCTCATCATGCTACCCATCATACCGCCAGGCAGACCACAGCCCAACAGCAGGGATGACATGATCTTGTTACCAGGGTTAATCCAATAGCCCAACCACTCGTCGATGAACGACTGGGTCAGTGAGCGCGCCTTCATATAGGCACTCATGTTAACGGTTGGCACGTCAAAGCCCTTCTGCTTCAACATGGCAATGACGGATATGATATCGGGATGCACCTTGCCCCATGACAGTGGCTCAATAGCTGTATCGATAATGTCTGCACCGTTTTCGCAAACCTCCAGGATGCTGGCCATGGAAAGACCTGGACCTGAATGGCCGTGATATTCGATAACTATATCAGGATGGGCTGTCTTGATGGTTCGTACCAGTTCGCCCAGGAAACCAGGCATACCAATACCGGCCATATCCTTCAAACAGATTTCCTCAGCACCGGCCTCGATAAACAAATCAGCCTTCTTGGCGTAGTACTCTACAGTATGGATAGGTGAATTGGTGATACACAAAGTTGCCTGTGGAATCATGCCAGCCTCCTTAGCCCAACGGATAGAAGGAATAATGTTACGCTCGTCATTCAGGCCACAGAAGATACGTGGAATATCCACACCCTGAGCCTTCTTTACGCGGTACATCATTCGGCGCACATCATCTGGTACAGGATACATACGTAAGGCATTCAAACCGCGATCCAGCATGTGGGTCTTAATACCAGCCTCGTTGAAAGGCTTACAGAATGCTCTTACCGCCTCGTTAGGATTATTTCCCGCCATGAGGTTTACCTGCTCAAAAGCACCGCCGTTGGTCTCTACACGTGAGAAGCAGCCCATCTCGATGATTGCAGGAGCTATCTTCTCTAACTGATCTTTACGTGGCTGAAATTTACCCGAGCTCTGCCACATGTCTCGGTACACCAAACTGAATTGTATTTTTCTCATCTTTAGATTCTGTTAATGTCCCTTATGCCGCAGATTCTCACTGCAATTCCCATTCCCGAACCGCAATAAAGAAATCTGTTGTGAAATAATGGGCAAAGATACGAAAAACATTAAATACTCGTATATTTTTTTGTAAAAGAATTAGAGTTTTAGTAACAAGATTATTAAAACAGGAGGTTGCAACATTTTCTCCTTATTTATAAATCGGCATTGGATTACATCAAGGCTTCAACTTCCTTGAGCTGGGTGTCCATTTTCAAACGGTAATAAATTGTGTACAGACCGTTAACCCACTCCGACTTATCTTGTGGATTCATTTCCCTCACCTTAAGATATAAGGACAATGCATCATGTATTTTGGCATCTTCCCTCTTACCTGAGAGTTCACTCATAAGGGCTGACTTCAAGCAGGAAGCCGCCATTAAGGAACACAGTTCCGAGGATTCAGGATAGGCAGAACTAAGCGACTTGAACGACTCGTAAGCTTCATTATACTGCTGCTGATGATAGAATGAGCATCCACTTGCCAGCTGGCGTATCATTTCATTCTCGGACGAAGCTGATTCCTTGAGAAGGGCATCATATAGATTCCCATCCTTGGTGTTTCTGAAAATCTGAATAGTTATATCAACAAACTGATGATCGGAGGGGAATTCGGCTATACCCTGCAAAGCAGTAAACAAAGCCGATTTATCATCGTGACTTGACTGGTAGACTTGGCACAAATACATACGGTCCTCCTTGGATATATTCTTCTTAGACCCTAGGAATTCTGCCAGATAGAGAATACTGCTGTTGGATTTATGCTGAATGGCTGCCTTTAATATCAGATCACAGATTTTATAGAGTGTCTCATCTGCCTGAGGTGACTTGTTCTGCAGCGTCGAAGAATTATTACGAAGTACGGCAGACAACTTGTCCATCGATGAGAAATCGTTATTTCTATATAAGGTTTGAGTATAGGAATCTACTAGACTTAAGGTCTGTTCCAAACGTATCCTGTTGTCTGCTGTATAGTTGTTCATTTTGTAGGCGTTCTCTAATGAATCGCAGAGACCCAGATGATACAACGATTTATCCAATGCAGGAAGCGCCTCTGTATGATTGGTTTGAATAGAATATGAGAAATAATTGTAATAAACGGCATTGGCAAAAAAGTGATAGGAACTGTTGCCGTTCACTCCCTTGTCTGCTAAATCTTCTATTTGCTGGATGGCAAAGTTGTGTTTGTTTGAATTACTGGCCTTTACGGATTGTAGCAGTATTTTGTTTTGTTTTGCGTTTAGTTTTTTCATCTGAGCACAGGCAACTGTGCAACTCAATAACGACAGAAATAGAACAGCTATAAATTTCATAGTACAAAAAAATAGGCATTAGCTTACACTAATGCCTATTAAATTTAAAATATAATTACATCAGAGACTGCAACTCGTTGTACTCCTTATCCATCTTCAGACGATAGTAAACGTTGTTCAGGTGCATCAACCACCAGCTCTTGTTCTCCAAAGAAGCATCCAGTTTCTTAGCCATTTCGAAGTAAGGCAATGCTCTCTTCAGGTAACCCAAAATCTTATTCTGGTCTGCATTAGCATCCTCATCCAGCTTAGCAGCTGCCTGATACATGTTCTGACCTGCGAAAGCATACAACTGCAAATTGTCGCTGTTCATCTCGGTACCCTTCTTATAAGCCTCGTCAGCCTCCTCGTACTTATCCTGGCTGTACAGCATGAAGCCCTTCAGGAAGTAGTTGTAGAAGTTGCCTGGGTTAGAACTGATCTTGCCGTCAATGAATGCGATACCCTCATCTACCTTGTTATTGCTTACATAATAATCGATAACGCCTGATGAGAAGTAGTTAGCGTTAGGGAACATCTCCATACCCTTGTTCAAAGCTGCCAACAGTTCATCGTTACGGCCCAGATCCTTCAATGCCTGGCAGGTGTACTGCATACAGTTAGAGCCGTCCTCGCCCTCATAACCATACTTAGCGAACTTGATAACGTCCTCAAACTGCTTTGCCTCCAGAGCACTACCTGCAGCATAGAATGCATAAGTAGACAACAGAGAATCAGTCTGAGCGTAGTTGTACTTAGCCATCATAGGATCGTCCACCATATTATAATAAGCAGAGAATGCCTTGTAAGCTGCATCGATGTTGTCGTTACGCAGACCCTCGATACCAGCATTGATCAAGTTAGAGCGATTCAAGTGCATGATCTCTGCATTACCCTTACGATAAGGATTCTTTACCTTACCCTTAGCATCTGGCTGCTCAGCAACCTTGTCCAACTGATGATACTTGTCGAACAACTTCATGGTCAAGTCAAAGAAGGTGTTAGCCTTTGCCTTGTCATCCTGAGCCAAGTAATACTCGTTCTGAGCCTTGTCCCACTGGCCCTTCAGTGCCTTAGCCTCTTCGTTCAGTGCCTTAGCATCCTGTGCCATAACTGCAACTGATGAACCCATCAGCATAGCAGCCATCATTAAAACTTTCTTCATAGTTTTTTGTTATTAAAAATTTAGTACTAAATTAATTTTCACTATTTTCGTTTGTCTCTGTGGTCGAATCTACACCTTCCTGCAGTTCCTCCTCATCCTCCGAGCTAACCTTGCAAACACTACTGATCTGGTCGTTGCGCTTTGTCAGGTTAATCAGTCGGACACCCTGAGTAGCACGTCCCATCACGCGAACGTCGGTCATCTTCAGACGGATGGTAATTCCGCTCTTATTAATAATCATCAAGTCGTTGTCGTCGGTAACAGCCTTAATGCCCACCAGTTTGCCGGTCTTGTCGGTCACGTTGATGGTCTTTACACCCTTGGCACCACGCTTAGTCACACGATAGTCGTCCACCTCGCTGCGCTTACCGTAACCCTGCTCGCTAACAACCAGCACGCTCTGGGTTTCCCTATCCTCGATGTTAATCATTCCTACTACTGCATCCTCGCCATCGTCATCCAACTGCATAGCCTTCACACCGGTAGCGTTTCGGCCCATCACGCGGACATCCTGCTCGTTGAAGCGAATAGCACGTCCATTACGGTTAGCAATGATAATCTCCTCGTCGCCGTTGGTCAGACATACGTCAACCACCTTATCGTCCTCACGGATATTGATAGCAATGATACCGTTGGTACGTGGACGGCTGTAATCAGCCAGACTAGTCTTCTTGATGATACCCTGCTGAGTACAGAAAGTCACAAAGTGGTTATTGATGTATTCCTCGTCCTTCAGTGTCTTCACACAGACGAATGCATTGATTACATCACCGCTCTCCAGACTGATCATATTCTGGATAGCACGTCCCTTGAACTGCTTGTTACCTTCAGGAATCTCGTATACCTTGAGCCAGTAGCAACGTCCGCGCTGGGTAAAGAACAGCATGGTATTGTGGTTGGTTGCCGGATGGATGTACTCTATGAAGTCCTCATTACGGGTACTGCTACCTCGACTTCCCATACCTCCACGACCCTGGGTCTTGAACTCCTTTAAGGTTGTACGCTTAATGTAACCTAAGTGTGAGATGGTGATAACAACTTCATCATCAGCCACAAAATCCTCGTCACTCAACTCGCCCAGAGCACCCATAATCTGAGTGCGGCGTGCATCGCCATATTTATCCTTAACTTCAATCAGTTCATCCTTTACTACCTTCCAGCAAAGACTGTCGTCGCTCAGGATCTGCTGATAATAAGCAATCTTACGCTGCAACTCGTCATACTCGTTGTGCAGAGCTTCCTGCTGCAGGCCAGTCAACTGGCGCAGGCGCATCTCAACTACGAATTTGGCCTGAACCTCGTCGAAACCGAAGCGTGCCATCAAATTGGCAATAGCTTCTGCCGGTGATTTAGCCGCACGGATGATGCGTACTACTTCATCAATATTGTCGCTGGCTACAATCAGCGCTTCCAACAGGTGGGCACGCTCCTGAGCTTTCTTTAAATCAAACTTGGTGCGACGAATGGTCACCTCATGACGGTGATCCACGAAGTAACGGATGCAATCCTTCAGGGTCAGCAACTTTGGACGTCCAGGAACGCCCTTACCGGCACCTACCAGAGCAATGCTGTTCACGCTGAACGCACACTGAAGATTGGTCATCTTATACAACTTGTTCAAGATGACATTGGCATTGGCATCACGCTTCACATCGATAACTATGCGCATACCGTCACGGTCAGACTCATCGTTGGCATTGCTGATACCTTCTATCTTATGCTCATTTACCAAATCAGCAATGCTCTTGATCAGCTCTGCCTTATTGACACCGTAAGGAATCTCGGTAACCACAATCTTATCGTGCAACACACCGTTCTCAATCTCAGCCTTGGCACGCATAATGATACGGCCGCGGCCAGTCTCGTAAGCATCACGGACACCCTGCAGACCATAGATAAAACCACCGGTAGGAAAATCTGGAGCTGGAATATACTTCATCAAACCGTCGGTGTCAATCTCAGGATTATCAATGTAAGCCACACAACCATCAATCACCTCGCCCAAATTATGAGTAGGCATATTGGTGGCCATACCTACTGCAATACCCGTTGCACCGTTAACCAGCAGGTTAGGAATGCGGGTTGGCAGCACAGATGGCTCGTCCAACTCATTATCAAAGTTGCGGTCCATATCCACGGTGTCCTTGTACAGGTCCTCACCCATCATGTCCTCACCGATACGGAACAGACGGCACTCGGTATAACGCATCGCAGCGGCACCGTCACCGTCAATAGAACCAAAGTTTCCCTGGCCATCAACCAGAGGATAGCGCATAGCCCAAGGCTGTGCAAGACGCACCAAGGCGCCATATACGGATGAATCACCGTGTGGATGATATTTACCCAAAACATCTCCTACCACACGTGCTGATTTCTTGTAAGCTTTATCTTGTGTATTTCCAAGCTCCATCATACCGTAAAGAATACGGCGGTGAACGGGCTTGAAGCCGTCACGCACATCAGGCAATGCACGCGCAACAATTACCGACATGGAATAGTCGATATAGGCAGAGCGCATCTGCTCTTCTACGTTAACTTTAATTATTCTGTCTTCTTGACTGCTCATTTATTTTTACTTTTATTATTCCTTTTGTAAAATCGCTCAAAAACTTTGTAAAAGTACTGCTTTTTTCGGATATGGACAAAAGAAATTAACTAAAAAGTATCTAAATCACGGCAAAACGGGACAGCAGATTGGAAAAGTTGGCATAAGATTTGTAAATAGACGGGAAAATACACGTTTTATGGTAAAGAGATACCCAGACATCAGAAAGAAAATTAATGATAGCATAAAGGTAGATAACACCCGTTATAACTATCCCATCACCAATGGCTTTAACAGCGATGACGACGATGAGGAGGAGGAACTGCTGTTCCATGACGGAGAGTCGGACCAAAGTCAGGACGAACTGAGTAAGAAGGGCAATACTCCTTTCTTGAAAAATTTTACCACTGACATTACCAAAATGGCCGAGGATGACATTCTGGATCCCGTTGTAGGAAGACAAGTGGAGATTGACCGTGTATGCCAGATTCTGAGCCGCAGGAAGAAGAATAATCCGATTCTAATTGGCGAGCCTGGCGTGGGTAAATCGGCCATTGTGGAGGGATTGGCCAAGCGCATTGTCTCGCACCAGATTTCACCTTTACTGCAAGGCAAACGTATCCTGTCACTGAATATGTCTGCCTTAGTGGCCGGCACCAAATATCGCGGTCAGTTTGAGGAACGTATACAGGCTTTGTTAAAGGAATTAAAGAACAATAAGGAGGTCATTCTATTCATTGATGAAATTCATACCATCATCGGTGCGGGATCGGCTCCCGGAAGCATGGATGCAGCCAATATGCTGAAGCCTGCATTGGCTCGTGGCGAGGTGCAGTGCATCGGTGCCACTACCCTGGACGAATACCGCAAGAGCATCGAGAAAGATGGGGCCTTGGAGCGCCGTTTCCAAAAGGTGATAGTTCCTGAGACTACCGCAGAAGAAACCTTACAGATTTTATTTAATTTGCGCGAGAGATACGAGGAGCATCATCATGTCAACTATACCAATGATGCGCTGAAACTTTGCGTGAAACTAGCTGAGCGTTATATAACTGACCGCAGTTTCCCAGACAAGGCCATCGATGTAATGGATGAGGCAGGAAGCCGCACGCATATCGGTGATGTTCAGATTCCGGAACAGATTGTCAAGTTGGAAGAAGAGTATAACCGTGCGGTAACCATGAAGAACGAGAGCATCAAGCACTCCAACTTTGAGATGGCATCGTACTACCGTGACCAAAGTCTGACCTTATTTAAGGAACTGAAGATCCAAAAGGAAAAATGGTTGGAAAATACTGCCATGCAGCGGGTTACAGTCAATGATGCTCAAATAGCGGAAGTAGTTGGCATGATGACGGGTATTCCGGTATCACGCATCGCACAGGAAGAAGGCATGCGCCTTAAAGGCATGCAGCAGGACCTGAACGGAAAGATTATCGGGCAACAGCCTGCTGTAGATAAGGTGGTACGTGCCATCCAGCGCAGCCGTATCGGTCTGAAAGACCCTAACCGCCCTATCGGCACCTTCATGTTCCTAGGCCCTACTGGTGTAGGTAAGACACTGTTGGCCAAGCGTTTGGCTGAATTCATGTTCGGCACAGCCGATGCTTTGATCCGTATCGACATGAGCGAATACATGGAGAAGTTCAACGTGAGCCGACTGGTAGGAGCCCCTCCTGGATACGTAGGTTTTGAGGAAGGCGGACAGTTGACCGAAAAGGTGCGACGTCGTCCTTACTCCATCGTTCTGCTGGACGAGATAGAGAAGGCTCATGGAGATGTGTTCAATCTGCTGCTACAGGTGATGGATGAGGGCCGTCTGACGGACAGCAACGGTCGTATAGTGGACTTCAGAAACACCATCATCATCATGACCAGTAATGTGGGAAGCCGGCAGTTGGCAGAGTTTGGCAACGGAATAGGTTTCAACACCAGCACCCAACCGGCTTCTGTGCAGAACGACAGCATTATCCAGAAAGCCTTGCGCAAACAGTTCACTCCCGAGTTCTTGAATCGATTGGACGAAATCATCATGTTTACCTCGTTGGATGAGCCTGATATCCAGACTATTATCGGACTGGAGTTAGAGAAATTATTGAAGCGTGTAGAAGAGTTGGGATACCATCTGGAGGTAACCGACGAAGCTCGGATTTTCCTGGCCCAAAAAGGATACAATCCGCAAATGGGTGCACGTCCGTTGCGACGCAGTATCCAGACTTATCTGGAAGATGAGTTGAGTACTCTTATTATCAACGATGAACCGGAAGCAGGCAGTACCATCACAGCTGGGATGAATCCGGATAATGACAAACTGACACTACGGGTGACAAGTTTGGCAGAGCCTATAAAGAAAGGCACACCAATTGTAACCGACGAGGAAGAAGAAATATTTAAAAACAACATAACATGCAAAAAGGAAATATTGGAGTAACTACGGAAAACATTTTTCCAGTTATAAAGAAGTTCTTGTATAGTGATCACGAGATTTTTCTGCGTGAGATTGTGTCAAATGCAGTAGATGCTACCCAGAAACTGAAGACCTTTGCCAGCAAGGGTGATTTCCAGGGCGAGTTGGGCGATTTGACCGTTCATGTAAGTTTCAATAAAGAGGAAGGCACCATTACCGTAAGCGACCGTGGTATCGGTCTGACTGAGGAGGAAATCGAAAAGTACATCAACCAGATTGCTTTCTCCGGTGCAAATGATTTCCTGGAGAAGTATAAGGATGACGCTAATGCCATCATCGGTCATTTCGGCTTGGGTTTCTACTCATCCTTCATGGTAAGCAAACAGGTGGACATCATCACCCGCAGTTGGCAGGAGGGTGCTCAGGCTGTGAAGTGGAGCTGCGACGGCAGTCCTGTATACACCATCGACCCTGTGGAGAAGGCTGACCGTGGTACTGACATTGTGATGCATATCGATGATGACTGCCAGGAGTTCCTTGACGAGAACCGCATCCAGACCTTGCTGAACAAGTACTGCCGCTTCCTGGCTGTGCCTGTAGCTTTCGGTAAAAAGAAGGATTGGAAGGATGGCCAGCAAGTGGAAACAGAGGAGGACAACCTGATTAACGACACCACTCCTATCTGGACCAAGAAGCCAAGTGAGCTGCAGGACGAGGATTACAAGAAGTTCTACAGCCAGCTGTATCCGATGACCGACGAGCCTCTGTTCTGGATTCACCTGAATGTGGATTTCCCATTCCACCTCACTGGTGTGCTGTACTTCCCTAAGATTAAGGAGAACATCGATTTACAGCGCAACAAGATTCAGCTGTACTGCAACCAGGTGTTCGTTACCGATAATGTGGAAGGCATTGTTCCCGACTTCCTGGCACTGCTGCACGGTGTCATCGACTCTCCGGACATTCCGCTGAACGTATCACGCTCATACCTGCAGTCTGACAGCAACGTAAAGAAGATCAGCACCTATATCACCAAGAAGGTGAGCGACCGTCTGCAGAGCATCTTCAAGAAGGATCGTGCCGAGTTTGAGAAGAAATGGGACGATATCAAGATTTTCATTCACTTTGGTATGCTGAGCACCGAGGACTTCTATGACAAGGCCAACAAGTTTGCTCTGCTGAAGGACACCGAGGGTCAGTACTTTACCTATGAGGAGTACAACACCTTGATCAAGGATAACCAGACCAATAAGAACGGCAATGTAGTTTACCTGTATGCCAACAATAAGGAGGAACAGTTCAGCTACATCGAGACTGCCAAGAACAAGGGATACAACGTTTTGCTGATGGACGGCCAGTTAGATTCTGCCCTGGTGGGCATGTTGGAGCGCAAGTTCGAGAAGAGCAGCTTTGTACGTGTGGACGGTGACACCATCGACCGCCTGATCGAAAAGGAGAACCAAGAGCAGAACGTGGTGGATGTAAACGACAGCGCTACCCTCAGCAGCGTATTCACAGCTCTACTGCCTAAGACCGATAAGACCGAGTTTCGTGTAGATGCTCAGGCTATGGGCGAGACCGCAGCTCCTGTAATGATTACCCAGAGCGAGTACATGCGCCGTATGAAGGAGATGGCACGCTTCCAAGCAGGCATGTCGTTCTACGGTGAGATGCCGGATATGTTCAACTTGGTACTGAACACAGACCATAAGTTGGTCAAGGGCATCCTGAGCGATGCACAGACACAGACCGAGGCTGAGATTAAGCCTATCGAAGCTGAAATCAAGGGTCTGGAGGCTAGAAAGGCCGTGTTGAAGCAGCAGCAGGATGGCAAGAAGTACGAGGAACTGACTCAGGAGGAGAAGGACAGCATGAGTCAGTGCGAGAAGGATATCACTGCACAGCAGGACAAGAAGAACGAAATTCTGGGCACTTATGCCAAGGGCAATAAGGTGGTTAGCCAGCTGATTGATTTGGCTCTTCTGCAGAACGGAATGCTGAAGGGCGAAGCCTTGAACAACTTCGTAAAACGCAGTATTGAACTGATTTAAAATAGATAATGGGCTCACCTAAAGGTGGGCCTATTATTTTTTCGCAAAAAAACGGCCAAAAAGTTTGCAGAACCAATAAAAAGCCGTACCTTTGCAACCGCAAACGAAAAAGTTTGGCTCCTTAGCTCAACTGAATAGAGCATTTGACTACGGATCAAAAGGTTACAGGTTTGAATCCTGTAGGAGTCACAAAGAAAGCGTCTTAAGATTTTTCTTAAGACGCTTTTCTTTTTTACAACAATAAACTTGTATGGTTTACAATAAATACTTATTTTTGTGAATAGAATTTTGGTGATGAAGATATGCCATGTCAACTAAGTCAATGGCAATCCAAAACGGAAAAGACAAAGAATAAGACTTTTTATGAAAAAGATTCTCCTACTGGCAGCATTATGCCTTACAGCAGCTTTGCCTGTCACTGCACAGGTGTTCCATGAAACGCCCGTAGCAATGCCTTTCCAGCATCCATGGACTGGGGCCAAAGTCGGCTTTATCGGTGATTCCATCAGTGATAAGGAATACTGTTATCCCGAAGTGAAAAGATATTATGAGTTCCTGAAGGAATGGTTGGGCCTTGATATTTATGTCTCTGCACGCTCCGGCATTCAGTGGAGTCATCTTCCGGAATATCTGGATAAGATGGACAAAAGTCTGAACGGGCAAGAGCCCGATGCCATTATGGTGTTCTTAGGCACCAACGATTATAGCGTGGACCTGCCTATCGGTGAGTTTTATGAGGAGACTATGGATGAGGTGTGGGCAGGACTGGGTTACCAGAAAAACCTGCAGAAACGCAGACACCGTCATCTGGTGTTTTCGGATGACACCTTTAAGGGACGCTTGAATAAATACATCAAATTGCTGCGCGAAGATCATCCCCGTGCCCAGATTGTACTGCTCACTCCTATCCACCGCGGTCTGTTCGATGCCGGAGAATCCAATCTTCAGCCTGATGAGGGCTATGTAAACAGAGCCGGGCTCTAT
This sequence comes from Bacteroidaceae bacterium, assembly GCA_024401115.1. Classification (GTDB taxonomy): domain Bacteria; phylum Bacteroidota; class Bacteroidia; order Bacteroidales; family Bacteroidaceae; genus Minthousia. Next base: position 11,445 of record JAKSLP010000046.1, on the reverse strand, counting down.
TTGGAGGACTATGTGGAAGCTATTAAGGAAGCAGCCAATGTGTGGTCTGTACAAGTGATAGACCTGCATGCCAAGGCTGCCCTATATCCTATGCTGGATGCGCATGCTGAATATTATGCCAATGAGAAAACAGACCGTCTGCATCCCAACACCCTGGGACAGGAGCAAATGGCGCGAACACTGTTCTATCAGACCAGTATCATACCTGTAGGTATACGGAAAAAATAGAAATCACTGGCTTTCGTTTTATTCATGTAATCTATGACACTTACTTACGTCTTCCATAGTGGATTTGTGCTTGAAGCAGAACGGTGCATCCTAATCTTTGATTACTGGATGGATCCGGCAAATGTGGTTCCCTCCTTTTTTATTGGGACTAAGCCTGTATATGTGTTCTCCAGTCATTTCCACGAGGACCACTTTACAAAGATAATCCTGCAATGGAAGCATGCATACCCTAACACCCATTTCACCTATATTCTCTCGAAGGACATAATGAAACGCAAAAGAGCAAACCGGGAGGATGCTGATGTGTGGATGGGGAAAGGTTCATTCTGGGGGGATGAGAACCTGAAAGTAACAGCCACAGGCAGCAATGACAGCGGAGTTTCTTGGATAATAGAGGTAGAAGGAAAAATGGTTTTCCATGCCGGAGACCTATGCAATTGGTATGCCCGATTTCTGGCAGAGGAAAGACCGGAAGGTGAAATCTATAGCGAGGAATTCGGAGAGTTTATCAATCCTGTAGCAGAAGAAAAGCGCTTCCTGGGTGAGCTGAAAGACATTAAAAAGATTACCGGAAGTTTCGACCTCATCATGTTTCCCGTGGATGGACGCATTGGCAACGGATATACGTTAGGCGGACGTCAGTTCATCGAACGTTTTGCTGTGGGAAGGTTTGTTCCCATGCACTTTGTGGCCAGCGGTTTCGAAAGTGCAGCCAGAATGGAACCATTCTGCCAAGAGAAGAATATCCCATTCTGGGCCATTAAGAAGGAAGGCGAAAGTCTGGTTTTCTAGAATTACAGGATGATAAACAAAAGATAGTAAGAACAATAGACTTATTGAAAAATGAACATTACCGCAGTCAACCATATCGCCATTATCTGTTCCGATTATGAGCGTTCACTGACATTTTACAGAGATGTGTTGGGATTCACGCTGTTAAGTGAGGAATACCGCAAAGAGCGCCAGTCCATGATGACCAAGATGGCACTGAACGGCCAATATCTGTTGGAGCTATTCACCTTTCCCAATTCTCCAGAGAGGCCGTCTTACCCTGAGGCATGCGGCCTGAGACATTTAGCCTTTACCGTGGACGATATCGTGCAAGTGGCCGGCGAATTGGAATCTAAAGGAATTGCTCACGAGCCCATCCGAATCTCTCCCGATGGAACTCAGTGCTTTTTCTTTGCTGACCCTGATGGCTTACCTATTGAAATCGTACAGGAATAACCCTATATTTTATGACCGATTTTTCATCTTATATATCTTCTGCATTGGAATTGCCACTGCAAGGTGTAGCTAACACGCTAGAACTGTTGGGCGAGGGATGTACTATCCCTTTCATCAGCCGATACCGAAAAGAACGCACCGGATCACTGGATGAGGTACAGATTGCCTCTATCAGCAACCTGTCCGAGAAGTTGACAGAATTGAGTAAGCGCAAGGAAACTATCCTGAAAACCATCGAGGAGCAGGGAAAGCTGAATGACGACTTACGGAAAAGAATAGAAGAATGCTGGGAATCTAATTCTCTTGAGGACATTTATTTGCCTTATAAACCAAAGAGAAGGACCCGAGCACAAATTGCCAGGGAGCAAGGCTTACAACCTTTGGCAGACTTAATTATGCTTCAGCGCGAGAACAGTCCCCTTCAAGCGGCCAAACGCTTTATCAAAGGAGACATACAAAATGCCGAATCTGCCATCCAGGGCGCCAAGGATATCATTGCAGAAGCAATCAATGAAAACGAATCGTCCCGAAACTGCGTTCGTTCCTTATATAAAAGAGGTGCAATCATCAGTTCCAAAGTCATCAAGACCAAGAAAGACACGGAGGATGCTGCCAAGTATTCCGATTATTTCGATTGGGAGGAACCTTTGAAGCGTTGTTCTTCACATCGCTTGCTGGCAATGAGAAGAGGAGAAACCGAGGGTTTCCTAAGAGTCAGCATTCACATTGATGAGGATGAGTGTTTGACAAAGCTGCAACAAAGGTTCCTGAGAGGTACACGTGCCTGCCAGCAAATCATATCAGATGCCATAGCAGACTGTATGAAACGACTGCTCCTACCCAGCATTGAAACGGAATTTGCAGCAACATCAAAACAGAAAGCGGATGAAGAAGCCATTAATGTCTTTGCAGAGAACCTGCGTCAGTTGTTGTTGGAATCGCCTTTAGGCCAGAAAAGAGTAATGGGTATAGACCCTGGTTTTAGAACCGGTTGCAAGGTGGTTTGTCTGGATGCACAGGGAAATTTACTGTTCCATGAAGCCATATTTCCACATCCACCGGTAAACAAGCGTAGCATTGCTGCCATGCAGGTTGAGCAATGGGTAAAGCAATACCAGATTCAAGCCATTGCCATTGGCAACGGAACGGCCAGTAGGGAAACTCATGAGTTTGTGGGTTCACTGAAATTGGGAAATGCGGTGGATGTCTTTGTCGTCAGTGAAGACGGTGCTTCGGTGTACTCCGCATCTAAGCTGGCCCGGGATGAATTCCCAGACCAGGATGTTACGGTAAGAGGAGCGGTCAGCATTGCCCGAAGACTGATGGACCCGTTGGCAGAACTGGTCAAAATTGACCCGAAGAGCATCGGTGTAGGTCAGTACCAGCATGATGTGGATCAGAAAATGCTGAAACAATCATTGGATCAGGTGGTGGAGAGTTGCGTGAACCATGTGGGTGTGGACGTGAATACCGCCTCACAGCAACTGCTGACTTATGTCAGCGGATTAGGTCATACCCTGGCTCAAAACATCGTCAACTACAGAAAGGAAAACGGAGCATTTAGCTCACGAAAGCAATTGCTGAAAGTTCCAAGACTGGGACCTTCAGCCTATGTTCAATGTGCAGGTTTTTTACGTGTCAGTGGAGCCAAAAATCCATTGGATAACAGTGCTGTTCATCCTGAAAGTTATGCCATTGTTGAGCAAATGGCCAAAGACCAGAACTGTACGATAGATGAATTGATTGCGAATCAACAGATTCGAAGTAAAATTCAAGCCAATCGGTATATTTCTAAGGAAGTCGGCCTGCCAACTATCCAAGACATACTTACAGAATTGGACAAACCTGGTCGTGATCCACGCCATACACTTGAGGTTTTCCAGTTCGACCCTAATGTTAAGACACCTGACGATTTGATAGTGGGTATGGAATTACCAGGCATTATTACCAACATCACCAACTTTGGTGCATTTGTAGATATAGGTGTGCATCAGGATGGTTTAGTGCATGTTTCACAACTGGCTGACAGGTTCGTTTCAGACCCTTCTCAGGTTGTGCATTTACATCAACATGTCAAAGTGAAAGTACTGGGTGTGGATAAGGTGCGCAAACGCATCAGTTTGACCATGAAAAATGTAAGATAATCAAGATATTAGTCGAATATTACTGATTTATCACATAAAAACAGCAAAAAATTAACATTATTTGAACAAATAATTTTGAGATACGGAATTAATATGTAAATTTGCACCGTTGAGAAAATTATTTTCAGTTGTTAAAAGTAAAAAATATTTATCGAATTATGAAAAAGACATTTATCGCAGCAATGATGTTAGCTTGTGTTTCATTGTCAGCAAGCGCAAACACAGTACAGGGCCCAACAGATCCAGAGTTTGAGGCAACAGTTTGGCAGTTAGTTTGTGAAGGTGTATACACAGAAGATGAAGCTCTTGAAATGATTGATGCATATTACAATGGTAACGTCGGTATTGCTACCTGTTCAATGGCGGATCCAAAGAAGGGTAAGAATAAAGGTGGTGGTGGCAACATTATTGAGGATGAGGTTCCACTGTCATTGACTCCTGTTGTAGGTACTACTGATACTAAAAACAACAAGAAGAAGAAAAAGTAAATAATTAAACACCCCATTTCGGGGTGTTTTTTTTGATTAAGAATCACCATTATTGGGTATTTTTTTTATATTTTCGGTAATTTCTTATCAACTAATTGAATATTATTATATATTTGCATCATTATATAGCATTTTCAGTTGTATTAATTATAATTTTTATTTATCGCATTATGAGAAAAACACTTATTGCAGCCGTAATGTTAGGCTGTTTTGCTTTGCAGGCTAGTGCCAATCCTGGAAACCCAAAGAAGGGTACCCCAGAGGCAGAAATTACACAGTTAGTTATTGAGTGTATGCATGCCGGTTATTTGACTCCAAGTGAGTGTGCAGATGTCTTGGACGAAGTTAACGGCTATGATTACGGCATTATGACTCTTTCCATGGCTGATCCAACCAAGGCTAAAAAGAAAAAGGGTGGCAACATCTTTGAGGAAGAAATTCCTTTGTCCGTTGACCCTGTAATCGATCAGGATCCTGTTTGGGGTCCAGAATCCGAAGAGGGAGGTTATTATGAGGATGGCGGAATTCCTGAGTATGTAATTGCTCTTCCTAATGGAAAGTTGAAGATGAACAACAAATACGGTGATAAGATTAAGATCAAGAAAGTTAAGTAAATACGAAAAAGAGATGTCCATTTGGACATCTCTTTTTTATTTTTCTGCTGCCATATCTACCGAATTATCCGGAATGACATAAGGCTTGACGATTCTATCTTTCAGATAAATATGATTTAGAGTGAATGCCAATGACTTTAATGTTTCCTCTCTACTCATTGGCTTCAATTGGCACTCCCAAACCGTGATGCAGTGCCAACCCATTTCAGCCAACCGGTGCTGCACCTCTATATCACGCTCCTTATTCCTATCTATCTTGTTCGTCCAAAACGAGGTGTTGCTTTTAGGCATCTTGAAATAAGCACACCCTTCATGACCATGCCAGAAACAACCGTTCACAAATATGCAAGTACGATATTTGGCCAACACCACATCGGGTTTTCCTGGTAACCGTTTATGATTTAAACGATACCGGAAACCATTATGCCAAAGGTATTTACGCACTATCATCTCAGGACGGGTATCCCGGGAATGAATGGATGCCATGTTCTTGTGGCGCTGTTCAGATGTCAGATGATCGGCCATTGCTTACTTCAGATCCAGAACCCATACCCCTCTGGAAGGGATAGCCACTTTTTCTGTAAGATTAATCTGCTTGCCTGTGATGGCATCCTGTCCCATCGTATGAGTTCCAATTACTTCGCTAAAGCGTTTCATGTCCACTTGCTTTTCTGAATCACTTCCATTCAGCATGACAAGTACGGTATTCTTTCCATCAGTCTTGGCATATACATAGCAACGGGTATCATTATCCGGTGTATAATGCACCAAGTGACCGTTTGCCATTACAGGATGGTTACGGCGCCATTTCAGTAAGGTAGACATAAAGTTCCAGGCCTCATTCTGATCAGCGGTTCTACCCTGAGGAGTAAATGCATTAACAGAATCACCCTCCCATCCTCCAGGGAAGTCCTTTCTGACATTAGCATCACCACCAGGACTGGATGTTTCACCGGTCATCAGGATTTCTGTTCCATAATACAACTGAGGGATTCCACGGGTAGTAAGCAGGAAGGCTATACCCTGTTTGAACTTCCACAAGGGGTCACCCTCTTCCATGAACCGGGACAAGTCATGATTATCCAGGAATACCAACACATTATCAGGATCTGGGATCAAGAAATCCTGGGTTAGACACTCATACAATTTAAAAAGACCGGCTTCCTGACCTTCTTTAGTATTGCTTTCCTTCTTCAGCTCACGCTTGGCGGTAAATGTCAGGTCAAAATCCATTACGGTCTTCAACTGGGTGTTCCAATCGTGCATACGGGATCCACGCTGCCACCATCCGGCTGCCGAATTGCGTGGGTACCATCCCTCGCCTACTATGTTGAAATCAGGATATTCGTCATAGAGTTCCTTGCACCAGCGTGCCATGAAATCTGCATCGGCATAAGGATAGGTATCCATACGGATACCATCAATACGGGCATATTCTATCCACCATATACTATTCTGAATCAGATAAGTAGCTAAATGTGGATTACGCTGGTTCAAATCAGGCATACCGCGTGTAAACCATCCATCCAGCAGGATATCCTTTTCTGTCTTTGGTGCATGCGGATCCATCAGCACCCACTTGTAATGAGTGGTATTGAAGTAACCGTCGTTTTGATTGCCCATCATACGACGCATGTCACCACCTTCCTTCATCATCTTGCCCATAGTTTCGGCTATCTGGCCCTGATTGTACCAATCCTTTGATGGCAGATCCTGCATCCACCAATGACTGGAACCGCTGTGGTTGAAAATCATATCCATAACCACTTTTATTCCCTTTCCGTGAGCCTGGTCAATCAGTTGGCAGTACTCATCATTAGTGCCTAAACGGGGATCGGTCATATAGAAATCACTGATGGCATAGCCATGTGCTCCATTACCCTTATTATATTGGATAGGGTTCAACCAGATAGCAGTGATACCTAAATCATTCAGGTAATCCAGATGATCGGCTATGCCCTTGAAATCGCCTCCATGACGGGAACCTCCACGGGAACGGTCCACCTTATATTCTTCATAATTGTCATTCTTGGGATCGCCATTGGCGAATCTATCGGGCATAATGAGATACAGCACATCAGCCTTGGAGAAACCTTGGGCTCCTACCTTGCTGTTACGGGATCTCAACTCATATGGTTGCTTAATCTTTTTCTTCCCTTTGGTCAGAGTAAAATTAAACTTTCCTGGATTTGCTCCACTGGTAACATCTAGATAAACAAACAGATAATTTGGATTTTCTACCTTGCAAACCTGTTTGATGGATACTCCCGGATAGTTTAATGAAACTTCATAATTTGCTATATCATTGCCATATAACATAACCTGAAGCTCATGATTTTTCATTCCGGTGTACCAGAAGGCCGGTTCCACGCGCTCAATCTGTGCCTTTAACTGCAAAACAGCACATAAGCAAAAAAGAAAAAGAAAAGATTTCCGTATCATTGGTTATAATTTACTATGATTTTTGCAAAGATAATTCTTTTACAGATTCCTAACAAGAGCATCAATAAAAAACTAAATTATTCTTCTGCTAATAATGAATAAATCGATTAATTTGGAATAGTTTTCATCTTCCAATAAGAATCGAAGAAGGAGGACTTAGTCCATCATTTTTTTGTGAAATACCAAAAGTTTTTGTATTTTTGCGAAAAATGATACTATAATAACACATCAATATGAGACATTTAATCTTACTTCTGGTAATGTGCGTGTTCAGCATCAGTGCTATGGCACAACATTACACCACACTGAAGGATATTCCTTATGTGTCTGAGAACGAGACTGACGCCTATCGTTTAGAGCGTTGTAAACTGGATATTTATTATCCGGAAGGTGTTACCAATTTCCCTACCATTGTATGGTACCATGGTGGCGGACTGGAAGGTGGAGAAAAGCATATCCCCGAGCAGTTCTTGAATCAGGGAATAGCTGTGGTAACCGTCAACTACCGTCTCTCTCCACGTGCCAAGAATCCTGCTTATATTCAGGATGCTGCCATGGCATTGGCATGGACATTCAATCACATTGAGGAATATGGAGGCAGTAAAGAGCGTATTTATGTCAGTGGTCACTCAGCAGGCGGTTACTTGGATTTGATTCTGGCTACAGACAAGAAATGGTTGGCTGAATATGGCGCTGATGCGGACAAGGTTGCAGCATACTTCCCTATCAGCGGACAGTCTGTAACTCACTTTACCATCCGTAAGGAGCGTGGATTGCCCAACGGTATTCCTATCATTGATGAATTTGCTCCTGTTAACAAGACCCGCGCTAATACCGCTCCTATTTACATGATTACCGGCGACCGCTATCTGGAGATGGAAGACCGTTGGGAGGAGAATGCGCACTTCCTTTCTGTTTCTAAGAATATCGGCAATAAGAATGTATCACTCAATGAGTTGGAAGGTTTCAACCACAACACGGTTGTAGGTCCTGCATGTATTCAGATTGTAGGAAAGATTCAGCAGTTGTGTCCGGATATCCGCCCATTACGCCTTACAAATATGGCTAAGTTAGAGCAGCCTGCCCGTCGCTCTGCTTCATTGGGTACTCCAAAGAACTATAAGGGACACGACCAGATGGCACCCAACTTCCTGATTTATCCAGACGCCAAACTGGATGCAGCTGGGGAACAGGAACTGATCCGTGAGCTGAATCTGAAACATTACATGCAGGAGAATGCAGCCAACTTCATTATCTCCGGTCCTGTGGGCAACGACTATGACAACAAGGCTGATCTGGATGCATTTGTCAAATTGGTCAATGAACTGAAAATCATCAACAACCTGAAGGTGATTGGTATTGGCCGTGGTGCTACCTTTGTCAATACTGCCCTAGCACAGAATGCCGGTTGCATTGCCGGTATCGCCACCTATGGCGGTAAGCCTGTTGCTGCTAAGGCACTATCTGCAGCCCTCAACGGCGAGCCTTATCCAGTTCCTGCCTATCTGTATGGTGACGCTGCTACAGCAAATGCTGTCAATTACCTGAAACTGAATGACGCAAAACTGACTGGAACCAATGGTACCATCAAGCGATATGCCAATGCTGAAGAGCCATTGCAACAGGTAGTAGTCAATACTGCCAAGAATCTGTCAGTCAGTGAATTCATGGCCGATGCATGGGAAAATCTGTTGAGCAAGAACTACCGTTTCAACAACATTAATCATACCTGGTACACCGGTTGCCAGTTCAACCAGTACGGTGCTTACGAGTTGGAGCCATACATCAATCTGGACGAACTGAAGATTACCCGCAAGATGCAGGAACGTGAGGTTCGCGGATTGGGCAATGTATTGTGGTATGAGTATTATCCTGAAGGTACCGATGCTTCAGCTGCCAAGGGTTCTATTCCTGTCATGGTATTGTTGCACGGTAACACCAATGACCCAAGAACCCAGGCCGAGACATCAGGTTTCATTGAGTTGTCTGCAAAAGAGCATTTCGCCGTAATGGAACTGGAATGGCAGGGAAGCAAGGATTATGATGCTATGGGATTGGATGGTATTGAGCAGGTGCTGAGTATTATTCTGGAGGAGAATCCTCAGTTGGACGGTTCACGTGTCTACGCTGAAGGTCTTTCTGCCGGTTCATTCACTGCCTCTACCCTGGGTCTGCACAATACCTATTTCTTCGCAGCTGTGGGTGGACACTCAGGTGGTCTGTCAGGTCCTGGTGGTGCTGCCCGTTTCGGAACCACCTACGAGTTGCTGATGCGTAATGCCAACCAGAAGCGCGGTACTGCCCTGATGCCATACTGTTCAGTAAGTGGTGTGGAAGATGAGGTGGTTATCTACGCGAAACCGGGCATCTACGAGAAGAGCAGTATCTACAATGCATGGCGTGTTTACCAGACACTGAACGGTCTGGATGTTGTTAACGGATTGGATTTCAATGCAGATAAGACATTCGGTATGAAACTGGACAACCGTCAGCATATTGAGACCAACAAGCATATCTCCATGGAGGTTGGCGAGCAGAGAAATGCAGCTGGTATTCCATTGATTAAATATATCGCTGTAAATAACTACGCACACTGGAATTTCAAGCCTACAGCCCAACTGATGTGGGATTACTACAAGCAGTTCCGTCGCAACCAGACAACTGGTGCGTTGGAAATCATCAAGTAATCAGACATGAAAGATTTCAGCAAGAGACTAAAACATTTACTCTATATAGGTGATGATGCCGCTCCGGAAGATGAAGTTCTGGAGGGCATCGTCCAGGGTACATCATTCTCAGGTGCAAAACTATGGATTCTGGTTTTGGCCATCTTTGTCGCCTCATTGGGATTGAACACCAATTCCACGGCAGTCATTATCGGTGCCATGCTTATATCTCCACTGATGGGCCCTATCATCGGATTGGGTATAAGTGTCAGCATCAACGACTTCGAGTTGCTAAAGCGCTGCATGCGTAATTACTTTATTGCCACCGGATTCAGTGTGGCCACAGCTACACTTTACTTCTTGCTCACTCCTATCGCATTGGCTCAGAGCGAGTTATTGGCACGCACCTCACCATCATTCTATGATGTATTGATAGCCCTATGTGGCGGTTTGGCGGGCATTATTGCACTCAGTAGTAAAAGTCAGCGATCAGGAAATGTCATTCCTGGTGTAGCCATTGCCACAGCTCTAATGCCGCCATTGTGTACTGTAGGCTTTGGATTGGCCATAGGAAATTTAGCATATGCATTAGGTGCTCTATACCTATATATAATAAACACCATATTCATTGCCTTAGCCACATTCATTGGTGCCACATTCATCATCAAGTTCAAGAAAAAGAGCTTTGTCGATAAGGCTCGTGAGGCTAGAGTAAGGCACATCATTACAGCCATCACACTGATAACCATCATCCCTGCCATTTGGCTTACCTTCGGGATGGTACGTCAAAGTGTTTTTGAGCAACGGGTTGAATATTTCATTCAGGAGGAGCTGAATTTTGATCATACCCAGATTGTGGGAAAGAATCTGGATTATAAAAGCCGTTCATTCAGTGTAATGCTCATCGGACAGGAAGTAGATTCCTTAAAAATCAAAGATGCCGAAGGCCGATTGCCTTATTACTCACTGAACAATGTGAATATGAAGGTGGTCCAGAGTGCTGGAAGTATTAGCGAAGAGGAAGTCAAAAGCATGTTGGCTGGTGAATTATCTAAAGAGAATCAGCAGAAACTGGTTCAGATAAATCAAACCCTGAAATTGGAAGAGCAATTATCAGCTTACCATGAGATAGAGGAATATGCCAAGAAGATAAAGGTAGAAATGAAGGCTTTATTCCCTCAGGTTCAGCAGGTAAGCATGGGTAAAGGAATCAGCACCTATTCCAATGACAGTATCAGTAAAGATACTGCTACAATACTTATTATATTGGAAAGCGAAAAGCCGCTTCCAAAAGAAGAAACCACAAAGATTACAGAATGGCTTCACGCCAGAATTCCTAACCAGAACCTTAAGATTAACATCTTACCATAAAAAGTTCACACCTCTTGTCATTCTGAACGAAGCCCAAAAAGAAATGATGTCATTCGGAGCGAAGCCCAAAGAGTAAATAATGTCATTCTGAGCGAAGCGAAGAATCTTTCTTAACTGGATAGCAAATCCTCTTAGAAAGATCCTTCGTTTCACTCAGGATGACAGACTATTGGAATAAAGCAAAAAAAGACTCCAAAGTATTTCTACTCTGAAGTCTTCTGGAAAACGGCGCCTACCTACTCTCCCACATTGCATCGCAGTACCA
>JAKSLP010000045.1 GCA_024401115.1 Bacteroidaceae bacterium | reverse complement strand
TCACTTTTCACTCCTCACTTTTTACTTTGCCAAAGGTGACCTCGCCATATTGTCCTATCTTAATCATTCCATCGTTCTTAACGCTTATCTTAATGGCATACACCAAGTTGGCGCGTTCATCCTTTGTCTGTATGGTCTTGGGGGTGAACTCTGCTTTCTGCGCAATCCAGGTCACCTTACCCAGATATTCACGCTGTGCCTCGTTGCCATTATCTACCATCACCTTCACTTGCTGTCTGAGTTGTAACTGGTCAAACTGGTCGGCTGTGATGTAGGCACGAAGTATCATTTCTTGAAGATCAGCCACCTTGAAGAGAGCCTTACCCGGAACGGCATACTCACCTCGTTCGGCATACTTTTTCAGGATGGTACCGTCGATAGGTGACTTGATTACGGCATCGTCCATCTGACTGTCCACTATCTTAATCTGCTGACTGGCAGCATCTGCCTGATGCTGAATGCTCTCATTGGCAGAACGCAACTGCGACTGGGTAGCAGACAACTGTGCCTTTAGCACCTTGATCTGATTGGCCAGATCGTCCACCTGTTTCTGTGTGGCTGCACCTTTGGCCAGCAAACCGCTGAAACGCTCATGTTCCTGCTGCAGGTTACTGATCTGCTGCTGAATGCTGGCTGTCTGCTCCTGCAGGTTAAGGATACGTGCCGTCTGTGCATCACGGTTATCCTCCAACGACTGCTGCTGAAGATTCAGTTTGGTGGCATCGATAATACCCAGTACGACATCGGTCTTCACCTCGTCGCCTTCAATCGCGTCAAAGCTGATAAGCTCGCCCTGAGCCTTTGCCGAAACCACTACCTCGGTGGCTTCAAACACACCCATGGAATCGTACTTGCCTTCATTGCCTTTGCATGAAGACATGCAAATTATAACTGATAAATTGATAATTGATAAGGAAAGTATGTTACTTGGTTTCATATCCTTTGATGTTTTGAAGTTTATACTGATGTTGCATGAGTTCTGTCTCGTGTATAGCCTTGTTGATGTTGGCTTGGTTCTCACGACTGATTTCGAGGATAAGAGCGTTTACATCTATGATGCCCGCCTCAAGTTTTGCCTCTGCCGCTTCGCGAACATTATGACGCAACTGACAGATGTTATCGTCTTCACTTATAAGTTGGCGGTAACGACGGATGTTGCTGTCCTCTTGACTGGATTGCAACTGCTGATTGAAGAGGAACACATCCCGGTCATTGTGAATGGCCTGTCGTTCCAAATCCAGTTTTGCACGGTCGTTCTTATGAGTATAGAGAGCTGAGAGGTTCCACGATGCCTTGATGCCTATAATACCGTTGAGGGTTGGTGTGCGTTGCATCATGTCGCGGAACATATTCATGCCTAAGTAGCCATAGTAACCTTGGGCAAAAGCTCCTATGCGTGGGAGAACTGACGCACGCAGTGCCCGATCCTTGGCATCAGTAAGCGACAACTGCGAATCAAAGAGACGGAGTTCCGGACGGGAAACTTCTGCAGGTTGATTCAAAGAAGCAGGAGATACCGTAATCTCAGTGATATCCTTTCCAATAAACAGCGAAAGAACCTTGGCGAAGGCTTTGCGCTGTGCCTCAATGTCAGTATGTTGCTGACGGGCAGTGGCAAGCTCGGCACTCATGGCATCCACATCGGCTTGCATCGCCACACCCCCTTCGAGCATAGCAGCCAGCCGCTGATGGTTGGCACTGATGGTACGTTGGAGTTCTTCGTTCAACTTCAGGCGCTGATCCAGAAGGAGAATGGCAAAACAGAGGTCGTTCACACGCTCACGTAAAGCATACATCTGCACGTCTGCGCCGGCCTCCTGCACTATGCTGCTGGCCTTTGCCACACCGCGCTGGGCATCCATCGCACCTCCGTCATAGATAGTTTGCTGCACATCGATGGCGGCCTTGTACTGCAGTGGACTGATTCCTTTCATCTCAGTACCCATCTGGCTGAGCATATTCGACAATACTCCGGGATATTCGGGAACTGCACTCTGATAACTGCCCTGAGCCGAAACCCCAATCTGCGGCAGCCATCCCTTGGCAATGTTATTCAGGGTGAATCCCTCCGTCTGACGGATAATGTCATATCGTTGGGTCAGCGGATAATTCTCCTGTGCCCATTGCTGGCATTGCTCAATGCTTGCTGATTGTGCCATGACAGCCACCGGAAAAGCAAGCAGTAAAGCGGATAATAACTTTTTCATATAGGTGCATTTAGCTTTATTCGATTACAAAGATATTGTTAATCATGCAAAAACACGAAACCGATAATGCTATATAATGTGCAAATCATGACTTTCTGTACTTTTTGTATCTATTCTCAGCAAAAAAACTGTATCTTTGTACATGAATAAGTACAATCCGCACATAGGCATGACAAAAAAGCTGACTACCTTTTCACTTCAGGACATTCAACCGGAAACAATGCGTCAAAGTCTTGACTCATTCCAGATGGCGTCTGACTATGCCGTAGCCAAAGGGTTACGCTTTGTGGGTAATCCTTACATCACGAGTGGAATGCTACTCCTACTCAAGGAAGCACGTGTAGGCATAGTAAGCGCAGGGGAAGCCATCGTTGAGATTAACCTTACGGAGTATCATGTTCAGAAAGGAATGATTCTGCTTTTGCCTCACGACACCATTGTCAACATTCGTTCTGCATCAGATGATTATGCGTTGAACGGCACCATCCTGCTACCCACAATCCATGTCGATGAACCCCTCATTCTGCGCCCTGAAGACGATGTGCATCAAGATACTATGCTCATCTATGAAACCTTGTGTACATTAAGCCTGAATCACCCTGATCGCAAGGATGTTATTGAGCACCTGCAACGTGCCATTGTGGATAATGTCTGCGCCATTCATTACGTCATTATTCCTCAACAGTCATCACGGGCAGGGAACTCACGTGGAGAAGAGATCTTTCACAGATTTAAGATGTTGGTAAGCCGGAATGCCCGCACCGAGCGAAAGGTCGATTTCTATGCCAATCGTCTTTGTGTCTCCTCGCACTATCTGATGTCGGTCATCCAGCGCATCAGCGGACAGAGTGTCATGGCGTGGGTAGAACACGCCGCCATGCTTCAGGCCAAGATTCTGCTCACCACCCATAACGCCTCGCTCTCATCGATTGCCGAGGACATGAACTTCCCCACCGTTACCGCCTTCTGCCGATGGTTTAAGCGCATTGAAGGAAAAACACCTGGAGAGTTCTCTAAAAAGTACGAAAGAAAGTTACCATTCATCCAGATGTAGCAACATGAATACGAATTACCATTAATGATTACCCGATTAGGCGACAGCCACCGAGCATTTTGACCTTGTGATCGAGCATCGGGCTAAGTACAACAAAAAGAACAGAAATTTAAAGTAATGATAAAGAATCTTATATTCGACTTCGGTAAGGTGCTGGTGGATTACGACTTCGAAGCATTCTTCCGCAGATATATACCCGACACGGAGCGTTGTCTGGCTTTCACTCCTATTATTTATAATGTGGAGTTGCAGCAGTTGCTCGACCTTGAGGAACGCCCTTTCGAGGTGATCATGGAAGAGTGGATTGAAAAGAACAAAGAGTATGAACCTGAGATAAGGTACTTCAGTGAGCACTATACCGAGGTGGTGACCAATGAAATAGAGGGTATGTATGAACTCCTCACCAAGCTGAAAGCAGAAGGTTATAAGCTCTATGGCTTGACAAACTGGTGCAGTAAGGTGCATCTGACCATGGCTCAGTTCCCTATCTTCAAACTGATCGACGGACAGGTGATCTCTTCCGAGGAGAAGGTCATAAAGCCAAATCCGGAAATCTACCAGCTGCTCTTCAACAGGTTCAACCTCAAACCCGAAGAGTGTATCTTCACGGACGACAGAGCAGAGAACATAGAAGGAGGCAGACGCCTGGGCATGGAGGGCATTGTCTTTTCGGATGCCAAGCAGTACGAAAGGGAGTTACGCCACTATCTCATCTGAGACGGCATTTTCCCCAGCACACGTTTGCAGTAACGGCTGAAATAACTTAACGACGAGAAACCAAACTGGTAGGCAATATCGCTGAGCGAAAGCGACTTGTCTGCCAGTTTCCGTTTTATCTCGTCGGCAGTGAAATAATCAATCCAATGGGTTGCATTATGATGCGTGACAGCCTTACAGCTCTCTGTGAGATAGGAAGGTGTGATGCATAGCTTATCAGCATAATAAGCAGGAGAACGGTGCGTGCAGCACTCCCCTTCCTGCAGCATGGAGATGAAACGGCGGGTGATGATCTGTGCCTGATGAGTATCAGTGGGACGCAAGTCACCCTGACGGGCATGAATGTCGTACATATCGAAGACAAACATCTCAAAGGCACGACGCAGGTTCTCTTTGTAAAAGGTATGATAAGTCATCTGGCTCCGCTCTTCTATCAAACTGACATTGCGCAATACGGCCTCCATCTCGGAAGGGAGCAACGGCAGAATTGGATTTTGAATCATACCCAAATGACCTACTATCCGATAAGGCGAATCGGGGGTATTATGACGCAAAAATTCATTGCTCAGAAACATGGCGCGACAGCGGAAATCGTCCGATGGCTTGATCTGACACGCAGAGTTGTTGCTCGAGGGAATGATGCAATCTCCCTGGCGGGCACAATAGGATTTGCTGTCAAGCACGAAACTTACGCTGCCACTCAGGCAGATAATATGCGGCAAGTAGTTCTCGCGTCTGAGTTCGTCCCATTTATAAATGTCTTCGGTGATGATTACGTCTTCCATAAAGTGCAGATATAGGCTATTCAAGTGCGAAGATAGTAAAATCCTTGAAAAGTGAAAATATCTCCATGAAATTTATGGTAATTTACACTATTAATCAGCGTATTTTTGCACAAAAATTAGCAAATAATCATTATGGAAGAAATCAGAATCGATTGCGCTCATCCTACACTGGAGGATATAACCTTGGCAAAGGAACAGGCACAAACATTGTTCAAACTGAATCACACGATGCCTTTCACTGAGGAGTACGATGCCCTCATGCACCAGCTCTTCCCTACTATGGGCGAAGGCAGTCGCGTTATCGCACCATTAAGTGGCGTGCGTTTCAACAACGTGCACATTGGCAAGGGATGTGTCATTCAATCCGGTTGCCTCATGATGTCGGCAGGTGGCATAACCATCGAGGACAACGTGATGATTGCAGCCAACTGCCAGCTCATCTCAAACAACCATGACCTGGAGAACCGCTGGATAATTACCTGCAAGCCTGTTCACATCGGCAAGAGAGCATGGATTGGAGCAGGTGCCACCATTCTTCCTGGCGTAACCATCGGTGAAAATGCCGTGGTAGGTGCCGGTTCTGTGGTGACCAAGGATGTTGAGCCCAATACAATAGTGGCTGGTAATCCTGCAAAACTAATCAAGAGAATATAAAAGTGATATAATCGGCTTTGCCATTCCTTTCATATTGAGCGAAGGAACCAATGGTCGCTGTGGGAGCGAAGCGAGGTAGGCAAACATCTTTCCTGGCGAGTAGGCCTTTCGGTCTAGAAAGATCCTCACGTCGCTACGCTCCTCAGGATGACAATGCATCAATGTGAACAAGGGAATGCAATAAATCCAGGAAAAAGCTGTATCTTTGTGGCATAACAATAACAGACCTTATGTGGTGGAGATCAGTAATATGGACAGGTGTACTGTTTGGCACCTTTGCCTGGTTAGTGCCTAATGTGCTGTGGCTGCTGTCATGGCTCATCGGCAAGTTGTTCACTTATCGTGTGCCGTACGCTCCGTTCGGATGGACAGCATTAAGTATCCTGCTGCTCATCTGGGGATGCCTGGTCTATGGCCATTTCCTGGGCAGATTCAGCATCGAGGTCAATCAGGTGGAGTATGTCAGTCATGACGTGCCTAAGGCTTTTGATGGCTATAAGGTAATACATATCAGTGACTTGCATGTGGATTCGTTCGAGGATACGGCCGACTTGCAGAAGTTCATTGACAAGGTCAATGCCCAGAATGCCGATATCATTCTCTTCACCGGTGACATGACAACGGGCAGCATGGAGGGCATCAAACTTCATGAAAAGGCATTAAAGAGCCTGAAAGCCAAGGAAGGCGTGCTGAGTGTATTGGGCAATCACGACTTCTTTATCTATGACCGGGAGTATAGTAATGATCAGGAAAGATGTGCTGCTGCTGACCGTCTGACACAGTACGAGCGTGAGGTTCTGGGATGGCGGGTGCTCCGGAATGAGTCATACCAGATCAGTAAAGGAAATGACTCTATTGTCGTTGCAGGTGTGGATAACATCAATGGCGGACAGGGATTCCAAACCATCCAGAAGGGCGACCTCAGTAAGGCGATGGCAGGGCTTGACGGTATCTTTACCTTACTGATGACACACGATCCAAGCCACTGGCAGGCAGAGGTGCTTCCCAAGTCACATGCCCAGATTACCCTCTCCGGTCACACTCATGCTGCACAGGTAAGACTCTTCGGATGGTCGTTTGCCAAACTCTCATTCAACGAATGTGACGGTCGCTATGACCAAGACGGAAGAATGCTTTATGTGAATGCAGGAACCGGTTGCACCGCACCCTTCCGCATCGGTTGCCCTTCCGAGATAACGGTCATTACGCTAAAGAATAAAAATTGAATGTCATAAACACATAAAAAAGCACTCCCATTGCTGAGAGTGCTTTTCTTATTGATTTACAGTACTTATTAATAACGCTGCTTGCCGTTCTCGTCCACGCGCTGGTTGGCGTTTACAGTTCTAGCAAATGGATTTGGGAAATCTGCTACAGGGTCCTTCAGTACCTGTGCATTCATCCACTCGTAGATGTTCTTGTGACCCTGAGGAGCTACAGAACCACCACCGTTGTTGCTTGGCTTCAGTTCACTACCTGGCTCCTGAGATGCGGTAACAGCATCGTTAAACAGGTAGCACCATGAGAAGTGACCATACAGTTTAGTGCCAGGGTTGTCGATACCCTCAACACTCTCGAACATAGACATCCACACGTTCTTGGCACCAGCCTTGATCAGACGGTTGAAAGTAGGAATACAGTTGGACTTAGGATCAACGGTGGTATCATCGTACGACTGAACAATCCAGATGTTCTCCTCGGTCAGTGCCTTGATCTCATTATCAGAGATGTTGGCATCCAGATAAGCCTCACAGGTAGGATATGCAGCTGCAAAGAACTTAGGATTGCGGATCAGCATGTTCATGGTCATGTAACCGCCGTTCGAGCAACCGCCCAGGTAGAGACGGTTAGGATCTACGTCTGGGTTCTCAGCCAAATAGTGCTGGATAGTTGCCATCAGTACATCGCTGTACAATGAAGGATACTGACCTGTACCCATACCCTTCGAGGTATCCATCCACATGGTAGGACACTGAACGGCCAGTACATATGCACCCTTCTCACCACCCTCGGTAGTGAAGTGCGACTGGATATCCTCACGGATCAGGGATACCACCTCGTTACCCATCAATGCGATAGAAACATCGGTACCACCCTCGCCACCACCGTGCAGCCAGATGATCATTGGGTTCTTCTTGCCGTCCAGCTTCAGCGCCTGAGGCTCGTATGCACCGTATGTCAGTGTCTGGTTGCCAGTCTTACCGGTTGCAATACCGGTATAGGTACCGCGACGGAAGAAATCCGACTCGGAAAGGAAGTTGCGCAGCGCATGAGGGGTCTCGCAATCCACTGCGGTATATTTCTGACCGCCAGCCTTGATGGTCTTACCCTTTGCCAATGAAACCTTTACAGGATAAGCTGTGCTCCAGGTACCACGTCCCATAGCAACCAGTGGCTGTGCCTTACGGTCGGCTACATTCTCCAAACCGAATGCCAGATAGTCGCCATTGTCACACCATTCGCCACGGTCATCGCAAGTATAGATGGCCTTAACAACACGCTCCACACCATTCGTCTCCACGGTAAACAACTTTGGATCCAGGGTTTCTACCTTCTCTTCTGGCTTTACTACTACCAGATTAACGGCTGTTGATGCCTCATAGGCAGTCACGCGCACCACCTGGTTCTTCATCTTCAGTGTCTGTGCATCCACAGGCATTGCTGCACACAAGGCTGCTGCAGCCAAGAACATTTTGATACTTTTCATTTGTTTTTACGTTATAAAGTTTGGTTTCTTCTATTCGTAGGGGCAAAGATACAAAGAATAACGGAATAATTATTATATCCTTATCGGATAATAGTGTTATCTTTGCACTACATTAAAAAGATTACTATACATGACGATGAAGAAGTGTTTATTTGCAATACTGTGCATGACTTTTGCCGGCTTTTCCTCATGCAGTACGAACAAAGGTACTGCCACTACAGATGAGAAAGATAATCCCTATTTGGTAGGGGCTTATGCCGATTTCAGAAGCATCACCGATGAGGAAATGCAACTCTTTGAATCGGCCTACACTCATCAGGCAAAACTGATACCACAGAGCGTGGCTACTCAGGTTGTAGCCGGTACCAACTACCAGTTTATCTGCACCGATGAATCTGGCAATGCGGTTAAGGTGGTCATTTTCAAGCCTCTGCCCAATCAGGATGAGCCCAAAGTATCAAGCATCGAGCCGTTATCTGCCTATGATGAGATTATCGCATCCATCAAAGAAGGATTTGAAGATGAATGGCAGACAAAATCACCAGAGGACCTTGGCGTGAGCCCTATCTATCAATACCGGAATCCTTCCATGGGTTGTGCGAAAACTGACCTTAACGGAGACGGAATCCTGGAACTGCTCCTGGGTGATTCCATGGATGCATTCTATGACCTCTTCACATACGATGCCGAGGAAGGAAAAGTCAACCATGTTTTCTGCGGTGGTGAAAGAGACAGGATCAAATTCAACGGTTCCGGGACAATCATCAGAGAAGGATCGAGCTCTGCATCGGACAGTTTTACAAAGTATTACCGTCTTGAGCATAATGAGCTCATGGAACTGCAGGAACAGGAAGCAGAGGACGATTTGCAAACCATAAGTCTGGAACCTTTTAAAAATTAATACAATTCATTATGAAGAAGATAGCCATACCTACACTAGAGAATCAGGTGGATAACCACTTTGGCCATTGCGACCATTATACCGTTTTTACCATAGATGAGGACAAGAACATTGTCAGCAGCGAGCGACTGGATTCGCCTCAGGGATGCGGATGTAAGTCCAATATTGCATCAGTCATGCAGGAAATGGGCATCACCCTGATGCTGGCGGGAAATATGGGCATGGGCGCCTTTAACAAACTGACCATGCACGGCATCAGTGTGGTGCGCGGATGCCACGGTAACATTGAGGAGGTGTTAAAGGCTTACCTGAATGGTACAATCACAGATTCGGCCGAATCATGCAGCCATCACGACTGTGGTGAACATGAGGAAAAAAACGTATTCATACTTCCACGCATCTAACCATGAAACAACGGATTGTATTTCTTGACTGGTTGCGCGTCATTGCATGTGTCATGGTAATGACCGTCCATGCCTGTGAGTGTATATACTCGGACGATTATACATTCTCCTTCCCATCCGAGAGTGCCAAGTATGCCATTTTCTTCTACCAGTCGTTCGTACGCCCTACGGCAGTGCCGTTATTCCTGATGGCATCGGCATTTCTGCTGGTTCCGGTAAAGACGGATACGATAACGTTTTTCAGGAAAAGATTCACACGAGTACTGATTCCGCTGCTCGTCTTCCTGCCTGTCTATGCCGTATTACCAACATTATGGGGGGCGCAGACATGGGCTGAAGCCGGGCAGGAATTGCTGCATTGCTACATCAATTTCCCGGTTTCCGGATCACACCTATGGTTTGTATACATGCTTCTGGGCTTGTATCTCATCATGCCTGTAATCTCGCCATGGCTGGACAAATTGAGTCGTAAGGAGGAACTTATCTATCTGTGTATCTGGCTGTTCACCTGTACTTTCTATAGATTACGCGACCTATTAGGCGGAGACATCTTTGGCGAGTGCTGGTGGAATCCTAACGCTACATTCTATTATGTATCGGGATTCGCAGGTTATCTGCTACTGGCACATTTCATACGGGTGCATATCAAGTGGAGCAGGAAACAGATTCTGAGCCTTTGCCTTCCGCTGTTGGCTGTTCTCTATGCCGTATGCTTCGTAAGTGCCGACTATTACAGTACCCGTGCCACGGCACCTGCGGTACTGGAACAGGATTGGCAGAACCTGACTCCCATTGCCATTGGAATGAGTTTTGCCCTGTTTATGCTGTTCACCACCATCAAGGGAGGTGCTGACAGCCGGTTGTACAACAAACTTATCCTACCTGTATCGACGGCCAGTTACGGCATGTATCTGATGCACATGCTGATACTGCCACATTGGTTCGGTTTTTACAACCCGCTGATGCCTGAATGGCTTACCATTCCAGCTACAGCCGTTTCCACCTATATTTGCAGTTTCGCCATTTCCTGGACAATTGGTAAACTGCCGTTCGGAAAGTATATCGTGGGATGAATCTGCCGGATTCCGTAGGACTGCGACTGGCATGGATATTTCCCTACCCTCAAGGCCGGTACTTCAGGCACAGCATGGTCAGGTCATCGCTCTGCTCTGCACCGTTGGCAAACGCATGCACGCTAGTCAGCACGGTTTCAGCCAGCGACTGCATATCCTCATCGGAATGACTGGTAACAGTGGCCAGCGTGGCATCATCGCCATACAGTTCCTTGGCGGTGTTCTCAGCTTCCGTTACACCGTCAGTATACAGGAACAGCGAATCGCCCGGTTCCAGTATCATGCTCTCTCCCTGGTATACAAAGTTTTCGAACACACCCGCAGGGATATTCACCTTAAGTTCCAGATACTTGCACTGACCCTTACGGATGAAAACCGGTGCATTATGACCGGCATTGCACAACTGCAGTTCACCGCTTTCCATATCCAGCACACCCGCCAGCAGCGTGCAGAACATATTGCGCTCGTTACCGTGCGACAGTTCATCGTTAATGGCCGATACAATCTCCACCGGATCCGTGGTTTTACGTCCCGCATGACGGAACAGACGGCACGCGATGGCCATGAACAAGGCCGCAGGCACACCCTTTCCGCTCACATCACCAATGCAGAAGAACAGCTTGTTGTCCCGCATGAAGAAGTCGAACAAGTCGCCTCCCACCGTACGGGCAGGAATCTGTATTCCGTAGATATCCAAATCGTTACGTTCCGGGAAAGCAGGGAAAGTCTGAGGCAAAAGACCCTGCTGGATATCGTGAGCAATCTGCAAGTCGCGCTCCATGCTCACCTTCTGCTCCGTGGTATTCTTCAGGTTCTCCATATAATCGGCCAACTCATGCTGCATCTGCTCGAAATTGTTGCGCAACATACGGATCTCATTGTTCGGCTTCACCTTAGGAAGAGGAGCCTGGAAGTTGCCCTTGGCTATCTCCAGTGTGGCATCCGCAATCTTTGCCAGCGGGTACAGCGAGCGACGGGTCATAAACACCACAATCAGCAGAATCACAATGAAAGTCAAGGAGAACAGTGACATCACTATCACCAGGATAGCCAAACCGAATTCACCGCTATCGCTGCCAAAAGGCACATTACAGCGCACATACCAGTCGTTGGCAGGCACCTCATGCCCAAACGAAGTGGCAGTCGCGCTGACCGCACCGTTCTTATTGCGGAATACAGCATCATGTTCTAGCTCCTGAGAAACCTGAACCGCTTCACCGGAGGCTTCGTCCCAATCCCAATCCTCATTCAGCGAACGCATTTCCTCGGGCGATACCTCTCCCACCATCGACCGATCCGGATGACAGATAAAACGGCCCTCTGGCGAAACCAGATACATCTTCGCGTTATCGGACGGCTTACTGTTATTCATCAGGGAATCAATCCATTGCGTCTGGATATCGGCACACAGCAATCGGTTGTAATCCCCCACGCGCAGGGCCACTGTCACCACTACCTTATCCCCACGCCTGTACGGTTCTGTCCAGCAAGCCTTCTCCGCATCCTGCTGTTTCTTTAAGCTCGCTGACAGTTCCTCGCGCATCTTTCCGCGATAGGCAAAATAGATGGAATCTGCAAATCCTGTTTCTTTCAGCGGCTGACTGGCTTTCAGCACGTTATCCGTACTCAAACCATTAATGTCCGCCAGTACTCCGAAGCGCAACAGGTCCTCGATATGCAGCACCTTGGCATTGATAACCTCCGATACTCCTTCCGAAGTCTTTATACAATCCTCAGCATTGGAAAACATATTCAGAGAAAAGACCATCGCACGGCCACTGTAGTAACCGGCAATCAGGAACACTAGCAGAATGGCCATGGTAAGTCGGAACGAGATGGAATGATATAATCGTTTCAGTTTTTCTTTCATAGTAATTAGCGGTTTTTACTCAATTATGCAAATATAAACAATTATTTGCAAATCATTGCCGATTTCGCTTTTTTTCTCTATTTTTGTACATTCTAGAAGAAAAAGGAAATAAGAATTCCATGTTACACAAATTTGATTTTTACTATCCGGTAGCGGACGAGAACCGCACCATACACCTATATTTACCCGACGGATACGAGAGCAGTGATGAGCGTTATCCGGTGATTTACATGTTCGACGGACACAATTTGTTCAATGACGAGGATGCCACTTACGGCAAGTCGTGGGGAATCCGTCGCTTTCTGGACGGATGGCCGAAGAAAGTGATTGTGGTGGGTATGGAATGCTCGCATACCGGCAATGAGCGGTTGCGTGAGTATTCTCCATACAACTTCCGTAGCGGTCGTTTCGGTACCATCGACGGCATTGGCGAGGAAACCATGCAGTGGATAGTCAATGAGGTGAAGCCCTACATCGACAGTCATTTCCGCACCTGGAGTCATCGCGAAGCCACAGCCATCGGAGGCAGTTCCATGGGTGGAAGCATGTCGCTCTATGCCATTCTGCGCTATAATGAAATCTTCTCCAAAGCAGCCTGTGTATCACCCGCAGTAGGCTTTTCCATGCCTCAGTTCAAAAGGGAAATGCGAAAAGCCCAGTTGCATCCCGACACCCGTATCTTCCTGTCGTGGGGAACCGACGAGTGGAAACGGAGCGATGCCGTGATGACCAAGCGAATCCTGCTTCTGGAAGGCATGGCCATGGAAAAGGGCGCCAGCACTTGGCTCTATCACCAACAGGGAGGACGCCACTGCGAAGCCGATTGGGAAGTGCAAGTCCCTACTTGGATGCACTTCTTGTGGTTGTAGAGATAACCCCATATAACTTCATATGAATAAACCTATAAAATACCATACATGAAAGCATTACTCTTATCAGCAATCATAGCCCTTGGCAGTCTCACTGCCCAGGCACAGTTGGTGGAACCCAGCACACCCAGCGCACTTTTAGTACCCGCAGGCACCCGCATTTCTGCAGCAGATTCCCATATCCAATACCTGGGACGCGTGTCGCACAAGAACCCAGAAAGTCCCATGTTCACCTTCCCCAGTGTGCAGATCCGCGCCAACTTCACGGGCACGAGTCTGAAGATGATAGCCAAGCCCAACAGCGGATATTTCATGGCACAGATTGATAAGGGCGAGGCATTTAAAGTGGCGTTCAACAGCCAGCGCGACAGCATTGTCACTCTGGCCACTGCCCTACCGGAAGGCACTCATCAGGTTAGGCTGATGTATGTTACTGAGGGATACGACCGCCGTGCCGAATTCCGCGGATTCCTGCTGGATAAAGGTCATGAGCTGTTGCCGCCTCCTGCCCTTTCTGACCGTAAGATAGAGTTCATCGGTAATTCCATCACCTGCGGTTACGGAGTGGAAAGTACCGATCACGATGCACCATTCTTGGACGAGACGTGCAACCACTACTATACGTATGCAGCCCGCACAGCCCGTAATCTGGAGGCCGATGAAGTGGCTGTCTGCCGTAGCGGCATCGGTGTTTACCGCAATTATGACGGTCCCCGTACCGGTGACAAGGTGAATATGAACACCGAGTACACCCACACCTTATTATATGACACTACCGAGCAGTGGGATTTCAGCCGTTATCAGCCACAAGTGGTATGCATCAACTTGGGCACCAACGATACCAGCACCAAGGGAGCAGACCCTAAGTTGCTGAGAAAAGGCTATGTAGACCTGCTGGCACAGGTGCGCAAGGCCAATGCCAATGCCAAAATCGTGTTCCTCTACGGTTGCATGATGAACGGCGAGGCCCTGACTTTGGTAAAAAAGACCCTGGATGATGTAGTGGCAGAAGCCAACAGAAACGGTGACACTCAAGTCTACCGGTTCGACTTCCAGCCTCAGAACGGCGATTTGGGTTACGGAGCCTCATGGCATCCCAGCTACTGGCAGCACGAGCAGATGGCTGGCGAACTCACACCATTCCTGCGCAAGCTGATGGGTTGGTACTGATACTGAAGGGAAAGAAGAAAAGTGGAATTGGGGAAATAGGAAGTTACTGACGTTCCTCGGCCAACTTTGCGCTGCCTCTGAACACATAGTAGCGCTGCATCAGGTAATTCCAGAAGAGGGCAATAATCACGGCGCTCACCCATTTGGCCAGCATCACCCGCCATTCCTGCGGCCAACTGGCCAATAAGGCGTAATCCTCTACCAAATTGGTAGCCACATAAACGCCCCAGATTCTCAGCAGCACACCGCCTATCCATACCAGGGTATAGCGGAAGGCCACCTTGCGGTAAGACAAACCCTTGGCACTGAAAGTCCACAGGTAATTCAGGATACAGTTCACTGCACCGCCCATCACGGCGCCCACTGTAGCAGCCACCATATAGTTCACCGAAAGCATCAGCAACACATAGGTCAGTGAAAAATCCACCACCGTTGCCTCCATCGATGTTATCTGAGCCTTACCGAATAAGGCCAATTGACCGCGCCAGTTCTTCATTATCCAATCCAAATATCCGTTTTATCGCACTCTCTTACTGAAAAGCGGCTGCAAAGATACAAAAAAAATGACGAAGTCAATAAAAAAGACAGGGCAAATACCCTGTCTTTCTATATCATGTTAAAGTAAAATCTTTTCCGCCATGTGGATTCCCGCATCGAAAGCCCTCTTGCGGTCGGCCTCAAAATTCTCGTCTCTCCATTTGGCCTTGGCCTCGCCCAAACCCTCCATGAAGTCATAACGGCTGTAGTCTTTCACCTGACAGGTGTTATAGGCACATACGCGCTCGGGCTGTGTCCATCCGGTAAAGACCAGTTTCTCGAACTGGTCGAAAGCGGCATCCTGACCAAACTGCTCGGAATGTTCCGGAGTGGCATTCATGGTATAGAAAGTAGCGGTAGGCACACGGTTGGGTGTGGAAACCTGGAATGTCTTGTACGACAGCCAGGGGAACAGCATGCGCTCCATGGCACTGCGCAACTGGCCGGTGACATTACAGAAATAGGCTGGTGATGCAAATGCTATGCCATCGGCCGTCTTCAGCGATTCCAGGACAGGCGACAGATCATCCTTCTGGGCACACTGACCGATATTCTTTCCACCGGCCAACTTGCACGACATGCACGACACGCAACCGTGATAGTTCAGGTCGAACAGGTGCACATGCTCAATCTCAGCACTGGGAATGACACACTTCACACCTTCCTTAAATGATTCCAACAATGCGGCCAGGTTGTAGGTCTTTCTGGCGCCACCGTCGATGATTACAATCTTTTTCATGGTCATATTGTTTTTATTGTTTGTGCAAATATAAGGATTTTCTGCGACATTCCGGATATTGGGAACATATTTCCATGAATCGCACCATACAGAACACTTAGCTAAAGCAACCATCAACCTGAACGGATAACAGCGGAAGCAAATTCCGAAAAATCGGTAATAAACCGAAGAATACAGGTAATATGCCGTAAGATAAAGAGAGGTATCTTTGCAACAGAAAATTTGAAAAGAAAAGTTATGCTTAACAACGGAATGCAACTATCTACCCTGGGCATCGGCACCTATTCGCTGAAAAAAGATGTCTGCTTTAACTCAGTTTATACGGCATTGAAGGGAGGCTATCGCCTTATCGACACCGCCTACATGTACGGCAACGAGCAGGAAGTGGGCCGTGCGGTCCGTCAAGCCATTGCCGATGGCATCTGCCAGCGTGAGGACATCACCGTCATCACCAAGCTGTATCCGGGCGAACAGTATGCCAATCCGGAACCCGCCATTCAGATGGCACTGGACAAGTTGAACATTGATTACATCGACATCATGCTGCTGCATCATCCGGGTACCAACGATGTCAAGGCCTATCGCGCGATGGAGAAATACCATGCCGAAGGCCGGATACATGCCCTGGGCATCTCGTGTTTCTACATCAAGGAACTGACCGAATTCCTGCCCAAGATTTCCGTGAAGCCCGTCCTGGTGCAGAACGAGATTCATCCGTATTATCAGGACACAAAGGTTGTGGAATTTATTCAGAAACAAGGCATTACCGTACAGGCTTGGTATCCGTTGGGTGGTCGCGGATTCCAGTCAGAGCTGTTCAAGGACCCCGTCCTGACCCGTATAGCCCGGGCTCATCGGCGCTCGCTGGTGCAGGTCATCCTTCGCTGGCATTATCAGCGTCAGGTAGTGGCCATCCCCGGCTCCAGCAATCCGGCTCATATTGCCGAGAACCTCAACATATTCGACTTCGAACTGACGGATAGCGAGATGGCACAGATAGCCTCACTGAACCGCAACGAGAAGCACGACTGGTATTAATATCATCCCCAACAATCATGAAAGTAGTAAAGATCACTGTACTGGACACCTCTCTACGCAAGGATCTGGTGGAGAAATACGGAAATCCCAATTTGAAACCTTGTGGCATTCTGAAAGCAGGTGACGTGTTCTATGCCACCAACACCTGTCCCAAAGGCCTGTGCGACTGTGCCTGGCGCACCATGAACCAGTATGTCTTCGGATTATCCTCAGGAGTTAAGAAATTCTATGGTGACGACTGGACCAACCGCGACGGCATTGCCATTGTGACCTGCAATGACGGCTTCCGCCCCGTAACTTTCCTTCTGGAAGCCACCGAAGAGGAAGCCGGTCCATTCTATCCGGATTAAACAAGAAGAGAGAGGAAAACCAACTAAAAAATCCCCAGGCTTGTGACCTGAGGATAATACTTATTGAAAAGCTGAGGGGAAAAGAACTTAGAGAAATAAAATTACCTACAAATGAGCTAATCAAGATTGCATTAGAAGATTTTGATAGGGAATTGGAAAAAGACGAGCAGTTAAATGATTAACGTGATTATTCCCCCAATAATTTCCTTATTAGTATCAAGAAAATACTCAATGAAGGGATAGGCAATATCAATGAATCCAATGTTGATTTTCAAGGAATGACAACAGAAGATATTGTCAAAAAATATAATTGTGTTCCTATGGAAGAAGTTTACCAAGGAATCAGAAATAAATTGAGAGTCTATCATAAAATGATCTAATCTTTTGCAGAAGCAGAGAAAGTAACGGTAGCGTCACCGCTCTCCAAATTAAGGAAAGCACGGATCTCGTCATCGCTCAATCCCTCAATCCGGCCCAGATAGGTGTACGACCAACTGTTCTGGCCGGCAAAGATGCAGATATTGTAACCATTATACAGAACCACATCACCCGGTTTTGTGGTCATTTGTGCATTGCTGACAGGAAGCGAGAAACCGATGCTACCCACCATTTCAAAGCCACCGTATTCATGCGCATTATAAGAAAAGTCACCCTCCTTGAGTTTTTCCTGCAAAGCCCGGGTGGTAGCATTATCCACCAGACGGCAGGTTACTGTTTTACCGTTAATTGTAATATACATAGTTTCATTCATTGTTTCTGCAGGCAATTCGGTTGAGGTTGTTGATTCCGGTTCCACAGGAAAAGCCGGAGAATTGGGGTCATCACTGCATGCCGTCACTGAGATAGCCGTTGACAAAATAATCAGAAAGAATAAGATAAGCCTCATAACCGTTACTTGTTAAAAAACAAGTGCAAAGTAACACATATTATTAATCATATCCATTACCTCGACATAGGGAGATATAACCATTATTACGGAAATATCATTTATACATGATTGGGAATAAATAGAATATTGTATATTTGCAAAGATAAAAAGCTAATTTAAAGGTATAGTAAGCCATAATAAAGCCATGCATAAGATATTACTTTTTCTCACAAGCTCCATCCTATTATTATCCGCCTGCCGGAGCAAGGATGCAAATACTCCAAAGGTCATCATTGACACAGATATGATGGAGGCATTGGACGACGGTTTTGCGATGATGATGACAGCACTTTCAGAGAACGTCGATGTGATGGGCATTACCACCGTTTCAGGCAACACCTGGTCGGCCGAAGGAGTAGCCTACGCCATACGCCAACTTGAAATTATCCACAGAGCAGATATTCCAGTATACCAGGGAGAATCCATGCCGCTTGATACACTGGGAATTAAGTTAATGAAAGAAAAAAGCGGATGGGCAGGCGCTGCAAGTATGATACCTGTTGCGGACTGGCTATCATTCTACAGAGAATTCTACGGCAAGGAACCTGAATTTATGAAAACGGATGGATCTGCAGTAGATTTCCTGATACAGTGTGTACACCAATACCCAGGCCAGATTACGCTGCTGGCCATCGGCCCATGCACCAATATTGCCAAGGCGATAGAGAAAGACAGTCTATTCACACGCGACATCAAGGAAATAATCTATATGGGAGGAGCAGTATCCTGTGCCGGTAATACTACTCAGTATGCTGAATTCAACACCCTTTTTGATGCCAGGGCTGCTAAGACTTGTCTCAATGCCCCATTCCATAAGCATACGCTTGTGTCCCTGGACGTTTGCAATACTGTTCCTCTAAGCCGTGAAAGATATATGTCCATGGAGAATGAGGCAACCGAAAGCGTCAAAGGGCTTCTGACAAGAAGTTTCCATCATCAGGAACTCGTAGAGAATAAGGCACCTCAGTCCTATGTCTGGGATGTAATTGCATCTTCCCTGTTCCTGGATAAAGACATCCTGCTCGAAAGCCGGAATATTCGCGTTGATGTCAATACAGACCCTGAATCGGAAGCGTATGGACAGACATTTGAATCCGAAAATGCAGAGCTACCTTCAATTACCATACCCACTCGTGTTAACACAGAGCGCATATGGGAACTGATTGATCCTGTTCTCCACCAACAATAAACGGAGGAGACGGAAGAAACTTACAGATGTGTCTTGGGGCATTAATTGTGTAATAATGCTTATTGACAAAAGGAAACGATCTTTATTCCGATTGATTTTACTATTTGTTTTTTGTCAATAAATTTATGAATTTATGTTTTTTCTCAAAAATCCTGAATCGGTTGCAGGTTGCACGGTTGCACCTCAATTTCTCCTCAATCCCCGTTTTTGAGAATTTACACTTACTTATACTTATATATATATTATATATAATATATATATAAAATTTTGATTAGGTTTTAGCGTTTGTGGGAATTTTAGGTGCAACCGTGCAACCTGCAACCGATGCACTAAAAAAATACTGCATTATAGTTTTTTTAAAAATGACGATTTTGACAAGAAAATTTGGAAGAGTATTTGGATATCCGTAACTTTGCAGTAGCAAATTGAGTTTTTCAAAAACTCTATTTGAGGGGCATCTCTTAAGACCAATGGCGGTTATCTATGATGACTAGGCTCCGTTATCTAAGAAGACCAAAAAAAAAATAAGTAAAGCACTCAATAAAAGTAAAAATACGAGAACATGATACCGAATGACAGTCAGTTGACTGTTGACTGCTGTCTGTTATCAAAAAAAGACGTATATTTGCAACACTAACCAAATACTGAAAACTATGACAAGCAATATCATTCTGACCGTTGTACTGATAGCTATCATCTATATCCTGATTTCTCTTTCCAAGAAAAAGGGGAATTCCAGGGAGGAAAACCTGAAAAAGGGTGAGGAATTCCTGGCTGCCAATGCTGTGAAACCGGGTGTGGTGACCACTGAATCCGGTCTACAGTACGAAATTCTGGACGAAGGATACGAGAACGGACGGAGTCCACTGCCGTTCCATCAGGTGCGCTGCCATTACAAAGGTACCTTCATCGACGGAAAGGTGTTCGACTCCAGTTACGGTGGTGATCCTATTGTCTTTCCGCTCTCCGGTGTGATCCGCGGATGGACCGAGGGCTTGCAGTATATGCGCGAGGGTGCCAAGTTCCGTTTTGTCATCCCTTACGATTTGGCTTATGGTCGCAATGGCTTTCCACCTATCCCTCCCTGCTCTACCCTTATCTTTGAAGTGGAACTGATTGAGGTGTTATAAATGGAAACTATCTTTGCAAAAAATAAGTGGCATGAAATATATCCTGAAGTTATCGGCCTGGGTGGAATCGCACATTACCCTGCTGGTGGTGCTGGTTACAGCCGTGGCCCTGTTCTTTCCCGTTTCCTTTGTCTGGATGGAGACTAAGGCGGTCACTCCTATCCTGGGAATCATCATGTTTGGCATGGGACTGACCATCCGTCCAGGTGATTTCAAACCGGTGATTCTGCATCCGAAGGAGATTCTGGTGGGTGAACTGGCGCAGTTTGTGGTGATGC
This sequence comes from Bacteroidaceae bacterium, assembly GCA_024401115.1. Classification (GTDB taxonomy): domain Bacteria; phylum Bacteroidota; class Bacteroidia; order Bacteroidales; family Bacteroidaceae; genus Minthousia. Next base: position 4,218 of record JAKSLP010000045.1, on the reverse strand, counting down.
CTGCCCTGGCATTCCTGATCAGCCGGTTGCTGCAGTTGCCCGAGGAACTGGCGCTGGGCGTGATCTTAGTGGGGTGTTGCCCGGGCGGAACGGCCAGCAATGTGATCTGCTATCTGGCCAAGGGTGATATTACGCTGAGTGTGGCGATGACGGGAGTGTCCACGCTGCTGGCTCCGGTGCTGACTCCGGCATTGGTGTATCTGCTGGCGGGACAGAACATCGAGGTGGATATGATGGCCATGTTCATGAGTATCGTTCAGGTGGTGATTCTGCCTATCCTGCTGGGATTTGTGGTGAATCATTTCTTCTCGGCCCTGGCACAGCGGTTTATCTCGGTATTGCCGCTCATCTCTACGCTTTCCATCGCTGCAATTATCGGCATCGTGGTGTCGCATAATGCTGCTAATATCTTGTCGTGCAGCCTGTTGGTGGGTATAGCTGTGGTGCTGCACAATGTACTGGGACTGGCCTTGGGCTATGGTGCGGGACGACTGACAGGCATGGCACCGGCTCAGCGGACGGCCATCAGCATCGAGGTGGGCATGCAAAATTCTGGACTGGCCACATCGCTGGCTACGGCTCATTTTGCCCTGTTCCCCATGGCCAGCGTACCGGGTGCCATCTTCTCGGTTTGGCATAATTTCTCGGGAAGCCTGGCAGCAGCGCTGTTCCGGTCGCGCTGTGAATCGTAAAGTGTACAAGAAATTCTAAGGAAACAGGGGTTTGTTTATAAATAATTCCGTATTTTTGCGGAAATAATCTGAAAATACTAAGCATGAAGACAATCATCTTTCTGCATGGTTTCTTTGCCAGCGGCAGTTGCATTCCGGCCCGAGCACTGAAAGAGGCACTGGAGGATAAGGTGCGGGTGCTGACTCCCGACCTGCCGATGCATCCCCGTGAGGCGCTGGAGTTTATCCATCAGTTGTGCGACAGGGAGAAACCAGACCTGCTGGTGGGCAACAGCAACGGGGCGTTTCTGGCTCAGATCATGGCGCCGATTGTGGGTGTGCCTGCCTTGCTGGGTAATCCGCACCTGCAGATGACGGAGTTTCTGAAGCCTCGCATCGGAGCACATCAGTATAAGGCTCCACGAAAGGACGGGAAGCAGGACTTTGTGATTGACGAGGCACTGATTCAGGAGTTCGAGGAGGTGCAGCAGGTACAGTTCCGCTACACCAATCCGTACTGGAAGGATAAGATTTGGGGCATCTTTGGCGAGCAGGACACGTTGGCGCATTTCCAACCGCTGTTCATGGAGCACTATAATAATGTGTTCACTTTCCCGGGTAATCACACCCCAACGGCCGATGAGGTGAAGACCTGGTATGTGCCGCTGATTGAGAAGATGCTGATGACATACGAGCGTCCTGAGGTGCGTTATTTCCAGCATTTTAAGGGTGGCAAATACCGCTTTATCGGCACGGCATTCGATTCGGAAACCCGAGAGAGAATGGTGGTATATCAGGCACTTTACGGAGAGATGAACAACTGGGTACGTCCGGAAAAGATGTTCTTTGAGCAGGTGACGCGCGACGGAAAGACATTCAGCCGATTTACAGAAATTGATAATTTAGAATAAGATATGAAATTTTTAGGTAACCTGATTTGGTGGATTTGTGGCGGTCTGGAAGCTGCCATCGGTTATTTTACCGGTAGTCTGGCACTGGCTTGTACCATTATCGGTATTCCCATTGCCCTGCAGACATTTAAGATCGGTCTGCTGTGCCTGTGGCCATTTGGCTCTAAGGTGAAGAACACTCAGTGTCCTCCGGGATGCATCCGCATTCCGCTGAACCTGATCTGGCTAATCTGTGGAGGCTTGTGGGCATGGATCATGCACATCCTGTTCGGTCTGTTGCTGTGCGTCACCATCGTGGGTATTCCATGGGGCAAGCAGCATTTCAAGATGGCGGGCCTGTCACTGGCTCCTTTCGGCAAGGAAGTGGAATTGGGTATTTGAACCATAACTAGATAAAACACAACATGATAAAGAAAGTAATCTTAGGTGCAGTAGCTGCTATGGCGCTGACTGCATGTGGCGGTAATGCCACTCAAGAGCAGGTTGCCGAAGCACCTGCAGTGGACAAGGCTGCGGTAGTGGACGACCTGATGATGTCACGCCGAAGCATTCGCAAGTGGCAGGACAAGACCGTAAGCCGCGAGGCACTGGATGTGATCCTGAAACACGGTGTAAATGCTCCTAACGGCATGGGAAAGCAATCATACGAGGTGCGCGTGATCAACAATCCCGACCTGCTGAAGGAGGCTTCAGAACTGGTAGTGAAGGATTCGCCAGATACCGCCAAGCGTGAGGGTTTTGTAAACATCTTCAACAATGCACCATGTGCGGTGTTTATCGCTTCTACCGACGGTTACGACCTGTCGCAGGTGGATTGCGGTCTGCTGGGCGAGAACATCATCCTCTCGGCATGGTCGATGGGTATCGGTTCATGCTGTCTGGGCAGTTCGGCACGCATGCTCACCACCTCGCCTTCGGCTGCACCATTCCTCGAGAAACTGGGTTTCTCGGAAGGATATAAGTTGCTGTACTGCATCGCTTTGGGTTATCCAGACGAGACTCCTGATGCCAAGCCTCGCAATGCCGAGAAGGTTCGTTTTGTAGAATAATTCCAGCAGAGATTATATGTTTAAAGTACACAAGGGGACTGTCACCTTGCGTACGAGGCAATCACCGTCTGGCCGTATCCCTGCATTATACCTTCAATGCTGCACAAAGCAAGTACAAAGGATCAGGAGCCGGTAAGGACGCTGCTGCCCGAATGGGTAATTAATCGCACTGGGGGGATTGAAAAATTCCCCCAGTTTTAATATATAATAGGAGGAAAAACCATGATTTGAAAATTTTTTCACTTTTTTTGAAAATAATTGGAGATTTATGGTGGCGGTATCAATTATTGTCGTACCTTTGCATCGCAATCAGATAAGAATTGCAAGTTATCCTGCACTGAATAGCAGGCGATATAAATTAAATACATTTCTACAAGAACCAAAAAAACGCTTCTTCTGAGCCTAAATCGGAAAAGCACTCAGTTGCGGTGACGAGTCATAAAACACATCAAGGCCATTCCTCAGGAGCCGGCAGATGCAGACCAAATCCCATTTCAATTTTGAATAAATTTTGATAGTACAGCAGGCGTAAACTATACCCTGGCAGGGCGTACTATACCCATTTAACAATTAAAAATCAATAAATTAAAAATTTGAAATTATGAACAATATTAAGTATACAGTATTTTTTGGTGGCTTGACTCAGAATGTAACAACCGACAACTTGCAGCAGTGGACTGAGCTGTTTGGCGATGTGTCAAATATCAAAATTATCCCTAACAAGAAGAACCCTACCGGCCTGAACTTTGGTTTCGTGGATATGAAAGACAAGGAAACCATGCTGGCTTGCATTGAGTACTATAAGGAGAACCCGCTGGAAGTAGAAGGTGTCAAACTGACCATCGCACAGGCTAAGAGGAATAAAGAAAATAAGAATAATTTTAACAATCGTCGTTCCTCACAGCATCGCAACGACTATAGAAGCGACCGCCGTACATCCAGCCGTTATAATAATTTCGATGATAATGACGGTCTGCACGAATACGAGGCACATCGCAGCAACCGTTCATACAATCGTTACAACGATTAACCAGATACGAAATTTGTTTTTTAGGGTAATGATAAGCCCAGGCTTGCAGGATTTGTCCTCAGGTCTGGGCTCTTTCATGTAGTTGTATAGAAATCTCCCCCCCCCATTTGGGGGATTGTATAATATATAAATAATGTGCAACTTTGTAACCGGTTATGAAAACAATTAAAAATCTGTATATATGAAAAGAACAATGATTATGGCCCTTGTAGCCCTGATGTGCTGCAATCCAGACGTTAGTGCACAAGGATTTCTGAAGAAATTAGGCCAAACAGCTGTGAACGCTGCTAAGAATGCAGTTGAGAATAAGGTAGAGAGCAAAACCCGCGAGGCTGTGGATGATGCCCTGGATGGAAAGAAAGGCAACAATAACAAAGAAGCCAAGGAGGAGGCTCAGGAGGCACCTGCTGCCAATGCTCCTGCAGAGGTAATTGATGCAGAGGCTGCCGGTGTTCAGGCAAAGAGCGACTTCGTGCCAGGTGCAGTTACCTTGTTCGAAGACAAGCTCACCGACGAACAGGTTGGCGAGTTCCCAAGCAAGTGGAACCTGCGTGAAG
>JAKSLP010000044.1 GCA_024401115.1 Bacteroidaceae bacterium | reverse complement strand
ACCCGTATCCGTGCCGTCATCCTGCGTGACACCGGAGCATGTATCTCCCCATTCAATGCCTGGATCCTGTTGCAAGGCACCGAAACCCTGCCTTTGCGCATCGAGCGTCATGTGGAAAATGCCCTGAAGGTGGTGGATTACCTGGCCAACCATCCTAAGGTGGCCAAGGTAAACCATCCGTCGCTTCCTTCACATCCCGATCATGCCCTCTATGAGAAATACTTCCCACAGGGCGGTGGCAGTATCTTTACCTTTGAGGTGAAGGGCGGTGAGAAAGAGGCATGGGCCTTCATCGATCACCTGAAGATTTTCTCCCTGCTGGCCAATGTGGCTGATGTGAAGTCGCTGGTGATTCATCCTTACACCACCACCCATTCTCAGATGACACCCGAGGAGCTGGAGCAGCAGCATATCACACCTGCTACCGTGCGATTGTCCATTGGTGTAGAGCACATTGACGACATTCTGGCCGATATAGAGCAGGCCTTTGCTCAGGTATAAAAACGATAATGGGGAAGATGCTGAAACCCAATCTTCCCCATTACTGTTAATTCTTGAACCGGTGGCTTATCGCCTCGAAGCGTTCCACAAAATAGTTGTGCCAATACTCCGCCATCTGCTTGCGGTTCATTCCGTCGTAACTCTTCCGTTCCCCAATCTCCACCACGATAGGGCCGCTACCGGTATCACCGCTGACCGGCAGAACCTTTCCGGTACCCCAGATGGTAACCGGAATGATGTCGCACTTCAAACTCTCGGCAAAGAAGAAAGCACCGTCGCGGAACGGCTGGATGGTCAAATCGCGTGAGCGGGTTCCCTCTGGGAAAATCAGGAACGAGAAACCGGCACCCATCTTCTGCTTGGCATAGCTGACTACCGTCCGGATAGGAGCCGCATTGGAAATCAACTCCTTGTATTTGGTCATACTGGCAAACATGCGGTTGCGGAACAAGGCCTCCTTGGCCATGCCCACAATGCGTGGGTGCAGCATGAAAACAGCAGGAATATCCAGCATGGATTGATGGTTGGCAATGATGATGGCAGGACGCTCGAACGACTCCTGGTGATTGTTGACAATCTCTACCTGCACATTAGGCAAACTCTTGCACAGAAAGAAGTGGCAATACTGTGCCTGCTTCTCATGGTACCATTTCTGATGGCGCTCCTTTCCATCCTTGTAAAATAGCATGAAATACAATTGAGCCACACGGCTGATGACCAGCGGAAAGAAAGCGAAAAGAAAGGTGTAGTAGCCAATCTTCAGTGCATCGGTAATCTTCTTCATAACGATTTGCAATCTTATTTAGGAATCATAGATTTGTTCTATTGCCCCTGTTGTTTTGTTCTTTTGGTCGCAAATGTACAACAATTCGTTGAATTGGGCACTATAATTTGCCCAGATTTTTAGAAATGCCTGTATAAGATGTGGTCATTTGGTCATTATGTCATGATGTCATTAAGGAAAAGGAAACAAAAAAGCCACCCTTTGTGGGGGTGGCTTAATTGTGATATGATCAGGAAGCTTATGCCTTAACGTATGGAGCAGCCAACAGGAACTTAGCGCTCTCCTCAACACCTTCCATCTGGGTGCGGCCCTTGCCGTTGCCTTCCAACTCAACGAACCACTTCTCGATACCTGCCTCATAAGCGGTCTTGAAGATGTTTGGCCAGTTCATCATACCTGAATCGCCGATGATCCAACGATCCTTGATGTGCAGCATCTTGATACGATCCTTGTAATCACGAATCCACTCGCATGGATCCTGATCACCGATCATACACCAGTAGCAATCTAACTCGAACATTACCAACTCAGGATCGGTGAAGTCCATGTACAACTTCTCATAGTAGTTGCCAGGAGCGTTACCGCCACGGCTCAGCATGTTGTTAACCATCTCCTCTGTTGGGTTAGGCATGTTGAAACGGGTCTTGATCATCTCGATAACCTTCTTGCGGCCCTCTTCCATCTCCTCTGGAGTAGCGATCTTGTTGAACTCGTTGTTGTGGTTGTGGTAACCGAACTGGATACCAGCTGCCTTACAGATCTCACCTGCCTTGTTGAAACGCTCGCAAGCCTGCTTTACCTCGTCAACAGTAGCGCACTGAGGCATACTTGGGTCGATAATCCAACCTGCACCCATGGTAACGTGATCCTCAACGGTCTTCTTCCACTCCTCGATGAACTGCTCCTCTGGAGTCTTGTACTGAGAAGGAGTACCTACGTGAGCTGAAGTAATCTTCAAACCAGCGTCGTCGCACATCTTCTTGTACTCTGCAGGATCGATACCACCCTGCTTGCCCTCACGGTAACCAGCCAACTCCAGGTCGGTGTAACCGAATGACTTCAGCTTAGCCAAACCAGCAGGAACGTCCTCGCCCAGCTCCTGACCTACTGAATAAGTCTGCAAACCGATAAAACTCTTTGATGTTGGAGTTGCAGGAGCTGCCTCCTTGCTACCACCAGCACAACCTACCAGTGAAGGCATGCTAAGACTACCCATTGCCAGGGCAGAAGTCTTCAGAAAATCTCTTCTTGAAATCATAATAAAATAGTTAATGGTGATTATTGTTATTGTTATTTCAGCCCCATGGACTGAATGTAATCCGTTTGAGGAACACAATTCTCGAACCGGATGTTCTTGAGATATTCCTGCATCAGAGCCAAGGCTTTTTCCTGATCAGGACGTGCTTCGCGAACAGCGGCATAGGTGGAACGGTCAGCTTCAGAGAAGGCCACAACCACCTCGTTCCATCCTTCCGGACGGGTAACGCCCATCATGCAACTGTCATCCACTTTCTTGTATGGCCAGAAAGTATATCCGATATTATGCTCTTTCAGTGTCTTGACGAAATTGCTCTGCCACTCCATGGTGTTATGGCCAAACTCACCCATGTACATCGGCAGGTTGCTGGTACGCTGGATATCCAGATAGTGCTGGATGGCTTCGGCTGTAGGTTCTCCGCCATAGCGGTGGCAGGTGAACATCAGGTTGTCGTCATAGCTCCAATCGGTAATGCAGTGGAAACTGCTGTTCCAGCAGGCACCACCCAATAGAATGATATGATTCTTGTCCACGGTGCGGATTTCTTCCACACCCCTGCGGTAAAGAGCCTCCAGCTTAGGGAACAGCATCTCATATTCCTTTTCGAAGTAAGTGGCTACCGCCTCATTCATCAGCTCATATCCTAGGATAGTCGGCTCGTTGACATAATATGCAGCAATCTTCTTCCAGATTTCGCAGAACTGATCCTGACTGGCCTTGCTGGTAATAAGCCATGGGTAGCCGTAGCTGTCGTCAATGTTGTCACCTGTCTGACCTCCGGGACAATCGTGCATGTCCAGAATCAGGTACAAGCCTTCGTTCTTGCACCATTTCACCACGCTGTCCACACGTGCAAATCCATCCTGGTTGCTGGTCAAACCCATATAATCCTCGTCGGTAAACAGCTTATAGTGGAAAGGCAGACGTATGGTGTTGGCTCCCTGCTCTGCAATAAAGTGAATATCAGCAGCAGTGATATAATTGTCCTTAAACGCCTTCCAAAACTCATTGGCAGCATCAGGGCCTACCAGCTGGCTGAACATCTCATTGATGAAATGAGGAGAGTTCGTCTTCTGGAATCCAAACATATAACCCTCAGGGTTCATCCAGTTGCCCAGGTTCGTGCCCTGGATATACAGCTTTTCGCCATTGGGCTTAACGATGTCCTGTCCCTGAACGTGAAGGAATCCTTCTGCAGGTTCAGGTGCACTGGTCTTCTCTGAGGTTGAGGTACATGAAACCAAGGCCACAACAGCGCTCAGTAATGTAATCAATACTTTTTTCATCTTAATAAAAGTTCTTATAGTAGTTTTGCTATTTCAAGATATCCTTTTCCACTCACATAATTCCCCATCATCATGCCCGGATGGGACAGCGGGGAATAAATGTCCACAAAAGTAGCTTGTTTATCTTTCTTGACAATGTTTTTCAAAATCTTGTTGAATGGCTGTGTGAATCCCGCATCCTTCTCCTTGTCAGCATTGGGAGCGATGGAAAGAACCTTAACCTGAGCATTGGGCGCTTCCTTGTGAATGAGCTCCATCAGGTTGCGGTATTGTGCCTCGAATGCCTTTCCGTCAGTACCCGCTTCCACTTCCTGAGCTCCGGCATAGACAACAACCGTCTTGGGACACCGGTTCTGGGTGTTGCCGTGAAAGATATGAGGAATCTCTTTCATGAACCAAGAGATGTCCCCTCCAGGATATCCCCAACCCGTACCGCGATTCTTGACAGTAGGGGAGTTGAGCAGTTCGTGCCATTCGCCACTGTGAATCATCTCGTCGCCAATCAGAACCGTATCGTCTTCTGTGATAGGCAACAGGGACAATGTACCCAGGCGCGCGCCAAAGCTGTCGAACCGGTTTCCGTGAATATCTGGAAGGTTTTCGGGATAGGTGCAAGTGTGCTTGCCGGCCGTGCCTTCATCCAAATAAGGAATCAAGGCATTACACCAGGTGCGGTAACCCACCGCCTTGGGGTGAAGGTCGTCGAACGACCAACCCTGTTTCATGTGTCCCTCACCGTCGCCCATGATGTCATAGAGATCAATGAAGGTCACGTTGGCTTTCCGGCAAACCGACCGGAGCAGTTCGTTGGTGCCGGCAATCTTACCGCCTCGGGAACCGTTCTCGCTGGGTAATATACTCTGAACGTAAATCCGGGTGGACGGTGACTCCTTCTGGAAACGTGAAATGATGGTATTCAGGTTGTCCGCAATGTGCTCGCGCGACTGGCTATAACCGATATCATTCGTTCCGATCATGATGAAGACTTTGGACGGATGTCCCGCTACAATAGGAGACAGGTTGGCTACCATCTCATCGCTTACCGCCCCGCTGACACCACGGTTGATGATGCGGTGGTCACCCAGTGCCTCCCACCATTCATGCATATTGGTGATGCTGTTTCCCATCATCACGATATGATCTGACCGAACCGGCAGAACGCTGAAAACATTATATCTGTGATTGCGAAATGGTTCGTCCGCACGCACAAATGTCAGCGAGCAGAACCACACGAATAAAAAGGATAGAAGCAATGAATGCCTCATGGTAACGGATATTAAGGTTTTCTACAGTTTTGTGGGACAAGTCAACATGTCACTTTATCCTACAAAATTATAAAACAAAAACCAAATCCCCAAATAAAACCCGAAAATACTGTCCGAATTCAAAAGAAAAGGGGCATTCCGAAAGGAACACCCCATTTGAAAAGTATTATTTTGCCATTTGGTAAATCTTAATCATATCCTCACGCTGAAGGACTTTTAAGCTACCTACGGTAGTCGTTCCGTAGTTGCTGCACTTATCTGCCATCTCCTCGATTTCAGCATCGGTAATCAGAACCGATGCCTTCCTCTTCCAAAGACTGGCATACGACGTCCAGCAAACCGGATTTCTCCGCGCTTTTACCGCCGTAGTGAACCAGCACCTTGGTTCCGCCATATTTCTTGACCAACTTGCCAATCTGGCTTTCTGCGTGTGCACCAAAGACCACCTGAGTCGGTGCATAATAGTTAAATTCCTGCATACTGTTTGTGTTTTAGGTTTAGATTTCTGCGAATATAGGAAAAATAGTTGACATTAAACCGCAATGGGCGATTTATAATGCATTCTTCCTAATCTTTGTCAGAAATTCCTTCATGCGGACAGCATCCTTCTTCTCAATGATGTCGTGAAGGTCGTCCATTGCCTTTTGGATGTTCTCCACCTGCTGAGCAGTATTCGGGTTGAACAGAATCTCCTGAAGCAGATAATCATCCTCGTTCAAAACACCCCGGGCAATGGCCTCATGACGCTTGAACGTGGTGCCGGGTGCCTCCATGTGCTTCATGACAGCGGCAAAGACAAATGTGCTGACAAAAGGAATACTCAACGAGTAAGCCACGGTTTCATCATGCTCCTCAAAAGAATATTCAAAAATGTGCAGCTTTAACTTCTGGTACAGATCCTTGAAGAATATCTTACCCATGTAGTCACCCTCGCTGATGATGATGGCATTCTCCTTGCTCAAGTCGCTGAGGCTGGCAAAGGTAGGGCCAAACATTGGGTGAGTAGAGCAGAAACGGAATCCGCTTTTCTGGTAATACTCCAGCAATCCCGTTTTTACCGATGCGATATCACTGATGATACAATCCTTTGACAGATAAGGCAATACCTGATCAAAGGCAGCAATGGTGTATTTTACCGTTGAGGCATTAATCAGCAATTCCGGCCCAAACGCGGTCACTTCGTCCAGTGAGGTAAGACGCTGGCAATTATAGGTGAAACGCATTCGCTTAGGGTCAATATCGTAAATGGCCACTTCGTGATCAAAGCTTAACACATCACAGAAAAATGACCCCATCTTGCCCGCACCTAATATTAAAATCTTCATGTCGTTTAGAAAAGATTTGGAGTGATTTATTTGTTGATAATTTCCATCTGCTGATTCACACTCTCTTCGTGAATGGCTTCAAAGATATTCTTTACGCAGTTGCTTCCGATGCCGCAAAGTGCACCCTGAGCACCGCGCTTCTCCAGAATTTCAGAGTAACGGCCTGTCTGCAAGATGGTCATGTTATGCTCTTTCTTGTACTGGCCAATCTCGCGTGCCACGCGCATACGCTTTGACAGAATATCAATAATCTGGTTGTCGCACTCGTCAATCTGCTTACGCAGCTCTGCCAGATTCTCAGTGCTCTGTTTCTCGTTACGGATAACCAGCAAATTTAGGATATAATCCAGAATATCAGGAGTGACCTGCTGCTTGGCATCGCTCCAAGCTGCATCAGGATTGCAGTGAGATTCAATAATTAAACCGTCCAGGTTCAGATCCATGGCTTGCTGGCAAAGTGGAGCAACCAGTTCACGTTTACCGCCGATGTGACTTGGGTCGCTGAAGATTGGCAACTCAGGGTAGCGGCGGCGCAACTCGATAGGAATATGCCACTGAGGAAGGTTGCGGTACATGGTCTTGTCATAGGATGAGAATCCGCGATGGATAGCACCTAATCTCTTGATGCCCGCATTATTCAAACGCTCCATGGCGCCAATCCACAACTCCAGGTCAGGATTCACCGGGTTCTTAACCAAAACGGGAATATCTACGCCATTCAATGAGTCGGCCAAATCTTGCATGGCAAATGGGTTTGCTGAGGTTCTAGCACCAATCCACAACAAATCAAAACCAGCACTCAGTGCCAGTTCCACATGTTTTGGAGTGGCCACTTCGGTAGCAATCAGCATACCGGTTTCCTCTTTCACTCTTTTCATCCAGGGAAGACCCTGCTCGCCGATACCCTCAAAGCCTCCAGGTTTGGTGCGTGGCTTCCATATACCGGCACGGAAAATCTTTATGCCTTTAGCTGCTAAAGAATGTGCGGTACTGAGTACCTGCTCTTCTGTCTCTGCACTGCATGGTCCTGCAATGACCATTGGTCGCTTACTGGAATCGATTCCAGGGAGATTTAGCTTTTCTAGTTCCATATTGTAATGTGTTATTTTTCTAATTGTTTAATTCGGTTTAATGCCTCTCTTAACTGTTCCTCCTTGGCGCAAAGTGAAATTCTGACGTATCGCTTTCCGTTTGAACCGAAGATGAATCCAGGGGTGATGAATACCTTTGCTTCGTGCAGGATCTTTTCTGTCAGTTCCTCTACATCCTCCAAAGAGTCAGGAATTCGTCCCCACAGGAACATTCCCACCTGGGTAGGATCAAATGTACATCCTAAGGTGTGCATGATTTCCTCTGCAATATGTCTGCGTTTTGCGTACAACTCGATATTGTAGGTTCTGTGCCATTCGTCTGTGTTGTGAAATGCTTGAGCTGCAGCCAACTGCAAAGGGCGGAACTGGCCGCTGTCCACATTACTCTTCACTTTCAGAATCCACTGGATAAACTGAGCATTGGTGCTGATCCAACCCACACGCCAACCGGCCATGTTCTGACTCTTACTCATTGAGTTGAACTCGATGCAGCAATCCTTAGCGCCTGGAACCTGGAGCAAGCTGATAGGGTGCTCGTTCAAGATAAGGCTATATGGGTTGTCGTTGACCACGACAATGTTATGCTTCTTGGCAAAGTCAACCAATTTCTGGTAAAGTTCCAAGGTGGCAGAAGCGCCGGTCGGCATGTTTGGATAATTTGTCCACATCAGTTTCACACCGGTCAGGTCCATCTTCTCCAAAGCCTCGAAATCGGGTTGCCAATAGTTCTCCTCCAGCAAATCGTAATTGATGATTTCAGCACCCAATAATTTGCTCAGCGAGGTATAGGTAGGGTAGCCAGGGTTGGGAACCAGAACTTTCTCGCCAGGGTTGACAAAAGCCAGGGTGACATGCAGAATACCCTCTTTGGAACCGATCAATGGCTGGATTTCCGTTTTAGGATCCAACTCCACGCCATACCATCTTTTATAGAAATAAGCCATGCCCTCGCGCATCTCTGGGATACCTACATAAGGCTGGTAGCCGTGAGTGTTAGGCTTTTGAGTTTCCTTACACAAAATGTCAATTGTTTCGGGTGACGGTGGCATGTCAGGACTTCCGATTCCTAAACTGATGACATTCTGTCCCTCTGCATTCATTTGTGCAACTTCCTTCAGCTTGCGTGAGAAGTAATACTCCTGAACGCTCTCCAATCGGGAAGCTGGCTGAATTTTATATGCTTTGTTTTCCATTTTCGTATTCTCCTAAAATTTTGAAATCTCTGGTTAATGGTCTTATCGCATCTAATGCTTGTTTGTATCTCACATAATCACTGTAGGTGACATCTACATAGAATTCGTATTCCCATTCTCTTCCAATTATTGGTAAAGACTGAATCTTGGTAAGATTAATCTTGTAGAAAGAGAAAATAGAGAGCACCGGTGAGAGGCTTCCTTCCTCATGGGGCAGGGTAAATACTATGCTGGCTTTGTTGGAGCGGTGAGCATTTCTTAAATCGTCAGCTATCCAGGGATCGCATAGGAACAAGAAACGGGTAAAGTTGTGCTTGTTCGTTTCAATGCCTTCCTCCAGAATCTTCATGCCATACAAAGGTGCTGCAAATTTAGAGCAAATGGCTGCATGACCGCGCAAATTCTCGCGCTGAATCATCTCGGCACTACCGGCTGTATCGTCAGTTTCCACACACTTGAATTGCGGATGTCTGTTCAGAAAATCCCTGCACTGCATCAGAGCAACAGGATGGCTGTTCACTTCTTTGATATCTTCCCAGTTGTCTTCAGGGAGACACATGATACTGTGGCTGATGCGCAACTTGTGCTCTCCGATAATGGTCATCTTACTTTCCCGGAGTAAATTGTAATTGTGAAGCAAACTGCCTGCTATTGTGTTTTCAATAGCGATAGCTCCTAGGATATTACTGTCCTTTTTCAACTCCTCAAAAACATCCTCGAAAGTATCACAGCAAATAAGTTCCACATCCTCATTCTCAAAATAACGATGTACAGCCATGTCATGGTAAGAACCAATTTTGCCCTGTATAGCTACTTTTTTCATTGTTTAGAATAATAAAAAAGTCCCACTTTTCAGCGGGACTTTGTATTTTGCATTGTTTGTTTTCTTGTCTGGTCACAAGCATACGACATCCCGCTTCACTTCATTGCTAAAGTAAAAGTAATAAAAGGAATAAAAGTATGCATTAACGTGACTGCTCATGTTCTCTATTTTTTCAAACTACAAGTGCAAAGGTAACAACTTTTCAGTAAATCACCAAATTTTAGAAACGATTTGTTAGTTTAAAGCCCTGCGCTCCTTTCGATTTGGCATCCATCTCTCTTTCAACGTTTGAAAATTCACCGTTGATTTTTCCAGCTTCCTCGGGTGCCAGTTCCAAAGCCTGTTTCATGTCCTCGGTAGCTCCAGCCTTATCGCCCTTCATTAATTTAACCTTGCCTCTTTCCTTGAAGGCATCGGCAAATAGAGGATTAACCTCAATGGCCTCGGTGTAAATCTGAATGGCTTCGTCCAATTTGCCCGAATGGGTAAGCAGGAAACCTTCACCCAAATAAGCCTGAGAACAAAGAGCGTTCAGCTCTCTAACCTTCTTGTAGCAATTGATTGCTTCGTCAATCTTTCTCTGACCCTGAAGACTGTATGCCTTATACAGAACAAATGTCTCGTTTTCAGGATTCATTTCAATCAGCTTGTCTGCGTCTTTCTCTGCATCCTGGAATTGACCCATCTGCATTAAAATGTCGTAGCGCATAGAGTAAGCTGGCTGGAAGGTGTCGTCAATAGTCAGCGCCTTGGTTAACATGGCTACTGCGGTAACAACGTCCTCCAATCCAAGACAAGCCTTAGCGTACATATAGTGGACATCTGAACGGTTGTCATCGATGAGGAATGCTTTTTGGCAGGCATCATTCATGGCTTGCCAGTTTTGCATCTGTTCAGCAACATGTGCTGTGAGAATATATGCCTCAATGTTCTCTGGATCATTTTCTATCAGAATCTGCAACTGCTCGAATGCGAGCTTATGCTCCTGCAGATGAACATAGCTTTGAGCCAGATACATTCGGGTGTTATAGTCCTCTTTCAGTGCCAAAGCCTGAGTGAAGCACTTAACTGAATAAGCCAGCTGATTCATGCGCTGAGCCTTCAAACCGTCAAACTTCAAAATGTCGAAGTTCTTTTCTTTCTCTTTCTCTATTTCTTCTGGTGTCTTCTCTTTTTTGCCACCGAATAATGCTGAAAAAAATCCCATAGTTTAAAAAAATAAGATAGCGGATTTGTATGTAATCCGCTATCTTGATATGATTACTGTAAGAATGAAATCAATACACCTGCTGCTACTGCAGAACCAATAACGCCTGAGATGTTTGAGGCCATACAGTAGTTAAGCACATGATTTTTTGGATCGTATTTAGTTGCGATGTCATTCGCAACACGGCTGGCCATAGGTACGGCGCTCAAACCAGTAGCACCTACCAGTGGGTTTACTTTCTTCTTAACAAACAGGTTGAAGATCTTTACCATGAAAATACCTGCTGCAATAGACAGGGCAAATGCCAGGAATCCACCTACTACAATACCGATGGTTGTCAGGTTCAGGAATGCCTGAGCTGTCATGGTTGCACCAACGGAAAGGCCCAGGAAAATGGTTGCGGTGTTCATGATGGCATTGGTTGCGGTGTCAAACAGACGGCTGGTCATAGCGCCCAACTCCTTCAATAAGTTACCAAACATAAGCATACCTACCAAGCTGACAGCTGTTGGAACCAGCAATGCAACGATGGTTGTTACTGAAATAGGGAACAAAATCTTCAGGATTCGCATATTCTTGATCTCGGTCTTGTTTGGATAAAGCTTATCCTGCTGCTTCATGTTGATCATCAGTTCCTTCTTTGAGCACAATGCCTTTACTACCAATGGAATGATTACTGGAACCAAAGCCATGTATGAGTAAGCTGCAATAGCAATAGGACCTAACAAATGAGGAGCCAGCTTGATAGTGGTGAAGATTGCTGTAGGACCGTCGGCACCACCGATGATACCCAATGATGCAGCTTCCTGAGGAGTGAATCCCATAGCCAGAGAAGCCAACAAAACAGCAAAAATACCGAACTGTGCACCAGCGCCAAAAATAGACAGACGAAGATTACGCAAC
This sequence comes from Bacteroidaceae bacterium, assembly GCA_024401115.1. Taxonomy (GTDB): domain Bacteria; phylum Bacteroidota; class Bacteroidia; order Bacteroidales; family Bacteroidaceae; genus Minthousia. The sequence continues at coordinate 13,864 of JAKSLP010000044.1, read as the reverse complement.
ATAGGACCAAAGTCGGTCAATGCACCCACACCCATAAATATAATAGGTGGAATGAAACCTGTCTTGATGCACATGTAGTAGATGAAGTTCATCAAACCCAACTCGTGTGCAATCTTGTGCAATGGCATGTCCCAGATGTTCTCCCATGAACCGTCAGGCAACTGGACAAGACCTTCAGATGTTGCCTGGGCAACACCCATACCTCCACCAGGGAAGTTGGCCAACAATACACCGAAACCAATTGGAATCAGCAACAGTGGCTCGTATTTCTTCACGATTCCCAGATACAGCAAAACGAATGCCAGGAGAATCATGATGAGAAATGCCCAATCTCCGCCAGTTTGGGCGAAGGCTGTCATTTCATAAAGTTTGGTTAATATATCCATATCTTATTTTCCGTTATTAGTTAGTGCGACCGTCAGCGATGGTCATCAGTACATCGTCCTCAGATACCGAGTCGCCAGGATTCTGGCAGATAGCAGTGATAGTTCCAGTGATGTCAGATTTGATAGCATTGTAGGTCTTCATAGCCTCTACATAGCAAACAACATCGCCTTCCTTAACCTGATCACCAACCTTTACTGGTGTGTCGCCTGCGCCCTTAACCAAGAAGAACTTACCCTCCAGTGGTGACAGCAATTCCTTGCCCTGACCTGCTGGAATTGGACCTGCTGGAGCTGCAGGTGCATTAGCACCTTGAGCAGGAGCCTGAACGCCATATGCAACGTCTACCTTATATGACTGACCGTTTACGGTCACAGTCAGAGTCTTTGGCTGCTGGTCACCCTTTGGTGCATTCTTTGCTGCCTTACGCTTTGCCAAGTCTGCCTCAAAGTCAGCTTTTGCCTTACCGCTCTTATATGCCTCATACTGTGATGGGTGCATTGCATACTCGAACAACTCTTCGTCGTCCTGGCCAAGCTCCCATCCATTCTCCTGCATTTTCTTACGATAGGTATCCAAATCGTCTGGATAGTTCTCCTGAGGATCGTTTGTCAGGAACTGACGGTTCTCCGCCTTTGCCATCTCAATCAGCTCTGGAGCAACAGGGCCAGGCAACTGGCCGGCCTTACCTAAGATCATATCCCAAATGGTATCTGCAATCATTGACCAACGAGCCTTGCCCTTCTCCATCTGGATGACGTTCATCAATGCCAGGTTCTTTACATACTGGCTGAAAGGAGTTACCAGACATGGGTAACCAACCTTTGGCCATACGTAAGCAACCTCGTCGAACAGCTTAACCAACAGCTCATCGGTAGTCAGCTCTGGCTGGTTGTTCTTTACCTTCCACTTATTCAGTGACTTCAAGTTATCCTCCAAGTCGGTCATCAATGAACCCATCATACCGCCAGGAAGACCTGGCTTAACCAGCAATGAGTTGTTCAGGTGGTTCAATTCTGGAATATAATAACCCAAGAAGTCGTCCATCATCTCCTGGATCATGGTGCGTACTTCCATGTAAGCTGACATGTTGATTTCCTTAACCTTGAAACCAGCATCCTTCAACATCTCCTGTACGGTGATGATGTCGGCATGACCTGTACCCCAAGAAAGAGGAGACATACCGGTATCTACATAGTCACAACCGTTCTTACATACCTCCAGGATAGATGCAGCGTTGAAACCAGGACCTGCATGAGAGTGATACTGGATAATGATGTCATTCTTGTAAGCCTTGATGCCTGCAGTAATCTTACCCAAAGACTCAGGACGGCCGATGCCTGCCATATCCTTCAGACAGATTTCATCTGCACCTGCATCAATAAATGTCTTTGCCAAATTTACATAGTACTCAACGGTATGAATAGGAGAAGCTGTGATGCACAAAGATGCCTGTGCAATCATGCCACCTTCTTTTGCGTACTGGATAGAAGGAATTACGTTACGTGGATCGTTCAAACCGCAGAAGATACGTGTAATGTCTGTACCCTGAGCATGCTTTACCTTATAAAATAACTTACGTAAATCCTTTGGACATGGACTCATGCGCAAACCATTCAATGCACGGTCCAACATATGTGTCTGGATGCCTGCCTCGTGGAAAGGCTTGGTCCATTCGCGGACAGCCTTGTTTGGGTTCTCACCGAACAGCAAATTTACCTGCTCGAAACCACCACCATTTGTTTCTACACGATCAAAGCAACCCATTTTGATGATTGCTGGAGCTACTTTTACCAACTGGTCAACGCGTGGCTGATACTTACCGGCACTCTGCCACATGTCACGGAAGACCAAACTAAATTTTACTTCTTTAGCCATATCTTTTTATCTTACCTTTTAAACTCGATTATAATTTCTCAACGTTAGCAACTGTACCCTTACCACCGGTCATCTCGCTAACTGCAGCTTGGATGATAGCCATAACTGTGCTGTCGATAATAGGTTTTGATGGCGCTGGAGCAACTTTCTTAGACGCTTCCTCTTCTGGAGCAACTTTGTTTACAATATTGATCAACAACTTACTAAGGTTGATGACAATAAGCAGGATGGCAAAAACGGTCACCATACCGATGCCCATCAATGTCAATCCTAATCCCATATTTTCCATACTTATTTATATATTAAAATTAGTTGTTTACACAAAAGCAAAAAGTCTGTGCAAATTTACATAATTATTTCGACAATTCGAAGCTAAAAATCAGATTTGTGAGTTTGCAAAATAAAAAAAAGACGTTCCAACACGTGGAACGTCTTTTTATGCATAATTTAGTTACTTTACTTATTCATCCTTGCCCATCAGCAAGTTAATCATTGTGATTACAGAGTAAGCAATAGGAGTACCAGGACCGAAAATAGCAGCAACGCCAGCCTTGTACAGGAACTCATAGTCCTGAGCAGGGATAACACCACCGGCAACAACCATGATATCCTCGCGGCCCAACTTCTTCAACTCCTCGATCAACTGAGGAATCAAAGTCTTGTGACCTGCAGCCAGTGAGCTGGCACCTACAATGTGTACATCGTTTTCTACGGCTTCACGTGCAGCCTCCTCTGGAGTCTGGAACAATGGACCCATATCTACGTCGAAACCACAGTCAGCATAACCGGTTGCTACAACCTTAGCACCACGGTCGTGACCATCCTGACCCATCTTGGCAACCATGATACGTGGACGGCGACCTTCCTGCTTTGCAAACTCCTCTACCAGACGACAAGCCTTCTCGAACTGTGCGTCTTTCTTGCTTTCTGATGAATACACTCCTGAAATGGTTCTAATGACAGCTTTATAACGTCCTACGATTTCCTCGCAAGCGTCTGAAATCTCACCCAATGTTGCGCGTACGTGAGCAGCCTCAACAGCCAACTCCAGCAAGTTGCCCTCACCTGTGCGTACACACTCGGTGATAGCAGCCAATGCCTTCTTCACGTCTTCCTCGTTACGGTTTGCACGCAGAACCTTCATGTTCTCTTCCTGCTGCAAACGTACTGCTGTATTGTCGATTTCCAAGATGTCGATAGGATCCTCGTGATCCAAACGGTACTTGTTTACACCTACGATGGTCTGCTGGCAGCTATCGATACGTGCCTGAGTACGTGCAGCTGCTTCCTCAATACGCATCTTAGGCACACCTGTCTCAATAGCCTTAGCCATACCGCCCAGCTTCTCAACCTCCTGGATGTGCTCCCATGCACGGTGAGCCAACTCGTTGGTCAAGCTTTCTACGTAGTATGAACCACCCCATGGGTCAACGTTCTTACATACATAGGTCTCCTCCTGGATATAGATCTGGGTGTTACGTGCGATACGTGCAGAGAAATCGGTTGGCAATGCGATAGCCTCATCCAATGCGTTGGTATGCAGTGACTGGGTGTGACCCAATGCTGCAGCCATAGCCTCGATACAAGTACGGCCAACGTTGTTGAATGGATCCTGCTCGGTCAGAGACCAACCTGAAGTCTGAGAGTGAGTACGCAGTGCCAAAGACTTTGGATTCTTTGGGTTGAACATCTTCACAATCTTAGCCCACAGCATACGAGCAGCACGCATCTTGGCAATCTCCATGAAGTGGTTGGTACCGATTGCCCAGAAGAATGACAAACGTGGAGCGAAAGCATCGATGTCAATACCTGCATTTACACCAGCACGCAGATACTCCAAACCATCAGCCAAAGTATATGCCATCTCGATATCAGCAGTTGCACCAGCCTCCTGCATGTGATAACCTGAAATAGAGATGCTGTTGAACTTAGGCATCTTCTGTGATGTATACTCAAAGATATCAGAGATAATCTTCATAGAGAATGAAGGTGGATAGATATAGGTGTTACGTACCATGAACTCCTTCAAGATATCGTTCTGGATGGTACCTGCCATTTCTTCCAGCTTAGCTCCCTGCTCCAAACCTGCATTGATGTAGAATGCCATAACTGGCAATACTGCACCGTTCATGGTCATAGATACAGACATCTTGTTCAATGGAATACCATCGAACAGTACCTTCATGTTCTCCAAAGAGCAGATAGATACACCAGCCTTACCTACATCACCCTTTACACGGTCGTTATCAGGGTCGTAACCACGGTGGGTTGGAAGGTCGAATGCTACTGACAAACCCTTCTGACCTGAAGCCAGGTTACGGCGATAGAATGCGTTTGACTCCTCAGCGGTAGAGAAACCTGCATACTGACGGATTGTCCAAGGACGGAAGGTGTACATCATTGAATAAGGACCACGCAGGTAAGGAGGAATACCTGCTACGTAATCCAGGTGCTCCATACCTTCCAGCTCTTCCTTAGTATATACAGGCTTTACGTCAATCAGCTCGGGAGTTTTCCAGTTAGGGGTAATCCCGTTCTCTTTCTGCCAGTCGGTGCCACTCTGGGTAGGCATGCCGGCAAATATATCGATGTTGTTAAAACTCTTTCTCATAGTGTTACGGGATTAATTGATTCCTAAAATCTGGTTGAACTGCTTCAGAGTATCCAATACATTTACACGAACGTGGATGAAGTGCTCAATACCAGCTGCCTTCAAGTCCTCACTGCATGCAGGAGCACCGGCTACGATGAACTGAGCGCGACCGTTCAAGTACTGGAATGCAGGAACTGCATATTCTGCATACTCATCATCGCTTGAACAGATAACAACAATATCTGCATTTGCAGCCAAAGCTGCATCAACACCTTCCTCAACGGTCTTGAAGCCCAGGTTGTCGATAACCTTGTAGCCTGCACAAGCCAGGAAGTTGCAAGAGAACTGAGCACGTGCCTGACGCATTGCCAGGTTTCCGATAGTCAGCATGAATGCAACTGGACGCTTGCCGCTCTTCTCGGTCTGCAGACGCAGTTCCTCGAACTCGCTGGCAGCACGGTTCATGTTCAGTGGGGTCAGACCTGCCTCTGCTGGGTGAGATGCGCAACCGCAGCATGGTGCGATTGGCTCCTTGCCGTCAGACAACTCGTTGAAGTTAGGATACTGGTTGGTACCCAACAGAATTTCCTTGCGGCGAGAAACAGAAGTGTGACGCTCCTTGTTGCTTGCATTTACTGCCTGCTGAACAGAATCAGCCTTCAGGGCAGCCAGGAAACCGCCTTCTTCCTCAACCTTCAGGAACAAATCCCAAGCGGTCTTAGCGATAGAAACGGTCATGTTCTCGATAAAGTATGAACCAGCAGCTGGGTCAACAATCTTACCGAAGTGGCTCTCTTCCTTCAACAGCAACTGCTGGTTGCGTGCGATACGCTCTGCAAAGTCGGTTGGAGTCTCGAATGCCTTATCAAATGGAGTTACTACGATAGAGTGTACACCACCCAAAGCAGCACTCATAGTTTCGGTTTGAGAACGCAGCAGGTTTACGTGAGCATCAAACATGGTCATGTTGAACTCGCTGGTGCGTGCATTTACAATCATCTTAGCAGCACAGTCGCACTTTGGCTCGTACTGAGATACAATGTTAGCCCACAGCATACGTCCTGCACGGAACTTTGCCAACTCCAGGAAGTAGTTGCCGCTTATACCCATGTTGAACTTGATGCTCTTAGCTGCAGTGTCTGCGTCAATGCCAGCCTCGGTCAACTGGTTCATCCACTCATTACCCCAAGCCAGTGCATAACCCAATTCCTGAGAAATGTAAGCACCTGCATTGTTCAAGGTTACAGAGTTGACGGCAATGCAGCGATAGCCTGGCAGAGCCTGCATAGTCTTAACCAATTCAGGAGCAGACTTCAGCAACTCTGAAGTGTCGGTAGCGTTCTTCATCATCTTCTCCATTGGGTCGAAGTTGATGCTACCAACCATCTTGCTCTTGTCGTAACCCTTCTTGTCGAAGTATTCAACCAACAGCTTAGCCAAATCCAAGGTGTGACGCTGGCAGGTAGCAAAATTCAGTTCAACACAGTCTGCAGCGATACCCTCCAAAAGGGTCTCGATGAACTCCATGTTAACATCACTTCCGCTGAACTTGAAGCCTAAAGAATCTACGCCCTTCATCAGAACGTCCAGAGCCTTAGCATTAGCTTCCTTTGGACAGGTTACATCGATGTCCTGGCGGACATACCACTCGTTGTTGTCTTTGCGGTTACCACGCAAATAAGGGAACTCTCCAGGAAGTGCGTTGGTTGTTGCCAAGCCTTCCAGATCCTCTTTACGGTAGAAGGGCTTAACCTTAAAGCCTTCATTAGTCCTCCATACCAGCTTCTTTTCAAAATCAGCACCCTTCAGGTCTACCTGAATTTTATCCAGCCACTCTTGAGTGGATGTGGGAGCAAAGTCAGAAAAGAGTTTCTCGTTTAAATTTGCCATAGTTATTAAATAGTTTGAGTAAAATGCTTTTTTTATGTATGCTTTGTGCATATGGTTAGCAGAGCAAAATTACAAAATCTTTTCTATCGTTACTTTTATTTTTGCTTTTTTAATAGGCATATCTACTTATTATTATTAAAATGTGCCCCAAAACACTCGAAAAACACGTCTTTTGCAATGTTGAGATGGCAAAATGGGGTGTGCAAAAGAAGGAATAAAGATGATAAAACCCCTTTTTTAATAATTGGTCAAAATTCCGGCAAAAGGATTTGTGATACCAAGTATTTTATGTACTTTTGCAAGTGATTATAACCAGAAAAAAGAGTTTTGAAAAAATAATTAATTCTAAATACACACTTTATGTCATTTAAAATCTTTCAAGGTTATCATTTTGTAGAAGCCTATCACAAGAAGAAGCATGCGGCTCATCCCGAAAAGTCTTCGGCTCCTACACTGATCAAATTGGCTATTGCCATTATTACCTCGTTGATTCTGTGGAATCTGCCAACCGAGGTTTACGGAATTCCAAACTTAACCGTTGTTGAGCAGCGAGTTATCGCGGTATTTGCATTTGCTACATTGATGTGGCTTACCGAGGCTATTTCGTCTTGGGCTACTTCTGTGGTAATTATTGTGGTTCTGCTGTTTACGTGTAGTACAAGTTCGTTGTGGTTCTTCTCGGACGGTGCTCCTGAGACATTGGGCACTCTGATTAATTACAAGAGCTTGATGTACACTTTCGCTGACCCTATCATCATGCTGTTCTTGGGTGGTTTCATCCTTGCAATTGCTGCAACCAAGACCGGTTTGGATGTGATGTTGGCTAAGGCAATTCTGAAGCCTTTCGGTACCAAGCCTGCAAATGTGTTGCTGGGTTTCGTCTTGGCTACAGGTATTTTCTCTATGTTCTTGTCAAACACCGCTACTGCAGCTATGATGCTGACCTTCCTGACTCCAGTGTTGAAGTCTCTGCCTGCTGATGGTAAGGGTAAGATTGGTTTGGCTTTGGCTATTCCTATCGGTGCTAACATCGGTGGTATCGGTACCCCTATCGGTACTCCTCCTAATGCTATTGCGCTGAAGTATCTGAATGATCCTGCTGGTTTGAACATGAACCTGGGCTTTGGTGAGTGGATGATGATTATGTTCCCATTCGCATTGCTGTTGTTGGTTCTGGGTTGGTTGCTGTTGTTGAAGATGTTCCCATTCAAGGCTCAGGCTATCGAGTTGAACATTGAAGGTGAAACCAAGAAGGATTGGCGTTCTATCGTTGTTTATGTTACTTTCGCATTGACCATCCTGTTGTGGTGTACCGATAAGTTCACTGGTGTAAACTCTAACACTGTTGCTATGTTGCCTATCGCGGTATTCTGTGCTATCGGTGTAATTAAGCGTAGTGACTTGGAGGAAATCAACTGGTCAGTACTGTGGATGGTTGCCGGTGGTTTTGCTCTGGGTGTTGCTATGCAGGATACAGGTTTGGCTGCTCATATGATTGAGAGCATTCCATTCAACACATGGCCAGCTCTGCTGATGCTGATAGGTTCTGGTATTCTGTGCTACTTGCTGTCAAACTTCATTTCGAATACAGCTACTGCAGCTCTGTTGGTTCCAATTCTGGCTGTTGTAGGTACTGCAGCTTCTGAAACTTTGGCTCCATTCGGTGGCGTATCTCCACTGTTGATCGGTTTGGCATTGTCAGCATCGTTGGCTATGATTCTGCCTATCTCTACTCCTCCTAATGCGTTGGCACATGCTACCGGTATGGTTGAGCAGAAGGATATGATGCGTGTCGGTATTATCATGGGTATCATTGGTTTGATCTTGGGTTACACCTTGTTGGTATTCTGTGGTAAGACAGGTTTGTTGTAATTAATAATATTTAAAATAACAGGTATTGTCATCCTGAGCATAATAAACTCAGGATGACAATTTTATAGTATAAAAGAGCATGTCTAATTCTTCTTCATGGTCAAACCATCAGTGGATGTCTCTTAGTCCGCTTGCGGTGTTTTTGATGCTTTATTTGGCAGTTAGCATTATTCTGAATGATTTTTATAAAATGCCATTAACCGTGGCGTTTTTGGTGTCTTCTATCTATGCCATTGCCATTACACGCCATATGCCTCTTCCAAATAGAATTACCCGGTTCTCAGAAGGTGCAGGCAACCGTGACGTATTGCTGATGATTTGGATTTTTGTGCTGGCGGGGGCATTTGCTCACACAGCAAAGACCATGGGGGCTATAGATGCAACAGTCAATCTTACTCTTCATGTCCTTCCAGACAATATGTTGCTTCCTGGATTATTTCTGGCAGCTTGCTTTATCTCTTTGTCTGTTGGAACGTCGGTTGGAACCGTGGTTGCCCTTACTCCGATGGCGGTTGGCGTAGCGCAACAGACTGGAAGTAGTGTACCATTGATTGTAGCTGCGGTAGTTGGAGGTGCTTTTTTTGGTGATAACTTATCGTTTATATCTGACACAACTATTATAGCAACCCAAACACAAGGGTGCCAGATGCGGGATAAGTTCCTCGTCAATTTCCGTATCGTTCTTCCTGCTGCCTTGGTAGTGCTATGTTTATATCTTGTTTTAGGATTTGATATCCAGGCACCAACGTCCCTGCCCGAAGTGGAATGGGGCAAGGTCATACCTTATGTTACTGTACTTGTTACAGCTGTAATGGGCCTCAATGTTATGTTGGTGCTACTTTTAGGTTTAGTTTTGGCTGGATTTATTGGCATGCTTTACGGTTCATTTGATTTGTGGGGATGGTTGGCTGCTATGGCCGATGGAATTCTGGATCGTGATATGGATGAGTTGATTATAGTCACTCTGCTATCAGCCGGAATGTTGGAACTGATTCGAGAAAATGGCGGTATGGATTATCTGGCTGGATTAATAACTCGAAAGATTGGCAGTAAGCGAGGAGCAGAGTTGAGCATCGGAGCATTGGCTTTGATGGCAGATATATGCACAGCCAATAATACGGTAGCTATTATAACTACAGGTCCTATTGCAAAAGATATAGCTTCTCGTTTTGGCGTGGATCCCAGAAAGAGTGCCAGTATTCTGGATACATTCAGTTGTTTGGGTCAAGGATTGATTCCATATGGTGCTCAGTTATTGATGGCTGCAGCATTGGCCAACCTGGTTCCTACCCAGATCATGGCTTATTTGTTCTATCCCATAGCCATAGGAATAAGTGCCTTGTTGTGCATTGTGTTCCGTTTCCCACGTAAGTATAGTTAAATTACGATTGTAGTATATAATTGCAAATTTGGGCCAAATTCTATATGATTACCTTTAATTATGTTTGGTGGTTGTTTTTTGGAAAGAAACTGTAATTCGTAATTCCTCAATTTCCTTGAATTGACTATTGGCAAAGAATAGAGGTACGCTCAATTGGCGCACCTTTATTCTTTGCCGATTTTGGAATAGTAAAATAAACCTTCCATCCAGTATTGTTGGTTATGACATTATTGGTGAGAACGTGGCAAGCCGCTGGGCAATGTATGCCAATACCCCTATGGCATAGAATGTAAGAGAACTGCTATATCATCACTTCGTCAAGCAATTAGCGGAAAAGGTCAGTTAGAATCAGTATACATGCTTCTAATCTGGGCACAGACGGGTTTTGTGTATGAATATGACGATAAAGTTTGGGGTGATAATTGGGCATTCTTTGCTGACGAATCGTTGAACTATCCCTATTGCGATTGCGAGGATCGTTTCATCCTGTTTACTCGTTTGGTGCGTGATTTGCTTGGATTAAAGTGTATCCTGATTTTCTATTCTGGGCATTTGGCATGTGCAGTTCAATTCTTCTCTGAGATGGAAGGGGATAATATCGTATTAGGTGGAAGTAAGTATGTGGTTACTGATCCTACCTATATTGGCGCTCCAGTGGGTTATACTATGCCGGGAATGGACAATAAGACTGCTACGGTAATCTTGCTGGAGTAATGTGCTCCGTTTCCCATGTAAGTATAGCTAAACCGTCAGGATTGTTTTTGAATCTTTCGTGTAACCCGGGAATGGGGTGTATTGTTGAGCTTGCCTGTACTGTGCACAACTATTTGAATCACCCCGAAAGAGTATAATCGAATGTGAGGTTATGATGGATAGTAAGTTGTCACAATGCGTTAAGGACTTGCGTAAGGAACATAATCTTATGCAGGAGGATATGGCTATGAAGTCGGGCGTCGGCCTTCGCTTTGTGCGTGAACAGGAACAAGGCAAGCCTACGGTACGCTTGGACAAAGTGAATCAGGTGCTGGGGCTTTTCAGCATGGAACTGGTACCCGGGCATAAAGAAAGGAGTGATGTATGAGACGGGGTGTAGTTTCGTTTCAATGATTAAGAGCTGGCACTATTATTGGTGTGTTACTGAGATTGGCAATCTTTCTAAAAAGCAGAAATTAGGAATCTACGTTTCTTTTCCATAAATTGATTTCTCTTATTTTTTGCATCGTTTAGCATTTATTTGCGCTTGGGCGTAAATATTGCAGATTTCCTTGGGCTCATGGCGGTTTGTCGCAATTTATTTTTTAACTTTGCCAAAACACGATACAACCGTCATGAAAACATTATTAACCTCTTTATTTCTTGCTTGCTCTTTGAGTTTGTCAGCTCAGAGCACTCCTGTTCCAACTGTATCTCAGGGTCTTAATGGTCGTTGGTCGCTTCAGGTGGATGGTAAGCCATACTTGGTTTTGGGTGGACAAGCCCATAATTCGTCAACTTGGGCAAAGACGATGCCTCAACTTTGGGATGCTGTTCATTCTATGTCTGCCAATACATTGGAGATTCCTATTTATTGGGAAATGATAGAGCCCCAGAAAGGACAATTTGATTACTCTAGTATCCAGATGCTTTTGGATCAAGCTCGTCAACATAACACCCGTTTGATTTTGCTGTGGTTCGCTACTTGGAAGAATGGCAGTAATCATTATATGCCGGAGTGGATGAAACGTGAATCCAAGCGATTCCCTAATGTGACAGGAAAAAATGGAAACCCTATTGATTCTCCATCGCCTCATACAGAAGAGGCTATGAAACTGGATGCCGCTGCTTTTGCGAAGGTTATGGGGTATTTAAAGGAAAAAGATCCTCAGCATACAGTAATTATGGTTCAGGTTGAAAATGAGCCTGGCTCATGGGATACCGTTCGTGATTACTCGCCTAAGGCAGAGAAAATATTCTCAGGTCCAGTGCCAAAGGAACTTATGACAGATGCATTATTGCAGGAACTTGGTGGAATAAAGAAGCAAAACGGCAGTTGGAAGGACGTTTTTGGTGCTCGTGCTGATGAGTATTTCCATGCTTGGCATGTGGCCAAATATATAGATTATGTAGCAGCGGCAGGTAAGGACGTAAATCCTTTGCCTCTTTATACAAATGCAGCCTTACGCAATCCGCTTACTAATCCTATGGCTAATGAATACGAGAGTGGCGGGCCTACAGATAATGTAATATGCATTTACAGGACTGCTGCTCCTCATCTTGATTTTGTGGCACCAGATATTTATTTGACTGGTCATGAGACTGTTACAAAAATCTTAGATTTATATGCTCGTCCGGATAATGCTCTGATGGTTCCGGAGGCGGGATATGCCAATGTGAAGTATCTTTATAAAGCGATTGAACAGGGCATGGGATTTGCACCTTTTGGCATAGATAATCCTGATGGAAATCCTAATCAAGAGAATAGGAATGCTGAGATTGCAAAGGATTATAGCCTTTTAGTGCCTTTAGCTGACGATTTGGCTCGTTGGGCGCAAGAGGGTAGGATTCATGCTGTTGTTGAAAGTGAGAGTCATGATAATCAAACGATAGATTTAGGCGATTGGGAGGCTATTATTAAGTTTGAAGCTAAGAGCGGAAATGGCAGAGCCATGACGGTTTCTTTAGGCAAAGATGAATTGTTGTTGTTCATTAATGATTGTCGCTTCAATGTGCAAGGGAAAGGGAAAAATGCCGGTAAGGCATGGCAATATTTGAAAGTAGAAGAGGGCGATTATAAAAATGGTTCCTTCCACGCTGATCGTGTATTGAACGGTGACGAAACAGATTGGGGAGGCCCCAAAGCGAGCAATGTAACTAAAATGCTTCACATCACTCTTGTGCCAAGATGAACTGATGCCTTTTGCAAAAAAATATGAAAAATAGCCAACTCTCCACTAAACTCTTGTAATTTATTGAGATACAGGTTGAAAAGTTAGTGGAGGGTTGCTTTCAGGGTTCCACTAACCTTCCACCAAGCCTCCACTAACCCTCCACTGAAAGTCAGAAGTGATACCGCTTGATTTAGTGGAACCCTAGTGGAACCTTAGTGGAGGGTTAGTGGAAGGTTGGAATAAACCCTCCACTGGATAAACGGATTGGAATTCAATAAAATATGCAGGTTTAGTGGAAGGTTGGCCATTTTGCGGATTTTATCTTTCTCTGAGTGAAAACCTGTGCGTCATTCCTCTCGCTGATACGTAAGCCGTTACTTAAGTGGTCGCTATTTTCCGTAACGCCGGAACACTCTTTCCGTGCCTGCGGAACAATCGCATCAACTAAGAGGACTGAATCTTTCCGCAGAAGCGGAATGAGCCGGTCGCTTGGGATGTCGGGCACGGCTGGGCTTTCCCCCCCCTTCAGATTATCATATAATATAAGGTGAAGTTCTTGATAATAGTCATGAAAGTGGTGAAAATGCATTTTATTTGGATATTTTTCTTGCGATATGCTTGCAGATTAAAAAAAATGGCGTACCTTTGCACTCGCTTTCGGAAATGAAAAAGCCGGGAGCGAGAAGATAAGCGATCTTTGATAGAATGAAATAACAAACAGAAGTAGTACAAGAGCAAGTTCTACGAAAGTAGAATTTGGGTAAAAGATACGAACCGTCAATTAAATATTTAATTGTATTCGGACTTCATCCTAAGAACAGACAAACAATCGCAATTCTGATATTTTACAATTCGAGGATAAGCGAGAGGAGAGCAAGCTTGCTTGCTATCCCGAGCGTGACGAGAATGGTATAATTTCTTTTTTGCGAGCAAAAAATAAATTATACAATGAAGAGTTTGATCCTGGCTCAGGATGAACGCTAGCTACAGGCCTAACAC
>JAKSLP010000043.1 GCA_024401115.1 Bacteroidaceae bacterium | reverse complement strand
TATAATTAAATGTATATTTTATTATAAATATGATTATTATACTAATTAAAATTTAAAATAGATTATTAAATAACAAAATAAAATCAGAGACTGACAAATCTCAGGATTCAATTACAAACAAATCCTGTTTGTGGTCATTATGGTCATGGTCATTAAGGTCATTAACGTAAAAAGATTCGGGCAGAAATTACACTATAATAATATAAAAATATATTTTTATATTATTATAGTGATCTAAAATCCCCCCACGGAAATCCTAAATGACCTTAATGACTAATGACATTAATGACATCACGGCTTGAACAATCACAGTGCACAAAGTGTGAATACCACAAGTTCGGGGGATAATTTAATGCAAGTCCGGGGAAAAGTTGCACAACCGACGCAAATCTGCCGTATCTTTGCAGCGTTGATTCAATTGAGGCATCTCTTAAGCCCAATGGAGGTCATCAGAGAAGACAAGGGCCCGGATTCATAGATGACAACCAGAAGGACAAGGAATACACCCGATTCATTCCGAACGCAGGAAGCCGGCATCTGCTGCGGAAGGCAACATGAAAAGACGAGCAGGATTTACTTGCAGAAACCGAGAAGATTTTGTTTCTTTGCAAATGACAAACAGTGCCCCTGACTAATGGCACACAAAAAAAAGGGAGAAGACATGAAACTGAAATGCATTATGATGAGCTTGGCTGTACTGGTCCTAACCTCATGCAGCACCAAGATGAGCGCAGTGAACGATTTGCGCCACTTTAACGACAGACTGGAAAAGCACGGCACGGAATATTCCATCGCGGAATGGAAGGAAGCCGCAACGGATTTCCGGGAGATTAACGAGAAGCTGAATAAGCATCGCGACAAATACACTACCGAGGAGCGCCAGGAGATAGGAAGGCTGAAAGGAGAAAGCATCGCCCTGTTCGGAAAGAGTGTGGCATCAAGCGCGATAACCAAAATCACGGGAGCGGCAAGTGAGCTGAAAGGACTCATCGACGGACTAAAGGGCATATTCAACGAATAAGGGCATAAAAAAAGGGCACGCACCTGCATGCCCTTTTTCCTGAACTATTTCGTTGTCGGTCCGTGAACGACCAACTTGCCTTCGGGAGTAATCTCCATCTCATCAATGAAAGCTATGCGACGGGCATTACCATAAATGGCTTGCGTCAGGCTATCGGTATAGTTGGTATGCGCATGATAAACGCAATACATCTTGTCCCCATCCTGAAGCACCATGTTATGACCGGTACAGAACACCTCCCCGCCCTTATCATTGTTGCGCTGCAAAACCGGATTATCTGCCGACTTGGTGAAAGGACCCAGAGGATTCTTGCTGGTAGCATAACCCACAGCATAGTAAGGACCACCATAGAAATTGCTGGAATACATCATGTAGTACGTATCGTCATGACGGAAGATGAATGAGCCCTCAGTCCAACGGCGCTGAGCCTCACCCGACAAGGCAGACTGACTCTCCCATGCCGTCTGAGGATCATCCAACTTGGATGGAGGACAGAGCAACATGACAGGTTCACCGATGGCACCACTAAAGTCCTTCTCGATCTCCACACCGTAGATCCAGCTCTCCTCAATGGCATCAGCCTTGCCCTCGGCACGGAGTTTCTCAGACAGCTCGCTCTCCACGGCATGCTTATAGCAGCAACGAGAGTAATACAGATACAGGCGTCCATCCTCTGCCACCAGCAGGTTGGCATCGATAATCGGATAACCCGGGTCGAAGATAGGGCGGTTCATCAGCGGACGGAAGGGACCTGTAGGCTTGTCGCTTACAGCCACACCGATGCGGAAGTTCTCCCCCTCGTTAGTCGGGTTCTCACGCCAATTGGCACTGTGAAGCATATAAAACTTGCCGTCAATCTCATACACCTCCGGAGCCCAGAAGCAATCCACCGCCCAGCAGTCAGCCTCAGGAGCGAAGCAAACGCCCTCATTCTTCCAGTTCACCATATCGTCACTGGAATAGCAGCAATAATCGTTACTGCCCGACTCGGAAGTGCCATACATGTAGTATCGCCCGTCGCTGGCACGAAGCATGAACGGATCACCAAAGTTGACAGGCTTACCCTCATTGTCCATTAGCGGATTCAGGCTCACAGGAGCCTCCACGGCAACCGGTGAGGCAGTCTTCTGCTGGCAGGAACAAAAGGTAGCGGCCAGCAGACAGATTCCTAAAACAGTCTTGCAGTTCATATCACTTCACCATGTTGTCTACTGAAACCTTCAACTGCTCCTTCATATCCTTTGCGCCGTAGCCCTCGATGGTGATCCAGCCCTGGTAGCCCTCCTCCATCAGGCGGTCAACCAACTGGCGGCATGGAACAGCACCTGTACCTGCTGCAGGAGAAGCCTTATCGCCCACTGCCACGCGGTCCTTCAGGTGAACATGAGAAATACGATCGTGGAAATGCTCAAAAGTCTGCATAGGATCATCACCGGCAAAGAAGAAGTTGCCGCTGTCGTAAGCATGATTGGCATTAGGAATAGCCTCAAACACCTTATCCAGGGCTGCCATATTGAAAGTCAGCGCACGCGGATTATCATAATCCTCGAAAAGCAAGTCAATACCCGCAGCAATGGCCTTATCGGCAAAAGCCTTGGTGTCAGCCATCAGGCTGTCCTTCTGCTCAGGAGTAGCCCCCTCTGGCAGCAATGGCGGACAGTACATCAGACGGTCAAAATTGTATTTCTTACAGAATGCAATAGCCTCTTCCTGAAGAGGAGGAACAGGATCCTTGGTCCACACCACATCCAGGATGGCACATGCATGCTGAAGACCAGCGGCATCTAAATCTGCCATCTGCTCATCACTCAGCGATGTACGGGCATCCACGCCGTCAATGCCGATGGAATGCACCCACTTGGCAGCCTCCAGCAAGGAAATGCTGTCCTGACGTGCCACGCTGAGCACATGATCTGAGAAAGTGGAAAACTTCGGTTGTGCAGGAACTGCCTCCGACTGAGTCTGTGGTTTGTTGCCGCAACAAGCAAATGACATTGCTGCAGCACAGAGAACAAACAAATGCTTCATAGTTTTGGTATTTTATTGATAATTTATTGTCAATTTCAGGTTCACACTGAGCGCAAAGTTAGTCCAAATCCATATAATAAGGAAACAAATCGAATATTTTTACGCAAAAAGGCAAAAAAATATTGCTATGTAGAGTTAGCAAAAAATGGGAATCTCCTCTTTTTTTCTGCAAAAAACCTTCATTTTCGGGGGGTGAGATTACAAAATTGGGGTTTTGATGCGTGGAATCGGAAATTTTAAGTATATTTGAGACGTAATTTGTTTGAAAACCTAAATGGAAACACTTAAAATTGGACTTATAGGATTGGGCCGCATGGGCGAAATGTACCTGAGGGCCCTGCTAGCTAGCGAAGTATGGCAGGTGGTTTATATCTGCGATGTTTCTCCTATCGCCAAAGAGTTGGCTGCTCAATTGGCCCCAAAAGCAACATTTGTAACAGACGAAGACATCATCTTCAACGACCCAAAAGTAAACTGTGTCGGTTTGTTTACTTTGGCAGACGTTCGTGAAGCTCAGATTGAGAAAGCGCTGAAATTCCACAAGCATGTCATTGCTGAGAAGCCCATCGCATACAATCTGAAGGATGAGTTGAGAGCTGTTGAAGTGTCAGAGGCTGCTGAAGAGTTCACGACCGTAAATCTTTACCTGCGAAACGCATGGTTCTGCCGTGAGATGAAGAGATTCGTTCAGTCTGGCGAAATTGGCGAGTTAGCTATCATTCGTGTTTGTCATATGACCCCAGGCTTGTCTCCTGGTGAAGGTCATGAGTTTGAAGGACCATCGTTCCACGACTGCGGCATGCACTATGTTGACATTACCCGATTCTTTGCAGACTCAGAATTCAGCACCGGTCATGCTCAGGCCGTTCGCATGTGGAGCTACAAGGATCCATGGTGGTTGCAGTGTCACGGTACATTCGAGAACGGTATCGTTTACGACATCACCCAGGGATTCGTTTACGGACAGCTTTCCAAGGATCAGACACACAATTCATACATTGAGTTGATCGGTACCCACGGTTTCGTTCGCATGACTCACGATTTCAAGACCGCTGTGGTAGAAAAGCACGGTATTAACATTACTGAGCGCGTTGAGCGTCCTCATGGTGGCAAGAACATTGCCCGTCTGTGCCAGAAGATGGCAGACAGCATTGTCAGCGGACGCCGTTCCACCCACCTGCCTTCTTTCCGTGATTCTTACATTGCTTCAGAATGGGCATGGAAGATGCTGGATGATTGCCGCAAGAACGATCTGCCTGCAATCGGTAATTTGGAGACCCTGCACCAGATTCACGTTCGTCGTGCCAACATGACCAACGGATATGGATTGCTGAAAAAGAGATAAAATAATCAATAAATAGATACGAATATGAATTTGATGACAATTTCCATGTTTTTTGGAAACTTGGGCGGTGGTGAGATTTTCCTCATCGCGCTGGTAGTGCTGCTGTTGTTCGGTGGCAAGAAGATTCCTGAACTGATGAAGGGTTTGGGTAAGGGTGTTAAGAGCTTCAAGGACGGTATGAACGAAATTGAGGAGCAGATTAACACAGAGCCAACCAAGAAGCCAGCTGCACCAGCAGAGGCACCAAAGGCTGAGCCTAAGACAGAGGAATAACTTTATACACATTTATTATAACTAATATCTAAAAAAAATCAAGACTATGAACAAGATGTCAAGAAGATCGTTCCTGAAGGCAGGTGCGGTTGCTGCTGCAGCATTGTCTGCAAATCCAGCTGAGGTTCTGGCTGCTAAGGCTGAACCAGCTGCTGCAAAGGCAGGTAAGTTGAAGCTGTTGTTGGTCGGCGTTGGTGGCCGTGGTTCAGCAGTTATCAAGGAGATGGAAACCGAGGAGTTCATCGGTATCGCTGATTGTGACTGGGCATATGCAAAACCAGTTATCGATAAGTACAAGGCAATGTTCCCTAACATTAAGGTGTACAAGGATTATAAGGTAATGTTCGCTGAGATGTTGGATCAGTGCGACGGTGTAGTTTGCGCTACTTCTGACCACGCTCACGCTATCATCTGTGCTGACGCCATGAAGGCTGGCAAGCACGTATATTGCGAGAAGCCTCTGACCCGTACCGTATACGAAGCACGTCTGTTGACCAAGATGGCTGCTAAGCACGGTGTTGCTACCCAGATGGGTAACCAGGGTGCATCTAGCATCGGTACCAAGCTGACTATCGATTATCTGCAGGCAGGTGTTATCGGCGCTGTAACTCGCGTTGATGCTTTCACCGACCGTCCAATCTGGCCTCAGGGTCTGGAGCGTCCAGCTGGTCAGAGCAAGTTGCCTAAGACTTTGGATTGGAACGCATTCATCGGTCCAGCACCTATGCGTCCATTCGTAGAGAACGCTTACACTCCTTGGAACTTCCGCGGTTGGTGGGACTTCGGTACAGGCGCTCTGGGTGATATGGCTTGCCACATCCTGCACACTGTATTCGTAGGTTTGAAGCTGCAGTACCCAACTAAGGTTGAGGGTAGCTCTACCCCATTGATGGCTGAGTCTTGCCCAAGCGCTCAGATCGTTAAGTTGACTTACCCAGCACGTGACAACCTGCCTAAGTTGCCATTGCCAGAGGTAGTTGTACGTTGGTATGATGGTGGTTTGATGCCAGAGCGTCCAGAAGGTCTGCCAGCAGGTACAAACCTGAACATCAGCGGTGGTTGCGCTATCTTCTATGGTGAGAAGGGTATCATCGTAAGCGGTACTTACGGTAACAAGCCATACCTGATCCAGAACGGTAAGGTTACCGAGCTGAAGGAAGGTGTTGTTCCATCTGTATGGCGTAAGGTTGAGACCAACCACCAGCAGGATTGGATCCGCGCTTGTAAGGAGCCAAAGGGTTCACGCGTTCCATCTAACGCTGACTTCTCAACTTCTGGTCCTTTCACCGAGATGATCGCTATGGGTGTTTGCGCTATCCGTCTGCAGGGCTTGAACCAGGTATTGGAGTGGGACGGTGAGAACATGAAGTTCACCAACATCCCAGCAGGTTCTAAGGTACGCGCTATGGTTAAGGATGGCTTCGAGGTACACGAGGGTCACCCAACCTTCAAGAAGGAGTGGACCGAGCCAGTTGACGCACAGCAGTTTGCAGCTGAATTGGTTAAGCCAGTTTACCAGAACGGTTTCGTTTTGCCAGACTTGAACGCATAATAATTAATAAGGTGTTTCCGGGTGCCAGCAATGGAGCCCGGAACACTATGTATTTACACTTTATATAAAAAGAAATGAAGAAAGTATTTTTCTACTCTGCAGCTATCTGCGCTATGATGGCAATGGCTTCTTGCGGTAGCAAGACTGCTGCACCAGCTGAAGAGCCAGCTGCAGAAGAGACTGGCGTTCCAGCATACACTGAGTTGGACAAGCCACAGATCGACCTGAGCACCTTGAAGCAGGATGCTGACGGTTATTATATCATTTTCGACGGTACCGAGGAGTCTCTGAAGGCTAACTTCCGTGGTTACGGTATGGACGTTATTCCAGAGCGTTGGACTGTAGAGGATGGTTGCCTGACATTTACCGGTACCGGTTCTGGCGAAGGCCAGGCTCCTGGTGGTGGTGACCTGATCATCAACAAGAAGTTCCAGAACTTCACCTTGGAGTTCGACTGGAAGGTTGACAAGGGTTCTAACTCAGGTGTTCTGTATCTGGCTCGTGAGATCCAGACCAAGAACGAGGCAGGTGAGGATCAGATGGAGCCAATCTATATCTCTGCTCCAGAGTATCAGATCCTGGATAACGCTAACCACCCAGACGCACAGTTGGGTGCTACCGTTGGTATCCGTCAGTCAGCTTCTCTGTATGATATGATCATCGCTACTCCACAGAACCAGAATCCTTTCGGTGAGTGGAATACCGGTAAGATCATGGTTTACAAAGGCACTGTTGTACACGGTCAGAACGGCGCTAACGTAGTAGAGTATCACTTGTGGACCAAGCAGTGGACTGAGTTGCTGCAGGCTTCTAAGTTCTCTCAGGAGAAGTGGCCTTTGGCATTCGAGTTGCTGAACAACCTGGGTGGTGAGAACCACGAGGGTTACATCGGTTTCCAGGATCACGGCGACCGCGTTCAGTATCGTAACATCCGTATCAAGGTTATGGATTAATACACTATACAATAAGGGTGTGTGCACCACAACCGGTGCACCTACCCTTATTCTTTGATTAAAACAAAAATGACAAAAGCTGAAGAAATAGTAGAAGAAGCTGGTGAAATGACCTTCTGGGAACATTTGGAAATTCTCCGTTGGTCTATTTTTCACATTGTATGCATAATGGCCGTCGTAACTGTCGGCACATTCATTGCAATGCCTTACATCTTCGACGATTTTATTCTGGCGCCAACATCAAGCAATTTCTTTGTCTACCAGTTCATCAACAAGATTGGCATGGGAGTGCTACACTTTGATGACGGTTTTAAAGTAGACATCATCAACATTAATGTGGCTTCGCAGTTCATGACGCACATCAGCACATCACTGCAGTTGGCCGCTGTAATTACCTTCCCAGCAATCGTTTATGAGCTGTGGAAATACATCCGTCCTGCATTGTTCGACAATGAGATCAGACATTTGCGCTGGGCATTTCTGGGCGGAACAATTATGTTCTTTATCGGTTGTGCGATTGGTTACCTGCTGGTATTCCCATTTACCTTCCGGTTTTTGACAGAGTATGAACTGAGCAGCAGTATTGAGAACCAGATTAACCTGCAGTCATACATCGACAACTTTACCATGATGATTCTGGTCATGGGTATTGTGTTCGAGATGCCTCTGCTGGCGTGGTTACTGTCGCAGTTAGGTATTTTGCGCAAGAGCTTCCTGCGTGACTACAGACGACATGCTATCGTAGTACTGATGGTGACCGCTGCAATCATCACTCCATCGGGCGACCCATTCACCCTGATGCTGGTGTTCATCCCACTCTATCTGCTCTACGAGCTATCCATCCTTGTCGTAAAGGAAGACGGTCGCAGAGAAGAAGACGATGACGAAGATGACGAATAAATTTGAATATTATTTTTTAACCTTATAAATTAATAAAATTATGGCAACAAGAAGAGAATTTCTGAAGGGCGCAGGTATGCTGACTTTGGGTAGCATGTTCGCTCCAAGCATGAGTATTGACGCATTGGCTGCAAAGCCAAAACCAGCTCCAGCAGCTCCTAAGTATATAGGTCTGCAGACCTATTCTCTGGGTCCTGAGTTGAGAGGTGACAAATTGGCTCCAGGTTTGGCTAAGCTGAAGGAAATCGGTGTAACTGACCTTGAGTTGGCTGGTTACGGCAAGGGTAAGGTAGGCGGCGTTACTATGGCTGACTACAAGAAGATGTGTGATGACGCTGGTTTGAAGATCATGTCTTCTCACTTGAACCCAGACTGCCTGGAGAGAAACGAAAGATATAGCAAGAACAACATCGAGGTTATTAAGGACTTCTGGAAGCGTGCAGCTGATGATCACGCAGTTCTGGGTTGCCCTTATATGGTACAGCCAGGTTTGCCTCACATCGAGAACATCTCTGATGCTCAGTATGTAGGTGAGGTATTCAATGCTGCTGGTGAGATCGTTGCTTCTCGCGGCATGAAGTTCGGTTACCACAACCACAACACCGAGTTCGATAAGGTAGACCGTTCTAACCGTACATCATTTGCTGTTCGCGGTTTCGGTGGCAACCAGGATGCAAAGCCAATCGAGCAGGTATTCATCGAGAGCACTGATCCTGCAAAGGTTCTGATCGAGCTGGATGTATATTGGACTGTAATGGGTGGTCAGGATCCTGTAGAGTGGATCACCAAGTATGGTAACCGTATCGAGTTGCTGCACATTAAGGATCGTCTGGTTCTGGGTGCTAGCGGTATGATGAACTTTGAGAACATCTTCAAGGCTCACTATGCTAACGGTCACAAGTACTTCTTCATCGAGATCGAGGATACCAACAGTGGTAAGCAGATGGAGCGCGTAGAGGCAAGTGCTAAGTACCTGATCAATGCTCCTTTCACAAAGTAATCTGAACTTTGAGGTAAAATAAAAAACTCCACTCAATCGAGTGGAGTTTTTTTATTATTGTAAACCGAAAATTAAGCGACCTAATGTAGGGCCCAAGAGCTCTAAAATGCAAGCATAGAGCTGCTCACGGAAATTATCAAATGAAAACATAACCTTTTACCTTTAAAAAAACAACTAAAATACCTTTCTCAATTTTTGTATTGCAAAGATACTCGGGTTTTAATTATAGGAAAAACTTTTTATGTTTTTTCATTTGTTTTTTATTCTTTTCTTGACCTAAGTCATCCTTACGATTTAGAGATTTCCAGGCCCTTCAGACTTAACGTCATATCCACGAATCTGGCCTTTGGATTTGGCTGCTCCTGTTGCAGGGTCTTGCGTATGCGGATGGCTGCATCTTCGTCCTTTGCCACCATATACAGGAACCCTCCGCCACCGGCACCAGGCAACTTATAGCCCAGGCAATAGTCGTCAATCAGGCTGATTATCCGCTGAACGGATTCAGGATTTGTACCGCTGTCCAGAGCCTGATTCTGTGCCCAGGTCTTACGGATCATGCGACCATACTGGGTAAAGTCATTGCGCTGGATTGCATCGCTCAACTGCAAGGCATGTCCCTTCATCTGTTCCAGAAGTTCCAAATGACGGGTACTGTTCAGGAACATTCCACGGACTATCTCTGCCAGGATGCCCTTCGCCGTGCGGGTGATACCGGTATAGTATAACAAGTGGCACTTCTGGCTATCCGGTTGAGTAAACAAGTAATCAGGCAACCAGCGTACCAATGGCTGCTGGTTCCATCCCGGTAGGGTCTGAAGCAGTTTCACTCCTCCTAAAACGCCACCATACTGGTCCTGCCATCCACCACCGGTGGTAAGCAACTGCTCCAGTATCAGCGTACTGTTGCTGATGTCGTACTTGTCCCATCCAAGGCCACAGAAATCGCTAACAGCGCCCAGAACAGTTGACGCCAATATGCTGCTGGTTCCCAATCCGGAACCTGCAGGTATAGCAGAAAGCGTAGTCATCTCTATTCCTGCTCCAAACGCCTGCAACTGCTGCTTTAACGAAGCATAACGGGTCTTGCAGAAATCAGGATGGAAACCTGCCAAAACCAAAGCAGCCTTTGGAATGGAGAAAGGAGAACCCACCTTATTGAACTGGCACAATTCCTCGTAAGTCTCCACAACTTCCACAGCGCCCAAATCAATGGAGCGAAGAGTGATGCGGGGCTCTACAGATGGCTTCACATAGACCTGAAGCGGTGGCTGTCCGTTGAGTTCTATCGCAAGATTAACCACATTTCCGCCTTGCATAAGGCTATATGGAGGGGTATCCGTCCAACCGCCGGCAACATCAATTCTTACCGGGCTTCTACTCCATACAATCTGATCGGCATAGACTGACAGTTTAGGTTCCTGCTGATGATTAGCTGTTGCTGTCAATCGCTCCCTCATCAGTGAAAAAGCTTCATTTTCATCAGCTGATCCATCCTGTCCCTTGAGGGTTTTCACACGGGCACGGAACATGGAGTCGCTGATGCGCTTGATCGTATCGGCTTGCTCACTGAGTTTACTTGGTAATTCCAAATCATTCTTGGCAAACTCCCGGGCTGCATGTTCCAGATTCAACTGATAGAACACACTCTGCTCATGGTTGCGGGCAATGGCATTCCAGTTGCTCTTTCGCAAATCCTCACGCTGAGCCGAAAGGCGTCGGAGATTGGCATAAGCAGAAATCTCATCGGCACTCATCTTGCGGGCATTCTTCCAGATTTCAGCACCATCTGCCAGATAAGGCTCTGTAGTCATCCAGCGGATCACAAGGCCCAATTCATCGGCATTCTTGCAAACAGGGAAGATACGCGCAGCCTGCAGGTCGTGATTGCCTTCTATCTCTTCCGGAGTCAATCCGCGGGCGCCCAACCATGCACGCACGGCTACTCCCAGGAATAACGTCGCAGGATCAGACAAAGGTCCGCGGAAGGCATCATTGAAACCATAAGGACGGGCCACATAGTCGGTATCCCCCATAGGAACCACATCCACGCAATGTCCGCGTTGCAACTGCAAAGGCCAGTCGTTACTTGGCACACCAGTGATGATGTGTTGTTGCTGCAACTCCCACCGCTTACCGATAAAGCTGTTCTCTATCCACAATTCCGAATTATCAGGAGTAAGCGTTATGGCAATATCCGCATTCTGCACAAACATGGCAGGATGCGGCTTGACCTTAAAGTGCATGATGGCACGCTGGTCAATCACGCAGTTCTGGATGGCCAAGGTGCTGGAAATCATCTCACGACTGGTTCCGTAATGATAGAATTCACCACCCGGTAGCGGAAGAATAGCCACACTGAGGTTGTTCAGTTCGTCATCCTTGATAACGGGATTGTTTCCCAACGCCAAACCGAACTCGGAATACATGTCATAGAATCCTATGCTGCCATCCTCCTTAATGGAGTGCTTAATCATCAGGTTTACAGCCTTATCGCTGAGCAACCAGATGCCAATATCCATCAGGAAGAGGTTGTTCTGCAGCAGTGTTCCCAGGGTTTCAACCGATGGCTTCTGGAGCATGTGGTCCAATTCACCCGGATTGTCCCTGCGTGAGACAAACACACCATGATTCTTCGCCAGACTGGGGTCAACCCAAAGTCCATAACAAACCACATCGGCTTCGGGAATGTCCTGCAAAGGCTCGGTGCTGCGGATATAGACATCGCCGCTGGCAATAAGCGTATGAAGCGATGCCGGAGCCTTCTCCATAATCTGCTCATACAAAGGCACCTGAAGTGACAGGAGATTCTGATTCAGGCACTGTCCGCGTTTCCAGCGGAACACAGGGATTGGAGTCAGCACTTTTCCAGAGGGCGCATAACCGGGCAAACGGCGGCTCTGACCACCGGCATGCAGCAGAATGCGTTTCTCCTGAGAGAGCCATTCCGTGAACTGCAACTCAGGGGAACGATGCTGATGACAAGCCTGCAGCAGCCACGTAGTGCCACCACCCGAACCTAACTTAGCGCCGACAGGGTCGCTGGTACAAAACCACTCGTCCCTGTCGGCGTTCTCTATGTCATGAAAGCACTCCACCAGATTAGGTGGAAGTGACAGTAATTTTTGCATATATTAGAATCTGTATTTACAACCGACAGACAGGAATGTATCGTCGTATCCATTTGCATTAAACAGGAACTGGTACTTACCTTCTGCAAATACGGTCCAGTTATAATCCAAATCATAATCCAAGCCACAACCCAAGTTTACACCCAACTTAGTTGCGCCACCGTCGCCCTTGTAGCTGACATGGTACAAAGCTGGACCTGCCAATGGGAACAAATGGAACTCGTGACCCAAATCGATATTATAGTGGAAATCAGCATCGATAGTGAAACATGAGCTGGCACCATCTACAAAGAAAGCATTGAAAGATGGAGCGAAATCGATATCCTGAGAAATACCTACGGTTGTTCCAACACCGATACCGAAATCATGGCGCAAACTAGCCTTAACATCTACAGACTTAAAATTTACCTGAGCAAATGCGCCCATAGCCATAACACTCATCAGTGCGGTCAAAAATAACTTCTTCATAGTTGTAATTGTTTATAGTTTATATTCCTTTCGCAAATATAGCACAAAGATGGCGAAGCACAAAACACTGCTTGTAAAATAAACTAAAAAACTTTTAGGATTCATGAAGAAGAAGTATCTTTGCTCATCTTTATGGAAGTACAGAACATTGACACTAACAACCCCGAATTCCAAACGGCACTCCGGCTGATTCAGTATACGCATCAGTCTGTTTTCCTGACGGGTAAGGCTGGAACAGGCAAAAGCACGTTCCTGAAATATGTCTGTGCCCATACCAAGAAGAAGCATGTGGTGCTGGCACCGACGGGCATTGCAGCCATCAATGCCGGCGGATGCACCTTGCACAGTTTCTTCAAACTGCCGTTCTACCCTCTCCTTCCCGATGATCCCCGGTATTCCACCCGGAAAATCCGTGAGACGCTGAAATACAATCAGGCCACCCGAAAGCTTTTGCAGGAGGTGGAACTGATTATTATTGATGAGATCTCGATGGTGAGGGCTGACATTATCGATTTCATAGATAAGGTGCTGCGTATATACAACCGCAATATGCGCGAACCGTTTGGCGGAAAGCAGATGTTGCTGGTGGGCGATGTGTTCCAGTTGGAGCCTGTTGTCAAGAATGATGAGCGGGAACTGCTGAACCGTTTTTATCCCAACGCCTTCTTTTTCTCTGCCAAAGTCTTTGGAGAGATGGAGTTGGTTTCCGTGGAACTGACCAAGGTTTACCGTCAGCAAAATGCTGTCTTTGTGAAGGTTCTGGACCATATCCGCACCAATTCAGCCAGCAACGCCGACTTGCAGCTGCTGAACACCCGTGTGGATGCCGAGTTTGAGGAAACCGAGAACAGCATGTACGTGACACTGGCTACACGTCGGGATAATGTAGATTTCATCAACGACCAGAAACTGGCAGAACTGCCGGATGAATCCATCGTCTTTGAGGGAGAGATAAAAGGTGAGTTCCCCGAATCGTCCTTGCCTACACTCAAGGAACTGGAACTGAAAGTGGGGGCTCAGGTCATCTTCATCAAAAACGACCAGAACCGGCAGTGGGTAAACGGTACTATCGGTACCATCGAGGCCATTGACGAGGAGGAGGAACTGCTGTACATCATTACCGAAAGCGGTAAGGCGTGCGAGGTGCGCAAGGAGAGCTGGAGTAATGTGCGCTATACCTACAACGAGGAGGAGAAGAAAATCGAAGAGGAGGAATTGGGTGTTTTCATCCAGTTTCCGATACGCCTGGCGTGGGCCATTACCATCCACAAGAGTCAGGGCCTGACGTTCAATAAAGTGGTTATTGACTTTACGGGCGGTGTGTTTGCCGGAGGCCAGGCTTATGTGGCATTGTCCCGATGCCGGTCCTTGGAGGGAATCCAACTGAAAAAGGAAATTCTGCGCAATGACATCTTTGTGCGCCCGGATATTGTCAACTTTGCCAAGCGGTTCAACGACCAGCAGGCGGTGGAGCGGGCCATGAAACAGGCTCAGGCCGATATTCTCTATCACGATACGGTCAAGTTGTTTGACGAGGGCAACTACCGGGAAATGTTCGACACTTTCATCAAGGCCATTCACAGCCGTTACGATATCGAGAAGCCGCTGGCCAGACGCTTTATCAGCAGAAAGCTGAGCGTCATCAATACACTGAAAGAACGCAACCGCCAGTTGGAAGAACAGATGCAGCAGTCGCAGGAAATGCTGAACGACCTGGCCAAGGAGTACTACACCATGGGTAATATGTGCATTACCGAGGCGCAGAATGCCAAGGCTGCCTTGGGCAACTATAATAAAGCGCTGAAACTGAACCCGAAATATGTGGATGCATGGGTAAGAAAAGGAGTAACGCTGGACGGAATGGGCAACCATCAGGAAGCGCTCAATTGCTTCAATACGGCCATCAAACTTTCACCTGGCAGCTTTAAGGCTTACTACAACCGGGGCAAATGCCGTGTTAATCTTAACTTGTTAGAGGAAGCGGCAGCCGACCTTGACAAAGCCACCAGTCTGTCGCCCAAGAACGCTTCGGCTCATGAGCGTTTCGGAGAAGTGCTGCTGAAACTGGGACAAGAGGATGCAGCAGAACTGCAGTTTGCCATTGCGGCTCAATTGAAAAAGAATAAAAAAAAGGGCGACAGTTAATCGCCCTTTTCTTATGTCGTCATTCGACTTAGTTTGCACCCTCAGCAGGAGCCTCTGCAGCAGGAGCATCCTCTACGCCGGTCAACTGCTTCATCAGCTGGTCAACACCCTGGTTAACCTGGAAGAATGAAGTCAGCAATGCACGCATGAAGTCAGCCAGGTTAGGCAGATCCTCAGTGAATACAGTGCGCAGACGGCAGTGAACACCAATCAGCTTCTTCTCCTCGTCAACTGACCACAATACGGTTGGGAATGCGCTTGCATTTGCATCGTTGATAGCAATCTTCAGCTTCTCAGCGTCTGGATTGGTCAAACCGATGCTTGCCCACCATGTCTCAAAAATCTGGATAAATGGACTGTTGTTATCTGCGTCGATGAAGAAACGTGTACCCTGGAACATGAATACAATCTGATCTGCATCATTAACTTCTGGCTGGCAGCCAACCTCCTTCAGGACATCCTGTACCAAGTCTCTGATCTTTCTTTTTTCGTTTGCCATTTTTTTAAGTATTAATTATTTAAGATATTATTTTATTCCTCTTCTCTTTTTCTCTTTCTCCACTTTTGCCGTGAATTCGTAGTTCTTCAGTCCCCAATCGGGAGCTATCAGCAACTGCTTTGGCGATTGCGATACAAACCGCTCCATCACCCAGCTGTCGGGCAGGAAACTGATGTAATCCAGAACCACTCCTATATATTCATCTGCCGTGAATATGTGGAACTGCTCAGGATGTGATGCGTATTCCTCTGCCATCTTTGTTCCCCGGATCAACTGCAACTGGTGCAGTTTCAGGGTGGTTAGCGGCAACTGTGCTATCTGCCTGGCCTGACGCATCAGTTCATCGTAATCCTCGCCGGGTAATCCCAGAATCATATGGGCTCCCACCCTGATTCCCCGGGCTGCCGTCCTGTTTACCGTATCTGCGGCACATGCATAGGTATGTCCCCTATTGATACGCAACAAGGTTGCATCGCTGGCACTTTCTATACCATATTCCACTATCAGGAAGGTACGGCGGTTCAGTTCCTCCAGATAATCCAGCAGGCTGTCGGGCATGCAGTCGGGCCGGGTTCCTATCACCAGTCCCACAACATCCGGAACATTAAGCGCTTCCTCATACAGGCTTTTCAGTCGTTCCAACTCTCCATAAGTATTAGTATAAGCCTGAAAATAAGCCAAATACTTCATGGACGGATATTTCCGGGAAAAGAAACGCTTGCCTTCTTCCAATTGTTCGGTTACACTCTTTCCCTGGGCGCAATAATCAGGATTAAATGTCTGATTATTACAGTAAGTGCACCCTCCCCATCCTATGGAGCCATCCCGGTTTGGACAGGTAAAACCCGCATGCAGTGAGATTTTCTGCACACGGAAATCAGGGAACTGCTCACGCAAATATGTGCCAAAATCCTTCACTGGATAATCCGAAATTCTTTTTAAGCCATACAAAGATACGACATTCCTATAGATAAACAAGTTTTATGAACATTTATTAACGGGTTATTTTGAATACGCCACAATTTGACGTACCTTTGCGTACACGATAAATTCAACCGATTCACATAATGAAAAAATTGATTTGTATGCTGTTCAGTTGCTTCATGCTGCTGAATGCACAAGCCCAAAAGGCTCCGACTTTGGAAGAAGTTTTTGGTGGAAAATTCCGTGCCGAAGGTGTTTACGGATGGAATCCGTCCCAGAATGGCGAGAGTTTTACCCGCACTAGTCCTGACGGAAAGCGCATTGTGCGCTATTCCTTCCGTACCGGCGAGGAAATGGAGACTGTATTTGACGTCAATACTGCACGCGGTGTGAAACTGACCGGCATTGACGGTTACATCATGTCGCCTGCCGAGGATAACATCCTGATTCAAACCGAGACCAAGTCTATCTATCGTCACAGTTTCACTGCCGTATATTATATATATAATGTGAAGAACCGCACCATGACTCCGCTTTCCGAGGGTGGCCCACAGCAGGTGCCTCTGTTCTCACCGGACGGCAACCAGATTGCCTTTGTGCGTGACAACAACCTGTTCCTGGTCAAGTTGCTTTATGATAATGCCGAGAGCCAGGTGACCAAGGACGGCAAGTACAACGAGATTCTGAACGGTACTCCTGACTGGGTAAACGAGGAGGAATTCAGCTATGCACGTGCCTTTGATTTCAGTGCCGACAGTAAGATGCTGGCATGGATCCGCTTTGACGAGAGCAAGGTTCCTGAGTTCAACTTCACCATGTATAAGGGTGCTGCGCCTACTCATAATGAGTATGACCTGTATCCTGGAAGCTACAGCTACAAGTATCCTGTTCCAGGTGTGGACAATGCCGAGGTTAAGGTGATGACTTATGACATCCAGAGCCGTGCCACCCGCACCATCGACCTGCCATTGGAGAAGGACGGATACATTCCTCGCATCTACTTTACCAAGGATGCCGACAAGCTGGCCATCATGACACTGAACCGCCATCAGGACCGCTTTGACATCTACATGGCTAATCCTCGCACTACCGTTGCCAAGCTGGTGATGCGCGACGAGGAGCCTCAGTATGTGGACGAGAGTGCTTACGGCGACATTGTGTTCTATGACAATAACTTTGTGGTACAGAGCGAGAAGAGCGGTTACAACCACCTGTATCTGTACAACCTGAACGGCCAGATGATCAAGCAGATTACCAGCGGCAACTGGGATGTGACTGCGTTCTATGGCTGGGATCAGGCTACCAATACGTATTATTTTGCCAGCAACGAGGGCAGCCCATTGCGCAAGAACGTTTATAAGATTGATGCCAAGGGCCGCAAGACCCGACTGACTCCAAAGGATGGTACCAACAGCGCGTTGTTCAGTGCCAACATGAAGTACTTCCTGAACAACTGGAGCGATGCGAATACGCCTAACGTCTATACCATCAACGACAATACCGGTAAGACCCTGAAGACCCTGGTGGACAACCAGAAGCTGAAGAGCATCCTGGCAGAGACCACCATCGGTACCAAGGAGTTCTTCACCTTTACTACCGGCGAGGGCGTGCAGCTGAACGGCTATATGATTAAGCCAGCCAACTTTGACCCATCCAAGAAGTATCCGGTTCTGATGTTCCAGTACAGCGGTCCCGGCAGCCAGAAGGTTGTGGATTCCTGGAGCATCGGCGGTCAGGGCAACGGTGGTGCATGGGAAAACTTCCTGTGCAGCGAGGGTATCATCAGTGTTTGCGTGGACGGTCGCGGTACTGGAGGTAGAGGTTCCGAGTTCAAGAAGTGCACCTACCTGAACCTGGGTGTCAAGGAATCCAAGGACCAGGTGGAAGCTGCTATTTATCTGGGCACTCTGCCTTATATCGACAAGAACAACATTGCCATCTGGGGATGGAGCTACGGTGGCTTCAACACCCTGATGTCCATGAGTGAGGGCCGTCCTGTATTCAAGTGCGGTGTGGCTGTGGCACCTCCTACCAGCTGGCGCTACTACGATACCGTCTATACCGAGCGATTCATGCGCACTCCTCAGGAGAACAATGCCGGTTATGACGAGAGTCCTATCGGACGTGCCAGCCAGTTGAGCGGCAACCTGCTGCTGTGCCACGGTCTGGCTGATGACAATGTTCATTTCCGCAATGCTGCAGAGTACAGCGAGGCACTGGTTCAGGCCAACAAGCAGTTTGAAATGCAGTACTATGTGAACCGTAACCACGGAATTTCCGGCGGTAACACCCGAATCCATCTGTTCACACGCATCAACAATTTCCTGCTGAGAAACTTAAAGTAAACGATAAAGGGGCTTCATTACTGAAGCCCCTTTCTGTTATTTATAAATAAGGAAGATACAAGGTGTCTTGCTCAAATCGGGCAGATCCTTGGCCTTTTTCCAGTCCTGAATGGTGCGTGTCTTGATGTACTCGTTCTCGCAGGTGATTCCTGCAGCCACACACAGACGGGTCTGAGGACGGCAGGTAGCGCACAGTTCCTCAATCATCTTATGGTTGCGGTAAGGCGTCTCAATAAACAGCTGGGTCTGGCTTTCCGTATAGGCCCTGGTTTCCAACGCCTTAATCTTCTTGGTTCTTTCACCCTGTTCGATAGGCAGATATCCGTTGAACGCAAAGCTCTGGCCGTTGAAGCCCGATCCCATCACACTCAGGATGATGGAGGAAGGACCCACCAGCGGAACCACCTTCAGTCCCCTGCGCTGGGCAATGGCCACCACATCAGCTCCGGGATCAGCCACCGCTGGGCAACCCGCCTCGGATATTACTCCCATGGGCATTCCCTGCTGCAGGGCATCCAGATAGCCCGCAATGTCTTTAGGCGATGTATGCTTGTTCAGTTCGTAGAATGTCAGTTCATCGATATTGATGCTCTTGTCCACACGCTTCAGGAAGCGGCGGGCAGAACGTACATTCTCCACAATGAAATGCTTGATGCCCAGAATAACCTGACGATTATATTCTGGCAGAACCTGAGAAACCGGAGTTTCACCCAGTTCCACGGGGATAAGATATAGAGCTGTTTCCATCTTTTTAATTCATCTTGTAGTTATAAAAAGAAACCATAGAGGACAAGTCTGTTGTTTCTGCCAGTTGCTGCAACGACAGGCTTTTATGGTTTTTCATATAATGGTTCACCATCTGGTAACCCAGCCAAGTGCCTAAAAGGGCCGGTGCCTTCTGGCCGTTAATGGTTACGGTATATGTGGGGCTCAGCAGATTTCGCAACACCTGAGGATCGGTGGAATGCTGAAAGCTCATCACGTAATCCACCACATCCTGGTAGTTCTCTTTAATCCACTGTTCATCAGCTTTAGAGTATCCCAACATATTCTCCAGGGCATCGCCACCGGTCAACTTAAGGGTCATCCAGTTAATTTTGCCCAGATGAAGCATATTGTCCAATAATGTGCCTTCGGATGACTCCGGCAACGGATAGTTGTCTCTCAGATAGAAGAACACACAATCCGACACAATACGCTCCGGTACCATAGTGGCTATCTGATTGTCATAGAAGTATTTCTTATACAGAGGATAATCTGCTCCCATGTATTTGTCCAGGCTGAAGCCAATCAGGGAATCAGAAACCACCACGCTCTCGTTCAATCCGGAGAACTGGGCATACACCTTGGGGTGCGGAAGCTGAGGAAGTTCCTTGGACATGCGCTTCAGCACATCGGTAAAATCGCGGTTCAGTTGCTTCATGTCGCCAAACTTGCTTTCTCCGTCAGCCATGAGAATCAGCATGGCAGTATCTCCCAGGCAGTCCTTCAGCTTATCCTTCATGTCCGGATCGGTTACGGAACCTATCTCCAGCACATCTTCAACCAAGATTTGGGTTTGTTTGGGGAATACGGTATTCATACGCTGCATGGCCGAGAAATTGCCAGTCACACCCAGCTCATTCTGCAACCGGTCATAACGTTCTATGGCAAAGGACTTGTCCCAACTGCCATCAAGCCATCCGGCCACCTGTTCACAAGATGCAAACAAACAGCCTAAAAGCAATAACAATATAAACCTATGACTCAAATACCGCATGAAAATTTAAATTTCGTTTGCAAATATAGTGAAAATTTCTAAAATAATGAAATAATTGTTTAAGATTTGCCAAAATATCTTTCATTTCGCACTCATTTCCTTAACTTTACACTTTCATTAATAACTAAGAACTATGAGACTAGACGGAAGAAGAGAGAGTTCCAATGTTGACGATCGCCGCGGAATGGGCGGTGGCATGAAAGCCGGTATCGGAGGTATTGGCGGAATTATTCTTATTGCACTTTTCACCCTGTTGGGTGGTGGTAATTTGGGCGATGTGATTCAGAATGTGGGTACCCAGGTGGTACAGGAACAGATGGCTGGCGGTGGAGCAACCGTTGACACGTCGGATACTGATGAGCTGGCTCATTTCTCAAAGCAGATTCTGGCAGGAACTGAAGATGTTTGGACCAAGTTGTTTCAGGAGTACGGATTGGGTACGTACGAGGCACCGGGCTTAGTACTTTTCAGCGGCTCTGTTCAGAGCGGTTGCGGCGGCGCCACAGCACAGACAGGTCCTTTCTACTGCTCGGCCGACCAAAAAGTATACATTGACTTGTCTTTCTTCCAGAATATGCGAAAGACTTTGGGTGCTGACGGTGACTTTGCCTATGCCTATGTCATTGCACACGAGGTAGGCCACCATGTTCAGTATCTGTTGGGAACACTGAGTGATGCGCACAACAAGATGGCACAGTTGAGCCAGACCAAAGCCAATGAGATCAGTGTCCGTCTGGAACTTCAGGCCGATTTCTATGCCGGTGTTTGGGCATACCATGACAATAAGATGTTCAACTCTATAGAGGACGGTGATATCGATGAAGCCTTGAATGCAGCCATGAAGATTGGTGACGACTATCTTCAGAAGAAAGCACAGGGTTATGAGGTACCGGAAAGCTTTAATCACGGCCGTTCCGAGTGGCGTCATCACTGGTTGAAGAAGGGTCTTACCACAGGTGATCTGAGAAAGGGTGATTCCTTCAGTCCCGCATACGGTGATTTCATGAAGTAATCATTCATCTTACCTATTATATAAAGCCTTTGAGTTTTCTCAGAGGCTTTTTTTTGCTTCCGTTGCACCGTTGCAGCGTTGCACCTTGGCTGAGCCCTGTCCGGGCATCAAGATAAGACTATAGTCTATCTATATTTATATATATCTATTATTATATATATACAATTTTATATAATAACAAATTGATCCAAGGGATAGGTATAAGGGCTATTTCAAGGTGCAACGGTGCAACGCTGCAACGCTTTTGACGATTTTCGGGACGAAAACGGATGTAAATGGAGAGGCGCCGGACTTGCCCGGACGGTCATTTTTCACTACATTTGCATCTTGAAAAAACAACAGACTTCCGAAAGATGAAAACCCTAGAGCAGATGTTTGGCAACATCAAGGAACAGGTGTTCCGAAATGATGATGTGGAGCGCGTGCCGCAGATGACACCCGACGAACGGCGGGAGTTCATGCTGAAGCACGTGGACCGCTTGCTGTCGGTTGAGAACACCATTTTACCCGACGGACGGAGGACGGATATTGTGGCCGCCTGGTTCTCGGACATGTTCTGGACTGCCGATGAGGGACGTGTACCCATGAGCAGCAATAATCCCATGTTGGACAAAAAAGTTTTGAAAAATTTGAATGATAATGATTTGAAACTTTGTCAGTTCTATCTGGATGCTGCCGGATTGTGCCACGATCTGTTCAATCATCAGGCTTTCGACTTGACTTTGCTGGGTGTGGATGGTAATTCGTCCCTGCCGCTTAATCCCGAATTTCTGGCTTGGCTGCAGCAAACGCCTTATCAGGAAATCGCCCGTCATGCGGTCTATACGTTGCAGAAAGAGTTGGATAAGTACCTGCGCCGCATTCATCATTTCCAGGCCATTGACTTTATCTGTTTCGGGCTGGATGAGGGTTTTAATGGAGACTATATCCAGCCGTACGACTCGGAGATTCCTGCACAGGATTATATACAGACCCTACTGAAATGTGTGGAGCCTGTGGTTATGCACCTGGCGGATGGGGATAAGATGGGCCTGGAGACGGATGTAATAATTATGCATGACATCCTGCAGGGGGACATGAAGGCCGGATTCAACCTGAAACTGATGGATATGGCACGGCAACTGAAGGAGGCTTTGGACAATCTGTATAATCAGTTTGATTGGTCGAAGTGCAAGAAAACCGGTCTGCCGGAAAAGCAACCGGCCATGATCCGCAGGCAGGTCACTGCTGTTCAGGAGGCCTTTTATGATGAGATACTGGGAATAGCAAACGGCATGCTGAATGAGGATTCCCTGCAACTTAGCTATTTGTTGGACTTTGCTGAATATAAGTGCTATGGGGACTGAGATGACTGACTTATCGCCAAAGCAATGCCTGGCTCTGGTAAAAACGGATTTTCTTTACAAAAAGAACATGGACAGTTTGGAAGATCAGTACTATTCAGCCCCAGTGAAGGACGAGGCATTGAAGATACAATTACTCGAAAGGGCAAACAAGCGCATGGGAGAGGCTCCCCGTTGCATTCCGCTGCTTTGGGAGGACTTGCATGATGTCATTGAAGTCATTACCTACGGTTGGGATGAACTGGTCAAATTAGGGTTCTCATCCACTCGTCTGAAGTACTCCATCATCAGCCTGTGCATGCTTCAGCGCATTGACGAGTGGTTTGAGGAAGACAAAAAGGACAAACGGACCACCGCATTGCCCACAGTATCAATTCCCCAGTGTTGCAAAGAGGCAGCAGATCGTATCATCATACCCAGACTATTCAGAGGCAGCGCCACACTGGATAGCAAGCAGCAGATTGGGAAGGCCTTGCAGCAGATAAACCGCAGCAAAGGCAACCATCTGGCCATGCTGATGGTGATATGCAACGAGGCTGGTGCTATAAGACAAGGTGCGAACTACCACGAATTCGTTCAGGCGCTGATAGGCCTGGGGTTACTGCCCTACAAAAACGAAAAGGCTATCCAGTCCTTGGCCAACAAGATGAGCAAGAAATTCAACGGCTATACGCGCAATGGGGTAAAGTCGCCAAAGTTGTCGTGGCATCACGAAGAATGGACAAAGGGTGATAAGGTTCTAGGCGAAAGGCTATACACCTTATTTATATAATATAGGGCTCAAGTGCCCTATCTATTTGTCATCCTGATTGCCCCTCTCTGTCATCCTGAGTGAAACGAAGGATCTTTCCTGGCTAATAGGCCATCCGGTTTAGAAAGATTCTCTCTCCGCTTCGCTATGAGAGCGAACAAGTTCGAGCGCTTCGCTGTGCTCAGAATGGCTTTTTTTGTTTCCTTTGTTTCCTCATGTTTCCTTTGGGTTGTTTCCTTTTGTTTCCTTTGCCTTCCTTTCGTTTCCTAACTGATTGTTTTTCTTTATTTTATATCATTTTTCCTCTTTATTTCCCTTTAATTCTTTCGTATCTTTGCAATACAAAACGAGTCGCGAAGTATAGTAACGGCTCAAGAGAGAAAAGAAAAGAATAATAACCGGGTTAAAATTGCAAGGGAATTCTCCTAAGGAGGTAAAAGCTGGCCAGCAATTCCTGAACGATGCCAACTCAACTAAAAAAAATGAGAATGGAAAACAAGAATTTTACTTGCATTGCCAATAGCTTCAGAGCAAAAGCTAAGCCTGCAACCCGTGAACAATGGGAAGAGGAAAGAAACAGTGCACAGTTGGCAAGCTTAAGCGGGCGCATCAACAACGCAAAGACCGAGGAGGAGGCCAAGAAACTGAAAGGCCGATTGCCTGTATGGACTCCAAGCTGCGCTGAGTTCCGCAACAATCACCGCAAGGAAAGTGAAGTAATGATGCCATTGAACCGATTGATGCTGGACATTGACGAGAAGGGTCACACCAACGAAATCATGAACGCCATGACCCGTAAGGGCGACCAGTTGTTTCTGGAAGTAAAGGACTACATCTTGCGTGTCCTATTGGTGGAAACAAGCATCCGTTTCGGCACACATGTCATGGTGGAGATGCCAGAAGGTGCTACAGCAAAGGTGATTCAGGAACAGGTAAGCGAGAAAATCGGTTATTCTTGCGACCCTGCAGTGAAGAATGTAGCAGGCTGTATCTTCATGGTACCAGGCAGTTACACCCGCTTTGTGGATGAGGAGTTGTTCGTTGTAAACAATACTGACAATTCATCTGAAAAAGAGGTTGGAGCGACTAAAGAAACAGCGAAAACCGAGGCACAGAACGTTCCTGCGGTCACAATAGAAGACCAGAAAGAGGCACCTAAGAAGACCTATGCCGATGATCAGTTAATGTATGAAGGCATTCCTTACAGCACCATTATTGAACGCTACTGGCTGGTAAACAATGAAGGTAAGGAACCATGTAAAGGCAATAGGGATGTAAAAACTTTTGAATTAGCTTTGCATATCCGTTGCATCTGCGACTATGATGCGGAACTGATGGAGCAGATCATTCCTTGCTATGCCGGCTTTTCGGAAGAAGAAAGAAGAAAGTGCATCAACAGCGCATTAAAAGCTGACCATGGACCTATGCCATACCAATTGAAAAGAGTATTGAATTCATTGAAGAATGACAGAGTGCAGGCTATGGCGGAAAGTGCATCTGACAACAAGCAGCCTGATATTCCTGAATTACCAGAAGTCTTGCCAGAACCATTGGAGCATATCTCATCAAAAGTATCGGATTATCTCAAGCCTACTGTTATTGAAGCTGCATTTCCTGCATTTTGTAGTCACTTGCACGGCATCAGTCTTCGACACCCTGACGGCAAATTGTATAATCCAACTATCATGTCTATCCTGATAAGTGGTCAATCAACGGGTAAGAGTTTCATTAATGAACCCGTTGATTGTATTCTGGAAGATATCAGACAAAGAGACAAGGAGAATCAGAAACGCGAGAATGAGTGGAGAGAGTTGAATCGCAGAAAAGGTGCCAACAAGGACCGTACACCACGTCCTACTGACATTTGCATTCAGTGCATGCCTTGCGACCTCACTTCTGCAGCTATGAATCAGGCCATGATAGATGCCGACAACAATGGGCATAAACCTCTCCACATTAAGGTGGACGAGATTGACGGCCTTCTCAAAATGACCAACAACAAGCCACAGGATTTTGCATTGTTGGCTAGATGCAACTTTGATACTTCAAACTGGGGACAGCGTCGTGTTGGATTGGACAGTGTCAACGGAGAATGCCCATGCCGAATCAACATAAATGCCAGTTGTACCCCTAGTTCGGGAGCCAATTTCTTCAAGAAAAGTTGGTTTTCAGATGGAACAATGACCCGATTCCATATGAATACCATCGTGAAGCCAGAAGACAGAGATGTACGCCCATACGCAGAACTTTACGATGATGTGTATAAAGAGAAGTTGAAGCCATACATTGACCGTCTGAATTCAGCCAAGGGAATGATAGACTGCCCTGAGGCTAACCGTGTGGCCGATGAAATGACGGAAGAGTTACGTGAAATTGCCGAAATGGCGGAGGACAAAGGATACGAGACCTTCAGCGTGCGTTCTGTGCGCACAGGATGGTACAAGGCCATCATAGCGTACATTATGTGCGATTACAAATGGGACTCGAGCATAGAGGAATACATGCGTTATTCTATTAAACGCGACATGTGGGTCAAGATGCATTACTTTGGTAATCAAATTCATGAGGCTGTAGATGCAGAGAATTACCCTAAGGGTCAGCAACCTAATGACTTGTTAGTGCAGTGTCCTGACGAATTCACAGAGGAGGAATTTATCCAAATACGCAGACGTAACGGAAAGCAGGAAGGTGATCACAAGAGCACATTGCGCTGCTGGAGGCATAGACACAAGATTGAGTATGATTAAACGACAAAGACCTATCACAAAATTGGAAAGGCGTGTTAAATAATTAAGAAAGAAGGCTTTGTCCGAAAGGACAAGGCCTTCTTCCTTTTTCGAAGCGTTGCACCGTTGCAGCTTAAAATGAAAGGGTAATGCTGTTTATTGTCATCCTAGTCCCTCTTCTTACTGTCAGGTTGAGCGAATAATGTTATGCTGAGCAAAGCCCAAAAGTAAACACTGTCATTCTGAGCGAAGCGAAGCGCTCGAACTTGTTCGCTCTCATAGCGAAGCGGAGAGAGAATCTTTCCTGCGAGTAAGCCTTGCTGATTAGAAAGATCCTTCGTTTCACTCAGGATGACAGACTATTGGAATAAAGCAAAAAAAGACTCCAAAGTATTTATACTCTGAAGTCTTCTGAAAAACGGCGCCTACCTACTCTCCCACATTGCATCGCAGTACCATCGGCG
>JAKSLP010000042.1 GCA_024401115.1 Bacteroidaceae bacterium | reverse complement strand
AACAAAAAAGACAGCCCGTAATGAGCTGTCCTTTTTATATCTGATTCTTAATCCAGTTTCAGTTTGTCGCTGTCATCGCGCTTATCGTGGTAAACCTTACGCAGCGGATTGCGGCGGGCGTAATCGTAAGCGCAGCGGTTGCGGTACACATCCAGCGCGGTATAGAGTGCCTGGCGGAAGGAACTCTCGCTGGCCAGGTTCTGACCGGCAATGTCGTAGGCAGTACCATGAGCCGGTGAGGTGCGGACGATAGGAAGTCCGGCGGTGAAGTTCACGCCCTCATCCATGGCCAAAGCCTTGAAAGGTGCCAAGCCCTGATCGTGATACATGGCCAGGATACCGTCGAACTTATGATAGGTGCCGCTGCCAAAGAAGCCGTCGGCAGAATAAGGGCCGAAGCACTGAATGCCCTGCTGGGCCAGTTCCTCGATGGCAGGGATGATCTTATCGTGCTCCTCCATGCCTATCAGGCAGTTGTCACCTGCATGGGGGTTCAGGGCCAGTATGGCGATGCGGGGATTGCTACAGCCAAAATCCTTCTGCAACGACTCGTGCAGGATGGTGGCCTTCTTGATAATCAGCTCCTTGGTGATGGTCTGGGCAATGTCCTTGATAGGAATATGGGTGGTGACCAGCGCCACGCGCAACTCGTCCTGCATGAGGATCATCAGGGCTTCCTTACCCTCGCCTACGCGCTCCTCGATGTACTCGGTGTGACCGGGGAAATGGAAACTGTCGCTCTGGATGGTGTGCTTGTTGATGGGTGCGGTGAGCAGCACATCGAATGCACCCTCCTTATAGTCCTTCACGGCACGCTCCAAAGAGCACAGGGCAGCCAGTCCCGCCTCGGTGGTGGCCTGACCGTACTCTACCTTTACTTCCTGATCATCGAAACAGTCAATCATGTTCACCTTGCCGTCCACGGCCTGTGCGGCACTTTTGACGGTAATGAACGGCATGTTGATGTCCAAAGCCTTGCGGTGGAAGGTGGCAATCTTTGGGGAACCGTAGATGATGGGAGTACACATCTCCATTATAACGGGGTCGGAAAAGGTCTTCAGGATTACCTCATAGCCCACACCGTTGATGTCGCCGTGGGTAACTCCTACTCTAATCTTTCTTTCCATACTTATTTCTTGTCTTTCTTATTTGTAATTCGGTTGTCTACGTCACTGGACTGCTCAATGGCATTGTTCTCCAATTCCTGGCTGGCTGACTCGTCGGCTGGCAACTGCAGGGTGTAGAGAGCAGACTCCAGGGAACGGATCTGGTTGCGCTTGCTCTCATTGGGCTTGTAAACAAAGCCTTCGGCTACAATGACCTTATGATTGATGGTGTCAATACGTACGTGTGAGATGAACGGACCGCCCATGTTGTCCTTGGTGATGTGCCACAGGCCGCGAACCTGCTGGCAGAACGTACCGCGCACCGAGATGTTCTCGCTCTCCACCATGTAGTGGTCCTTATAGTACTGGGTAGCCATGTGCATGCCTTCCTGGGCACCGGGGATGTTCTTCTCCATCACCGAGTCGCGCTTGTGAACGAAATACTCGTCGGTGAAGATGTCGCTGCTCACATAAGGATAGGAATACATGCAGAAGTTCAGCTGGTTGTTCTGCGACTCGCTGGCCCAGAAGAAATCCTCGCCTTCCTTGACGGCATCGATGGAGGTAGGCACGCCAATCTTGCAACCGAACATGTCCTGCGCTACGCGTGCCACACGTGGGGAATGGGTATGCTCCAGCTCATTGATACCGCGGTTCAGCTCGGCACGGACAAAGAAGTCGGTGATCATGTGACCGTGCTGATAGACGAAATCAGCAAACTCAGGCTCGGATGGCGACTGGATGGTCAGGATCATCTGAGGAGCTGAGTTCACGTCCTTGACGTACTTGAACTTGGTCTGAGTGTAGCGATTAGGATCAATATCCACCACGATGATGTTACGGAACATCTTGAACGTGCGGTCAAAGTTCTTCATGGCCACGGTCATGATGCGGAAATTGCCCTCAGGCTGTGGCAAGCCCGGTACATCACTGGTCAGCGCGTCATGCAAAGCTCTTCCGGCAGGACGCTCATACATATCCCTATCGATTACGACCAGCATCTCATACGCACGTCCCGTGCTGGTGGGGGTTACATACGATGTGCTGTCGGAACAGGCAGTAAGCAGGGTCATCAGGACCACTATGAGACAAATCATGTTCTTCATACAAAATCTTTTTTTGTGTAACAATTCTGCGGCAAAGTTAGGCACACCACGGCTCTCTGCCCAGAAAACGGATTCACTTTTTGTTCACTTTTTCTGTTTACAGATTGTTACTTAATTATATTTCAATTCCTTGCTGCTTGGCCGTACTGAGCAAGCCGCAAGCGGCATAAATATCTTCTCCACGCGATGCACGGATGGTGGTAAAGATTCCATGCTGCGTCATGTAGTCACGGAACTTTATCATATTCTCGGGATCGGTGTTCTTTAAGTCCACATTGGGTATTTGGTGGAAACGGATCAGGTTCACACGGCACTCCAGCCCCCGGAGCAACTTGACCAGTTCCTTGGCATAGACCAGCGAGTCGTTCAGTCCGCCAAAGACAATGTACTCGAACGACAGGCGGCGCTGGTGGGTAAAGTCGTACTTGCGCAACACCTCCACGATGTCCTTGATGCTGAACGCCTTCTCGGCAGGCATCAACTGGGCACGCTGCGACGGTATAGGGCAATGCAGGCTGATGGCTAGGTGGCAGTCACTCTCGTTCAGGAAGCGCTCCAGTCCCTTCCGCAGTCCCACGGACGACACAGTGATGCGCTTGGGGCTCCACTTCCAACCGTAATCGGCTGTCAGGATCTCTGTGGCACGCAGCACATTGTCCAGGTTGTCAAACGGCTCGCCCTGTCCCATGAACACCACATTGGTCAGGGTGTCACGCTCAGGCAGGGAATGCAACTGGTTCAGGATATCGGCTGCGGTAAGGTTGCCGCTGAATCCCTGCTTGCCGGTCATGCAGAACAGG
The DNA here is from genome assembly GCA_024401115.1 of Bacteroidaceae bacterium. Classification (GTDB taxonomy): domain Bacteria; phylum Bacteroidota; class Bacteroidia; order Bacteroidales; family Bacteroidaceae; genus Minthousia. The sequence goes on along the minus strand of JAKSLP010000042.1, from coordinate 24,387 downwards.
CAGTTCATCTTACATCCCACCTGCGAGCTGACACACAGGGTGGCACGGTCGTCATCAGGGATATAGACAGATTCGATATAGTTGCCCTCGGGTGTGCAGAACAGGTACTTGACGGTGCCGTCCACCGAGCGCATGCTCTCCACCGGATCACTGACTCCTACCTCATAATTCTCCGACAGTAACGCACGGTTGCGGGCAGAAAGATTGGTCATTTCGTCAATCGAGCGCACCTTCTTGTCGTAAATCCATGAAACTATCTGGCCTGCCGTAAATCCAGGCATACCCAATTGCTTGACAATTCCTTTCAGCTCTTCAAGACTTTTTCCTAAAAGACGCTCTTTCATTATTCTACCGGTGAATTATTATTTTTGCACCGCAAAAGTACAAAAAAAACACGGATTTTCGGTATCTTTGCACATATTTTAATATTATGAACGATTTATATGATGAACAGTAATACCCCCCAGATAGATTGCTTTATTCCCTATATCAGCAAGGATCAGGCGGCTGTGACCATCCAGTCGCTGAAGGATTCGGGCATGGTAAACCAGATTTTCCTGCTCAGCCAGACGGCTGTGGAGGATGCGGAATACCCGGTGCTGGTGTCGCCGTCGCTGTACCATTCCGAGACGCTGCGCCAGATTGCCAGCGCCGTTTCCTCACCCTATTTCATGATTTACTTCAAGGAGGAACCGCTGAAACTGGTGATGGGAGCCCTGAACCGCCTGGTGGCTACGGCCGTGCAGAGCCGGTACAGCTGGGTGTACAGCGACTATTACGCCATTGAGAACGGCCAGGAGGTGGCTGCTCCACTGATTGACTGCCAGGTGGGTAGCGTGCGCGATGACTTTGACTTCGGAGCGATGGTGCTGGTCAACTCTGCGGTATTAGTGAACCATCTGAACAATCCGGTACGTGTATTTGATACCTTGGAATATGCGGCATGGTATGATTTCCGCCTGTGGGTGCAGGACAACATCTACCATCTGGCCGAGAAACTGTATGTGGTGCTGGAGAGCGACCTGCGCAAGAGCGGCGAGAAGCAGTTTGACTATGTGGACCCTCGCAACCGCAGCCGCCAGATAGAGATGGAGAAGGTGTTTTTAACTCATCTTGTCACTTCCTCGAAATGGCTGATTCCGGGCATGTACGACTCTCTCCAGCTCAAAAGCGGGGATTTCAAGTACGAGGCTTCGGTGGTTATTCCAGTAAGGAACCGTGCCCGCACCATTGCCGATGCCATTGAGAGTGTACTGGGCCAGGAGACTGATTTCCCTTTCAACCTGCTGATTGTGGACAATTATTCGACTGACGGAACGAGCGAGATTATCGAGAAATATACCGGCGACAAGCGCGTGAAGCATATCATTCCGGAGGATACTCACCTGGGTATCGGAGGTTGCTGGAACCGTGCATTGCTGGACGAGGACTGCGGACGATTCGCCGTGCAACTGGACAGCGACGACCTGTACAGCAGCCCTGCCACCCTGCAGAAGGTGGTGGATAAGTTCTATGAGGAGAACTGTGCCATGGTGATCGGTTCCTACCGCATGTGCAATTTCCAGTTGGAAACCTTGCCTCCAGGCATGATTGACCATAAGGAATGGACCGAGAATAACGGACGTAACAACGCACTGCGCATCAACGGATTAGGTGCTCCACGTGCTTTCTATACTCCAATAGCGCGTGAGATGCTTTTCCCGAATACCAGCTACGGCGAGGACTATGCCATGGGACTGGCCATCAGCAGCCGCTACCGCATCGGGCGCATCTATGACGAGCTGTATCTGTGCCGCCGGTGGGAAGGCAACAGCGATGCAGCACTGAGCCGTGAGAAGGTAAATGCGAACAATTTCTATAAGGACAGCATACGTACAGCGGCCTTAGCCGCACGCAGGAACAAGAAGACCTGGATGTCCTTTACATCGGCACAGCTGGCAGAATGGCCGGAAGCCATGAAACGCTACCTGGACCTGTGGTACGAGGTGAAGACACGCTCGTTCCAGACTCCTGCCGGCACACTGGCTGCCCAGTTTAATCCTGCCCGCATGGTTTCAACCGGTGCAAAAATGGAGCAGGTTAAGGAACGTGCATGTTTTCTCTGCAAGGAGAACCGCCCGACGAATCAGTTCCCTGTCCTGCAGAGTATAGTAGGATTCGACGTGTTAATTAATCCTTATCCTATTCTGCCTGTGCACTTTACCGTCCCGAGCAGAACGCATTCAGACCAGTTTATCAGCGGGGAGTTCGGTAATTTCCAGATGGTGGTACGGGCCTTGCCTGATATGGTGACCTTCTACAACGGTCCCCGCTGCGGTGCCTCGGCTCCCGATCACCTGCATTTCCAGTGCGGTGCCAAGCATATCCTCCCACTAATCAAGGACTTTACGGCCATTGCCCAGAAGTTGCAAGCTGCTGAGCCTGTGCTAAAAGACGAGAATACAACCGTTTATCTGTACAAGGATTACTTCTACCCTATGCTGGTGGTGGTGAATCCGCTGGGTACCGAAAACGCTGCCGTGATGCAGAAACTCTATGATATCCTGCCTGTTCAGGAAGGTGAGCCTGAACCGGGAATGAACCTGCTGAGCTGGACAGCAACCGATACCCTGGGTTGCGAGGAAGCACAAATCACGGTCATTATTCCAAGAAAGAAGCACCGTCCCGACTGCTATTTCGCAGAGAATGAAGAGGATAAGCTGATGGTAAGTCCGGGCTCGCTGGACATGGCCGGTCTGCTGATCACCCCTCGTCAGGAGGATTTCGAGAAACTGACCGCCGAAAAGGCTGTTCAGATTCTGCAGGAAGTAACCTATACTAACGAAGAGATAGAGTCGACATGCAAGAACCTGTAGTGAGCGTAGGTATCCTGAATGCCGCCCGCATTCAGTTTGAACTGAACGGGGCCTTTCACTCTCCTACCGGTGTAGTGACGGGCCTGCAGGAAGCTGTGTTTACCAACGGACGCATCATTTGGCAGGGTAACAGCTACGATGAACTGTCCTTCCTGCCTGCGGAAAATGCCACCTTCACGCTGAAGGCGGTGGTTATCGGCATTCATTTCCATTGGGAACGGAGCGAGGACCAGACCTTCACGGGGGAACTGCATATCATTCACGATAACAACGGTTTATGGGCCATCAACCGCCTGCCTGTAGAGGATTATCTGACGAGTGTCATCAGCAGCGAGATGAGCCAGCATGCCGGATTGGAACTGCTGAAGGCGCATGCCATCATCTCCCGCAGTTGGTTGCTGTCGCAGATGGAGCATAAGCGCCATGCCTCGGCTTCCACCTGTCACGAGACTCCGGAACGCCTTATCCGCTGGTATGACCACGATGACCACACCTTATTTGATGTATGTGCCGATGATCACTGCCAGCGTTATCAGGGTATTACCCGTGCCACGAATCCTACTGTGGGACAGGCTATTGAAGCTACCCGCGGCGTGCTACTGATGCAAGGCGACGAGATATGCGATGCGCGTTTCAGCAAGTGCTGCGGCGGTACTATGGAACAGTTCTCCTCCTGCTGGGAAGACAAGGACTACACCTATCTGGTGCCTAAGCGCGACTGGATTGGTCCCGGTGACGATGCGTTTTGCAATACCAGCAATCCTCGCATCCTGCATCAGATCCTGAACAACTATGACCAGGAAACCACCCGTTTCTACCGGTGGACGGTGACCTACAGCGCCGAACAGCTCTCCGAACTGGTATGCCGCAAGTCCGGCACTGACTACGGTGAGATTCTGGACCTGATACCCGTGAAGCGCGGACCTTCAGGCCGAATCATCGAGCTGAAGATCGTGGGCAGTAAGTTGACACGCATCATCGGCAAGGAACTGGAGATTCGACGCACCCTGTCCGAAAGTCACCTGTACAGCAGTGCCTTTACAGTGGAGAAAAAGGACGGTCAGTTCATTCTGCACGGCAAAGGCTGGGGACACGGCGTGGGCCTGTGCCAGATAGGAGCAGCAGTAATGGGCGACATGGGTTACCTGTATGACCAGATATTGGAGCATTATTATCCTAACACACAACTGATTAAGAAATACTGATGAGAAGTTGGAAACAATCCCCATGGTCGTGGATTCCCTCGCTTTACATTGCTGAGGGACTGCCGTTCGTGGCTGTAACCACCATCGCCTTGGTGATGTTCAAGCGACAGGGGATGTCCAATGCTGAAGTCACATTCTACAGCAGTCTTATCGCCTTGCCCTGGGTGATCAAACCCCTGTGGGCCCCATTTGTCGAGGCCTTCGGCACCAAGCGGAAATGGAACCTGGCTCTGGAACTGCTGATGGCCGTATGTTTCCTTTTCATCGGTTATACCATTAACCTTAAGGAGGTTACGCTCTGGTCGCTAACGGCATTCTGGATTTTAGCGTTCTGCAGCGCTACCCATTCCATATCCTCCACCAGCCTGTACCGCATCAACACCTCATCACAGAGCCGGAAGATTCTGGACAACATGTGCCGGAACTTCTTCTATCTGGCAGGATTGGCGGGAACGGGCCTGATGGTGATGCTGGCCGGAGGACTGGAGACCTATCACCGGAATATCCGCCATTCCTGGAGTCTCACGTTTTATTTCCTGGGCATCATTTTCGGAGCGATATTTGTCTATCACCTCTTTTTCCTGCCTCATGAGCAGAAGGACAAGGCCACCCCGCTGCAACTGGATTATCGCCAGCACTGGTACAGTTTCCAGTACAGCACCCACTCGTTCTTTCACCGGCGCGGTGCCTTCATGGCCCTGCTGTTCCTGGTATTCTTCCGCCTTCCCGAGGCGCTGCTGACCAAGATCAGTCCGCTGTTCCTATTGGATTCCACCCATCAGGGCGGTCTGGGACTGAGTACGCAGGAACTGGGCTTCACCAGCGGAACCGTTGGTGTATTGGCCTTATCATTAGGCGGTTACATAGGAGCAAAAGCGGTGGAGAAGAAAGGATTCAACAAATGTTTCTGGCCTATGGTACTGCTGGTTACCGTTCCAGACATTCTGTATGTAATACTGTGCGACTGGCAGATTCAGAACTACGGGCTCATCAACCTGTTCATCCTGCTGGAGCAGTTCGGTTGCGGATTCGGATTCATAGCCTATACCCGCTTCATTCCGTTCCTGGCCACCAATCCGGCAAAAGCCACGCACAGGGCCACCTATGCGGCCGTCATGGCGCTGAGCCTGCATGTTCCGGGATTCATAGCCGGATTACTGCAGGAACACGTAGGTTATCACAACTATTTCCTGATTGTGCTGTTGTGCTGCATCGTGACCATCTTGGTATCGGCAGGGGTATACCTCACTCCGGGATACGGCAGGAAATAACGCGGTCCATGAAGATATCCTCTTCATTCACAGGCACTTCATCCATCAATTGAAAAGGAAAGCAAACCCCTATCTTAACGGCATTCGGAACGAGGGGCAGGAAACGGTCGTAATACCCCTTTCCCCTACCCATACGGGCTCCAGCGGCAGAAAAGGCTACTCCCGGTACCAGGATGCAGTCAATGCTCTGCCAATCGTCAAACCATTCCTCCGTGTCGGGTTCCAGGATACCGAAACGGCCTTTGCGCATCCTGTCCTCTCCCTCATATACCTTTAACCGGATATCATCACCCACCACGACAGGCAGCACAAACCGCTTAATACCTAACCATTTAGCGAGCAATCCCCGCAGATCCAACTCATCAGGCATGGGGTAATAGGCCATGACGGTACCGGCATTGAGGAAGGCTTCATCCCCGGCAATGCCAGTCTGCACAAGTGACGACCAACAGGCCCGCTGCTGTGCGGAAAACTGTCGGTGTACGGCTGACAGATACTGCCTTAATTCTTGTTTTGTTCTCATCACAATCCTTGTTTTCCTGTGCAAAACTATTGTTTTTCCCGCTCTGTTCCAAAGTTTTCCGCAAAATTATGCGGCATTCGTCAAAAAAGACGTAACTTTACACACTAAACTAAGAAACATATCTACAGACATGACCAACATTAGTAACTTCATTGCGCCTGCTGAGATTGCTGAAGATTTACGCTATCTGAAACAGTTAGGCAAGAGTTTTCCTTCGATTGCAGCCGCCAGTACTGAGATCATCAATCTGGAGGCTATCCTCAATCTGCCCAAAGGCACTGAGCATTTCATCAGCGACCTGCACGGTGAATACGAGGCGTTTCTTCATGTACTGAAGAATGCATCAGGAAACATCAAGCGCAAAGTGAATGACATCTTTGGCACCACCATGCGCGAAGCTGAGCAGAAAGAGTTGTGTACACTGATCTATTATCCGCAGGAAAAGCTGGAAATTGTCAAGGACACGGAAAGTGACCTGAACGACTGGTATATGATTACGCTGCACAAACTGGTGCGTGTATGCCAGAATGTTTCTTCCAAGTACACCCGCTCGAAGGTGCGCAAGGCTCTTCCCGAAGATTTCAGCTATATCATTCAGGAGCTGTTACATGAGTCGAATGCCGAACCCAACAAGCAGGAGTACCTGAACCGAATCATTACTACAATTATTGAAACCGGACGTGCTGACGACTTTATCATTGAGCTTTGCCAACTGATTCAGCGCTTGTCTATAGACCAGCTGCATATTGTGGGTGATATCTACGACCGTGGTCCCGGTGCACACATCATCATGGAAGCACTGCGCCACTATCATCATTACGATATACAATGGGGTAATCATGATATCAACTGGATTGGCGCTGCAGCGGGCAATCAGGCCTGCATAGCCAATGTTCTGCGCATCAGTTTCCGATACGGTAACATGCAGACATTGGAAGACGGTTACGGCATCAACCTGTTGCCACTGGCTACCTTTGCCATGGAAACCTATGGCGACGATCCTTGCGAACGCTTCAAGCCGGTCATCAACAACCAACGCATTGACGAGAAAACCCAGCGACTGCTGGCACTGATGCATAAAGCTATACTCGTGATGCAATTAAAGATAGAAGCACAAATCATAGACCGGCATCCTGAATACGACATGGCCGATCGGAAATTGCTGCATCTTATTGATTTCAAAACTGGAAAGTTCTGCCTTAACGGTCAGGAATACGAAATGTTTGACACCCATTTCCCTACCGTGAATCCGGAACATCCTTATGAATTGACGCCTGCAGAAGCGGATATTCTGAACAAATTATGCCATAGTTTCAAGTCGAGCGACAAACTGAAAAAGCACATCAACTGTTTGTTTGCCCACGGAAGTATGTATACAGTATGCAATGGCAATCTGCTGTTCCATGCATCACTTCCATTGACCGCCGACGGACAGTTGAAAGAGGTTTATGTAAACGGAAAGATGGTCAAGGGAAAGGCATTGATGGATGCAGTGGATTATCAGGCACGTGCCGCATTCAACCATGAGGAAAGTGCAGAGAACCGTATGTATGCCAAGGATTTCCTGTGGTACCTGTGGTGCGGAAAGGACAGCCCATTGTTTGACAAGGATAAAATGGCAACCTTCGAGAGCTACTTTATCAAGGACGAAAGCCTGAAGAAAGAGCAAAAAGGCTACTACTATACCTATCGCAATGAAGAAAAAGTGTGTGATATGATTCTGGATGAATTTAATGTGATAGGTCCGCATCGCCATATTGTAAACGGTCATGTTCCCGTGCGTGCCGTTACCAAGGGCGAGAGTCCTATGAAAGCCAACGGCAAGATGATTGTCATTGACGGTGGATTTGCGAAAGCCTACCATGAAAAGACCGGAATTGCCGGCTACACACTGGTCTTCCATAGCCGCGGATTGCAGTTGGTTCAGCATGAACCTTTTACCAGTACCAAGGAGGCCATTGAGCGCGGTACCGACATCGTCTCTACCGACTTGCTGGTGGAGCTGAGCTCCCACCGCGTACTGGTTCAGGATACGGATTTGGGACGTGAGTTAAGACTCCAGATTCAGGACCTGAAGAAACTGCTGATTGCTTACCGCAACGGATTCATCAAGGAAAGAGAAAAGAAAGCATAATAAAAAAAGGTGTGTCATTGGAAAGTGACACACCTTTTTCATATATCGCATTTACTTATTCGTTCTCGCACCAGATAGCATCTTCTGAAATTTCGGGAACCAGGCAGGTTCCACCGTGTTTTTCCAACAGATAATCTTTCATCCGGTTGTATGCACTTTCCAGTGACGCATTCTTGAGCTTAGCCTTAAAGGTATAAGGCACAGGCTGTTCATTCTCTATCAGAGTGAAATCCAGGTGATAAATCTTCCAGCCGTCTTTCACAGGCTCAGCCTTGTCAATCTCTGCAGCCGGTGCCGCATTAGCTGCCGGTTGCTCTGTACCCGACTGCTGGCGTGCCACCTTTGAATTCTTCTGAAAATCCTCAATAGAGGTCTGAGTGGTACCGATGGCCAACAGATAGCGCTTCTTGGCCGCATCCAGATAAATGCGGTTGGTGCCACTGCGCAACTTGCCGATTCGTTTGTCGATAATGTCCAGTTCCTCTGGAGTCAACTTATTTATACTTTGAAGATAAGGAAGAATCTCCTCCGATTTTTGCAGCAAAACTTCGTTTTCGTAATAACGGATATAAAAAGCCATATCTATATAGATTATCGTAAAATCATGCAAAATTAACAAATTCCTTGGTAAATACCAAAAAATCAGTCAAAATCAGTCGTTAAGGAAACTGATTACGTCCTGTATGCGCTGTTCACCGACCTTGCGGCCCATGTCATAGATTTCCTGGAGCTTCTCGGGTTTTGACTCTACCCTACTGATCGGCAACTTCTCCAGCGGATAAATAAGCAGGGTATTTCCCTTTTTCTCTTCCTGTCTGAGATACTCCAACTGGCGGTTGTACATCTCATGGCGACGGGCCATGGCATCCACTATGGCCGGATACTTCCGCATGAGCGTCTTGAACAGCGGCATCAGTTTGGTGCGCTGCTTCACAAAGCCCAAGGGTTGGGTCAATACCACCACATTACGTTCATAACCAATCTTTTGAAAATATTCCAAGGGAATGGAATTGCTGATGCCGCCATCCAGCAACTCACGTCCTTCCAATGCGACAGGCTTACTCAGCATAGGCATGGACGCCGATGCGCGAATCCATTCCAGCGTGGAATGATCCACCTCATCCAGACGCTTGTAAACAGGTTCACCCGTATGTACATCTGTACACACCAGATAATAGGCCATAGGGTTACTGCGAAAAGTCACGGTATCAAAAATATCATAAGCATAGGGTACCACATGATAGGTAAACCAGTCGCTGATATAGTTGCCTGTCTTTAAAAAAGAACGGATACCCATGTACCGAGGGTCACTGGCCAGCATCTTGTTGTATCGCAAGGCACGCTGAATCTGACGGGATTTATAGTTACAGCCAAAGGCCGCACCTGCCGACACACCTATAAGGCCATCATAATTGACGTCGTGTTCCATCATCACATCAATTACGCCGACCGTAAACATGCCGCGCATAGCTCCTCCCTCTAATACCAAACCTTTCTTCATCTTTTTTATTCAGTCGTGCAAAGATAATAATTTCCGGTCAAAAAAGAGATAATGAACAATTTCTTTTGTAAATTTGCGTCAGCAAAACGAGACATGATGAAGACCAGACCTTTTATTCTATTGCTGATGCTTAATGTCCTGCCTGCTTGCGGCGGGCAGCAGTCTGCGGGAAGTGTTGCTCAAGACACCGACCCTACTGATTTTGTATGGGTGGACGAAGATACAAAGGAACCCGGTCTTACTGACGTCATCTATACTCCGGCAGACAGCGCAAAGGTTGTGCAACTGCTGAAAGATGCTTATCAGCGCAAGCCGGAAATGACCCGCATGGAATATTTCGGCCGTCAGTTCCTGGGTGTTCCCTATGTGGCACATACCCTGGAAACGGATCCGGAGAAAGAGCAACTGGCTGTCAATCTGCAGGAACTGGACTGTACCACGTTTGTGGAAACCTGCGCTGCGCTGAGCTTATGCGACCAGAGAGACGAGCGGTCGTTCGAGGCATACTGTAAGGCGCTGACAGAACTACGCTATAAAGACGGAGTGCGCAATGGTTACGCCAGTCGCTTACACTACTTCATGACATGGGTTAAGAATAACATCGAAATGGGATTTCTGGAGGATACCAGCCACGACGGCTATCCGTTTACCGCCGTTAAGAAACTGGACCTGCATTACATGTCCAAGCACCCGGAACTGTACAAGCAACTGGCCGAGCACCCGGAATGGATAAAAGAGGTAGCGGAGCAGGAAAACAGCGTGAAGGGCTGGGAAGTGAACTATGTGCCCAAGGATCTGTTGAACGGGTCTCCCCAAAAACTGAGCGACATAAAGAACGGTGACATTATCGGTATTCTCACCACCAAAGACGGCCTGGACACCACTCATTTGGGTATTGCTGTCTGGAAGGATGGGAAACTGCACCTGATGAATGCTTCTTCGGTATATCATAAAGTCGTCATAGACAATAATACCTTTTATAATTATATGGCCAAGCGCAAACAGAATTTAGGCATAGCGCTGGTAAGACTTAAAGACAACAACCAATGAATCTTTTGATGAACATTACAGTACTTGATGTGCTGGAATTTCTGGGAACCTATGCATTTGCCGTTTCCGGAATCCGACTGGCTGCAGGTAAGAATTTTGACTACTTCGGAGCCTATGTTATTGGTATGGTAACTGCTGTAGGTGGTGGAACCATGAGAGACATGATGCTGGGAATGAGCCCTTTCTGGATGACTAATCCCATTTATCTCGTCGAGTCGTTCGTGGCGTTCCTGACCGTCCTTTCGTTTAACAAGGTTTTGGTGAAACACAATGAATCTCTGTTCCTTTTCGATACATTAGGATTGGCACTCTTTACCATCGTAGGTTTGGAAAAGACACTCCAAGCAGGTTTCCCTTGGTGGACTGCCATCATCATGGGAACATTCACCGGTGCTGCAGGCGGTGTATTCCGAGATGTCCTCATCAATGAAGTGCCACTGATTTTCCGTAAAGAAATCTACGCACTGGCTTGCGTGATTGGTGGAAACGTGTTTATCTTGCTGAATTTCTTCGGTTTAGAGACAAGTATCAATGAAATCATCAGTGGAATCAGTGTACTACTCGTACGTTATCTGGCAGTGGCACACCACATTTCACTACCGAAACTGGGAAAAGAACAAGCAGAAGAATAACAAAAAGAGCCATTTATTATGGCTCTTTTTATTTTAAGGTCTTCAAATAAACTTTCTGATCTGGGGTAATCCGGAAACTCTCGCAAGCTTTCTGGATTGTCTTCTTATGAATCCAGGGACTCAATTTCCGCTCTTCAATGTACCCGATAGTAGCATCCCATTGTTTGGCCAGTGCAGTAGCAAAGAACCAGGATACCATCATCCTCGCATAGTAATCCTCAAGCTGCACAGCTGCAGGTAGTTTGAGGTATTCTGGGCAGAAATCAGCATCCAGAAAATGGGTCATCAGCATTTCTAGCCCGAAGCGGCATGTGTACGTATGCTCAGAAGCGCTCCATTCACGGATCTTTTCCATCAAGCGGTCCTTGTCCTTGGCAAACACTTTCGGAGACATGATATCGCAGACCGCCCAATTATCCACATACGGAAGAAACTGATCGGTTGCTTCCAAACAAGTATCCATATCCTTCATCTGCGAGATGAGTAGGCCATGCAACATGTTTTCATCAAAATAAGCATGAGGCAACTGTTGCAGAAAAGCTTCATGAAGCGGATTACTACGGAAAGATTTGGCAAATTTTCGCAACTGAGGTACACGGATGCCAATAATATGATCAACAGGTATTCCTGGAGTCAACTTGGCTGTGAATAGCGCATAATCAGGATCACGAAAAGCAAACAGCTGTTCCTGAAGAGAAGTCATATACTATAATTTTTTGTATTCCTTAGGAGAATAGCCGGTATGATGCTTGAAGTACCGACCAAAGAAACTCTGGTTAGGAAAATTCAACCGGTCTGAAATCTGCAAAATAGTAATATTCGGTTGCTTAAGCAATGCCTTTGCCTCGAGCAGTACATATTCGTCCACCCAGTCACTGGCAAACTTACCACTTACTTCTTTGATTACACTGCTCAGATATTTGGCCGAAAGATGCAGTTTATCAGCATAGAACTGAATACGTCGCTCCTTGATGAAATTCTTTTCCACAGCACGGATAAACAGGTCAAAGATCTCTTGCTTACGACTCTGGGTGGTTACCACCGACATCTGTGAACGCAGGAACACATTCCATGCCTGGAATACAATAATCTGGCAGTATTTCTTCACCACGGTGTTGCGGAATGGATTTTCATAATCGCACAATGCCCGCTTCAGCATCAGATACAGATTGGTAAAATCGTCGATATTTTCTGGTTTCACAGAAAGTGTATGCTGGGTGTTCAGGTATCGGCGGATAGACATATCAACCATGGTATCCTCAGAAATCAGCAGTTCATCCGGCAGAGCTAACATAACAGCGCCCTCAAAGTCATTGCTGACATCCCGAATCTCAAAGATACACTGAGGAAGAATGAAAAACAACTGATTGGATGTAACGGTCTCTTCCCTCAGGTTTAAGCGGAAACTGGCACTTCCCTTCAAGCAGAACACAGCGATCAGCAGTTCATTGTGAGTAGGGAAAGTAAAGTTCTGAATGGCCAACTTCCGGTCCTCACGTATCGGTTCACCGAAATTGTCCATCAGCATTATCTTACCTTCAATCTTAGCCTCACTCAAACTGTCGGGCAACTTGAAAAAATCCAGAATCTGTTTGATATTTCCCATAATGACCAAATTTCTTTACCAATCGGTTACAAAAATAACAAAAATATTTCAAATAGAGCAGATTCACCGGACAAATTGAACACAAAAAAAGAGATTGCCAGTTGTGACAATCTCTTTTCTATGTATGATATCTATTGGATTAACCACCAAAGTTATCGAAGCGAATCATATCGTCCTCAACACCCAGTGAGTGCAACAGATCCAGAACGGTCTTAGCCATCATTGGAGGTCCGCACAGATAGTACTCACAATCTTCTGGAGCCTCGTGCTGCTTCAGGTAGGTATCACCCATTACAGGAGCAACGAAACCTGGAGTGTACTTAAGTCCTGCTGCATCAGCCTTTGGATCAGGACGGTCCAGTGCCAAGTGGAAGTGGAAGTTAGGGAATTCCTTCTCCAACTGCAGGAAGTCATCCAGGAATGGAATCTCCTCCATAGCACGTGCACCATAGAAGTAGTGCATTGGACGGTTACGATCTTCTGGCTTAATGCCATTACCCTTCAGCATGTGCATAATCTGTGCACGCAGAGGAGCCATACCGGCACCACCACCTACCCAGATCATCTCACGACCTGTACCGTACTGAGGACGGAACTCACCGTAAGGACCTGACATGATTACCTTATCACCAGGCTTCAGGCTAAAGATGTATGTAGAAGCAATACCACAAGGTACATCCTGGAACTCAGGACCGTTAGGACACTGATCTTTTGGTTTGAATGGAGGGGTTGCGATACGTACGTTCAAGGTAATGATATCACCCTCATCAGGATAGTTAGCCATAGAGTAAGCACGGATGGTTGGAGTATCATTCTTCTGCTTCAGGGTGAACAGTTTGAAGTTCTTCCAAGCAGGCAGATAGGTATCACCAATCAGGCTCTTGTCCATATCCTTGTCGTAATCGATGTCGTATGCAGGAATCTTGATCTGTGCGTATGAACCAGGCTCGAAGTCCATGTGCTCACCAGCAGGCAGAGCCACCTTGTACTCCTTGATGAAGGTTGCCACATTACTGTTTCCAATAACGGTGCACTCCCATTCCTTAACACCCATAACAGAGTCGGAAACCTTGATACCCATGTCGCCCTTAACCTTAACCTGGCAACCCAGACGCCAATGATCCTTCTGCTCCTTACGAGAGAAGAAACCCTTCTCAGAAGGCAGGATCTCGCCACCGCCTTCTACTACCTGGCACTTGCACTGACCGCAGGCACCCTTACCACCACAAGCAGATGGCAGATATACGCCCTGAGCTGACAAGGTGCTCAGCAAAGAAGAACCAGACTCAACCTCCAAGGTATTCTCACCGTTGATAGTCACCTTAACCGGTCCGCTAGGAGACAGATAATTCTTGGCTACCAACAAAATCACAACCAGCACGAGGATGACTACCAAGAACACCCCGATACTAGCCAAAATAAAATTCATATCCATAATTACTACCTCCTATATTAAATGTTCATACCAGAGAAGCACATGAATGCCATAGCCATCAGACCTACGGTGATGAAGGTGATACCCAGACCACGCAGAGGCTTTGGCACGTCACAATATTCCATCTTCTCACGGATAGCTGCCAGGCAAACAATTGCGATCAACCAACCAATACCTGAACCGATAGCGTATGCAAAGGCATCACCGATGTTGGCAATGGCCTGTGTGTTGCTAGGATCCATGGTGATACGCTGCTGCATAAACAGAGACGCACCCATGATGGCACAGTTTACAGCAATCAATGGCAGGAAGATACCCAAGCTGGCATACAATGCTGGAGAGAAACGCTCTACCACCATTTCTACCAACTGTACGATACCAGCGATGACAGCGATGAACAGGATGAAACTCAAGAAACTCAGGTCTACGCCCTCAACCAAACAGTCAGGACCCAGAACCTTGGTCTGCAACAGGAAGTTTACAGGTAAGGTTACCACCTCAACGAAGATAACAGCCATACCCAGACCCAATGCAGTCTTTACGTTCTTTGATACAGCCAAGTATGAGCACATACCCAAGAAGAACGCGAAAATCATGTTGTCCACAAAAATAGAGCGGAACAGCAAACTAATGAAATGATCCATAATCTTGTTTCTTATTTAAATATGTGTTACTTACTTTTTAGCTGCCTTCTCCTCACGGATCTTCATCACCCAGATAATGCAACCTACCAATACCAATGCTGCTACTGGGGTCAGCATGATACCGCAGTTGATGTAACCCAGATCATAAAGTGCATCTGGAACTACTGGGAAGCCGAACAAGGTGCCAGCACCGAACAACTCACGGAAGAATGCTACTGCAATCAAAACCCATGCATAACCCAAACCGTTACCGATACCATCCAGGAAAGACTCCCAAGGACCGTTCTGCATAGCAAATGCCTCCAGACGACCCATCAGGATACAGTTGGTGATAATCAGACCGATGTAAACTGAAAGCTGAACACTTACGTCATAAGCAAATGCCTTCAGAATCTGGCTTACGATAGTTACCAGCGCAGCAACAACTACCAGCTGCACGATAATACGGATACGGTTAGGTACAGTCTTGCGCAGCAAAGAAATGATAACGTTTGCCATAGCAACAATCACTGTTACAGAAAGACCCATAACAACTGCAGGTCCCAGCTGAGCAGTAACGGCCAAGGCAGAGCAGATACCCAATACCTGAACGGCTACCGGGTTGTTAGCTCCAAGAGGACCGAAGAAGGCCTCTTTATTCTCTTTTGAAAATAATTGACTCATAATCTATGCCCTCCTTATTTATTATTCAAAAACTCCTTGTAGTTGCCCAGGCTCTCCAACAGCATCTTAGCTACACCGTTTGAAGTCAGAGTTGCACCGGCTACACCGTCGCACTCATTCTCGCCCTGAGCATTACCGTTCTTCTTTACGGTCAGAGCAACCTCACCGGTACCATTCAGTACCTTCTTGCCAGCAAACTGATCCTTGAAGATAGGCTTAACAATCTCACCACCCAAACCGGCAGTCTCACTTTCATGGTTGAATGATACGCCATAAACGGTGGTCTTGTCATCATTTACTGATACATAGCCCCAGATAGGGCCCCACAGACCTGCACCGTAAACAGGGAACACATACTTGGTCTCACCATTCTCCAAAGTAGCAACAAACACGTGGAAGTTGCCAGCCTTAATCTCCTGGTTGTAAGCAGTATTGAATTCGCCAGTATACTCGGCCAGTTCTGCACCGTTTGCCAACATATCCTTTACCACCTTGTCATAGGTAGCATCCACATCAGCAGTCTCAATATTCAGGGATGACAAGATCTGCTTCTTAACATCCTTCTTCACATTGTTGTCCTGCATGTCCTTCAAAGAAGAAGAAACGAAGGCCAGAAGGAATGCTACGATGACTACCATCACAGCTGCATATACAATAGTATATACGTTAGAATTTGTATTCATTTTCATAACTTTTCCTCCTTATATTATTTAGCACGGTTCAAACGCTTGTTGATATTGCTCTGAACGAAGCAGTAGTCGATCAGTGGAGCAACCAGGTTACCCATCAGGATAGCCATCATCATACCCTCTGGATAACCAGGGTTGAATGCACGTACGATGATTGCCAAAGCACCGATAAAGAAACCATAGATGTACTTACCACATTCGGTACGGCAAGCAGTAACAGGATCGGTAGCCATAAATACAGCACCGAAAGCGAAACCGCCGACGGTCAGATGCTCCCACCACTCAAAGCCTGCAACCTCAGGGGTGCAAACGTATGCCAGCAAAGCACCACCGACAAAGGTAGATACGATGATCTTCCAGCTTGCAATACCTGCCCAAATCAGAATAACTGCACCGATCATGATGGCAACGAATGAAGTCTCACCGATTGAACCTGGGATGGTACCAATGATGGTGTCCATAGCATCGTAGCTAACAGCCTCACCTGCACCCAGCTGACCCAGAGGAGTAGCCATGGTATAAGCATCTGCAGATGGACCTACGATTGAATCCATGTAGTTCTGGTTAACCCAAACCTTGTCACCACTCATCATTGCAGGATAAGCGAAGAACAGGAATGCACGGGTAACCAATGCAGGGTTGAAAATGTTCATACCGGTACCGCCGAATACTTCCTTAGCAAATACTGTAGCGAATGCAGTAGCAATAGCCATGATCCACAGTGGGCAGTTTACTGGAACAATCAGTGGAATTAACATACCGGTTACGAAGAAACCTTCGTGAACTTCTTCCTTCTTAACCTGTGCGATAGCAATTTCAATACCCAGACCTACTGCGTAAGATACGATGATCTTTGGCAGCATAACGCCCAGACCGTACAGGAAATTCAAAACCAGGCTTGATTCCTCATTGATAGCTGCATAGTGCAACTGACCGATGTTCCACATACCGAACAGAATGGCAGGAATCATGGCGATGATTACGAAGAAAATACCACGCTTTGAGTCGATGGCATCATGGATATGAGCACCATATGCCTTTGAGGTCTCATTTGGCACATAGAAGAATGTCTCCATTGCGTCAAAGAGTGAACCGAAAGCGCTAAGCTTACCTCCTTCTGAGAAGGTAGGCTTCATATTGTCTAATATGTTCTTAATAAATGCCATAGTGCTTATTCGTTTTCTTTACGCAGCATGTCGAGACCTTCTCTAACAATGCGCTGGAGTTCAACTTTACTACTATCCACAAACTCAGCCACAGCAAAATCCTCAGGAGCAACCTCATAGATACCCAACTGCTCCATCTTATCGATGTCGCCGGTAATGATGGCCTTCATCAGCTGCTCAGGATAGATATCCATTGGGAATACACTGTCGTACTCACCGCTGAAAATCATGTGACGGTGACCACCCTTAACGCGGGCATCCAGCACATAGCCCTCCTTCTTTGGCATCAGCCAAGAGAAGTAAGAACGGCTTGCAGAGAACTGGTTGAAACGAGGAGCAATCCAACCGAACAGCTCGTGAGTCTCATTACCCTCTGGAATAACAGTTACTTCAGTAGCCTGAGCACCCAGGAACGAATCCTTGCATGCCTTGATACCTGTCAATGGATTACCGTTAATAATACGAACGTGCTTATCGGTAGAGATCTGACCCTCAACCAATGTGGTCAACTGCTGGCCAACCAGCATGGTCACATACTTAGGAGCCTTAACCTCGCTACCAGCGAAAGCAATGGTACGGGTGAAATCTACATGACCGGTATTGAACAGACGGCCGATGAAGATAACGACTTCTGGATTTACGGTCCAAACCACTTCACCCTTGTTGACAGGAGAAACATGGTTGATCTGAACGCCTACATTACCTGCAGGGTTAGGACCATCGAATACGGTTACAGTGACATTCTTTGCACCAGTCAGAGCAGCAGCGCTCTGCTTTGCACTAACACCCAGATAAGTTGGAGCCATCTTAGCCAGAGCATCCAAACCGGTCTGGAAGTCTGCCTCGTTACCCTTCAGGGCGAACTCGAAGTTCTGTGCCAAAGGCATAGAGCTAAACGCTGAAACGAAGATATCCTTAGGAGCGACCTCAGGATTTGGGGTTACGTCATAAGGACGCTGACGGAAGAATGCAAAAATACCAGCATCCAGCAAGGCAGTCTTAACTTCCTCGCCATTCAGGCCGGCAACGTTCTTCACGCCAAAGTCCACATACTCCTGCTGTGCAGCTGAAGTAACCTGGACGCTCAGCACTTTGCGACGATCGCCACGCTCTACCAGGCTAACCTTACCTGCAACAGGGCTGACGAACTTCACCTCTGGGTGTTTCTTGTCTACAAACAAGACACCACCAGCCTTGACATCATCACCTTCCTTGGCAACCAGCTTTGGTTTTACCCCTACGAAATCATCAGGAACCAGTGCGAACACGCCTGTTGATTTAATAGTGGCCTTCTCCTCAGCAGCTTTGCCCTTCAGATTAATGTCCAAGCCTTTTCGTAGCTTAATTACATTTGCCATATATTAAAAAATAAAAAGAATTTTAAAATAACGTGCAAATGTACTCAAAAAAGCCGAAAGGGGGAAATGCTTTTCGATTTAATTTAGGTGGAACCAACAAAAATAAAAGAAATGGCATCTACGGTTAACAGACGACTAAAGCCAGTCTTCACTGATGCTTCGTATCGGTCATCTATGAAGACTGGCTTTGGCCTCCTTATAGTCCTGAAACAGGACTTATTTCTTCTTGACGATTTTCCAGCCTATAATAGCCTCAACGATGGTGGTTATAGGGCTGATCAAATTGAAGAAACAATAGGGCAGATACACCAGCGTCGGCACACCCAAAACGGTGGCCTGAGTCATACCACAGGTGTTCCATGGCACCAGCACACTGGTCACGGTGGCACTGTCCTCGCAGGTACGGCTCAACAGACGGTTCTCATAACCCTGTTTCTCGTACTCTTCCCGGAACATGTGGGCCGTGATAATGATACTGATATACTGGTCACCGGTAGCCAAGTTCATGCTGATACCGTTCAATGCCGTGGCAGCAACCAATCCGGCACGTGTCTTTACCAGACGATGGAAAACGGCCTTAAGGAATGTATGCAGGAACTGGCTGGCAGACATGGAGCCACCAAATACCATGGCACACAAAATCAGCCAGATGGTATCCATCATACCGCTCATACCGCGGGTAGCCACCAAATCGTTCAGCATGGCATTACCGGTCTCCACATTGGTTGGCCCAAAGAATGTGGACCATACTCCCTTGAACAGAGCGGTTGCACCGCTGACCCCCTCGCCTGCTATCTCGTGCAGGATATGTGGTTGGAAAAACAATGCAAAGATTCCGGCAAGCATGGCAGAGACAAACAAAGTAATCAGCGATGGGACTTTCTTATATATCAAATATCCTGTCACCAATGGCACAATCATCAGCCAAAGTGAGATATTGTAAGTCTCATCCAAACCACGGGTATACACACTTACGTCACTAATCACATCATCGCCCATTGCAAACCCGGCAATCAAAAAAATGATTATCGCAAATAGGATGCTGGGCACAGTAGTGAGCATCATATATTTTATGTGTGTAAACAACTCTGTATTAGATGATGAAGACGCTAAGACTGTAGTATCACTTAATGGAGAAATCTTATCGCCAAAGTAGGCTCCTGAGATGATGGCACCGGCAATCCAACCGTCAGAAAAACCCTGCGCCTTACCGATACCCATCAGGGCTATACCAATAGTGGCGATGGTTGTCCAAGAGCTTCCTGTCATGACACTGACCACAGCACAAATCAAGCAGGCGCATACCAAAAATACGGACGGATTAATAATCTGGATACCGTAATAGATTAGTGTGGGAACCACACCGCTGACCATCCAGCTTCCTGCCAAAGCGCCAATAATCAGCAAGATCAACAAGCTGACAGTAGTACCCTTTATATTGGATTCAAAAGCTTCTTCAAATTTCTTCCATGGGGTTCTATAAAGCGCCATGCTCAGGCAAATGGTTACTGCAGTTGCCGTCAGCAAAGCTATCTGGCTGGCACCTCCCAGAGCATCACTTCCAAACACGCTGATTACGGCTGCCAACAGTAAAATCAGCAACAACAAAGGTATGGTACTCACAAATGCACTTGGCTTCTTCTCTTTCATCGTACGCTCAGTCTTATACTATAATTACCGAAAATTTCTGCAAAGTAATTAAGAAAAACTATATTATAAAAGTAATTTCGTTTTTTTTTGGTAAATTTGTACCCGTTTTTCCTATTTATTCAGTTTTGGCTCGCATTTTACGCAACATATTGCTCTACGGCATCGAAGCTATCATAATATTCAACCTGATAGCGATTTTGGCATTGAACATCCCTTTTGTCCAAAGCCGTGCCGGTTCTTTTGCGTCAGGCGTCATCTCTGATTTGCTAAAAACGGAGGTCTCCATTGGCAAGGTGGACCTGGGCATGCTGAACCAAGTAATCATTTCTGATATTGAAATAAAGGATCAGCAGAAAAAGCCTTTACTCACTGTACGGAAATTGGCAGGAAAGGTGGATTTCTTCATGCTCAAGAAAAACCAGATAGCATTTAACACTATTCAGCTGCTTCATTTTAAAGCAAACATGAACCAGCCAAAGGAAGGTCAGCCTACCAACTTCCAGTTTATCATCGATGCGTTGAGCAGCAAAGAAAAATCTGAGAGCCAAACCAATGTACGCATCAATTCGCTCATCATCCGGGATGGTGAGATTGTTTTCGATAAATTGTATAAGCCAAAGCGTGAGTCCCTGGACCTGAATCACTTGCATGTTCAGGATTTGAATGCGCATGTCTCATTAAAATCTATTCTCAAGGATTCAATCCGTGTGCGTCTTCGCCAGCTTAGTTTCCGCGAGGCTTCCGGCCTAAACCTACAAGATATGACTATGACTGTCATGGGCAGCCAAAAAGATGTGCTTATCACACAGTTTTTTGTCAATCTACCTCATACCAACATCCAGGCGGACACACTAAAGGCATCATTCAATCTCAACGACCCCAACATCCTGACGAATTTGCAGAGCCAGGGTAAGATGAGCATAGCTCCCCTCACCCTTTCCGACCTGTCGTTTGTGGTTCCCAAACTGAAGGATTTCAAGGATCCTATCTATGCTGATCTGGATATAGCACAACAGGGATACGACATTCAGCTGAACCGACTTGGATTACATACGGCAGAAAAAGACTTACAGGTTCAGGCACTTGCCAATGTTCATTTGCCGGCCGATTCCACCCAGCGCATCAATGCCTGGGCCAAGATCAAGCAATTCGAAGTACAGTCTTCTGCCGTAAACATGGTTTTCAACAACCTTCACTTAGGTCATACTCCAGCCATTTTGTCCCGTGTGGGTAACATTCATTTCGAAGGTGACATCCAGACCGACGGAAATAATGTCGGTGCTCAAGGTTCATGGCAAACGGGGATAGGAAAATTGGAAACCAATGTGTCTTTAGGGACAGGTAACAGCATCAAAGGACAAGTTAACACTAAAAGGTTGAATTTAGGCGAATTATTGGCTAACAATCAACTGGGTGATGTCATTTTCGATCTGGTGATTGACGGACATATTCAGAAAGGAAAGCCATCAGGTAAAGTTCTTGGGGATGTAACTTCGTTCTGGTATAACAATTACAACATCAAGGATATACATCTGGATGCATTTGTCACTCCCGACGAGGCCAAAGGCACCATCAATGTGGGGGACGAAAATCTGAAAATAACCCTTGACGGTTCCGCTTCCATCAGTCAGCATTTGTATGATATTGAGGCGCAACTGGACAACCTTCGTCCCAGTGTGTTGGGCATCATGAAAGATCAGGACCGCATCTACAGCGGAAGCATCAAGGCGGAATTGCAGGGAACAAATGTAGACAATCTGGTAGGCAATTTAGACATCAATCGTTTCTGTGTACAGGATTCATCCTCTGTCTATGAATTGAACCGACTGAAAATGAACGCGGTAGCAAACGATGACGGGCAACGCCGTATGAGCCTGTACAGTGATTTCATGACAGCAGAGATCCAGGGCAAATACCTGTATACCACACTACCCCGGAGTTTTATTAATGTATTGGAACGGTATATTCCATCATTGGTTGGATACCAGAAAAGCAACGAGGCGCCCCAAAATCATTTCACCTTTAATGTCAAGCTGAACGACGCCACGCCTTTGAAACAAATCCTGAATCTGCCCATTGAGATACAGGAGCCTGTATCACTCGTCGGTTTCTTTAATGATCCTCAGGACAAGTTGGACATTGACATGATTGCTGGCAGTTTTGACTATTCTGGCAGTCACTATGAACAGGCTCGCGTTCGCTGTCAAAACAACGAGAAGTCGTTCCTTGCTGACGTGAATGTCAACAAGTTCAATAAAGCGTCCGTCATATCCCTGGGTGTCCATGCTCAGGCTCAGGACGACAGGGTAAGCACAGCCATCACATGGGACAACAATAAGGATGTAGGCAAATTCCGCGGCCAGCTGAATGCCAACGCCAATTTCGACAAAGTGCCGGGTTTACCCATGCATATCAACATTAATGTCCAGCCAAGTGATGTAACACTGAATGATACGCTTTGGAACATCCGTCCAGCTCAAATTGATATTCAAGGGAAGCGCTATGCCATAAACAACCTGAATATAGAGAACGGTGATCGCCACCTGCACGTTAACGGCGTAGTGAGCGAAAATCCTTCAGACAGTCTGATTGCAGACTTGAAAGAAATCAATGTAGAGTATGTGCTGGATGCGGTCAATTTCCATGCGGTTCAGTTTAGCGGTTATGCCAGTGGACGTGCATATGCAAGCAACCTGCTTCATGAAATGCAGGCTGACACGCATCTGTTTGTACGTGATTTCCGGTTCATGGATGGCCTGATGGGTAATATGAATGTCTACGGACGTTGGGAAAACGAGCCAAAGGCCATTTATGTCAACGGCCATATTGCCGAATTCGGAGCCAGCGACACCCAGGCAGATAGCACCCAAGTGTGGAAGTCATGGACTGGTGTGGGCGATTATGTAGGCCGCACTCATGTGGAGGGCCAAATCTCTCCTGCTCACAATACCATCGATCTGGACATTGATGCCCAAAATACCAGTGTCGCATTCCTGAAAGGATTTGTGGGCACCGTATTCGACAATATTTCCGGTAGAGCCACAGGTTGGTGTCACATTGGTAATACACTTAAGAATGTGGACATTACAGCCGGCATTAAGGCAGAATTGAATGCCCGTGTGCGTAGTCTGAACACCACTTATAAAATTCAGGCCGACAGTGTTAGTTTCCTGACCAATCACATGATGTTCCGGGGTACCACCATTACAGACCGTGACGGACGCAAAGCTCAGGCCCGGGGTGATGTGGAGCACTATTACCTACATAATCTGAAGTATGATTTCCGCATCAACACTGATAATCTATTGTGTTACGAGACCCATGATTTCGGTGAAGGGACTCCTTTCTTTGCTACTGCGTATGCAGGAGGCGATATCAGCATCATTGGTCAAAGTGGTCTGCTGCGCATCAATGCCGATGTCACAGCCAATGAGGGTACTACATTCGTCTATGATGCGACCGTTCCTGAAGAGGTAAGCAACACACAGTTCATTACTTTTGTGGATAAGACACCGCGTATTGCCCAGGAACTGGTCATGCAGGATGACCAAAATAAGGTTGAGAAGACCATAGATAAAGAGGAGTCCGATCTATACATTGATATGAACGTAGATATGACTCCAGGAGCTACTGTCCGCGTGCTGATGGACCAGATCAGTGGTGATTTTATCAGTGCCAGCGGTACAGGCAACCTGAAAGCCAGCTACTACAACAAGGGGTCATTCAAGATGTTCGGTTTGTATAACATCAATAAGGGTTTGTACCGAATGAGTATGCAGGAGGTCATCCGCAAGGATTTCAACCTACAAGACGGTGGTGTAGTGAATTTTAATGGTGATCCTTTTAGTGCACAACTGGATGTAAAAGCGGCTTATACGGTAAACTCAGCGTCCTTACGCGACTTGTCTCCTACCGCCACCTTTGCCCAAAAAACCAGTACTAGGGTAAATTGTGTAATGAACATCGAGGGAAGTTTGCTGAAACCATCGGTAACCTTCGATCTGG
>JAKSLP010000041.1 GCA_024401115.1 Bacteroidaceae bacterium | reverse complement strand
AAGAGAACTTATCCTTAATGAATGACTCCTCGCTGATACGCCAACCGGCACTGACTGATGGGAAAGTACCATACTTGTTGTTCTTACCGAAACGGCTAGAACCATCACGACGAACGGTCAAGCTACCCATGTACTTTTCATTATAGGTGTAGTTCAATTTACCGAAGAAAGACATCAGTGAGAAGCCACCGCCACCACCGTAAGCCTCGGTCTCGCCCACACCTGAGCTTGGCCACATGTAGTCTGGAGTAAGAACGGCAAAGTCATAACGCTTACCTGAGAACCAAACATCATCCTGGCGGTTGAGCTCGACACCCAGCATGGCATCACCACGATGCTTACCTGCCTCAAAATTATAAGTGGTAATAGCATTCCACATCCACTTCATCCAGTGTTCCTGCTTAGCCTCAACCGCATTGGTTGGGTTGCTTACGTTACCGTTAGTTACAGGCAAGGTAAACATACGCTGCTGTTTCTGGCTGTAGTCGATACCGGCAGTGGTACGAACGCTGAAGTTCTTGAATGGAGTCAAGTTTACATAAACACTACCGAAAGTACGCCAGTAAGTATAGCGATTGTCCTTGTTACGGTCCAGGACACCTGCTGGATTGTGACGGTCAGAGTAACCACCGGTCAGGTTTGCAAACTCACCCTTAGTGTTATATACAGGGAATGAAGGGTTGAACTCCAATACGTTACCGATGAAACCGCCAGGAGCGCCAACCTCATCGGTACGGTTCAATGTGAAGTTCTCACCAATGGTCAATACATCATTAATAATCTTATAGTCGCTGTTCATACGAGCAGAGAAACGACCGAAGTCGGTATCCTTAATCAAACCCTGGTTCTTGTAGTAGCCCAGAGAGAAGAAAGAAGAACCGCGCTCAGAGCCGTTACTTACAGAAACATTGTAGTTCTGGATAACACCGGTACGGGTTGTCTCATTGAACCAGTCAGTATCAGCAGCAGGAATAGTGTTCAGCTGATCCAGATACTTCTGCATGGTAACACCATGAAGTGCAGGATTGCCATTCTGGTCGTAACCCCAGTTGAAGTGATAACCCAAGTTGTTGTTATTTGGATCCAGACCATCGTTTACATTAGCCTGCCAGAAAGCCTGACCCCACTCCTCTGCGTTCAACACCTTCATCTTGTGAGCGTAGAAAGAAGCAGCAAGACTAGCATCGAAGTCTACCTTAACCTTACCTTCCTTACCTCTCTTGGTAGTGATGATGATGACACCGTTAGCAGCACGGGAACCGTAGATATATGCAGAAGCCGCATCCTTCAATACCTGGATAGACTCGATATCAGAACCATTCAATTCATGCAGACCAGCCTTGGTAGGAACACCATCGATGATGTACAGAGGGTCATTATCGTTCAAGGTTCCGACACCACGGATACGTACAGTTGCTGCACCAGAAGGACTACCATCGGCGCTGATGTTCATACCTGGCACACGACCCTGAAGAGCCTTCATTGGGTTGTTCTCATTCTGCTTAGCAAGGTTTTCCACACTAACAACGCTGACAGCACCAGTAAGGTCTGACTTACGCTGAGTGGTATAACCGGTTACCACAACCTCCTCCAATGTCTGAGAATCCTCAGCCAAAGTAATGTTCATGGTCTGCTCAGCCTGGAGAGTCTGTGTGACATAGCCAATATACGAGATCTGGAGAGTTGCTCCACTCTTGGCTGAAAGTTGGAAGTTACCATCAAAGTCGGTGATAGTTCCGTTGGTGGTGCCCACCTCGATGATGGATGCACCAATGATAGGTTCGTTGGTCTTATCAACCACGGTACCTTTTATCTGGATAGTCTGTGCCCAGGCACTGATACCAGACAAGAACAGGAGTATGAATCCTGTCAAAAGAATCCTTGCATTCTTCATGGGTTGTAAATAATTAAGTTGATAATAAAATTTGCGCAAAATTATCCAACCCCTATTATATAGGTATAAAAAAATGTTTCAACGGCTTTCAAAAACAGCACGCTGAAACATTTTTTAGTTTGAATGAAATATTTCTTATATTTTTCAGAATCCGAATAATCCTAATTCATTCAAGAAGATAGCTATAATAGCCAGCGGAAGAACGACGCGAATCAGGGCATAATAGATACGAATCAGCGTCTGAGGCAGTACACGCTCGTTTGAAATCTCGCTCAAAAGCGCTTTCTTATCCATCTTCCAGCCTACAAACAATGCAGTGAGCAAGCCACCCAGAGGCAGCAAGATCTTGGCTGTGGTGAAGTCGAAGAAGTCAAACAGGTTCATACCACCAATCTTATAACCGTCCCAAACACCCATAGACAGCGAGCAGGCAATACCTACCAGCACGCAAATAGCGGTAGCGATAGGCGCTGCGTAACGGCGACGGATATGGAACTCCTCGTGAATCCACAAGGTAGGAGGCTCGAGCAGTGAAATGGCTGATGTAAGTGCAGCCATAGCCAACAGCAGGTAGAACATCAGCGAGAAGGCATAAGCCAACCAAGGCCATTGGCCGAAAGCCTGATAGAACACATTAGGCAAAGTGATGAACACCAGTGAAGGACCTGCACCAGGCTCAATACCTACGGCATAAGCGGCAGGGAAGATAATCAAACCCGAAAGAATGGCAATCATCGTATCAATTCCAGCGATATTCAGTGCATTACCAAACAAATTAGCCTCTTTAGGGAAGTAGGATGCATAAGTGCAAAGGCAACCCATACCGATACTCAGTGAGAAGAATGCCTGACCCATAGCTGCCAGGAAGGTGGCAGGCGTAACCTTGCTGAAATCAGGAAGCAGCAAGAACTTAATACCATCGGAAGCGCCGGGAAGGGTAACAGAACAACCCACCAGAACGACAATGAATACGAACAGCATAGGCATCAGCACCTTTGAGGCACGCTCAATACCTTTCTGGACACCCATCAAAATGACGCCCAGGGTTAATCCCATGGACAAAAACAAATACAGCAATGGCTTAACAGGATCGCTAACGAAATTGGTGAAATCGGCTGCATAATCTGCAGGCGTCTTACCAGCCAGGCCGTTCATACCCGCCTGAACCACATATTCAATAGTCCAACCTTGTACCACACCATAGTAGCAAAGGATGAGCCAACCGGTCAATACACAAAGAAAACCAACATATTTCCAAGCTCCCTTAGCGCCTAATGTAGGAAATGCACGATAACCGTTAGTACGGCTACGACGGCCAACAGCAAACTCTGCCACCATCAAAGGCACACCAATAATCAGTACGCAACACAAATACAATACCAGAAAGGCACCACCTCCATTGGCACCGGTCTCATAAGGAAAACGCCAAACATTTCCCAAACCGATGGCAGAACCTGCCGCAGCCAGGATTGCACCTAACTTTGATCCGAAATTACCTCTAGTTACCTGTTCCATCTTACTTTTACTTACTTATACTCTCTTTTACTTATCCTATATTATAACCAACTAAACAATCCCAATTCATTCAAGAATATCAAAATGATGCATATAGGTGCAAAATAACGCACCAGCACCATGTAGGCCGGATACAATGGCTGACGCAAGGTGCCACCATTGGTAATCTCATTCTTTACGATATTCTTATCTACCACCCATCCTACAAAGATGGTTATCAGAAGGCTACCCACCGGCATGATGAACTTAGCCACCAGATAGTCAAACAAATCAAAGAATCCCATACCTGCAACTGTCACATCGCTCCAAACGCCGAATGACAATGAGCAGCAGGTTCCAAGCAGCAGGCACACACAAGTCACACCGATGGCACACTTCACACGACTGATGCCGAAATTCTGCTCAAAGTAAGCAGCACCCATCTCTAACATACTGATGGAAGAGGTAAGCGCAGCCATAACCAGCAACAAGTAGAACATTAGTGAAAAAGAATAAGCCAGCACTGGCAGATTCCCGAACACCTGCTGAAATACGTTAGGCAAGGTGATAAACACCAGCGAAGGACCAGCATCGGGCTGCAGACCTGGGATGGAATATACCGCAGGAAAAATAATCAGACCAGAGCACAAAGCCACCAATGTATCGATAGATGCCACACTGGTACCGTCCTTTATCAAGTCGACATCCTTACGGAAATAGCACGCATAGGTGCACAAGCAGCACAGACCCACACTGAGCGAGAAGAAAGCCTGGCCCATAGCCGACAATACGGTAGAACCAGTAACCTTACTAAAATCAGGCTTCAGAAGGAACGATAAGCCCAGCGATGCATTTGGCAAATTGAGTGAACAAATCACCAGCACCACAATAAAGATGAACAAGATAGGCATCATCACCTTAGCGCCACGCTCGATACCTTTCTGTACACCCATAGCCACAATACCGCAAGTCATAGCCAAAATCAAAGCCATCCAAATCCATGGCTGAACAGGATCGGAAGAGAATGCTGCAAAATCAGCCGCATACTGAACGGCATCCTTTCCGGCAAAATCATTCATTCCAGCAAGTACAGCATAATACAAAGTCCATCCTGCCACCACAGCATAATAACTGAGCACCAGAAAAGCAGCACCCATAGGAATAAGGCCCATATACTTCCAAGCCTTCTTCCCTCCACTCATGGAATAGAAAGATTCTGATACGTTCTTCTGACTGTAACGTCCAATGACAAATTCACTGATCATTACAGGCAAACCTAAAAGCAGCATGAACAATATATATATAAGGATAAATGCTGCGCCTCCATTGGCACCCGTTTCTGTTGGGAAACGCCAAATATTACCTAAGCCCACAGCAGAACCTGCTGCTGCCAGAATGGCACCTAACTTACTGGCAAAACCGTTGTGTTTTATTTCACTCGACATATACTATATATCAATTTGAAAGCAAATCGCTCAAAATATTTTGCAAAATTAAGAAATTTAGCGCTAACTTTGCAATTCTAAAACAAAAAAGATGAAAAAAGAGTATTTATTGGCTTATAAATTCAGTATTTTCTGCATAATTCTGATTTGGATACTGTGTCTGATGCCCGTTCCAGAGTTTCCAGAGCTGGAAGAGGTTCCTTTTGTAGACAAATGGACTCACTTTGTAATGTATGGCGGAACCTGCAGCATAATTTGGCTGGAGTATCTGCTGAAACACCGCATAGACAGGAACTATGCCCGTGTGCTGGTAGGAGCCGTAATAGCCCCCGATCTGATGAGCGGTCTGTTGGAACTGCTCCAAGCCTACTGCACTAACGGGATGCGCAGTGGCGACTGGATGGACTTTCTGGCCAACACGGTGGGTGTACTGATTGGAGCATTTATCGGATGGTTCATTCTCAGAAAAGTGATTAAATAAAAGAAAGCAGCCGAGGACAATCCCCGGCTGTTTCTTATATTTCGTCTTTCCAAAGTTTGAACGGATAATTCAACAGATGTGAATTATAGAAACGGTGGTCGCCTGTCACTTCACGGCCAATGAAATCAGGCGTATCGAACGCTTCGTCAGTTGAGCCCAACTCTACCTCTGCCATAATCAAGCCATCGTTATCACCGTGGAACTCGTCCACCTCGAACACATGGCTGCCACTTTTGACGAGATAACGGGTCTTGTCAATGAAACCATTCTGGCAAAGCTTCATCAAATCCAACGCATCCTGACGACTCACTTCGGTCTCGAACTCGTAACGCGAAAGGCCACCATCCTGCGAAGGGCCTTTGATGGTCAGATAACCGCGGTCATCACGCAGACGGACTCTGACCGTATGGCCATGGCCCTGGCAGATATAGCCCTGCATGATGTGACTATGTGAATAGGCTACATCCTTGAACGAGCCATTCACCAGAAACTTACGTTCTATCTCCTGAGACATGTATTAATCCAATGTATTACTGAATTCCATCAGGTAAGCCTTGATGAACTCGTCAATCTTACCATCCATGACACCGTTTACATCGCTAGTCTGGTAATTGGTGCGATGATCTTTCACGCGACGATCATCGAATACGTAACTGCGAATCTGGCTACCCCACTCGATTTTCTTCTTGCCAGCCTCGACCTTAGCCTGCTCTGCCATACGATGCTGCATCTCCTTATCGTACAACATAGAGCGCAACAGACGAAGAGCATTCTCCTTGTTCTTTGGTTGGTCACGAGTCTCGGTGTTTTCAATCAAGATCTCCTCTTCCTCACCGGTGTAAGGATCCTTGTACTGGTAACGCAAACGAACACCAGACTCAACCTTATTTACGTTCTGGCCACCGGCACCACCGCTTCGGAAAGTATCCCAGCTGATACGAGCAGGCTCGATGTTCACCTCGATGGAATCGTCTACCAATGGGGTGACGAACACGGAGGTAAACGATGTCATACGCTTGCCCTGCGCATTATAAGGAGAAACACGTACCAGACGGTGAACACCGTTCTCGCTCTTCAGGTAACCATAAGCAAACGGACCCTCGATATTTAAGGTGCAGGTCTTGATACCGGCATCATCACCTTCCAGCAAATTGGCTACAGACAACTTATAACCATGAGTCTCGGCATAGCGCATGTACATACGCATCAGCATCTGTGCCCAATCCTGAGCTTCAGTACCACCGGCACCCGCATTAATCTTCAGCACGCAATCCATGTTATCAGCCTCGCTGCGAAGCATATTCTTCAATTCCAAAGCCTCGACAGCCTTGGCAGCTTTGGCATAAGCTTCGTCAACCTCTTCCTCAGAGACCAACTCCTCCTTATAGAATTCAAATGCAGTGTCAACCTCATCAACCAATGTCTTTACATCCTTGTAGCCGTCAATCCACGCCTGCAGGCCTTTCACCTTTTTCATCTGAGCCTCAGCCGCCTTGGCATCATCCCAAAAGCCTGGGGCCTGGGTACGCAACTGCTCCTCCTCGACCTCTACCTGCTTGTCCTCAATACCTAAATAGCGGTACAGTGACTCGGTACGGTCCTTTACATCTTTCAGTTGTTCTAAAGTAATCATGTATGTTCTTAACTATCTGTTTTTATCTTATTCTTCGTACATCTTTGCAATCTCATCCGCATAGTTGACCAACAGAACCGGACGCTTAATCTTCAGGGTATTGGTCAATTCACCACGCTCCATAGAGAAAGGAACAGGCAACATAGTGAAACGCTTCACCTTCTCATATCCTGCCAGACTCTGCTGCAAAGTATCGATACGAGCCTGTACCATGGCATGAATCTTTGGATTGGTAATCAGATCCTGAATACCGGAATATGCGATATTGTGTGAATCTGCATACTTCTTCAGTTCATCATAATTAGGAATAATCAAAGCGGATACAAACTTGCGCTTATCAGCAATAATGGCAATCTGGTCAATGTATTTATCCACACACAATTTACCCTCCAAAGCCTGAGGAGCAATGTATTTACCGTTGGATGTCTTATACAAATCCTTGATTCTATCGGTAATATACAACTCACCGTCCTTAATGTATCCGGCATCACCGGTATGGAAGAATCCCTCAGCATCAAATGCTTCAGCTGTAGCAGATTCCTTTTTATAATAACCCATGGTTATGCTGGTAGCCTTAACCAAAATCTCATCGTTCTCGCCAATCTTCACCTCGATATCCGGAAGCGGACGGCCGATGGATCCGATGCTGACTTTACCCTGATCACAAGAAACGGTAGCAGTTGACTCAGTCAAACCGTAACCTACTACCATGGGGATACCGCAGGAATGCGCAAAGATCTCAACAGCCTCGGGCACAGCTGCACCTGCTGTTGGGAACAGGACACCATTTTCAATACCCACAGCCTTCTTCAACACCTGGAATACAGACTTTTGATACAGTTTGTACTTCAAAGACAAGCCCAATGGAGCCTTTTTCTGCTTCATGGCGTAATTCAGGTTATAATCGCGACCTACTACCAAAGCATCATTGACCATACGTTGCATGAACGGGCTCATGGCTGCAATCTTAGCCTGAACGCCATCGTAAACCTTCTCCCAAAAACGAGGGACAGAGCACATCATAGTGGGACGAACCTCGAGCAATGAACGGGTAATCACCTTTGGATCGGTATTGATACACACTTCGACACCCGACTCCAAACACAGGAATGTCCAAGCACGCTCAAAGACATGAGTCAACGGCAGGAAGTTCATAGACACCTGATTTGGGTAATGCAACTGAGGAAGAACTTCCAAATGACGTTTCCACTGAGAATGATAGCTAGAATGGTGAAGCATCACACCCTTTGGCTCACCTGTAGTACCTGAAGTATACAGGATATTGGCAATATCCTCAAAAGTCAGTTGCTTGCGCATTTCCGCAATCTGAGCCTTTCTGTCGTCAGTTACTGTATCCTTGATAAACTCTGAGAAATAGACAGAGTTGACATCTTGCGGATTCTTCTTTACCTTATCGTCAAAGATGATAATTTTCTCCAAAGAATGACAAAGCGACAGAACGCGGAAAGCCACATCGTACTGCTGTTGCTCGCCTACGAACAGCAGACGAATCTGGGCATCGTCAACGATGTACTGCACCTGGGCCTCTGAACTGGTAGCATACAAAGGAATGGTTATGGCACGGATACCAAAAGCTGCGAAATCAGTGTATAGGCCCTGAGGCATATTTTGGGTAAACACACCCATCTTTTCCTGAACACCTACATTATTAGCCAACAAGGCACAAGCTGTCTGCTCGATATGCTTTGCGAACTGATTCCAAGTGATAGGAAGCCACTGACCACTTTCGTTATCACGATGACGAAGTGCTGGTTTATTCCCAAAATCCTTGGCTTTCACTTGTACCAATTCACCTAAATGAAAAATCTTATGCTCCATAAAGCTATATTTTTTAGTTAACTTCAAAGTTTGAGTCCATCCAACAGTTTCACATAAAGATCGATGGCCTCCTCAATCTCGGTGATAAGGATGAACTCATTGGCTGTATGCGAACGGGCAGAACATCCAGGTCCCATCTTTAACGAAGGGAAAGGCATCAGTGCCTGGTTGGATAGGGTTGGTGAACCAAATGCTTCACGTCCCAAAGCCAGAGCACGCTGAACCAGAGGATGGTCAATATCTATTCTTGATGAATTCAGCCGGAATGAACGTGCCTTTACCTCGCATGACGTATTGGCACTAATAATTTCAAACAATTGCTGGTTTGAATACAGTTCATTGCTACGGATATCCACCACGAAGGTACATTTATCAGGAACCACGTTATGCTGAGTTCCTGCCTGAATCATGGTCACGCTCATCTTAACGGGTCCCAGCATAGGCGACACCTCCGGGAACCGGAAATCACGGAACCATTGAATGTCATCCAACACCTTATATAAAGCATTGTCGCCCTCATTACGGGCAGCATGCCCCGACTTGCCATAAGCGGTAACATCCAATACCATCAAGCCTTTCTCGGCTATGGCTGGCTGCATTTCTGTAGGCTCACCCACCAAGGCCACAGACACAGGAGGCAAAACACCCAACAGCATCTCAAATCCTGTCTTACCGGAAACCTCCTCCTCAGAAGAAGCCGAGTAGATCAAGTTGTACGACTGTTCAGTAGTGCGAAGCATACAGAACACCTGCAACAAGGATACGACACTGGCACCATCGTCATTACTGCCTAAGCCATAGATTTTTCCCTCCTCCTCGGTAGGAGTAAAAGGGTCACGTGTCCAGGCACTTACCGGCTTTACCGTATCAATATGCGCATCCAGAAGCAAAGTGGGGCGGCTGGCATCGTAACCAGGAGCAATGCAATACACATTATTGCCCAGACGGTTGGGTTCCAAACCTAATGATTCCAGGTGCTTGAACAACATGTCTGCCACCTTCTCCTCGTTTCTACTCTGAGAAGGAATACTGATCATCTTTTTCAGCAGTTCGACTGCCCGCGCTGTATATTCGCTTAATTCCATATCCAATCCTTATCTTTTCAGCCAACTCTCAGGATTCAGCTTGGTGGTTTCCTTACGCAACTGGAAATGCAGGATGTAGCCATCCTCACCGCTATTTGCCACCTTACCCAATGTCTGACGAGCCGATACTTTCTGTCCCTGTGATACACTTACAGAAGACAGGTTTACATAAACTGAAATATAGTTGCCATGACGCAGCAATACGCCACGCACACCTCCATAAGAGAAGATAGCCGAAACCTCACCGTCGAAAATGGCACGCGCATTGGCACCTGCCTGGCCTTTGATATCTATACCCTTATTGTCCACACTTACATTTTTCAGACCAGTAACGCTGTTGGCACCGTAATGGCTGACGATGCTGTAAGCACCGGTGATAGGCATAGGAAGAGCGCCCTTGTTGCGTTCAAAGCTACCAGCCATCTTACGGTCGGCATTGTCTGCCTCGTACACCTCCATACGTTCTGGTTTAGGAGCTGCCTTTGTTTCCGTCGCATTCTTTGCCGTAGACTTAGTCGCAGTTGACTTATTGCCTGCTGCTGCCTGAGCCTTTTGGGCTGCCTCAGCTGCAGCTTTCTTACGCGCCGCCTCACGACGTGCCTGTTCCTGCTTGCGCTTCTCTTCCTCACGCTTCTTGGCTGCTGCGATCTCCTGCTCTACCAGTTTATCGATTTGAGCATTCAAACTCTCACGTTGTTTTTTCTTACTGTCAATCTCCTGCTGAACCGATTTCTGCTTCTTCTGGAGATCCGTCACAACCTTCTGTTGTTCACCCTGCTTGGTTTCCAATCGGGCCCATTCTCTCTCCTTTTGGCGAAGCAGGTCCGATTTCTCTCCCTTTGCCGTAAGCAGGTCCGAGCGTGTCTGCTGAATCTGTCGTTGATGTGACACAATCTGATCGGCCTGAGCTTTCAGGTAAACCGAGTACTCCTTGACATAGCGTGCACGGCGATACATCTGATAAACCGTCTGAGCCGAAAGGATAAACATCAGTTTGTCACGCACGCCACGGTTTCTGCGGAAAGCATACTTCATGGCTGTCTCGTATTTCTGTTTCTTGTCAGCCACATCGATTTCCAAGGTATCCAGCAAATGCTCCACGTTCTCGATTTCCTTATCAAGAACCACTAAATCCGACTCAATGGTTTTAACGAGCAACTGCTGTTGCGCCACTCTGTCGTTCAGCAATGCCAAGTCGCTCAACTGGCTCTTGACATCCTTTTTCATGTTCAGCAAGATTTTCTCTGACTGGGTAATCTGTTTTTGCAGTTCCGTCCGTCGAGCCTGCAGGGTGCGGATTCTCTTGCTGGTTTGAGCCTCTATGGGCATCAATCCAACACAGCTAAACAGTAATATCGTCAACAGGTATCTCAGCATCGCATCAATTCATTTGAAGTAAGCGGGTAATCATGGTTTCCGCATCCAAACGGGTATAATTGCCTTTTACATTGGTGCGGGTCTCCCACTTGGAATCATTTCCCAAATTGCTCAGTGTCATATCGGCCTCAAACCCCTTCTCACCGGTCAACACAATTTTGTGACGGATAGGGAACTGACGACCATTGAAATTCTGGAAGTTGGAGTAATCCCAACTGAAGGCGGTATCTTCATGTCCCTTAGCCGCACCGACCTTTACCTGCTGAACAAGAGCCGATGCCATCTCCACCAGGAACTGGAACTTCAGCTTATTGTTCTGATAGGCGAAGATTGCGTTACCATCGGTAGAACGGGAGCCTGTAAACTGTCCCTCGTTACCCACCATGGAATGCTTACCCGGTGCAAACAACTCGTTCCTAAACAAGGACTGCAAACCGAAGAAATCCAGTTCTGCCTCTCTCAAGAAAGACAACTGAGAATAAGGAGCACGGATGTAACGACGGTTGATACGGTCAACAACCAGCACCTCGTCACGAGTCAATTCTATCCGAGCAGCCTCAACAAAGCCGAAAGCTACTAACGACAACTGAATCACATCGTCCTTTTTCATCTTTATACTTCCACCTACAGACAGGTTCTGACCCTGACTGCGCAGAGTAAACTTCATCTTGGCAGTTATAAACTCCTGGTCGATAAGGTTATATTTTGCCTGCTGAAGTATCTGGGCACTATTGAAAGTCTCCACCACCTTTGTTTCCTTAACGGCACGCTTAGAAGTACCGCAGGAAGCTAGAGACAATGCACATACAAACACAAGAAGAGAATAAATAAACTTTTTCATCACTCTATATATTTCTTCAACTTAATTTTCTGTTTCAGAGTCTTGGATTCAGCGCCAAGACTATCTGCCTGCTGCCAAAATTCCAAAGCCTTCTCCATTTCACCAGATAATGAATAGATGTCGCCGGCATGCTCTACGATGTTTCCTTCCTTGTCCCCACCATTTTTCAAGGATTCATCGATATAGATGCGTGCCTCGGTGTATTTTCCCTTGATGAACAAGATCCAAGCATAGGTGTCCAGTTCATTAAAGCTTTTCGGATTGATCTTTACCGTACGGAAACTCATTTCCTCGGCCTTATCCAAATCTTTCTTCTCCAACGAGAGGTAATACGCATAGTTATTAAGCACCATTGTATCATCAGGGTTATAGGTCAGAGCCTTGTCATAAGCCTCATAGGTCTTCTCCGAATCATTCATCTCATGATAAATGTCACCCATGCTGCCATAGATGGAACAGGCAAGCGACTTGTCGCTCTTGTCATTGATCTGTTCAACACCCTTTAGCAAGATGTCCAAGGCCTCTTCTTTCTTTTCCAACTGCATCAGCGATGCACCCATGTAGTAATAATAAGCAAGTTCCTCTGGAGAATACTCGATGGATTCTTTGCAAAGCTGAGCCGCATCAGCGTAGTCATTGCGTCTGAACGCATAATCAAGCAACTGGATACGCGCAGCATTGTTTGTCGGATCAAGTTGAACCACCTGACGGAGACTGGCTGTAATTTCCGGTTCCGGCATTTGTTTCTGCAGTTTATACTGGGTACAAAGCAAAGCAATTCCCACATCCTCCTGAGGTACGCTGAGCAACTGGTCAAACAAACCCAGCACATATGTACTATCACGTTTTTGAGCCTCCGAGTCGTAGATGATCTTTCGCATCACCTGCACTCGGGTTTGAGAATCACTAGCCGGATTCAGCACCAGTTTCTCCATCATGTCCTTTGCCTTGGCAGAATCACCGGTCTTCTCGTAATAAGATGACAATGAGACCTGAGCACTCACGTTCTGAGGTTCCTCTGCCAGCACTTGCTGATAAAGTTCGTATGCCTTTGAGGCATCCTCGTTATCTAGATATAAATCACCCAAAACCACCTTGTAACGAAGATCATTCGGATATTCTCTAGTAAGCGACTCCACTTCGGCAAAAGCCTTATCTTTTTGTTCCAATTGCAAATACATACGGAACTTGTTCATGGACAGGTTCTCACTCTTGCCCTCCAGTTTCTCAATATTGTTCAGTACATCAATGCACTTACCGAAATCCTGTTTTCGGGTGTACATCTGCAATAAGCCATATAAGAAATCCGGATTTTCCGGCTGGTCTTGAGACATCTTTTCCAAAATGCCGATGGCCTTATCCAACTGGTTATGTGTCTGGTAATAATTGCCCAAAACCTCCTGATACCACTGGTTTCCCGGAGACAAAGCAGCAGCACGCTCGTAATAGTCCTGTGCAGTACTGTCGTTTGCCAAGTATCCCACATAAGTAGCCAAGTCAAACAAAGCTTCTGGCGCTTGGGGATTAATTTCCAAAGCATGTTGGATCATGTCGACTGGATCTGAACAGTTGCCCAACTTTCGCAGAGCCACAGCCTCGAGGTAAAAATAGTCAAAGCGCCGCTGCTGCTCTCACGATAAAGTGAGCATGGGGGCCTGACCTCTGGAACGGGCATCCATGCGCTTTTTCTTCTTGCCTGCAGCTGCTGAAACTTGAAAAATCAGACCGAACAACAGAAGAAAACAAAGGAGATATCGACGATTATTACTTCTCATCATTTCACACCAGAATGACCGAAACCGCCAGCACCGCGTTCGGTATCACTTAACACTTCCACTTCACTCCATTCAGCCTGCTCATATTGGGCAATGACCATCTGGGCTATGCGCTCACCATCCTCGATGACAAACTCCTGATCGGACAGATTTATCAAAATAACTCCGATTTCACCGCGATAATCCGCATCAATGGTTCCTGGAGTATTCAAAACAGTTACACCCTTCTTCAAGGCCAATCCACTTCGAGGACGCACCTGAGCTTCATATCCATCAGGCAAAGCCATGAATAAACCGGTTGGCACCAAGCATCGCTGCAAAGGTTTCAAGACAATAGGTTCATCCAAATTGGCACGCAAATCCATACCTGCCGACTGCAAAGTAGCATATTGAGGCAGTGCATGGTGGCTTTTGTTTATAATCTGTACTTTCATAAGTCGTAATTTCGTAATCTCACTATATAAGGTGCAAATTTAGGGAAAAAGTCACACATCACACATTTTTTTAATAGAAAACACCTCGCTTATAAGAAATTTAAACTAATTTTGTGCGAACAAAAGGACAAAAATCACATGGTACACTTATGATGGATTGGCAACATCTCATATCAAATAAGCGACTTGGACAGGAATCCATGCACACCCAGCGAAAGGATGATCGAACTGAATTTCAGCGAGATTACGACCGACTTATCTTCTCTTCTCCTTTCCGCAGATTGCAGAACAAGACACAAGTCTTTCCTCTGCCTGGACGCATTTTTGTGCATAACCGACTGACACACAGCATTGAGGTGGCCAGTGTGGGACGCTCTTTGGGTTCTGAAGTCAGCAAAAACATCATCCGAAGAAACCCTGAGTTGATTGACTCTCACGTCAGTGAATGCGGTGCCATCGTCTCGGCTGCCTGTCTGGCACACGACATGGGAAATCCTCCTTTTGGTCATTCCGGTGAAAAAGCCATCGCCACTTACTTCAGTGAGCGCAGTGGAATAGGCCTTAAGGACCAACTGTCACCTGAAGAATGGTGCGACATCACCCATTTTGAAGGCAATGCCAATGCTTTCCGTCTGCTGACTCATCAGTTTGTTGGTCGTCGTCCTGGCGGTTTTGTCATGACCTACAGTACCTTGGCCAGCATTGTCAAATACCCATTTGAATCGACAGCTGCCGGTTCCAAACAAAAATTCGGCTTTTTCCAGAGCGAGAAAGAAGATTACCTGAAAATAGCGAAGGAACTTCAGTTGATTCAACTGAACAAACCGGGTGAGCCGCTCCGTTTTGCCCGCCATCCTCTGGTTTATCTGGTGGAGGCTGCCGATGACATCTGCTACGAGGTTATGGACATTGAAGATGCCCATAAGCTTAAGATAATCAGTACCGATGAAACCAAGCGTTTGCTCATGGCATTCTTCGATGAAACCAGACAAAAAGAGATTTTTAAGGTCTTCGATTATGTAACCGATGCTAACGAACAGATTGTGTATTTACGCTCGGGGGTAATCGGCTGTCTGGTGCATGAATGCGTACAGGCTTTCCTGGCCAATGAAGAGTCGATTATGAATGGAACCTTCCAGGGATGCCTCATTAACCACATAAGCCCAAGGCCATTGGCAGCATACCGGGATTGTGAAGCATTCTCCTATGCCAAGATTTACCGTTCCAAGGATGTTGTTGACATTGAGTTGGCGGGTTTCAAGGTTATCAGTACACTTATCGAACTGATGATAGAAGCCGTGACTCATCCGGAAAAAGCCTATTCTCAACTGCTCATCAACAGGGTTAGCAGCCAGTATGACATTAATGCCACGACGCTGTATGGCAAGGTGATGGCCGTATTGGATTACATTTCAGGAATGACCGACGTTTATGCTTTGGATCTGTACCACAAGATAAACGGAAACTCACTCCCTATTGTTTAACCATTCTAAAACCAAATATAATTAATAAAGAGTATGAAACAATTATGGACATTAGCAGCCGCTCTCTGCATGAGCGTTACTGCTATGGCACAAAACAAAGTTCAGCCAGCCATTCCTTACAATGCTGCCATTGAAGCAAAGGTTGAAGCTGCACTAGCTAAAATGACTCTGGATCAGAAGATTGGCCAGATGTGTGAAATCACCGTTGATGTGGTAACCGATTGGAGCAACCGTGACTCGTGGAAGGTAAGCCAGGACGGCATGAAGAAACTATTTGATGACTATAAGGTTGGTTCTATTCTGAATGTTCCATTGAGCTTTGCTCAAACCCCACAGTCATGGGCAGAGGGTATCCGTCAGTTGAACCTGGCTTCAGAGAAGGCCAGTGGCATTGCTCAAATTTATGGTGTGGACCAGATGCATGGTACAACCTACACTTACGGAGGTACACTGTTCCCTCAGTCAATCAATCAGGCATCTTCTTTTAATAAGGAGTTCCCATTCCAAGTTGCCGAGATCTGTGCCTACGAGAGCAAGGCTGGGCTCATTCCTTGGATTTATGCGCCGGTTATGGACCTTGGCCGTCAGCCAATGTGGAGCCGTATGTGGGAGAGCTTTGGTGAGGATCCACTGGTGAATTCTGTAATGGCTGTTCAGGCAGTCAAGGGTTTCCAGGGTACTGACCCTAACAACATCGATGATTTCCATGCTGCTGCATGCCTGAAACACTACATCGCTTATGGTAACCCTATTACCGGCAAGGACCGTACACCTTCTTCGGTTTCAGAGCGCGAACTACGTGAGAAATATTTCGAGCCATTCAAAAACTGCGCTAAGGCTGGTGCGCTGTCAATCATGGTGAATTCAGCAAATAATAACGGTATGCCTCTGCATGCCAACCATCGTTTGTTGACTGAGTGGTTCAAGGAAGGTTTGAACTGGGATGGTATGATTGTTACCGACTGGGCAGATATCGACAACCTATGGAACCGTGACCACATTGCTGCCGACAAGAAGGAAGCCATCGAGCTGGCCATTAACGCCGGTATCGATATGAGCATGGATCCTTACAGCACCGATTTCTGTGATCTGCTGAAGGAGTTGGTTAACGAAGGCCGTGTTAAGATGAGTCGTATTGATGATGCCGTTCGCCGAATTCTTCGTCTGAAGTTCCGTCTGCGTTTGGATGACAAGAAAACTTGGGACATCGATTACGCTAAGTTGGCAAAAAAATACCCTGAGTTCGGTTCTGAAAAATCTGCAGCTCTGGCAACCAAGATGGCAGAAGAGAGTATTATTCTGTTGAAGAACAACGAGAGCATCCTGCCATTGAAGAAAGGTGTTAAGATTCTGGTTACAGGTCCTAACAGCAATAACCTCCGTCCACAGAATGGCGGTTGGAGCTACACCTGGCAGGGTGACGGTAGCGTTCGCGTTCACGATGAATTGGGTTACAAGACCTTCTACGAGGCTATCCGTGATAAGTTTGGCGCAGAAAACGTGACTCTGGCTGAGGGTGTAACCTACCAGAATGGCGGTATGCAGGTCAACTTTGAGTTGGAGAATGAGCCAAACATTGATGCTGCAGTGAAGGCAGCAGCCGGTGTAGATGTAATCATCGCGGTCATCGGCGAAAACAGCTATGCAGAAACTCCAGGAAACCTGAGTGATTTCAACATCAGCACCACTCAGCAGAATCTGGTAAAGGCTTTGGCCGCAACTGGAAAGCCTATTGTTATGGTGCTGAACGAGGGTCGTCCACGTATCATAAAGGATATCGAGCCATTGTCAAAGGCTACCATCGATGCCCTGTTGCCTAGCAACTATGGCGGTGTAGCATTGGCAAACCTGCTGGCCGGTGAAGCTAACTTCAGTGCTAAGCTTCCTTTCACCTATCCTGGTTCTATCAACTCACTGAGCACTTACGACTTCAAGCCAGGTGAAAGCGTTTCTACCATGAGCGGAAACTACAATTACGATGCTAAGATTGACGCATTGTATGAGTTTGGCCACGGTTTGAGCTACACCACTTATCAGTATAGCAACCTGAAGCTGGACAAGACCACCTTTACCGCTAACGACGAATTGACATTTACCGTAGACGTAACCAATACAGGTAAGGTTGCCGGCAAGGAGCCTGTTCTGCTGTTCATCTCCGACTTAGTGGCAAGCATCACTCCTGACAACAAGCGCCTGCGTGCCTTCGAGAAGGTAGCATTGAATCCTGGTGAAACCAAGACCGTCACCCTTAAGGTTAAGGGAAGCGACCTGGCATTCGTAGGTTACGACGAGAAGTGGGTATTGGAGAAAGGTGAGTTCCGCGCTAAGGTTGGTGATCAGGCAGTAATGTTCAACTGCTCTGAAACCAAAAAGTGGAGCACTCCAAACCGCGAGGATGAAAATTAACTGATTCAGGATTGGGAGGGCAACTTCCCGATCCTGATTTATCAAAATATCAAGCATGAAAGAATACGGACATTTTGATGACGCTCACCGTGAGTATGTCATTACGAATCCTGCCACCCCTTGGCCATGGATCAACTATTTGGGCAATGAGGATTTCTTTTCTCTCATTTCAAACACAGCCGGCGGCTACAGTTTCTACAAAGACGCCAAGTTCCGCAGAATCACACGCTACCGCTACAATGGCGTTCCTATGGACAATGGTGGACGTTATTTCTACATCAATGACAACGGCACCGTTTGGAATCCTGGTTGGAAGCCATGTAAGACTCCATTGGACAGTTACGAGTGCCGCCACGGCA
Source organism: Bacteroidaceae bacterium (assembly GCA_024401115.1). Classification (GTDB taxonomy): domain Bacteria; phylum Bacteroidota; class Bacteroidia; order Bacteroidales; family Bacteroidaceae; genus Minthousia. Next base: position 8,959 of record JAKSLP010000041.1, on the reverse strand, counting down.
TGAATTACACTCGCATCACCGGTAGCAAGAACGGCATCACAGCAAGTGTACTCTTCTTTGTTCCATTGAAGACTTGGGCAGAAGTTCAGAAACTGACACTGACCAATACCACCAATGAGATAAAGCGCATCAAATTGTTCTCTTTTGCTGAATGGTGTCTGTGGAATGCAGCTACCGATATGGAGAATTTCCAGCGTAATTTCTCAACCGGTGAGGTAGAAATTGACGGCAGCGTCATCTATCACAAGACAGAGTATAAAGAGCGTCGCAATCATTATGCTTTTTATAGCGTAAACGTACCGGTACAGGGCTATGACACCGACCGCGAGAGCTTTATCGGCTTATACAATGAGTTCGCTGATCCTCAGTGCGTCATGGCAGGTAAGCCATCCAACAGTCTTGCACACGGTTGGAGTCCCATTGCCTCACATTATATAGAAGTAGAACTGCAACCTGGCGAGAGCAAGGATTATATCTTCCTGTTGGGTTATGTTGAGAATGCCCAGGACGAGAAATTCTCAGAAGAGGATGTAGAGCGCAAAAAGGCAGGTACATTGATTTCATCTCAAGCCAGCGATCACACCTTAGTTAATAAGAAGAAGGCACGTCAACTGATAGAGCAATTTTCTACGGTAGAAGCCGTTGACGAGGCATTTGCCCAGTTGAGCACCATGTGGGACGGTTTATTGGACAAGTATTCCGTACAGAGTGCTGATGACCGTCTGAACCGAATGGTCAACATCTGGAACCAGTACCAGTGTATGATCACCTTCAACTTCAGCCGTAGTGCCAGCTTCTTTGAAAGCGGTATTGGCCGAGGAATGGGCTTCCGTGACAGCAACCAGGATTTGGTTGGTTTTGTTCACCAGATTCCAGAGCGCGCACGCGAAAGAATCATTGATATTGCATCAACACAGTTCCCTGACGGCGGTTGCTATCACCAGTACCAACCATTAACAAAGCGTGGAAACAACGACATTGGCGGTGGATTCAACGATGACCCTATGTGGCTAATCTTTGGTACTGTGGCTTACATTAAGGAAACAGGCGATTTCTCTATCCTTGATGAGATGGTGCCATGGGACAACCAACCAGGATCTGAGGTTCCTCTGATGGAGCACCTTAAGATTTCATTCAACCATGTAGTCAACAACCTTGGTCCTCATATGTTGCCACTCATCGGGCGCGCAGACTGGAACGACTGTCTGAACCTGAACTGTTTCTCATGGGATCCAAACGAAAGTTTCCAAACCACCGAAAATAAGACCGAGGGCAGCAAGGCTGAGTCGCTGATGATTGCCGGCTTGTTCGTACTGGTTGGAAAGGATTATGTAGAGCTATGCCAGCAATTGGGAAATGCGACCGAGGCAGAACGTGCCCAGAAGTGCATTGACGATATGGTAGAAGCTGTTAAGAAACACGGTTGGGACGGTGAATGGTATCTTCGCGCCTATGACTATTTCGGCAATAAGATCGGCTCCAGCGAAAATGAAGAAGGTAAAATCTTCATTGAGAGTCAGGGTTTCTGTACCATGGCTGGAATCGGTTTAGAGGAAGGAATGGTAGATAAAGCACTGGATTCATGCAAGAAGTATTTGGATTGCGAGCACGGCATGGTTCTGAACTGGCCTGCATTTACCACCTATCATGTGGAAATGGGCGAAATCAGCTCTTATCCTGCCGGATACAAGGAGAATGCCGGAATCTTCTGTCATAACAATCCATGGGTAATCATCGGCGAAACCGTTGCCGGTCGCGGTAATGACGCCTGGGAGCACTACACTAAGATTTGTCCTGCCTGGGTAAAAGATCAGGACCTGCATAAGGTTGAGCCTTATGTATACAGCCAGATGGTAGCCGGTAAGGATGCAGCACGTCCTGGCGAAGGAAAGAACAGTTGGCTGACCGGTACCGCTGCGTGGAACTGGTATACCATCACTCAATTTATATTAGGTGTAAAGCCTGCTTACGATGGAATCTTCATTGATCCATGTATTCCTTCCGACATGAAAGAATACAGCGTTAAGCGTATATTACGAGGTGCCACATATAATATTACCATCAAGAACCCTTACGGAGTTCAGAAAGGCGTAAAACAGATTACTGTTGACGGAGTTGCTCAAACCGGCAAGCATGTCAAGCATGCGCCAGGACAGCATACCGTAGAAGTCATTATGGGATAAAAAACAAATAAGACCAAGGTTTAAGCCTTGGTCTTATTGTATTCATTCATCACCTTCTTATAATACCACTCTGCACGATTCCATATTTTTACCGCCTGACGCATATCATGAGTCGGGTTGTGAGCATCCTGCATGATATAGAACATCTCTATTGATTTTTCTCTATCAAATCGATCTTGAAGGGTATACTTCTCTGAACCTAGAATATTATTTACCTCCTGAACGAGAATAGGGGTAATCTGCAATACTCCGCAACACTTTCCATTGGGACTAACAGCTTTAGTATCTCCTTTGCTTTCCACTGTAATAATAGCCTCAATAAGTTCAGTATAGTCATGTTTAGCTTTAATTTGCTCGATATTCTTTCCTTTGGCCAAACAATCTAATGAAGAAGACCAAAAAAACGATACCAGCATCATTACATAAATAAAATTTCTCATCTTACTAATATTTTAGAGATACACAGGCACTGAAAATAGCGTTTGCCCGTGCTGCAGTAACGGGGTGAGAAAAGAATTACCGCAACATCTCTGTTACTAACAATCATTACAATTAAGCCAAGATTCTAACACTATAGAATCATTATTGGCAAATTATTCTACTTTTATACCGGTTACGCTTACCCGATAATGCAGAATATGAACTTTTTATGCTTTTTACGGGTGCAAAGATAAGGCGATTTATTCTTATAAATAGACAAAATATGCAGTTTTAACACGATTTATAGGCAATATCTTGATATTCATCAACAAAAAAGGCTCCCATGCGGGAGCCTTTAACTTATTGTTTATGAGTCATTATATCCAAAACCAACTTATCTGTTTCATCCATTCCCTTAGCGCCAATGCGCGTCAGATTATGTATGCAACGGTCTACATCGTCCTCAATCAAGCCCTCTACAGAGGTCACGTGATGGTTCTGAATGGCCAGCATAGCAGACAACACTGCAGTGGAAACACCGCTGGAAACTTTTAACGCACAGCTCGGCTTTGCACCGTCGCAAACCATACCGGCCAAATTGGCTATCATGTTCTTTACCGAGTAGGCTACCTGCTCGTAGCTTCCACCCATCAGATAGGTAATACCGCAGCTGGAACCGGTAGAAGCTACCACACAGCCGCAGAGAGCACTCAGTCGCCCTAAACTCTGCTTAATATAGATAGCTGTCAAATGGCTAAGCACTAAGGCGCGGGTTAGTTCCTCTTCCGTATTATGATTCTCTTCAGCAAATACCACAACAGGCATGGTCGCCGCAATACCCTGATTGCCACTACCAGAGTTGCTCATCACTGGAATCATAGCACCAGCCATACGGGCATCACACGCATTGCTGGTTGCCGACAGGATATGCGAGAAAATGCTATCGCCCATAATACCTTTTCCCAAAGGACGGCTCAATGTCTTTCCCAATGCATGTCCATAGTTGCCTTTCAATGCTTCCTGCGAGGCATTCTCGTTCAGGCGGCGGGCATCATTGATGAACTCAATCTGCTCCAAAGGAGTTGTGGTAGCGAACTCATAGACTTCTCGCAAGGTCAATTCCTTTTCCTCTCCAACTTCATCCGATGACGAAAGGGTCTTTTCGTCAAGGATTACCTCACCATCCTTCTCAACGTAAATGAAATGGGTATGTGCACCGGAAATAATAGCAGTCGCGGTATGATTAGCAGATTTCACTGAAACCTCTATATAAAGTTTCTCTGTGATGTTATCCTTCAAACCAATATGGATTCTGTTTTCGGCAATGTATTGCTTACCTTTCTCCACCCATTGGCTGTCACTGTCACGAAGCACTTCTAATTGGTATTCACTTTTTCCTACCAGAGCGCCCAAAGCGATAGCAATAGGCAAACCTACCATCCCGGTTCCAGGAATTCCCACACCCATGGCATTTTTCAAAATATTAGCGCTGAGCAGTGCCTCTATCTTCTCAGGAGTTTCTCCCAGTGCTTCTGTAGCTTTTGCCACACAAAGAGCCACAGCTATAGGTTCGGTACAACCTATGGCTGGTACAACTTCACGTTTGATGAGCGCAATGATGCGATCGATATCTGAATTACTTAGCATAATTATTTAAACCAGTAGTCAAGAAGTCTACATATTTGTCAATATCCTCGTCATAGCTATAGCTGCTATTCAATGGCTTACCCTCATTGTCAATCAGCACATAGAATGGCTGTGCGTTAGCACCGAACTTAGTACGCTGCAAATAGCTCCACTTGTCACCCAAAGTACGCAACTTACGGGTTTGGCCATTTTCCTGTACCTCGATGATTTCTGGTAATGGAGTCTTGTCATCCACATACAAAGTAATCAGAACATATTCATTCTCCATCAGGTTCTTTACCTTGTCATCGGTCCATACCGCTGCCTCCATCTTACGGCAGTTCACACAACCGAAACCGGTAAAGTCAAGCATTACTGGCTTGCCCTGAGCGGCAGCTGCAGCCATACCCTCCTCGTAATTGTGATATTTAGCCTCTACGCTGCTAGCCTTGTACAGATTGAAATCCTGTGTATTCATAGGAGGTGCAAAAGCACTGACAGCCTTACAAGGTGCTCCCCAAAGACCAGGAACCATATATAAGGCAAAGGCAAAGCTGACCAGAGCCATGAAAAAGCGGGTCACAGATGTGCGGTGATTAATGATAACCTCACCCATCTCATCGTACTCGTCCTCATCGTGTGGGAAACGGATCCAGCCGATCAGGTAAGCGCCCAACAGAGCAAAGATAATAATCCACAAGCTCAGGAATACCTCTCTATCCAGGATGTGCCAGCCGTAAGCCAAATCGGCTACAGATAGGAACTTCAGTGAGAATGCCAACTCCAGGAAGCCCAGACAAACCTTGATTACGTTCATCCAGTTTCCGCTCTTTGGCATACCCTTCAACCATGTTGGGAATAAAGCGAACAGAGTAAATGGCAACGCCAATGCTACAGCGAATCCAAGCATACCTACGGTAGGGCCAACCACACTGCCGCTAGTCGCCATCTCAACCAACAGGAATCCAATGATAGGACCGGTACAGCTGAAAGAAACCAGGGACAAGGTAAATGCCATCAGGAAGATGCTCAGTAAACCACTGGTGCTGCTGGCCTTGCTGTCTACGGCATTGTTCCACGAAGAAGGCAGAGTAATCTCGAAACCACCCAGGAAACTGGCAGCAAATACCACCAACATCAAGCAGAAGAAGATGTTGAAGATGGCGTTTGTAGAAAGTGAGTTCAATGCACTGGCACCGAAAATCAAAGTCACAGCCAAACCTAAAAGCACATAGATAACAATGATGGAAACACCATAGGTCATCGCATCACGGACACCCTTCTTCTTATCATCCTTACTGCGCTTCAGGAAGAAACTAACGGTCATTGGAATGATAGGCCATACGCATGGAGTGAACAAGGCAATCAAACCGCCCAAGAATCCCAATGCAAAAATAGCCAACAATCCACGATTAGCAGTATCAGTTCCTTCGCCAAAACTTGCCAATTCATCAATCACTGGGGTCCACCAACCGTTTTCAGATACCACCGGAACTGGAACTACAGCTGCATTGTCAACTGGAGCTTCCTCTTCTTCAGCAGTTTCTTCTGCTGGAGCAGCCTCAGGAGCTTTAACCTCAGCAGCACCTACGCCCTTACCTTCGTATTTGAAATCTACTGATGTAGGAGGCAAACAGTTCTGATTGCTGCAAGCACCATACTCCAAATAACCTTCCAAGCTATAGGTCTCACCGGTTACCTTCACCTTTTGGGTAAAAGTAACAGTGCCCTCATAATAACTTACATTGGCATCGAATACCTCCTCAAAATGGCTGGTTGCCTTTTTGCTGGCAGTCAAAGCACCAACTGGCTCGCAACCGGTTTTCTTGTCCACATTGAAAGTAGTGGCAATAGGGCCATTGCTCTCTGTAGTGGAATAGATGTGCCATCCCTTGTCGATTGTACCTGTGAAAACTAACTCAAACATGTCAGGGGCAACCTGTTTTTGGGTTACAGTGAAATTCACCTGAGCATGCATCACCATGGCTACCATAGCCAGGAATAGGCTAAAAAACGCTCTCTTCATTATCTTTATTATATTATTATTTATTTTCCACGAAATAAGGTGCAAATACCTCGTCAAACAATTCACTGCCACTCAGCCGTCCGTTCACCACGCAAACGGTGTCCACGGTTGCCTTAATTGCGCACTTCATGTCGCTGGCACGAAAAATATCCTGAATAAACACGTACTTGATGCCTTCCTTACGAACCGCCAGCTTACAGATAAACTCATCTCCGCTGCGCAGGGGAGTCTTGAAGGCCATATTCAATCTTGCAACCACGGGATCCACCCCCTGCTCATGCAGCTTGGCAAAACTGATTCCTTCGCTCAACAGGAATTCATGGCGAGTATGCTCAATATAGTGCTGGTAATTGGCATTGTTCACAATACCCTGAAGGTCACATTCATAATCGCGCACCTTCATCCGTAATTCAAAGCAATAGTTCATTTTGGTATATTTGGAGCAAAGTTAATCAGTTATTCCGACTTTGGCAAAATAATAAGTGAAAATCACACAAATTTAATCCGTGTTAGTTACGCTTCACCCACAAGCAAAATAAAGGATCATTGAACTGAACACTACCATCATCGTCTGTATAAATAAGATCCTTACTCATCATGGCCTTCTTTATGGCCTGAATGTTGGCTGATGATTCCAATTGGTATTTCCGTAACACTTCCTTGCGACTGAATCCTTGAGATATTCCATCAGCAACAGCTCGCATAAAGTTAAATTGCAATTCCGTCAATTGCTCCGTCTCTCTTTGAAAAAAAGTCTTATTCTGCTCAAGCAAATCGCCAACTGCCATATCAACGATCTTGTCCGTTGCAGTTGTTTCTGTCTTATACCACGTAATCCAAGCCAACTGCTGCACATACGAAGATTGGCAAGACGTAACACGACAGATACGCTCAGCAAGTTCTGCACTTATAGTTTTTCCTGTGTTCTCAAAATTCCTGCAGATAAATGGAACCCACTCATTAATATCGATTTTACGAAGAAACATCATATCGCCAAACTTGAAGAATGGCATACTCTTGTTAGAGAAGAAATTCTCCATAAGATGTTTCTTGCTGCCAAACATACAATAGGTCACATCTTGCTGATGCTGCCAAACACTGCGAAGTTTCTTCTGAAAATCAACTGCTGATGAAAATTCTGCTATCTGCTGAAACTCATCAAGGCATACAATGACCCGTTTTCCTTTTTTGGCAGCAATCTTTTGTGGCAGCGAGAGGATTTCCTCTTCTGAGTCATTGTGCTCATTCCATTCAAAAGACAGGCTAAAGTCATTTAAAGGATCTGTTCCAAAAGAAAACTTTGGAGTAATACTGCTGAGGAAAAGCTTGGCAGTCTCAATCCACTCATCAATTTTTGTCGATGTTTGCTTGATTACACAGGTGGCAAAGTTGCGATAAAACTCATATTCTGATTTGCAACGGAAAACATCGATAAATACCGTAAGAAATCTCTCGTCATCAATCTCATTCAGAACCTTCTTTACAAGCGAAGTCTTTCCCCATCGGCGTGGTGATATAATAATTGTATTTATACCATGCGTCAGATTCGCATGAAGACGCTTTCTATCTTCCAGCCTGTTAATGAAATATTGCCCCTCTGCAGCCTTACCTATAATAAAAGGATTATCCATATTTTCTATTGTCTTTAATTACTTTAGCACTGCAAAAGTAACAATAATCTGCGAAAGTAATAAACTTTTTAGTAAGAAGTTTATTACTAACAACGTTATTACTTTAATCTGCACTCTGACTGAAGCATAAGGGGGAGATTGGCTTCCGATTTTGCAATAAAACCATCACTTGTATCGTATGTCGGCATAGGGGATAATCGCTTGCACTGTCCAATTCAATTATTCCACAGATTCATGATTTGACAACACTATCCACCTGCCGCCATGATCAGCTCCCTCACGTGTAACTACACCAAGCTCTTGCATTCTTTTAAGATTTCTTTTAATAGTCCTCACAGAAACCGATAATTTCTTGGAAAGTGTCTCTGTTGTTTCCTTCATAAAATCAGTGACATTTTCAGGGACTTTTTCAGGGACATTAGGGAAGGTTACAATCTCGATACAAACCCCTTTCCCATTTTCACCATAATGCCCCCACATCATATCAGACATACATCCTTTTATGGAAGTATCATAATCCATCGCAAGACTTATCTGCCCATATTCAGACACTTTACTTTCATAGCACCTTATTATATCAATCTCTGAAGAATCATACCATAATCTCTCATTATTCTCCATAACATCATTCATTTTCTTTCGTTTGCTAAAAAGAAGTGTTTGACTACCCCATATTAGCCCAAAAGATTCTTGATTTGTATAATGATATAAATGTTGTTCCTTTTCTGTTAGGGCAAGAGGGGTTTAGTTAAAAACGGATATGGTTTACACTCTATTGATGAATTACTGACTAGATATTCCTTTTGTTATTTTCCCATATCAATTGATCCATGGCAATGTAAAAATGGGTGTGTCATATCTTTGTTCTCGCAAATTTTCAATAAAAGTTGGAAGTTTGCGTGAATTGCGTTACATTTGCAATGTTGATGCCCAAATTCTCCCATAAATAGATTTGAGGGAATGGGGTTCACTATTGAAATAATAACATGTATTAAAAAGAACAAAACATAAGTTAATGACATATTGAAGCAAAGCTATTATTTCGCGTTTAGCAAAGGTGCCTAGGAAACAAC
>JAKSLP010000040.1 GCA_024401115.1 Bacteroidaceae bacterium | reverse complement strand
AAGATGCTGTCCACCCGAAGGCTATAGATATCCAAGTCGCCATCCAAGCCCTCCTCCGGAGAGACATCGAAGTGCAGGTTCATGCGCTTGAAGGAATAGCCCATGTAACCGAAGAAGTTACTGAACGGATTGTCCACACCCGAATGCAGTTTGATGCAAGCCCTTGGCCAGGCATCCTGCACCTCGTCCAGATGGAACTGCTTCTCGGCAAACTGGCGGGTAAAGATGCGCTGCAGGGAATCCACGCGAGTCATCAGCGTATCCACACCCTCCTCGGTCTGGATATCCAGATAGAAGTCACCCGCATCCACATGAGCAAACACACTATCCGGGTGCACCAGCAACTGCGTATGCATATCCTTTGGAGTAAACGTACGCTTACGGGTTGCCACCTTCACGCCGGTCAGCGAGGCAGAAGCCTGCAGGGAATCCTTCGCATTGGTCTGCGCCTCGGCCCCCAAGCGGAACGCCCACACCATACTGTCACGGGCCATCTTCAGTTCCCTTGCATCCAGTTTGGTAACCTCTACATCCAGTTTGGCACGGACTGTATCCTTGGCCAGATAGCCATCAATGTTACCCAACAGATCCAGGTAGCGGTTGCCACTGCTCACATTACCCGTCAGCAAGTGATTCTGGAGCTGCAGATCGGCCCCTATGCCCTCGAAATGATTAGGGCCATACTGGAACTGGCGTACCTGTGCCTGTATGTCCGCCTCGGTACGGGCACTGAAGATATCGGTACCCTTACCCTTTGCCGTGACATTACCGGCAAAATAATACAGCGAATCCTTCGGCATGAAATCATGCAGGTTCAGGCTGTCCACCTTCAGATCCGCACTGTAGCTTTCACTTCTCGTATCATAAACGCCATTCATGGTCAAGAGACCCTTACCCTGGCGGATAATGCCGTCATAACTGTACCGCGAGCCCTGGAATGTAGCCTTACCCCGGGCTATCATGCCGTGAGGAATAGCAAAGTCCTTCACTTTCAGCATAGCCAGCAGGAAGTCCAGGTTCTGCGTCTGGGCATCCAACTTAATCTCACCCTTCCGGTTCTCATCACTTGTCGGTGCATACACTATACCGCTCAGATTAGCACGAACAGCATTCTGCAGTTCCACGTAAGTGTCCGTCAGATCCAGGCGCTGCATATTGCCCTGCATATTCAGTCGGGCAGTCAGGTTGCGGTCCGGATACATGCCGTTCAGTTCCTTAGCCATGCCCGGGCCTACGGCCAGCAACACATCCGGCTTTCCCAATACGGCATCCAGCGCCACATTCATCTGTCCATCGTCCCTCTTCTCATCCAGGGCACTCATGTCCACATCCGCATTCAGCAGGGCACTGGAATAAGGGGTGGTGAGTTGCAACTCCTTGGCATGCATGGAACTGGCATCCATGTTCAGCAGACCAGAGAGCGATGTCAGCTTCAGTCCCGAGCGTTCGGTCATGCTACCCTTATTGATTTGAGCCGAAAGGATAGAACCATGACTGAGAATATCATGTGCATCCAGTTCCAGAGAATCCAAGACGATATGCTGGTAATCAAAGCCCTCGGCAGGAGTGCCGGGAATCAAGTCCAATCCCAGCGAAGAGCGGGACAACTGTGCCTTTTTCACCTGATACAGGTTCTCAGCCAAGTCCATGTGCAAATCACGCACCTTACCCTGTCCCACACCCACACGGATGTCCATGCTGTCCATCAGCAGTTGCAGACGGGTATCAGCCAAATTCACCTTCTCCAAGTCCACCTTCCAGTTGGTCGGTTCGCTGGTGGTATCCTCAGGCACCGAGTCGCGCAGCAGAATCTGCAAGTCAGCCTTCTTCAGGTCCACCTTCTGCACCTTAACCTGCTGCTCCTCCAGGAATATGCTTCGGCTATCCAGCGCCAGATAATCCAGGGCACCCGAAATCTTCACCGACTCGATCAGTTGCAAGGTATTCACCTTAGCCCCCTTCAACTCCAGGCCATTGATATCCACCTGACCATTCAGCAGCGGACGGAAAGGCACATCAGCCACCAGTTCCTTCACCTGAAGAACGGTGTCGGAACCTTGAGTAGCCCAAAAATCCTGCAGGGAAAAATCAAAGAAAGGCGTGATACGCACCCGGCCCACCCGGGCCTTCATTCCCAAAGCCTCAGTGGCCGCATCGGCAGCTTTCTGAACCACATACTGCTGCACTGGCGGTAGATAGAGCAACACCGTCAGTAAGGCAAACAAAACTATAGGAGTGGCTGCAATGCAACCCAACCACAGCCATGCTTTTTTCATGGGATTCGAATCAGCTAATATTTACAATGCAAAGATAATGAATTATTACAAATAAAAGACAACTTTGCCGCTTTTCTTTTGGGCACAAAAAAAGCAGCCATCAGGCTGCTTCTTAGTTGCGGAGGAAGGGTTCAAAATATCCGCAACATATTGAGGAAACAGCTCAATATGTTGTGCTAAGCCCAAACGATTAATAAATAAATTTAACTTTTTCTCAAGAGAAATCGTGTCTGAGACATGCACGTTTTATCTTCTGCATCCTCATAACAATTATCTCAATATTTTAAGCAAAAAGACGCTTCTTTTTGCTGCAACCTCTACAGTAATTTCAAACATATACATCCTTTAGCTTCACATTCGCCATGGCCAGGTTTTAGTTCATGTCTGCTCCAGGTTATACTGCCCCAAACTACCAGAAAATTGTACTATAAAGATACCACTTTTTGAGATACAAACCAAGACTTACAGCCAAAAGCTCTACAACACACGCATTATTCAACCATTTCTCTCTATAAAATTGACAGCAGCAGAACATTTCTTCACATTTTTTATGGATATGCCTCTTTAGCTTTACCCTAGTCAATGTCACAAAAGCAAGCATCAAGTCTACAAAAATCCGACAATGACAACAGAAATTTTCACATACAGAGGGGCTTAAACCGGTTGTATCAATATCTTAATACAACACTTGAAAAGATGATGGAATTTCTATAGTTCAAGTAAGGATAATCTATACATGTAAACAACCGATACTCTGATTGAAACGAACAAAATGCAGAAAAATAAACGCACAACATATTGAGCATGATAACACAAAAAGAGCAGGCATCCGCAAATCAATCGTTGGATATGTTTGGAAATGCATCATATACAGCATTTTACATGGGCTTATCAATCGTTTTTAATACACAAAAGTTACTGTTCCTATCACAGTTCTTCCTCTCAGAAAATAAATTTCTTGGAAACTGTTTATACCATCTTGGGAGTGAAGAATGTATTCCTGCTGGTTAAACAGATTATTGCAACGAGATAAGAGAGTGGATCGTAGCGCATCCGGAAATAAGACTTGTCACCCGTGACGGGAGTCAGTCCTATGCAGACATCATTGCGGCCGCCTCCGCTGACATCATACAGGGTCCGACCGCTTTCACCTGATAAAGAACCTCAAGGATACGGCGGTGGAGCTGGTCTGTAATCTTCTAGGCAAGAAAAAACAGAAGGTAGAATACCCGTATCCAACTGAAGAGGAAGCCTACAACCTCATCTTCGAAGATATGTTAAGCATGGGGGAAGAAAGACATCGTACCCGGGTGAGCGAATACTACCAGATACGCAGGCTGAAGGATGAAGGGAAAAGCATTTCAGAAATCAGCAGCCAGCTTGGTTTTACTTCACGTAAGGTGTATGTAAGGCTGCATACTGACATCTCGAAAGTGCACTACTGGAGGAAAATGTAAACCGGGCAAAGGCTGTCAAACGAAGCATGTACAACAAGGCTAGTATAGCATCTCTGAGAGCAAAAATGATCTATCAAGGTAAGACGCAGGCACTAAAATTCTGCACCTAAATTGGTGAAGAACCGCGTCCTATAGAAAAAAAACAGAACTCACAAATCCTATTTGAACGGGACTACTATACGTGAGCCTGCCAAAGAGCCCAATATGCCCCATCCATTCTCTATATTATTATGAATCTGTATGCTCTCTGAATAATCATCATGATCGGAAATGCGATACGACTGTATGGATTTCAGGTAGAAATAGAAATCCCGGCTTATTTCCTGAAGCTCGACATAGACCCGCTGATTAACGCCATACATTCTCTTGAGCGCAGAAGAGACATGGAACGTATATGATTTGCCATCGAACAGGTGATCGTCGAATACATTTGAGAAATAGGAAGGCCATCCTCCATAACTCCCACTCAAGCGGTTATCCGTAAAAATCGGATCGTCGGAATGGAAAACGTCTGCCACCAAGACTCCTCTATCGTATTTCTCGATAATACCCGCATCCTTAGGATCCGCCACTAGACGTACGAGCAGTCTGTAATAATTCTTTCCTAACGGATCGTTAATCCTGCACGTCAGACTCATATAGGTTGGTGGTCTTTCAAAAATAATGTCTGCATAATCCCCACTCTCTTCATATTCACCAGGAAACGCTTCCTCGCTATGCTCAAGTATCTCTATCTGTGGCTTTGAAGGGACCACGACCTCTGACCTGGCTGTCTCCGTCGCAGATTCAACTATCCTCGTCACGGAAAGGCGGATTCGGTCTCCCTCCCTGGGACTGTAGTCAGACCTGTAGCTGCGGCTCACCTCATCATACCAGAATGAGACCTGGCGGGATTCATTTATCACCGCTTTCACAGTCGCATCGTCACAGACGAAATCCAGAGGAATACGGTATGAGGATGTATCGGCAGCTTCTCTTTCCCAGAAATCCGTCTTACCACTGAAGAATACCCCATCCAGGCGACGAGCCTTGGAGACGGTAACCGTGAACAGGGTATCAGCTACTGCAACCGCATTTACCACTAGGGAATTCTCTTGCTGGACCTCATCCAGATACGGGAGGGTCTGCTCACACGATGCTGACAACAGCACTACCAGAAGCAATATGGAATAATAGAATCTTGACATAAATCAGAATTTAAAAGTGTAACTCAGAGAGGGAAGTACAGGAAACATGCAGATTCCCTTCAATACCAGACGGTTGTCATCATAACCGACATAGACGGAAGATACGTTCTGGCGGTTATACACATTGTAGACACTCAGGTTGAATACACTCTCTGTCCTTCCGTGCCTGACATGATAGTTGACGCTCAAGTCCAGATGATGGAAGGCAGGAAGCCTGTAGGCGTTCCGTTCCCGATAGGAGGAGACCAAGACATACCTGCGGACATAGGCATAGCTTTCATCACTCGCGCTGAATCTCTGCGGATATACATGTATTGAGAACGATCCCTGAACGTACTTCAGGTCATTTTCAAGCGTTCCATAATGGGTGTACTCATCAAGCATGCCTCCGTAATAGGCTGTCGTAGAGACTGTTCCCCTCCGCCCTGACTGGAAAGACCAGTTGGCAGAGAAATCCCAGTGCCGACCTGTCTGATGCGTCAGGACTACGTTCACGGTATGCGGCCGGTCTGTGGATGCCCGGAACTGCCTGCCCGAAGCGATCTCCATGCCAGGACGGTCGAACTTGCGAAATGAGCGCGCATAGGTATAGCTTACCCATCCCGTGGTTCTTCCCGTAGACTTCCGGGCCATAAGTTCCAGACCATAGGAGCGGCCGCCACCCTGACTGACCATCTTCTCCCAATCCGCATTGGCGTTCATAAATGTGACTCCCTCCTGATACTCCAGGAGACCGTCCATATTCTTAAGGTAACCCTCAAGAGAGAAAGAGAGCCCCTGGCCCAGACGCAGGGCCACGCCGGCAGAGACCTGGTCGGATGTGGCCAGGTCCAGGCTTGAGACGGCAGGGACCCATAAATCCGAAGGCATAGCCAAGTTACCGCTGCTGAGCAGGTGGATTCCCTGGCTCATCCGGGCATATCCCAATTTCACGGAAAGGTCTTCGCTCAACAGGTAGCGCATGGAGAGGCGGGGCTCAAGGATCATGCGCAGCGGGCCCTCCGTCCTGTAAAGGGAAGTCCTCATACCGGCAGAGACACTCAGCGCATGAAAGGGTGTCCAATCATCCTGGACATACAAGGAGGCAGTCTGCTCCCTGTATCTACGGCCCAGACGGACATTCAGAATGGATTCCGTCTCCCTGTACTCGCTCGTAGATTCATCTACCTGCACGAGTTCATTCCTGTAATATTTCCTGTAGGAATCCACGAAAGGAGACAGACTGTAGGAGGAAAGCCTTACGCCGGCCATGAACTCATGCGAGTGGAGATGAGACCAGAGCAGGTCTGCATGACCCGTGAATTCACGGATGCCGCTGTTATATCTCATATCAGACTCCACTGTCTCTCTACGGAAAAGCTCACTCTCCCCCCCAGAGGACATGCGCTCTGTCTGCAGGTCGCTCTGCGTGCTCATGTGCATCTGGCTATGGTAACCGGTATACCCCAGCCCGACAGACAGGCGAAGGTCTGGGGATACAACACGCTGCCAGCGGATGCTGGCGGCTGTATTTCCCCAACGGTTCTCCACGGAATTGGCTTTGCTCTGGCTTGTCTGATAGACCAGCGACTGGTCTTCATTCTCTGTCTGGAGACTGCTTGCGCTGGGAGAGCTTCCATCCCAGTCCTTGCCCAGATAGAAAACGGCAGACAGCCTGTCCCGCGAGGAGAAGCGGTGCGTCAGGATTGCGTTGACATCATAGAAATCCATCCTGGAGTAGGCACCCAGACGGTTTCCGTCATCGGCAACCCTGTCTATGAGTGGCTGGATGAAGGCACTTGTGTAGGACAGTCTTCCCGCTGCCAGAAATGAGGTCTTTCCCCTATGAAGAGGCCCTCCGACAGAGAGCCTGGACGAGAGTGCGCCTACTGAGGCCGAGCCATGATACTCATCCATATCCCCCTCTTTCTGTCTGACGTCGACCACACTTGATAGGCGGGAGCCATACCTGGCCGGGAATGCGCCCTTATACACATCCACCACATCCGTCACGTCGGGATTTATGGCAGAGACGAACCCCTTCAGGTGCTCCGTCCCATAGAGCGGGATGCCATCCAGGGATATATAATTCTGGTCGTAGTTTCCGCCTCTGACCATAATACCTGCATTACCGTCAGACACGGACATGACTCCGGGCAACCTCTGCACAGATTTCAGGACATCCGCCTCACCCAAGAGCGCGGGCATGGAAGCTATCTGCTCTGAGGAAAGCCGCTGGGCTCCTATCTGAGCATCATGAGGCCCGAAGGCGTCACGAGTCCCTATGACCTCGACATCAGACAGCATATTGTCTGATCTCTCCAGGCTGACATCCAGCCGGATGCTGCCAGAAGAAGGGACTGCCCTCCTGACGGTCTCGTAGCCTACGCAGCTTATATGAAGTTCCCTTGTCCTTCCTCCAGGGACATGGAGGGAATAATGTCCCTTCTCGTCGCTCATAGTCCCATAGCGGCCGGATGGAACATATATGTTCACTCCGGGGACTGGCATGCCCGTGGACCGGTCGGTCACAAACCCCTCTACCGCCAGGCCCTGGCCCGCCACACCCTGAGAGACAGACAGGAACAGAATGACAAGCAACAGGGACAAAGGCACTTTGCTATTTTTTGACCACATGCAGCGTCGGAAGGGGATGTTGAGAACTCCACGGACAACTCTCTATCACAAAGTCACAGTCTTTCGCCTTCAGGTTCCTAATCCTGAGCACCATCATAGCGGCATTCTTATCCGCACCGTACAGTACCAGTTTGTCACCTTCGGCATTGTAGTATCCGCTTATCTGCTGGCTGCCGTTGCCCAACCGCATCTCCAGCTTTCCGTCAGAGCCAAATACAAAAGTGTAATTCCAAGATTCAAAATACCCGTCATCCGTATTGATACTTGTAACCTGCCATGTACCAACCAGTTGGGCAACATCCAGACTCTCTTCTTTTGAACAAGATGACAAAAGAAGACAAACGGTAACAAATAAAAAAATCACCTTTTTCATATTCAAACATTTTTAAAGTTCTTGGTGCAAAATTAATTCATATTATTTTTAGTTCAATGCCCATATGGTATAAAAATCGCATTCTACGATTTTTATACAATTTTATGAATTTCAATACTTTGCACAAAACAACAAAGAAACATGCGGTATAAAAAACAACTTCTAATCACCATACAACACCATTTTTATCCTTCAAAATGGTGCAAAATAAACTCCCTCGTAGATATCTCTCTATTACCAATTCCTAGTTTTGCTTTGTAATTCAAAAGCCTTTGTTTAATTCCTTGTGGTGTCCTGAGACAGAACTTTTCTAATTCAGAGTTAGTGAATCCCAGTTTGACAAGCATAAGAAAACGGATATCTCTTGAAGACAGGTCTGGATATCTTTCAGAAAGCACGTCAACGAAATTTGCTTCCGTCTCATTAAGAAAAGATGTAATTTCTAACCAAGTTTCATCAGACAGTTGGTCAAACTGGCTTTTATCCTTAATGGATTTTAAGGTCGCTTCTATATCACTCACTTTGATAATATAGCTACGCATAATCTCTACCTGTTTGTCCTTGCTGCTCAAAACCAGTTCCTGTTTTTCTTTGTCAGCCTGGATAAGCGCATTGCTCATAGACAGTTCCTTTATGCGCATCTGTGATTCTTGTAACGCAGCTTTTTTCCTATTATAATATATATAGCCAATTAAAACTATTGCTATAACAACAAGAAAGAAAGCAAAAAAGTAAATGACAGACATCAATACTTTTTCACGCTCTGATTGTTCCAGACTCGTGCTCAAATCTAAGGTATTCTGTAAATACTCATAATTGTTTTTCTGAGCGTCTTGATAGATTCTGACCAAACTGTTTAACGCAGAATCAACATATAAGGAACCCTTATCGTTTCCCTGTCTAGCCAGTTCAATATGCAATAGTTCACGATATACAGAATAGGCCATCCGGCTGTCTCCTGACGTTGAAATCTCATGTAATACCCTTTCTGCCTGATCCAAAGAATCTAAGTCCATATAACAATTGGCTAACTGTAAATAGGAAGAGTTCTTGACTCTTGGAGCTAGCTCCACAGCTTTTCTAATATAAATCAGTGCTGAATCTGGCATATTCCTCTGCTGCCATGCTACAGACATGGAATGATACGTATCACTGAGCAACGGTCTATTTTGCGTCTGGCTTGCCAGATTCAAAGCCTCTCTCATATAAAACATGGCTGAATCCTTCTCGTTAAGCATGTCATAACAATTTCCTATGTTTTTGAGCAAGATTACACGATTATAAAGATTGGTAGAGTCATAACTGCAGAATATCTCATAGGCACGTTTCTCTAAACGGACAGCTTTGCGTGAGTCAGACAGTTTTAGTGCCATACCTAACCTGTCAAGAGCCAGATATTGCGTGTACAAATCCCCGTTGTCTTCTGATGACCTTGCTGCTAGTTCCAGACATCGTAGTCCTTGCTTTATACTATCATTCAGAACATAGTATTTGCCCATATAGAACATGCACTTGGCATATAGTGAATCGGAAGCACGAGTTTTATAAAAATCATACGCAACACGTATCAGACTATCATTGTCCACGTCAGGACCGCTCTTGTCCAAAGCCATGGTGTACAGAAGTGAGCAATAAGCCTTGTCTGAGGGCCTCAATTGGCCTCTGTCTATTGATGACAGAAGGGTTACTGCACTATCGGGATTGACATTCAGCAATGCATATGCCATCTCCATATCTCTACGATAATTATGGGATGTGCAACCCACTAAAACCTGGATTACACAAAGCAATACAACAAAAGGGGGAAATACATTATGTTTCATGAGTGCAAAATTAGCTCTTTATTCAAATAGAACTGGCAATTCCCGGTATAATTTTAACCAATTCACAAAACACTGTATCTTGCTGATTATATGCACATAACGCACAATTAGTCCAAAATAGAGGTATAAAAATGAGCAAAATGCTATACCTGTCAGAGGGTCCAGTATGCCCCATCCATTCCCGATATTACAATGAATCTGTATGCTCTCTGAATAATCATCATGATCGGAGATGCGATACGACTGTATGGATTTCATGTAGAAATAGAAAAAGAAATACCTATAAGCATCGAAAATAGTTAAAATCCACAAAAAACAATATTTTGAGTACTCCAATTGAGTGAAATTGAGAAAAAATGAGTACATTTGCGCCCAAAGGGCGCTAATCGCTCAGCTCACCTCTAACAAATAAAAAACAAAATAAAGCCATTAAATAGCATGTGCACTTTTAATTTGAAAATGAATGATGATTTGGTGGAGGCTGTTCGTCCAACCTTTAAAACCAAGGAGGCTGTAAAAGAATGGTTGCAGAATCAGGCAACTCTTTTGTTGCAGCAGATTGTTGCCCGTCAGAATACAAAAAACAATGATGCAGCAACATCAGCAAACGAGCATTCTGCTTGGGTTCAGTCGATGGCAAAATATCGTTGCCTAGCTCCAATTGATGATAAAGCAGAAATGTTGGATTCATTGGATGAGCGTTTCGGATGAAAGTATTAATTGACACAAACGTACTTCTCGACTTCTATTGCCAGCGGGAAGACTTCTATCAGAATGCTGCCAGTATTTTTGACTTAGCATGCTCTGGTAAAATCGAGATATGGGTGTCACCTATTTCGTTCGTGAACTTCTTCTACATAACTCGAAAGGCATACAGCATAGAACAGCGATATGAAATTCTGAGAGGACTGATGCAGATTTGCAACATAGCAAACGCTGACAGATTCGTACTCTCGGAAGCATTATCTAATATTGTGCCAGACTTTGAGGATATGGTGCAGTATCACTCAGCCCGACTTGTTTCTGCCGATTGCATTGTCACTCGCAATGTGAAGGATTTTGCTACAGAAACAACCATTGCGGTCATGACACCTTCTCAGTTCCTTGCAGCACAATAACAATCTCCGCTTAAAAAGTCCGGACAAAGCAAAGAATTCAAACAGACTTTTTTGGACATATTCTTACTTACTGTTACAATTCTTACTTATTATTTCAAGGATATACTATTTAGATCAAATAAAGAACAAAGTTGACTATACCGCAATTATAGTTTTTTGACGATTCCTGAAGAATTATAGGATTCAAACTAATGAAATCTAGGGCATGAAGAATACTTACAACGCCATTTTCTACTTCTAAGCTAGTCACTATATGATTAAAAAACCTGGATTTGACCTGCTCAATATATTAAGAAAGGTCTAACATTCTGATTAACAGAATATTAGACCTTATTGGTTGCGGAGGAAGGGATCGAACCAACGACTTCCAGGTTATGAGCCTGGCGAGCTACCACTGCTCTACTCCGCGATGTTTTCTTAATTCGAGTGCAAAGGTAGTGCTTTTAGACATATCTTCCAAATATTCGGGCAACTTTTTAGTTAAAAGGATTAAAAAAAGCACAATTCTGCCGATTCTGTGCATTATCTTAGCCTCCGGTTTGTCCAAATCAAAGAATTAGTGTAATTTTGCACCGATTATGTAACAACGATAAATATCTATGGCGATATCTAAGACAAGGGCAATTTTGGTAGATGTAGCGCGTCAGCTTTTTGCTAAGAACGGCATTGAAGAAACTACGATGAATGACATTGCAGTAGCTTCTCAAAAAGGCAGACGTACACTGTACACCTACTTTAAGAACAAGGAAGAAATCTACTATGCAGTGGTGGAATCTGAGCTGGAGCATATGTCTGAGCGAATGTTTGCCGTAGCCGAAATGGACATTAGCCCCGAGGACAAAATTATCGAGTTGATTTACGCCAGACTGGACGCCGTAAAAGAGATTGTTTACAGAAACGGCACCCTTAAAGCTGAATTCTTCCGCGACATCTGGGGTGTAGAAAAGGCAAGAAAGGAATTCGACAAGAATCAGATTGAGTTGTTCCGAAGAGTCTTGAATCAGGGTAAATTTAATGATATTTTTGATGTGGACAACACCGATTTGATTGCTACGGTGCTACACTACTGTCTGAAAGGCATTGAGGTTCCCTATGTTAGAGGCATTCTGACACGCGGATTGGCCGAATCAGACACCAAGCCTTATGTGACCAAGCTGGTGTTTAAAGCACTGGGGAAGAATCTGAATCTAAGTAAAATCAATAACATAAAATAAATAACTAAAGTATGGGATTATTAACAGGAAAGACTGCTCTGGTTACAGGTGCAGCACGTGGTATCGGTAAGGCTGTAGCAATGAAGTTTGCTCAGGAAGGCGCAAACATTGCATTTACAGATCTGGTACTGAACGATGACATGGCAGCTGGTCTGGAGGCTACCCGTCAGGAAATTGAGGCTTTGGGCGTAACTTGCCGTGCTTATGCAGGCAATGCTGCAGACTTTGCAGAGACCGAGGCTGTTGTTAAGCAGATTCATAAGGACTTCGGTTCTATCGACGTATTGGTAAACAATGCAGGTATCACCAAGGACGGTCTGATGCTGCGTATGAGCGAGGCTCAGTGGGATGCTGTATTGAATGTAAACCTGAAGTCTGCATTCAACTTCATTCACGCTTGTGCTCCTATCATGTTGCGTCAGCGTAGCGGTTCCATCATCAACATGTCATCTGTAGTAGGTGTTCACGGTAATGCCGGTCAGTGCAACTATTCAGCATCTAAGGCTGGTATGATTGGTCTGGCTAAGTCTATCGCTCAGGAGCTGGGTCCAAAGGGTGTACGCGCTAATGCTGTTGCTCCTGGTTTCATTGAGACTGCAATGACCGCTCAGTTGCCTGAGGAGGTTCGTCAGGATTGGATGAAGAAGATTCCATTGCGCCGCGGTGGTCAGGTAGAGGATATCGCAAACGTATGTCTGTTCCTGGCATCTGATATGTCCAGCTATGTATCTGGTCAGGTTATCCAGATCGATGGCGGTATGAACATGTAATTCCCGAAAGGTATTCATGCAGGTTATCTACGAAGATAATCATATAATCATTGTCAACAAGTCCAGTTCGGAGATTGTCCAGGGCGATAAGACGGGAGATACTCCACTTTCAGAAACTGTCAAAGCATATCTGAAGGAGAAGTATCAGAAACCCGGCAACGTATTCCTGGGTGTCGTGCACAGGCTCGACCGTCCCGTATCTGGACTTGTTGTCTTTGCTAAGACCAGCAAGGCACTGACCCGGCTGAACGAGATGTTCCGTAATGGTGAAGTTCATAAAACGTATTGGGCCATAGTACAAAATATGCCAGCCAGTCCTCAAGGTGAGTTGGTGCATTGGATGGTACGCAACGAAAAGCAGAATAAGTCATATGCCTACACCTCGGAGCGCAAGGATGCCAAAAAGGCTATTCTGGAATATGAAGTGATAGCCCACTCTCAGAACTATCACTTGCTTCAAGTTGCCTTGAAAACCGGACGCCACCACCAGATTCGCTGCCAATTGGCTAAGATGGGCTGCCCCATCAAGGGAGACTTGAAATATGGTGCGCCACGAAGCAATCCGGACGGAAGCATCTGCCTGCATTCACGCAGCGTGCAATTCATCCATCCGGTCAGCAAGGAAACAATATACGTAGAGGCTCCCCTGCCAGACTCTAATCTTTGGAGAGCATTTGAATCCTAATCTCTCCCCTAATTACTTATTTCTTTTTGCTATAATAAAGGACATTGGCTTTCTCGCGCACAAATGTCCGCTTGGCTACATCCTGAATCTGCAGGGCAGACACTTCACGGTAACGGGCCACTTCTTTATTGACATCCTCCGCCTTACCCCAGATTTCGAATTGAGCCAGGTTAGTTGCCAAATTCAGATAATTAAGGTTGCCCATAATTTGTGCACTCTCAAACTTGTTCTTAACCTTCTCTAATTCTGAGTCCTGAATCAGCTCGTCGCTGAGTTTCTGCAGCTCAGCAAAGACAGCCTCCTCTGCCTGTTGGAACGAGACCCCAGGCAACAGTTTTCCTACAATCTGAATCAATCCCGGATCCTCGGAGCCGTGTATAAAAGCATCAATAGAGGAGAACAGCGGAGTCCGGCGGACCAACTGCAAAACCAGGCGACTGCTTTTGCCATTACTCAACAAATCGGAAAGCATGTCAAAAGCAAAATAATCAGGGTCATTTCTTCCACACATAGGAAATGCCATGTAAAGGCTATCGAGCGGAACAGGGCGCTCCACTTCCAGATGGCGGTATTCCTTCTGCTCCGGTTCCTGCGGTAAGTTTCGCTCTGCCACATCACGGCGTGGGATATCGCCAAACCACTTTTCAGCCAACCGGACCGTCTCTTCGAACGAAATATGGCCCGTCACAGCCAGGACTGCATTATTGGGAGCATAAAAACGGAAGAAGAAATCCTTCACCTCTTCCATTTGAGCCTGCAGAATATGTGAAATGTCCTTGCCCAACGTAGGCCACTGATACGGATGAACCTTATAAGCCAACGAGCGTAAAAGATGGCTGGCATCACCATAAGGTTTATTCAAGCACTGCTGCTTAAACTCTTCTGTCACCACCTGGCGCTGTACTTCAAGACTCTTAGGAGTAAAGGCCAAACTGAGCATACGGTCACTCTCCAGCCAAAAACCGATCTCGGCATTCTGGCACGGCAATGTAATGTAATAATTGGTTATGTCATTATTGGTCCAGGCATTGTTCTCGCCACCAGCCTCCTGGATTGGAGAGTCAAAGTCCGGTATATGGACAGAGCCACCGAACATTAAATGTTCAAACAGATGGGCAAATCCCGTATGGTCAGGATGCTCATCACGTGCCCCCACGTGATAAGCCATATTGATGGCAACCATCTGAGTTGTAAGATCTTCGCTGTATATGATGCGCAAGCCATTGGCTAGTACGTGTCGCTTGATGTGTATCACCGGTATTTCAAGATTTGGTTTGACGGGTCAAAGGTAGTGCTTTTCTGGCAGAGGTACAAAAATCAGTACAAAAAAAAGAGCGCAACTGTTTCACAACAGCTACGCCCCAAACCACTAAAAACAAATTGTAACAATAATCTGATTAATTTATCTCAACATGTGTTGTGTTGCCAAAGCAATAAACATATAATGTGATGAAGCACCACCCAGGCAGTACTCTGTCTGCTGCCACAGGAATGGGAACTCCAGTAATTCTGGGAAATCAGGACGGATCAAAGCCGTACCAGATACCACACCACCAGGAATATATGACCAGTCTGCACGGTTAGCACCATAAGCGGTGGTTGCAGAATTGGTTCCTACACCTGAGGCGAAAGATGCCTGATTGCTACCCGGGTGACAACCCAACACGAAATTCAATGCATTGAATACAGGAGCTGCAGATACTACATCAGGATAAGCAGAAGCCAGGAAGTAATGCTGGAAAGCAAAAGTCTGGATGTCCCATCCTGCACCCCAGATAGCCGGACGATACGGTACACCGTAAGGGGTCTGAGAAGCCTGTTCATCGATGGACTGATTGTAGGTACCCAACGCAGCACGGAATGCCTTACTGAACGCCTGGGCACGCTTGTTCTTCTTCATATCGGCAAACAGCTGCTCAGCGCGGGCTGTATACCATGCCGTACGTGCAATACCGTCAATTACAGTCTTCTGGTTATCCAACAGGAAGTTCATGTACTTATCCTCGCCGGTTGACAGATACAGCTCAACAGCAGCTTGCAAACGGTTATTTGGAGTCACCTCGGTACGTTCGTAGATTTCCTTTGCAATGTTCAAGCAATGAGTGCTCAAAGTATCATTGAAATTCTTCAGCACGCGTGAAATACCTGCCAGCTGAGCAGCAGTAGACATCTCGCGGTTAGGATTATTCTCGGTGTAAATCCAACGGTCATCCTCATTGCCAATCTTACCATCGGTCATGGAAGCTGCATCGCCCAGTAAGACGTATTGACGCAGTTCGTTACAGATGATACCACGGTACAGGCGACCCAAAGCCAAATAAGCATTGACTACACTCAAAGCACCATTCTCCACCTGCTGCAAGATATCATTCTTACCGTCAGCCTGATGAATCTCGGTCACGCGGTTGATCTGATCGATAGACGTCACATCCAAATCCGGATAGAACGCCTCATAAGCTAAAGCAAGGATGTAAGACTCACCGGCCTGAGACTCTACGCGAAGGTCATAGTCACCCGCATCGTGCCATCCACCGATATTCACACCTGGGACAATCTCACCCGGCTTATATTTATCCAAATCCTCCGCATGCTGATCATAACCATCGATATGATTGTGTGGCTGAGCCATCAGTGCGTCATCCATGTGACATGCGTCATGCCAAACACGATATTTCTCATTGACACGCATGTGGCACATCTGTACAGGCAAGAAGTATTCAATAACCGGCTGCCATACACCGCGGTCATAAACATCCTTATTGATTCGGAAGATAGGTGAAGTAGACTGGCCGTATTCCACACGGTACAAACCATCCTCCTTCACATCTGTAAAGTCAGCTTTCAAATAGTTATAGCGAAGGAACTTTCCCCATTTTGCAGGAGACACTGTCTTTACCACAGTTTCCTTGTCAGCCTCGATACGGATCACTTTCACCTGATGTGTACTCATATCTTTAGCATCCAGCTCGATGACTGCCACCTTCTCCTGATTAGGATGATATCCCACCTGAGAGGTTTGAACGACAGGCTTTGACTGCCAACCAGGAACCACATTTGGAGTAATGGTCCATTTCACAGCGCCTTTAGTTACACCGGGCTTGACCTCGCTACGCAGGACGAACCAGCCGTTATTGTGGTTAACACGTCCATCGTACAACTTCAAATCACCACTGTGAGAGACAATGGTAACACGGCTGTATGGATCGTTAGGATAAGTGGTAAACCGGGTACCCACAGCATAAGGAGCACCAATAATGTCATCT
This sequence comes from Bacteroidaceae bacterium, assembly GCA_024401115.1. GTDB lineage: Bacteria > Bacteroidota > Bacteroidia > Bacteroidales > Bacteroidaceae > Minthousia. Next base: position 10,986 of record JAKSLP010000040.1, on the reverse strand, counting down.
GCAACGATTGGGCTATAGCCATGGCCGATCAAATGATCAAGATCAGCCTTTGACTTTTTTCCATCATGGAAATTACCAACGGAAATCTTATGATTAGGAGTGGTAGTCTCTAAAGGAGCATTTGCCTGACGTGGATAAATACCGGTCTGGTCATCCATAATCCATGGCTGACCAAATGCATAACCAGGGAAGAACTCCATATTGAAACCAACCTTACCGGCAAACTGTGCTGGAATTGGCTTATCTAAATCAACAGTAACCTCGAAACCATTACCTACGCTCTGCAACTTTACGGTATAAGTAAAAGTCAGATCGGGATAAATCATCGGATTGAATCCAGTCAAATGACGGGACGAATCTGGATACTGCATGAAAGCAGTAATGGTGTTATTGCCCAGCTCACGCTTCAACTGCTTAGGCAGAGGCTGCCACTGACCTGGGGTAGCTTCCAGACGGATATCACCGCTGGTTGCAATGCGGCGTCCATTCATAATGATACTAACACCTCCCTGATGGCCTTCTGGATAGATATCATCAAATGCCATGACATCGACACCTTCTTTATTAAAATAACCAGAAGGAGTCAACTTAAAATCCTGGGCGCTTACTGGGACTGCAAACAATGCGATTGCTAAATAAGCAAGAAATGTACGCAATATCTTTTTCATACCTTTAAGGTCAAAGTGTTCCGAAAAGTTCCCCAACTCTCCGCTCAGGGGGAGCAAAAGAGTCGGGGCACACGCATCATTATTTAATTAATAGCTAGGGGCAATTAAAATACGTTGCAAATGTAGCATTTATATCCGAAAGCCCCAAGCGACATTTGTCGTCCTATAGGGCCTATTTTGACTCATGATACATTTCAATACCCTATTAAAGACATTACAAACACACTTTATGAGGAAGCATGTGCCGATATTTAGAAAATATTTTGCAATTTTGTAACCGGAATGGCAAACCAGACGATTAACACATCTAAATACAAAAAACATGAGAAAAACACTTCTTTCAGCAGTTGCCGGAGCCTTTATGCTGGCATCTTGTAATGCTCCACAGCCAGAGCGCGTGTCAGCATTGATGCAATTTGAGGACGAGATTACCGAAATCATCAACCAGATGACTTTGGAAGAAAAAGTTGAAATGCTTCACGGCAAAAACATGTTCTCATCTGCAGGTGTTGAGCGTTTAGGCATCGCAGATTTGGAGTATGCCGATGGTCCATTCGGTATTCGCGAAGAAATGGAAGCTCACAGCTGGGCACCTCTGAATTGGACTACAGACTCTGCCACATTCTTCCCTACAGGATCTGCATTAGCAGCAACCTGGAGTAAGGAGCTCGCATATGAATATGGTAAGGGCATGGCCAAAGAGGCCCGCCTTCGCGGTAAAGATATGATCTTAGGTCCAGCCATGAATATTCAGCGCATTCCTACCGGTGGACGTACTTATGAGTACCTGAGCGAGGACCCTGTACTGAGCGGTATCCTGGCAGTAGGCTACACTTTAGGTGCACAGGAAAACGAAGCTGCAGTCTGCCTGAAACATTTTGCAGTAAACAGCCAGGAGAACTATCGCGGTTTTGTTAATGCACAGGTGTCTCCCCGTGCATTGCGTGAGATTTATCTGGCACCGTTTGAAAGAGCAGTCAAAGAAGCTGATGCATACGGTGTGATGGCTGCATATAATAAGGTCAACGGTTACTGGTGTTCCGAGAACTATGAATTGGAAAATAAGATTCTGCGTCAGGAATGGGGATTCAAAGGTATAGTCATCTCTGACTGGGGCGGCACTCACAGTACTGTTGGTGCGGTAACAGCCGGTTTGAATGTGGAAATGCCAGGTAAGAGCTATTTAGGCGAGGCCCTGCTGGACTCTGTTAAGGCGGGTGTTGTTTCCGACTCTGTAATTAATGAGCGTGTCCGTGAGTTGCTGCGCGTTCGTAAGGTCATCAAGCCTGTACCTCATGATGTAGCCAATACAGTTATGACATCCCAGCCAGAGCAGCAGCAGATTGCTTACCAAGTGGCTAAGCATTCTGTAGTCCTGTTGAAGAACGAGGGCGGTCTGCTTCCTATCGACCTGAACAAGACCAAGAAGATTGCCGTTATCGGCGGTAATGCTATCCAGACTCAGGCTTTGGGTGGTGTAGGTGCTGGAGTTAAGGCTTTGTACGAGATTACCCCGCTGCAAGGTTTGATGAACCGCATCGGCGACAAGGCTGAGATTACTTTTGCTCAAGGTTATAAGAATTATGGTCGCGAGGAGAAGCGCAATCAGATTTCGGCTTACGGTGAACCTGATGAGGCATTATTGGCAGAGGCTGTTCAGTTGGCCAAGGAATCTGACATTGTCATTTTCGTAGCAGGTAACAACCGTGAGATTGAGACCGAGGGATCAGACCGTACCACTATCGACCTGCCTATGGGTCAGGACAAGATTGCTGCAGCACTGGCTGAGGCAAATAAGAATCTGGTTACTGTGGTTGTTACTGGTGCTCCAGCTGATTTACAAACCATCCAGAAGGTTTCTCCAAGTATCCTGGTTTCTTGGTTCAACGGTACCGAAGGAGGTAATGCCCTGGCAGATATTCTGGTTGGTAACGTCTCTCCTTCCGGCAAATTGCCTTTCACTTTCCCTGTAAAACTGGAAGATTCTCCTGCTTATGCTCTAGGCGTATATCCTCAGGAGTTGAAGGATGAGAACGGTGACGTGTTCGTTAATCTGGTGAACCGTCAGCGTATCGACCGCAGCAAGATCAAGTTGAATGCTGATTACTCTGAAGACATTCTGGTAGGTTACCGCTGGTTTGACACCAAGAAAGTAGCAGTAATGTATCCTTTCGGTCATGGTTTGTCATACACCACATTCGACTACAGCAACCTTTCGGCAAAGGCCGTTAAGGATGGCATTCAGGTGACTCTGACTGTAGCTAATACAGGAAAGTGTGATGCAGACGAGGTGGTTCAGGTATATGCATCAAGACCTGACTCAAAGATTCAGAGACCTGTCAAGGAGTTGAAGGGTTTTGAGCGTATCAGTCTGAAAGCAGGTGAATCAAAGCAAGTTAATATTCTGTTGGCACGCAACGACTTCCGTCACTGGAACGAGACGACCAATGCATGGGACATTGAGACTGGTGCAGTGAAACTGATGGTAGGTAGTTCATCACAGGATATCCGACTGACACAAGACACAAGCCTCAAATAAAATATCATTATGAAAATTTTACGATTATTCAGTTTGGTGATTTGCGCTATGATCTGCGCAAACAGTTATGCGGGGAAATACAAGAACTTCAAAGTCTCTACGTATATCCGTTCATACGATATCGTAAAGATGAAAGACCAGAAGTTCCTGGAAGAAACTTGGGAAGTGGTAAGCAAACAGGTAGATTTGGACAAGATTTACTGACCGGTGGCGTTTCCGGTTATCCAATTCTGTTGCGTGACAGTTACTCCAATGGTACATTGTATGTTCTGACCATCCCTGACGATTTTGGTGATTTGTATCAATATCCGGCAGGTGCCCTGAACACTATCAGACACATGATGAGTAAGGACTGCGGTCTGTACATTGAAGGTCCATCAAAGGTGGCATTATTCCCTTATGACAATAAGACCTTTGTGGTAGAGAACTTCAACGACGAACCTGTTGACATCAATATTGTTGTGAACAATAATATTGGGAACATTGAGAACTTGCAGACAGGTGAGTAACTGAAGCCTACAGCTGTACAGGTTGGCGAAAAAGCCTGGGCACGTATACCACAATATACCAAAGACCAGACTGTATTTAAGATGAAGCTGATGCATCATTCTTACAAAGCATTCAAATACTGATAAATGATAAAAAGACTCACTAGATACCGACTTGCTATCATTGGGTTGATGATTGTATGGGTTGGATTGTTTTCCGAGGCGCTTGGCGCCATCGGAAAACAGCCTCCCTTTATGTTCCGACATCTCACCTCATCCGATGGCTTGATTAACAACAGCATCACAGCACTTTACCGGGACAGCAATGGTTTTTTATGGGTGGGAACATCTGCAGGTTTGAACAGGTACGATTCCTATCATTTCCTACCCTTTGTTAATTTTGCAGGACAACCCAGAAATAATAACATTCAAAGTATTTTTGAAGACTGGGATGGACACATCTGGGCTGAATCACAGACCGGATATTCTTATTTCGACTATAAAACAGACCGTTTTAATGAAAATATAGACGATTTTCTGAAGGCTATCCATATCCCTTCAGATTCCATCATTAAAATTGGAGTCAGCAACAAGCGTGACTTATTGTGGGCCTACAACAGGCAAAGTCTATTCATATACAACAAACGGCAAGATACCACAAAGAAAATAGCCTTAGCAAATGGAGATATCTCAGAAATATATGTGGCTGATGAATACCTCTATATCATTTTTCATTCTGGAAAACTGGTTGCTATTGACGTAAATTCACTCTCCCAGCAAGAGATACCTATACCCGAAAAATTCGTGGCCTCAATTGCAGGAGAGACACCACACATCTACGTTGATCATTCCACAGGATTGTGGGTACATACATTCCAAAACAGTAAACTTTTCTACAAGAAAAATCCGGCATCGGACTGGGAAGAGATAGTCGTGTCCAATGTACAAAATATATTTAATCGGGTTAGAGCTATCACTGAAGATGCCAATGGCAATATTTGGATTATAACTAGCCATCTAGGTGCTTTTGTCCTAAAGCCTGGCTCAGGCAGCATCATCAGATTGGTTAATGATCCTCTTCAATCTCATACGATAGCAAGTGACAACCTTACAGCAATTCATTCCGACAAAGACGGTATTGTTTGGCTAGGAACATTCAAGAAGGGAATTTCCTATTTTTCCCCACACGCTCAAGTCATCTTGAGCCATCACCTGATGCCAAATAGCGACATCATCTCGTTTCACGAGAATAACGATGATATATGGTTGGGAACCGATGGAGGCGGATTATTGAAGTTGATGTCGGACAATAACATTATGAAGATTCCTGTAGAAGCAAACGTCATACAAACCATAAAATCTGACACTAAAGGTTGTTTATGGTTAGGAACGTTTCAAACCGGACTGTTTAAATATGACCATGGCCGAGTGGAGCATTATACAACCGCGAACAGTGGGCTTTCCAGTAATATCATTTACGATTTATTTTTCGACAAAGAGGGATTTTTATGGCTGGCTACCCTGGGCGGTACCATTCAAAAGGTGGACACTCAAACCATGAAATTTGAAACCATCTATAATGGAAATCTGAACATCCGCTCCATGGCTTATAATGGAAAAGATTCACTTTTTGCCGCCACCTCCAAAGGTTTATTAAGTCTGGAGTTGAAAACCGGCAAACAAAACATGCTTTTCCCTGAAAACATAGCCATTATTACCATGTACAAAGACTCCAAAGACGTCGTTTGGATGGGTTATGCTGAGGGATTGGCCTTTATTGACCTGAAAACCAAGAAAGTAGGCCGTCTGACTATGGCAGACGGACTCAGTTCTAATTCTATAACATCTATTGCCGAAGACGACAATAACCAAATCTGGGTAGGAACAGCCAATGGTTTGAACCGTTTGAAATGGATTAACGGTTCATATAGCATTGCTCAATATCTCGAGTCTGATGGTTTGGTCAGCAACAACATCAATGAACGGGCAATATACAAGTTAAAAAATGGAAATCTCCTGGTAGGTACACCAGAAGGATACAGTATTATCTTTCCACAGAATATTGTATCAAACAGCTATAACGGTGTGGTGCACCTGACCGATTTGGTATCACCTATCCCTTCGGTGATGGAGCTGCTGCATCATAAATCCATGGAATCTACTTATGAGATTTCACTGCCAGAAGGAAACACGTCTGTCATTGCCAGATTCTCGACATTAGACTTTAGCAACAAAGGACAAATTTCTTATTACCTACGGGTCAATGAAAGAAAGGAATGGGTAAAGATGAATGGCAATGAGATTAACGCAACCATACTGCCCGAAGGAGATTATAAGTTGGAAGTGAAAGCAAGTAATGCCAACGGAGATTTTTCACCTAACACAAAGACCATCATCGTACATGTGTATCCTCCTTTTTATCAGACAAAATGGGCATATATATTCTATGCAATGTTGGGCTGTGGACTGTTCTATATTGCAATCTCTTACATGCGAAACCGCAGAAAAAAGAGACTTCAAAGAGAAGCTACCCGGCAAGAGGCAGAACATCAAAAGAAAATGATGGACATGAAATTGCAATTCTTTGCGAATGTAAGCCACGAATTGCGCACTCCATTGACTCTCATTATTAATCCTTTGGAGGAATTCATGAACAAGCATCCTCAATACCAGAATTCATTGCTGTCAACCGTTAATCATAATGCGACCTATCTTCTTGAATTGATTAACCAACTTCTGGATTTCAGAAAACTGGATGCTACAGGTGAAAACATCAGTTACATACACTGTGACATTGTTGCATTAGTTCGTGATCAATTCCAATCATTTGACAGCCAGGCCCGACAACGCAACATACAGTATTCATTAGAGACTTCGAAATCTGTGATAATGATGGACTGTGATTATGATAAGATTCGTAAAATAGCATTAAACATCATCTCTAATGCGTTTAAGTTTACTCCTAATGGAGGGGAAATTGGTGTGAGTATTTCACTAGAGACTATAGATTCAGAACAATGGGTCAATTTGGTTTTCCATGATAGTGGATGTGGTATTGAAGCTAGTCAAAGAGATAAGATATTCAACTGTTTCTATCAGATAGAATCTCAAGATCACAGCCAGGGAGGTAGTGGTATTGGCTTATACCTGGTGAAGCAGTATGTGGATATGCACCAAGGAAAAATCACAGTATCGGACAATAATCCATGCGGTACAGTATTTACCATTCAACTTCCGTTGAGAGCCAAACTGGGCAGTGATGTGCAGATGGAGAAGCCTGCAGAGAAAGCAGCCCAAAGCATAGAGGAAAACAAGAATAACAACTACACAATCCTAGTGGTGGATGATAATTTAGAGTTCCTCAACTTCCTGACAGCAAGTATCTCAACCCATTACAATGTCTTGCAGGCCACCAATGGACAGGAAGCCTTACAGCTTTTGGACCAGGAAAACGTAGATTTGGTTATTAGCGATGTCATGATGCCTGTAATAGACGGATTGCAACTTTGCCAAACCATCAAATCAAACATTAATACCTCACACATTCCTGTTATCTTACTTACCGCCCGTGTAGGAGATGACTATCAGGTAGAAGGACTTACCACAGGTGCCGATGACTATATCACCAAACCATTCAGCATGGAGATCCTAAAGCTTCGTGTGAAGAGAATGCTGGAAAATAACCTAAAGCGCCAAGAGCAATTCAACAAGGAAGTCAAGATAGAGCCGAGCCAAATTACAATTACCCCACTTGACCAACAATTCATCCAGAAGGCGGTTCAGGTGGTAGAGGAGAACTTTGAAAACCCAGACTTTTCAGTAGAAATGCTTGCAGAACAGCTAAACCTGTCACGTGGCCATCTGTACAAAAAACTGTCTAAGATTACAGGAAAAAACCCGATTGACTTCATCCGGGTTATCCGAATGAAACGTGCCCAGCAATTGCTTCAGGAGAGCCAGTTGCAAATTTCAGAGATAGCATATAAGTTGGGATACAACTCACCGAAGTTGTTTACCAAGCATTTTAAAGAAGCATTTAATATGACTCCGACTGAATATGCTGCCAAATGGAAATAAAAAAGGATGAGCAAAATGCTCATCCTTTTTATTATTGTACTAAGGAAACTTTTATTATCGTCACATCATCTACAGGACGGTTTCTGCGGTCTGTGCGTACCTGCTGAATATCATTGATCACGTCAAATCCTTCAATCACTTCACCAAAAACTGTGTAGGCATTGTCCAAATGGGGAGTTCCACCCAGTGTTGTGTAGTCTTTCAGCATCTCAGGAGTAATCTTAAATGCCGGATTTTCCTGCAGTTTCTGCTTGGCTTGAGCTTCCATAGTATCCTGAAGTGCACTCAGTTTATCTACAGCCTTTGCCTTTCTCAGACTAACAATTTCGTCATGATGACTGGCGCTGATAGAGTCAAAATAAACCTTTAGTCTGGCATCGTTCAATTCCTTTTCCTTAAACTCCAATTTGGGCTGTGTCCACTTCTGTCCTGTGACGATGTAGAACTGGCAACCGGATGATTCGCGTTTTGGATTCACATCATCGTTCTCTCTGGCTGCTGCTAATGCACCAAACTTGTGATAGTATTTAGGATAAACAATCTCACAAGGTACGGTATAACCAATATCACCAGCACCGCAAGCCTCGCCTGGAGGGACATTCTTGGCTGTTGGGTCACCGGCCTGAATCATGAAACTCTTGATCACTCTATGGAAGATTATTCCCTCATATGTTTTGTCCTTGACCAATTTGATAAAATTATCACGATGCTTGGGTGTTTCATTGTACAGCTTCACTTTAAAGTTACCGGCTGAAGTTTCAAACAAAACAACTGTCTCGCCCTCTGCAACCGAACGGGTATACACCTCACCTTTTTTCTCTGCCTTACACGCTCCCATCGTCAAGGCCAGAAGTAAAAATAATACTATCTTTTTCATAACTTATTCTGCTGTCAATTCAATAACCTTACTCTGAGCCTGTCCTGTAGTCAAGGCACTCAGACCTATTCTCATCAAATAATCACCGCTGAAGGTTTTACCATTTTCCGCTAAAGTTGAACGGCGATTAGGCATCAGATTTATTTCCTCCACCTTGTATCGCTTATCTGGATCCAGTCCCTGAAGTTTCACCTTCATAATCTTCTCACCATAACGAGGATGAATGTCATAGGCAAACAATACAGCCTTCTGCTTCTGGGCATCCACATAGTTCACAGCCATATGATTTGTCTCATAAGGAGAAACCAACCGGTATTGTTCTCCCTCCAGGATTGCCGGTTTCAATCGATTCCAGTTACTGATTGCACTTTGGCAATAAGACAGTTCATCAGCACTAAGTTCCTTTAATCCGATATCAAATCCCAACTTACACATTGATGCGACATCAGTACGGAACTTTACAGAAGTTGCCTTGTTCCAACTGGTAACATGTGCACACATAGCCTTTGCAGGCATAAACTGTGAGAATCCCCATTGGATATAACAACGCTCTATAGGGTTGGTATCATCTGAGCACCAGAATTCGGTGAAATACTTTAATGCTTCGTAATCGCAACGACCGCCACCACCCGAGCACATCATCATCGGCAAATTAGGATATTTTTCCTTAACCCGTTTAAAGACATTATATACACCGCGGACATGGTTTACATACAACTGACTTTGCTTCTCCTTGAGATAAGGCGAATAGATATTAGTGATAGGACTGTTGCAATCCCACTTGAAATAAGCAATATCGGGATTTTCAGTCATAATCTTATCCACAACACCAAACACGTAATCCTGTACCTTTGGATTGCTCAAATCCAACACTAACTGGTTGCGGTAATAATAAGTCTCGCGGGAAGGGTTTTCAATTACCCAATCCGGATGTTTTTCATATAATTCGCTCTTAGGGTTTTCCATCTCTGGCTCAATCCAGATTCCAAACTTAACGCCAGCTTCCTTGGCATATCTGACCAATGCAGGAATTCCGCCTGGCAATTTATCGTGAGTTACTTCCCAATCGCCCAAACCTGCATGATCATTCTTTCGTGGGTATTTATTGGCAAACCAACCATCATCCAGCAAAAACATATCAGCACCCAACTGCTTTGTTTCTTTCATCAGCTTGGAGAGAATTTCTTCATTAAAATTGAATCCGGTATTCTCCCAGTTATTCAGTAGTGTCATGCGGGTACCCATACCGTCTTTCAATTGATATTTTCTAGCCCAAGCCTGCAAATTACGGCTAGCCTCGCCTGTTCCGTTTTGGCTTAAGGTAAATATAAACTCTGGAGTTTGGAAAACTTCATTAGGATTAAGTTCGTAAGCCGATGCATATGGATTAATTCCAGAAATGACACGCAGATTGTCCACATTGTCCACTTCAAAAGTAAATCTGAAATTACCAGTCCAGCCTATGGTGCCCAAAACCACCTCGCCCTGGTTCTCCTGAACCGGCTGATCCAAACCGATCTGGAAAAATGGCTGAGTGTGCATAGCTGCACGGCTACCCAATTTGGTGTCAATGACCTTCTTTCCCCTCTGGAGCTGCTGAGAAGACATGGACATCTCTGTTGCCCAGTCTCCATTGAATTCATTCAAGAAATAGGATGAACGCTCAAAATAAATCATAGAAGATGCATAGGTATCCATGACAATTGGTTTCTTTTCCTGATGCTTAATCTCTGTCCAAGCTTTAATAACGTTTTCGTTTTCATAAGCCTGGTAATGCATAGTAACCTCTACAGGATACTTATTATCTCGCAAAACAAGTGTTGTTTCAGTACCACCAGGAATGCTATGGGATTCAGATGAAATATAATATAAATAGGTAGAAGCATTACCATCATTATGATGAATTGACAAAGCCGGTTCGAAGAAATCCTCATTTCCGGAAGTACTATACACTTCCCACCCACGGCGCACAGCACTTCCATCTGTAGCAGCATGAACGTACCATGGCAACAACTCCAAATCTGACTCATTCTTGAACTTAGAGCCTAAATACGTTTGATATACACGACCAGATTCTGCAACCTGCAATACAAGATCAATATTCTTTGTTCCGATACGAATGATCTTTGGACTAGCCATCACATTACTAAATAGAGCAATAAAGAATAAGAATAGAAAGGATTTTTTCATACTATTACTGATTTATATTGCAAAAATAATGCTTTTTGAGGAGATGTACAAACAAAAAAAGACTCCAAAGTATTTCTACTCTGAAGTCTTCCGGAAAACGGCCACTACCTACTCTCCCACATTGCATCGCAGTACCATCGGCGTTAG
>JAKSLP010000004.1 GCA_024401115.1 Bacteroidaceae bacterium | reverse complement strand
CGGAATTCCATATTGTGGAGTACGATTATTAGCAGATAAGCGATGAGAGGTGCAACGCGGAGGATTCTCCTGCCTGTGTGCAAATTCTGGAACAGCAATGTTTCCTTGAAAAAAAACACTGGAGTTGTAAACCAGAAAATAGTGGAGATATGTGTTATTGCGGCATGGATTATGGTGAGTTCTAAACATCTGACATTTTTCATCGTATTGTTCATTGCCCTGGCCTCATGCAAGGGTTTTGAAACAAATACCGTATCAGAGGTTTCCCTGGTTGAGACCTCTGATACGGTGTGCTTTAACATCACACCGGATGTCAGGACCTACAACCATTCCTTTCAGGTATTTACCGATAGAGACGGGAAGGAATATGCCACCTTCCTGAACCGTAAGACTGCCCAGATTTTCATGTACGACATTACCGGAGGTGAACCGGTCAAGGTGGTGAATTATCACAAAGAAGGTCCCGATGGCATTGGTGTCGTTTATTCCCATTATATGAAATCATGGAATGAGTTCTTGATTCCAGGTCAGAACCGGACTATTTATATCCTTGACAGCTGTGCTACAATTCGTGAAAAGATGGATTTCAGTCAGGTGGAGGGCGTTACCGGCTTTGAGAGCTATGCCTTCAATCCTTTCGTTATTATAGGTGACACTCTCTTCAGCTATCAGAGTGTAAGAAGAGGAGAAAATCACGGAATTCAAGACAGCCCTACCGAGATTGCCCTGAATCTGAAAACCAAAGAGTTTGTTCATTCACCAAATCTGGAATCCGAAGAGATAAAGAATTATGAGATTGGAAAGGTTGAGACTCAAAGTGAGGTCAGTGACCTTAATAAATGCTTCAATGGCAAATCATTGGTTTACAGTTACGCTTACAATGAGGACCTGATTGTTATGTCTATGGATTTTAAGGATATTAGCTATAAGAAAGCAGTCAGCAAATACATCGGTAAGCTAAAAATTCCTGATTTCCCGGAAAGCATGGACTTTGACGAACGTCGAAGGCAATTTTGCACTAATCCATACTATGGCCGGATAGTCTATGACCCCTATAGGAAGTATTATTACCGCTTTGCCTATCCTAGAACAGAATTGGAGAATCATACAGAGAGCTGGTACGACCTTACCCAGAGCGGTCGCAATGAGTTCTCCATCATCATTTTGGATGAGGACCTGAATGTGATTGGAGAGACGATGTTTCCCCGAGACCGTTTCCGCTCCAACCTCTACTTTGTCTGCAAGGACGGTTTCTACATCAGCTGCAACCATTACAAGAATCCGGGATATACGGATGATGCGTTTCAATTCGTGAAGTTTGAGGTGAAAGGCAAGTAAGAATACGGGTAATAAAAAGTATACCTTCATTATTTGTCTTTATATTTTTTATTGTTTATTTTTACACTCTAAATCAAAGACAATATTAAGATAAACGTTATGAAGAAGTTTCTTTTTTCCGCTGCAGCAGTATTTGCATCGGTAGTAGGCTATATTTGCTTTCTTTCCGTATTGCAAAGCTGTGATACCTCTTCAAAGAAGGAGAAGAGCGAAATCTTTGTTGAGCATGATACCGAGATAGAACTGTTTTCCAGTACAGGAGAGCTTGCCTGTTCCGACAATTATCTGGCAGTCTCGGGCAGTGAAATCCCGGTGGAACTCTATTCGCTTCCCGACATGAAGAAGCACACAACATACGGTTCCATCGGCCAGGGCCCGGAAGAATTCCTTTTGCCGATGCTGGCATTTGCAGAAGACCGTGAGATAGGAGTGAATGACCTGAAGAGCCAGTCGCTGACTTTGTTGAGTATCCGTGAGGATAAAGACTCGCTGTCACTCTCCAACAGACAGAGACTGGTTTCAGATGAGGGCAGAAGCAATTCCGTCCGCTCTTTCATCCGAATCGGCAAGGACCATTATGCGGGAGTCATAGCCCAGAAGTCGGGCGAGTTCTTTGCCTTGGCCGACAGCAATCTTCACACCGTCGGCTATTTCGGTGAATCGCCCGTTGACGATCCCTCTCTCAGCACCTTTGCCTCCCGGATGCGGCTTGGCAACTGCCGCACGGCTTCCTTTGGGGATTCTTTTGTCTATTCCACAAAGGATCTGCCTTTCCTGGCAAAATATCATCTGGAAAACGGCAGCATGGTCAGGGACTGGAGCCTCTATTTTGACAAGACCTATTACGAGGTGAGGGATGGCGACCTGCTTTTCAGCAAGGAGTCGACATTCGGTCAGGTAATGTCCGTACAGATGGACCATGAGTACATTTATGTGCTTTATCTGGATCAGCTGATAAGTGAGTATGACTACGGCAATTCGGAGAAATCGCAGGCAAATAAGATTTTGGTCTTTAATTATCAAGGTGAGCAGGTGTCAACCCTGAAGCTGGATTGCAGAATAGGCAGGATGGCGCTATGCCGCAAACGTAACCTGCTATTCGGCATAGCCAATCTTCCTGAGCCTACACTGGTCAGGTTTAATTTGCCTAAGGACATGAAGTAGAGAACTAATGACACTTACTAAGCCTACTAGCTTCACCATAGCTATAGGTCTCTTTCACCTTCGCTTCAGGTCTCTTTCACCATAGCTTTAAGCCCGCTTTTGCACCCTATATTTTAGCTATGTTTAAGCGGTGTTAATGCTGATAGAAATCAATGGTATAGCTATGTTATGTTAGAGTAAAGGGTAATTTATTCTGAATCTATGTTGAATGGTATAGTGTAAGCATTTACGATAAAATGTGGCAGAAAGTGCCATAAAGTGCCAGAAAAGTCCATAAAGTGCCAATGATATTTCCATGTGATTGTACCTTTGCATGGTATTATAACACCCAACACCTTGCTTATCCCTCTGTCACGTCTTCTATACGTCCTTCGCCGAAAGGCTGCGCAGTCTTTCGGCGAAGGACTTATAAGTCTTAAGAATCAAGACTTATAGACGAGTGATGAGTGGCGTGTATTTAACAGATTCCTTGTCTATTTTCTGCGCTTCTGTTTTCCTTTCTGCAAACGGGTATTGGGCTTGCGGAACGAGCTGTCGCGTTTACCCGTTGAAATCTCGGCACCTGCCAATACGTAATCCAGTTGTTTATGCTCCAGGTCGGCACGGGCCACCTTGATGCGTATGCTGTCACCTAAAGAGAAGCGGGTACGCTTGTCACGGCTTTCCAGGCAGTAGTTGCGGTCGTCGTAGATGAAGTAATCATCGCCCAAGTCACGCATGCGTATCATACCCTCGCATTTGTTTTCGTTAATCTCGGCATACAGGCCCCATTCGGTAACACCACTGATGGTGGCATCGAATTCCTGTCCTAAGTGATCCTGCATGAACTCTACCTGCTTGTACTTGATGCTGCTGCGCTCGGCCGATGCTGCGGTCTGCTCCATGGCACTGCAGTGCTCGCACAGATCCTCGTATTTGTTTTCCTGAACGGTGCGTCCCTTGGCATCGATATAACGGCTCAGCAGGCGGTGTACCATCATGTCCGGATAACGGCGGATAGGCGAGGTGAAATGGGTGTAGTAGTCGAATGACAGGCCATAGTGACCGATGTTATGGGTGCTGTACTTAGCCTTCTGCATGGCACGCAGCGATACGGTTTCGATAAGGTTCTGCTCCGGTTTTCCGCTCACATCGCTCAGCAGGGCGTTGATGCTCTTGCTCACCTGAGTCTTACTGCCATCGGTCTTCATACGGTAGCCGAACTTACCGATGAAACTCTTCAGGTTGTCCAGCTTCTCCGGGTCTGGCAGGTCGTGGATACGGTACACAAAGGTTTTTGCCTTCTTGTTCTTTGCCACCTTGCCTATCGTCTCAGCTACGGTACGGTTGGCCAGCAGCATGAACTCCTCCACCAGTTTGTTGGCATCCTTACTGTACTTGAAATATACGTTCAGCGGCTTACCCTTCTCATCAATGTTGAAACGTACCTCGTAACGGTCAAAGTTGATGGCACCCTCGTTGAAACGCTTGGCACGCAGCGCCTTGGCCATCTGGTCCAATGCAATCAGTTCCTCGGCAAACTCACCCTCTGGCTTTCGGGCACCGCTCAGGTACTCGTGATGCGTGTGAGCCTCAGGACGTGGGCGTCCCTCGTCATAATCCTCGGCCACACCGTTCTTCTCCAGAATATCCTGTACCTCCTCGTACACAAACCGGCGGTTGCTCTTGATGACGGTATGTACGATGCGGGAATGCTTCACCTCGGCCTGGTCGTTCATGTGGAAGATAACGGAATAAGCCACCTTCTCCTCGTCCTGGCGCAAAGAGCACAGCAGGTTGCACAGGCGCTCGGGCAGCATAGGGATGGTACGGTCCACCAGATAGACAGAGGTGGCACGGTTGAATGCCTCCTTATCGATGATGTTACCCTCCTTTACGTAATAAGTCACATCGGCAATGTGAACACCCACTTCCCACAGGCCGTCTGGCATCTTGCGGATAGACAAGGCATCGTCAAAGTCCTTGGCATCGCGCGGGTCGATGGTGAAGGTGGTGACAGGACGGAAATCCTCGCGCTGGGCAATCTCCTCAGCCGGAATCTCATCCGGAATACGGTTGGCTGCAGCCTCCACCTGCTTAGGGTATTCGTAAGGCAGGCCATATTCCGCCAGGATGGCATGCATCTCGGCATTGTTATCGCCCGATGCACCCAGGATATCCAGTACCTCGCCAATAGGGCTCTTGGCCTCGTCGGGCCATTCGGTGATGCGCACAATAGCCTTATCACCGGTCTTACCGCCCTTTACTTTATTGATAGGAATGAAGATGTCGTTCTCCAGGTAGCGGTTGTCGGTAACCAGAAAGGCATAGTTTTTCTCCACCTGCAGTTTGCCCACAAAGGTATCCTTGGCACGTTCTACAATCTCGATGACCTCGCCCTCGCGCACACGGTCACGACGGCGGGCAAAGATAGCCACACGCACACGGTCGCCGTTCATGGCATGAGCCGAGTTGCGCTCGGCAATGCGGATAGGCTCGCCCTCACCTTCAGGGATAATCTGGTTCTTGCCGTTCTTCTTGCGCTCAAAGATACCCTCCACAATGGAGTCGGTATGCTTCAGACGGAACTTATTGGATTCCGGCTGGGTGAGGTAGTCCTCATCCACCAGGTCGAACAGCAGGTCCACGCACAGCATCTTCAGCGGATGCGTGTTCAGGCGCAGCTCCCTGAAGATGGTCTTCATGGGATAGGTTTCACTGGGATTGTTCTGGAACAGGTTCAATACCATTTCCAGCAATTCATTTTTGTTGAGGCGCTTGCCGCCTTTCTTTCCTGACTTTCCCATAATGCAAAGGTTTAAATCCATTTATTTTCCTTGTACCATGCCACGGCCTCCTTCACGCCCCGCTCCAGCGGGTACTGAGGCTGGTAGCCCAACTCGTCCATCAGCGGCTGAATGTCGCACTGCCAGTTGCGCTGTTTCATGATACTGTATTTATCGGGGTTCAGCGCAATAGGCTTATGGGTAATCTTACCCAGGAATCCGCCTGCCACGCAGATAATCTTCAGCAGCCATAGCGGAGCCTTGATGCGCACCATCCAAGGGTTGCCCAACTCCTTTCTCAGCAGGTCGCTGAAAGTGGCACTCTCGTACACACGGCCATCGCTCACAAAGTATTCCCGTCGGGTTACCCCCTTTTCTATGCCCAGGAAGATGGCTTGTACCAGATCCTTGACATACACAAAGGTAATCTCCTGCTTCTTATAACCCACGGCAAAGTCGACATGCTGCTTGATGCTCTTGGCCATCAGGAAATAATCACGCTCTCGGGGGCCGTACACGCCTGTAGGGCGATAGATCAGGTAAGGATAATCCACCAGCGACTTGATGTAACGCTCGGTTCTTACCTTACTGCGGCCATAGGCCGTGTTCGGCTTGGGCTCATCCTTCTCGGTGATGGGGCGGTACAGCAGGCCGTTGCCGTCATCGCCCACCGGCTTTTCGCGGATAGGTCCAAAGATACTCAGTGAACTGATATAGACAAACTGCTCAGGGCGCATGCCCTGTTCGCGCAGGGCCGCAATCAGATTGACCGTGGCCTGATAGTTGAACCGGTCAAAGTCGCGGCTGTCATTACATTTGGTCACACCGGCACAATGGATAATCACATCCCACTTGCCATGCTTTTCCACGTGGCGTCCCAACTGGGTCGACAGGGCATCGATGGAGCGGAAATCCAGTTTAATCAGGTTGATACGCTTATCCTGCAGGTAGTTCAGGCTACTGCTTCCACGCACACCGGCCCATGTGGTGAAGCCCTGTTTCAGAGCCTCCTCCACCAGAAAACTGCCAATAAAACCGCTGGCGCCCGTTATTAAAATACTCTTCTTCATGGTTACAAAGTTAGCATAAAGCCATCACATCTGCATCATAAAGTGGTAATTTTTCACAAATAATTCATAATTGGAAGAATATTTCGTACATTTGCGGTCACTAATTCTTACAAAAAAATGGCAGAGCATTTAGAAATTGCTGAAGGCGGCAAAGAAGAGAAATATGCCTTACTTTACGAGCAGATTGTAGGTCTGATGGAGGATGAACCCGATACCATTGCCAACATGGCCAATGTGTCGGCTATGATTCAGGACACCTTCCATTTCTGGTGGACCGGTTTCTACCGTGTCATTGATGGAATCTTGGTCTTAGGTCCTTTCCAGGGCCCTTTGGCCTGCACCCGTATCAAATGCGGAAAGGGTGTGTGCGGTACAGCCTGGCAGAAGGATGAGACTCAGGTGGTTCCCGATGTGGAGCTGTTCCCTGGCCACATTGCCTGCAGCTCTCTGTCGCGCAGTGAGATAGTGGTACCTATGCACAAGGACGGACAGGTAAGTGGCGTGCTGGACATCGACAGCGAGCACCTGGCCACCTTTGATGAAACCGATAAGGTGTGGCTGGAGAAGATTGTTAAGCTGTTTGAGTAACACTCTCGGGTATAAAAAAGGTTGGCCTAACAGGTCAACCTTTTTTTATTGTTTATTGGATAATCGCCTACCTTGGCGTCTTAATGGTTCCTCGTGGCTCTGGCGGATAGCCATAATCATGCCTACCACCTGATTGTAGTTTTCCATGCCCGATTCGATGCTGTTGCCTTTCAGAAACCAGTTGTACAAGGTTTCCTGAATTCCGCCAATGAACGGGTTCTCCAGGGCTTTCCAGTATTGGCTCTGGGTACGCCATTCCGACAGAATATTGGGATTGATACGTGCCTGCCATTCCTTCATCTCTTTCTCTTCCAGCAGGCCCTGTGCATTGCGCCACACATTGGGCAGCAGACCAAAATAACCGCTGTAGTGAATGGCTGGGTCATCGGAATGCAGGCATACTTCATAGGCCCAGAAATTGGCCTCGGCCTCACTGCTCACACCCAGCAGATGCGCTGTCTCGTGTGCCAGGGTGAACGGATACTGCAGGGGACGGAGCTGCAGGTTGAGTTGCGACTCGCCCATGAAAGGACCCATATAACCCAATACGCCCACCCCACTGTACAGGTCGTTGAACAGCACATGCTTGGGACGCTGGAACGGCTGAGGACGGGTAAGTCCATACCCCTCGGGAATAGAGCAATAGATGCTTTTGATTTCCTCCAGTGTCTCTTCGGGATTAACATTATCCACACGTATGTAGTTGGCGTTGAGGCTGTCGGTGTATTCGTTCAGAAAGGTCATGAACTCTCCTTTATCGTACGAGGCAGGGAATATCATGAGGCGCTGGTGAAAGTCGTGCCGGAAATAGTTGCATCCCCATCCCAGGTAGAACCATACCACTACCCAACCTATCATCTCCAGCTCACCCTTGAGCATGCGTGAGAATTTGCGGCCGCAGAGCGAGGCAATGACGGGATAGAGCAGCAGGACCAGGGCGGCCAGTACCACTACCCATTCCTCGATGGAATAGGGAATGAACGAGGCAATATAGGATAATACCCAAGAGATGCCGGGGTAAAGCCAGGTGGCATACAGCTCGCCGGCATTGGGCACAAAACGAACTGCCGCCACAAACAGTAGCAGCAGAACCAGTAATCTTCGTCGGGGACGTCGGGACAACAGCAAGTGTTCAGCCTGTTTTAAGAAGGTTAATAACCCTTAGCCTTGAAAGCCAATGCGTACATGCGCATCTGCTTGATCATGGCCAGCAGACCGTTGCTGCGGGTTGGCGAGAGGTGTTCCTTCAGGCCAATCTGCTCAATAAAATACAGGTCAGCATTCAGAATCTCGTCAGGGGTGTGACCGGTCAGTACCTTGATGAGCAGGGTGACGATACCTTTCACAATCAGGGCATCGCTCTCGGCCTGGAACTGCAGGCGTCCGTCCTGAATGTCGCACTGCAGCCAAACGCGGCTCTGGCAACCGTCAATCAGGTTCTGTTCGTTCTTGTATTTCTCGTCCAGTGGCTGCTGCTCGTTGCCCAAGTCAATCAGCAACTGGTATTTATCCATCCAATCGTCGAAGTCAGAAAACTCCTCGATTACCTCATCCTGAAGTTCATTGATTGTCTTCATACCTTTTTATCAATGCTCGTTGTATATGACTTCCATCAGCACCTGTCCCACCATCTGAAGGGTGGCAGGGTCGATGTTACTTATATTATCGCTCAAAGTGTGCCAAGTAGGGCCGAAGCTGCTCTCCTTGCAGTCGGGATACATGGGGATGATATCGATGCAAGGTATCTTGGCAATCTCATTCACAGGAATATGGTCATCGGTAATGGCACCACCGTCCTTCTTAGGGAAGCGTCCGCCCATGCCCATGTCACCGGCCTTGTTCCATATCTTCTTTACTATGCTCTTGGCATAACGGGTAGAGAAATACTCCTGATAGAACGATGAGTTGCGGTTGCCCACCATGTCCAGCAATACGCCATAGCGTGCGTTATAGCCTGCTGTGTGTGGGGTGTGTGACCAGTACTGCGAACCCAGGCACCATGACTTGTCATCGTGCTCACCCTCGTACCAGTCGGGGGTACCGTAATCTTCCATGTCGAAGCAAATCAGGTCCACGCCAATCTCCGGCATTTGCTTCTGGAACTGGCGGGCCAGCTCTACCATGATGCCCACACCGCTGGCACCGTCATCGGCACCGTCGATAGGAGTGTGGTGATTCTTTGGATCCGGGTCGTTATCTGCCCAAGGGCGGCTGTCCCAGTGGGCGCAGATCATCACGCGCTTACCGCTCTCCGGCTTATAACTGGCAATGATGTTACGCATCTTGAGCGAGGCACCGTCCCATGCCTTCACATTATCTTTCTGCTCGGTGACAGTTGCCCCCAGTTCGGTGAACTTCTGCACCAGCCAGTCGCCACACTTGTCGTGAGCTGTTCCGTTTGGGACACGGGGACCGAAATCGCACTGAGCCTTGACATAGGCATAGGCGCTGTCGCCATTGAAATCGGGAGCCTTGATGGTGGCGGTCACCTCGTCCAATGGAGCCACAGTAGCGGTGTTGCTGCTGTTACCGCAAGAGATTAAGGCAAACAGCAGGGCAGGAACGATATATAGAAAATGTTTCTTCATTGTTACGCACTCGTTTAGAAATTGTATTTGCGATTGGGGTTCTTTGGGAACCATCCTTTTCGCACACGCTCTTCCTGCTCGAACATCTCTAGGATGCTCCAGAAAGAGGAAAAGGCAAAGACACCCAAAAAGGATGCCAGCAACGTATTGCTGACAAATAAAGCTGCAATGCCTGTCACGCATCCCAAAACCAGAAAGATGGGCCAGCACTGTTTGCCCCAATGGTATTCAGCCTTGATGACAATGGGGTGAAACAGTCCGATAATCAGGAAGGTTCCCATACCGATAACCAGGCCTTCCCAGTTCAGTCCCGTCATTCCTCTACGTCGTCAAGGGTTACAGCATCCAGGTCAGCCTCCTCGCTTTCTGTCGTGCCGATAGGAATCTCGCGCTTGATGCTCTGATCCAGTGAAATCAGGGTCTCGGTAGCTGTCACACCCGAAATCTGCTGGATACGGTCGTTCAGCAGCTCCATCAGATGCTCGTTGTCCTTAGAGTACAACTTGGTCAGCATGGTGTAAGGGCCGGTGGTGAAATGGCACTCCACGATCTCTGGAATCTTCTTGATTTCCTCAACGGCATTCTTATACATGGAACCTTTTTCCAGCTTAATTCCCACATAGGTGCAGGTGCGGAAGCCAAGGCTCTTAGGGTTAACATCATAACCGGAGCCAACGATTACACCCATGTCGACCATGCGCTGAACACGCTGGTGGATGGCTGCACGTGACACGCCACAACGGGCTGCTACGTCCTTAAACGGAATGCGGGCATTACGTGAGATAATGCTGAGGATTTTCTTATCCAGGGTATCAATTTTTTCCATATTGTTGGTTTCTATGCTTAAATTAGACAAAAAGTAAGCAAAAATACAATATTTTTTTAGTTTTTCCTTGTTTTGATAGAAAAAAGTAAAAAAAAGGCATCGAATTTAATAACTCGATGCCTTTTCTATAGATTTTTAACTATTCTCTTATTCCTCGATTGAAATTAACTCAATTTCGAAAGTCAGCATAGAGTATGGCTGAATCTGGCCTGCCTCGCGAGAACCGTAAGCCTGATCCTGTGGAATGTATACCTTCCACTTTGAACCTACAGGCATGTGGGTCAAAGCGATGGTCCAACCCTTGATAACCTGGTCAGCACGGAATGTGCTTGGCTCGTTGCGGTCGTAAGAGCTGTCGAATACAGTACCATCCAGCAGAGTACCCTTATAGTGAACCTTCACGCGAGAGGTCTCGGTTGGGATAGCACCCTTGCCCTCGGTCAGTACCTCGTACTGAACACCGCCGTCCAATACCTGGATACCTTCCTTCTTAGCGTTCTGTGCCAGGAAATCCTCACCGGCCTTACGGTTTGCACCATACTTCTCCTCCATCATCTTCTCCTGAATCTTGGTCATCTTCTCCTGAGCAATGTTGTTGGCAACCTCCAGGTTCATGATCTTGCTGTCCTCCAATACACCAGCAACGAAGCCAGCCAGGAAGTTGTCCTTGCTGATGGTCTGGGTAGAGTCAGCACCAAAGATCTGCTGGTTCAGTGAAGGGAACATCTGACCGCCAACCTGCTGGCCAATCTGGATACCTGCATAGTATGCGTTCTGCTTCTTGTTATCAGCAGAGTTAGCACCCTCGATAACGCCCTTCAGGAACTCATCAATGTATGCGGTATCAACATCCAGACGCTGTACCATATAATCCTTCAAACCCTGGGTGTTAGACATACCGATTGAATATGCCAGGGTATCAAGCTCAGTCTTCAAATTTGCCTTTGGGCTCTGTGCTGTACAAGACACGAAACCGCAAGCTGCAGCAGCTACTGCTAAAACTACACTAAATTTTTTCATTTTATTCTTCAAATTAATTGTAAATCGATTGATAATTACAGAACCTTGATTAATTCAACATCGAAAATCAGGGTTGAATATGGTGGGATCATGGCACCTGCACCACGCTCGCCATAACCCAAGTGATATGGGATAAACAGACGGTACTGAGATCCCTCTGCCATGAGCTGAAGAGCCTCGGTCCATCCTGCGATAACCTGATTCAATGGGAAATCTGCTGGTTCATTGCGGTCGTAGGAACTGTCGAATACCTTACCGTTGATCAGCGAGCCGCGATAGTGGCAGCGTACTCTGTCGGTTGCGCTTGGCTTCTTGCCCTCGCCTCTTTTCAGTACCTGATACTGCAAACCGGATGCGGTGGTAACCACACCTGCCTTCTGGCCGTTGATCTTCAGGAACTCCTCGCCCTCAGCGATAGAAGCATCGTTTGCACGCTCCTCCAATACATTGAAATAATCGGTAACAATAGCCTGTGCTTCCTTATGGCTGATTACTAAATCGTTGCCTTTAATCACGTCATTGATAGCCTGTACAAAGTCTTCTGTGTTCAACTCTGAAAGACCCATACTCAGCAGGTTCTGGCCAATTCCAAGACCTAATGCATAACTGAATTTGTCCATCTTTTATCGTACTATTTTTAAATTTCGCGCAAAATTACATCTTTTATGGCTAACTCTGTATAGTACAACCGTTTTTTTTACTATTTTTGTGAAATTAAACACGTAATATTCATAAAACCATGAAAAAAATCGTCTTTTTAACTGGAGCAGGCATTTCTGCCGAGAGCGGTATTTCTACTTTCCGTGATTCGGGAGGTTTGTGGGATAAATATAATGTGCAGGATGTGGCCAGTATTGAGGGTTATTGGCGCAACCGCGAATTGGTGCTGGAGTTTTACAATGTACGTCGCCATGAGTCGGTTAATACAAAACCAAATAAAGCTCATCTGCTTGTGGCTGAGCTGGAAAAGAATTTTGATGTGACCGTGGTTACCCAGAATGTGGACAACCTGCACGAGCAGGCTGGCAGTTCCAAGATTGTGCATCTGCACGGAGAACTGATGAAGGCTACTTCTGAGCGTGACCCTAACGACCCTCGCTGCATTGTGGAATTGGGACCTGATAATATGGATATTCATTTGGGCGATAAGGCCAAGGACGGATCGCAGCTGCGCCCGTTTATCGTGTGGTTTGGTGAATCAGTACCGATGATTGAGGTGGCTGTGGAAGAAGTGGAGGAGGCTGACATCCTGGTGGTTGTGGGTTCTTCTTTAAATGTGTATCCGGCAGCAGGCTTGGTACATTATGCCCGTCCTACCACTCCAATCTATGTCATCGATCCTAAACCGGTGGAGGTACATACCAACCGTTCCATCACCTTTATCCAAAAAAAGGCATCGGAAGGTATGGAGGAGTTAGTGAGCCTGTTGCTGAAGTAATTCGGCAATCGTTTGCTTGAGGACAGGGTGAACCAGTTGAGAGGCAATCTCGGCCAATGGTTCCAATACAAACCGGCGCTGGTGCATCAGTGGATGAGGCAGAGTGAGGCGCGGGGTGTTGAGGATAAGGTTGTTAAAAAGGAGCAGGTCGATGTCGATTGGCCGGTCGGAATACTGACGGTTTACCGATTTGTGAGTACGGCCCAACTGCTTTTCGATATGCTGGGTGCAGTCCAGAACCTGTAGGGGTGTTAGGCTGGTCTCACAACATACAACGGCATTCAGGAAAGGATGCTCGGATTGGAATCCCCAAGGTTCAGTAACATAAAAAGCAGATTGGAGACTTACGGTCCCAATCTGCTTCTTTATTTCTTGTATGGATTCCAGCAACAGGGCTTCACGGTCGCCCAGATTGCTGCCCAAACCCAAATATACGGTATTCATTAATCTGGCAAAATCAACAATGCATCGCCAAAGCTGCCGAACTTGTAACCTTCCTTAACAGCCAGGTTATAAGCTGCCATGGTCTGCTCGTATCCGCCGAATGCTGCAGTCAGCATCAGCAGGGTGGACAGTGGCAACTGGAAATTGGCTACCATACAGTTGGCTACGCCAAACTCATAAGGAGGGAAGATAAAACGGTTGGTCCAACCGTCGTATTCCTTCAGGTTTCCATCGGTGCTTACAGCGGTTTCCAGCGCACGCATGGTGGTGGTTCCGATGGCACAAATCTTGCGACCCTCAGCCTTGGCCTTATTAACCATCTGGCATACATTACCGCTTACGCTCATCTGTTCAGAGTCGGTCTTATGCTTGGTCAGGTCCTCCACATCAATCTCGCGGAAATTACCCAAACCGGCATGGAGGGTGATGAATGCAGGGTCAATGCCCATGATTTCCATGCGCTTCATCATCTCACGGCTGAAATGCATGCCTGCTGTTGGGGCAGTTACGGCACCTTCCTGAGTGGCAAAGATGGTCTGGAAACGCTCGTTATCTTCAGGCTCTGATGCTCTCATGCTGGTGATGGTAGCAGGCAGTGGAGCCTCGCCTAAGCTGTAAAGTGCCTCTTTGAACTCGTCGTGCGGACCATCGTACAGGAAACGTAAGGTACGGCCACGTGAGGTGGTGTTGTCAATGACCTCAGCCACCATAGAGTCGTCCTCTCCAAAATATAACTTATTACCGATACGGATTTTACGTGCAGGATCAACCAATACATCCCAAAGGCGCAGGTCCTCGTTCAACTCACGGAGCAGGAACACCTCGATGCGTGCTCCAGTCTTTTCCTTGTTACCCCAAAGACGGGCTGGGAATACCTTGGTATCGTTAAAGACAAACACATCGTGCTCGTCGAAATATTCCAGCATGTTCTTGAATTTGCGGTGCTCAATCTCGCCGCTCTTCTTGTGCAGCACCATCAATTTGCATTCATCGCGATGGTAGATGCCTGTCTCAGGATCGTAATCGGATGGATATAGCGCGATGCTCTCTGTTGGAAGTTTGAATTTGAATTGTGAAAGCTTCATGATTTTCAATGAATTTTAAAATCGGCTGCAAAGATACGATTTTGCAGAGGGGGGTGTCAAGTACAATGGTGTTAAAAAAGCATAACGGACGTTATGCCTCGGGCCACTCAATCTCCTGCTGCTCCCACCATTCCGGGAATTGCTCGATGGTCAGGCAGTCCTCTGCTCGTACCTCGCCTACGCGCGTGCGTCTTAATTGTATAAGGTGTGCTCCACTTTCCAGGGCCGTACCGATGTCGCGTGCCAAAGCGCGGATGTAAGTGCCCTTGCTGCAAACCACACGGATTTCCAGTTCCATGCGCTCTGCATCGAAACGAAGCACTTCCAACTCGTCAATGATCAGCGTCTTGGCTTTCAGTTCCACCTCTTCACCCTTGCGCGCCAACTGATAGGCACGCTTACCTTCTACCTTGCAGGCTGAGAATACCGGTGGAATCTGCTGAATGGTGCCACGGAATTTTTCCAGCACACTGTCCACCAGTTCACGGGTAATGTGGGCGGTAGGGTAGGTGGCATCAATCTCTTTCTCCAAATCGAAAGATGGGGTAGTGGCACCTAGTTTAAGAGTGGCAATGTATTCCTTGGTGTGTGCCTGCAGTTCGTCAATGCGTTTGGTGGCACGGCCGGTGCACAGAATCATCACACCGGTGGCCAATGGATCGAGTGTACCGGCATGACCCACCTTCAGTTTCTTAACGCCCAGTTTCTTGCACAGCAGATACCTCACCTTTGCCACTACGGCAAAGGACGTCCAAGTCAGGGGTTTATCAATATAGATAATTTCTCCTTGAGTAAAATTCATAACAGGGAATAAGCAATGGTAAAACAGCCGATGACTGCGCAATAGATGGCAAAGTAAATCAACTTGCATTTCTTAACCAAGTTGATCATCCATTTGCAGGCAATGCAACCGGATACAAAGGCGGCAATGAAACCTACAATCAGTGACAGGGTTGGAATGGCTACAGTGGCACCGTGCTCTGCCAGATATTCAGCACTTGGAGCAATGATATGCTTGGCATCCAGTAAAGCCTCGCCCAAAATAGGAGGAATGACCATCAGGAAAGAAAACTGTGCCAAGGATTTACGGCTGTTGCCCAGCAACAGACCGGTAGCAATGGTGGAACCGCTACGGGAAAGACCAGGTAAAACGGCACAGGCCTGAGCCAAACCAATGATGAAAGCATCCCGCTTAGAGATGTTCTCTTTCTCCTTAGGCTGATAGTAGTGGGTAAGTGCCAGCAACAAAGAAGTGATAACCAGACATACGCCTACCACCAGTGTACCATGGAAAAGAGCCTCCACCTGATCCTTAAAGCACAGACCAACCACGCCTACAGGAATCATGGAGATCAGAATGTTGAGGGTATATTTGGTCTCATCGTTCCACTGGAACTTGAACAGTCCCTTGAAAATCCAGATGATTTCCTTCCACAGAATAACCAGAGTGGACAACACGGTGGCTACATGCACCACAATGTCAAACGTCAAACCGCCAGCCTCTGGGTCAATGCCCAGAAGCATCTGGCCAATCTGAAGGTGGCCGCTACTGCTGACAGGCAGATACTCTGTCAGTCCCTGTACCAAACCCAGGAGTAAAGCTTGTATCTCGTTCATTCCTTCTTATTCTTTGGTTTACGTAATACGGCATAAATCATAAAGATGAAACCCAGGAAACTGATGGCTGGGGCCACCTTGATGCGTGTGTCACTGAAAATGTCGGCTTCGAAGTGCTCCAGGTCAGAACCGGGACCACTCATCAGAAAGAAGCCAATCAGTATGATGACCATACCTACGGCCAGCAGGATGAAGTTTATTTTGTCAAAGGCAAAATTATTTTTCATGCTTGAAATATTTTGTGATAGTTAATTATGCAGTGTAAAGATCCTGTGCACGCATGTTCAAGAAACGGTTTACTGATACAAATGCACAAATCAATGTGATGAGCAGACCGAAAATCATCACCACAGAGCCTACGATAATCAAGGTCTCGGGTGAGATGAGCTCCATCAGGTCCGGTTCCTGATTCAGCAGAACGACAATGCCCAGAGTCAGGATGCAGTCGGCAGCCAAACCGGCAATAAATCCCAGCGACATACTTTTCAAGAGGAATGGGCGTCGGATGAATGACCAACTGGCACCAACCAGTTTCATGGTGTGAATGGAGAATCGCTTGCTGTACACACTTAATCGTAAAGTGTTGTTTATCAAAGCGAAACTTACTAATGTGAGCAAAGTAGCCAGAATCAGCAGAACGATGCTAATCTTTTCAATCATGGTGTTGATGGTATCCACCCATTCCTGTTGGTACAGCATATCCATCACTTTAGGAGTCTTCTGTAAGTCCTTGGCTATCCACTTGATACTGTCCGGATTGGCAAACTCGGCTTTGAGTCCCACCTCTAATGAGGCAGAGAAAGGGTTGTGGCCTATGAATTCAGAAGGGTCGGTACCCATGTCAAATGTCATTTCCAATAAGGCCTTATCCTTGGAGATATAATCAATCTGCTTGACATAACGCTTGCTGTTCAAACTCTTCTGGATATTTTCCAGCTCGCTTTTGGTCACATCATCACTCAGCAGCAAAGTGATGGCGATATTCTCACGTACCTGCTTGCTGAGGCTGTGGGCGGTAAGGACGAAAAAGGTTACAGCACCCAAAAGCACCAGCACCAGTGTCATACTGATGCAGGAGGTTAAGGCTTGCACATTAAAAAAACTGACCTGTCGCTTCATTACAACTTACTTCTTTTTACGGAAAACATAGATAATGGAACTGCTCCGGTCGGAACGAACAATTGATTTCAAACCGCAAACAGCTCCGGTCCAAAGACCTTTCAGAAAGTACACCGGATTACCCAGGTACTTCTCGCTCAACATGGAGACATAGAAAGCGTCAAAAGGCATAGGATACCTTTCGCACAGCACGAAGCCGTTTTGCGAAGCCATCTGCTGCATGGTATCGGGTGTAAAATGCCATAAGTGCCGGGGCACGTCATAGGCTGCCCACATGGAATTATACACAGCAGCATCGGCACTGCTACAATTGGGTACTGCCACAATCAGCCGCCCCTGGTCCTGCAATTGGCGCTTCAGCAATGACCACAGGGCTGGAAGGTCCTCTATATGTTCCATGACATGCCACATGGTGATGGCGTTGAAACTGCGGTCATTAAAACTGTTCATGTGACTCTCGTCAAGCACATTTAAGTTGAAATGCTGCCAGGCAAATGCGCGGGCATCTGCACTTTTCTCTATGGCCTCCACATCCCAATCCCGCTGTTGCATGGTGTGGGCAAAATATCCGGTACCGCAACCGATATCCAAGATTCGGCCTTTTTTCATGTGGCATGCCTCCTCTACCAGCTTGGCTTTTTTCTTAAGCATGTATGAGCGGACCCAATGGTATACCCGATTCATGATGCCGGAACGTGTGTTGGTGTGAGATATATAATCGGGTGATTCATAATACCGTCCTATCTCTGCCTCCACAGGAACGTCCTGCGTCATTTTAAACCCACACTTACTGCATTTCAGGATGTGAAAATTCTCTCCTGTAGCATAGCAGTCAGTGCAGGTTAAAAAGTGTTTGAGTTGAACACTACCACATACTGGGCACTTTTCCAAGTGACGAACATTCATAAATGTTGACCTGTCAGCAAATTCGGTACAAAATTACGATAATTTTGCGCACCTTCCTAATTCTTTGCTGATTTTTAGTCTCATTCCTTAAGTGAACACTCGTTGTCCCGGTCCCGTCTGTTTCGTCTCTTGTGTTCTTTTTTCATCTGCTTTTCCCTTATTTTACAGCAGATGTGCTCCTTGATGGCATGTGAGCGGGGGCTGATCGCGCCTTTGGCTTCTTTAACTGATATCTTTCTGCCCCAGAAGAGCAGATCATGTGTCCGGAAGAATGCCAACAGTTCATCAGCATCGCTCTCTGTCATTTCGGCAAAACCATAGATGGAATCTTCTTTGCTCTTTGGGGGAATAATACGAATATTGTATCCCTGACCAAAAGGTTCCAGAACGTTTGCCAGCCAACTGGTATCAATCTCTGGATCCAGATTGGCGAAAAATAAAGTCTTTCTGTTTCTCATGTTTATTAATGCGGTTGTTTATCCGCACATTCAAAGGTATGAAGGAAATGGGGAAGGACAACATTTTTTTTAGTAAAAAAACAGGGACTTCTGGCTTTTCAAATGTAATAATAGTTTTTTTCAAATGTAATAATAGTTTTTTTGAGCACAAAAAAGCGCCATGATTACTTTTTGTAGTCATGGCGCTTCTATTTCTATAAAGGGAAGTTATTCTCTGTTGGCGCGTTTTCTCTCTAGATGATCCAGAATAATCTTGCGCATACGCATACTCTTAGGAGTGACCTCTACCAACTCATCTTCCTTGATGTATTCCAGGGCTTCTTCCAGAGAGAAGATGACTGGAGGAATGATGCGGGCCTTCTCGTCCGAACCGCTGGCACGCATGTTGGTCAACTGTTTACTCTTGGTTACGTTGATAACCAAGTCGTTGTCATGAACATGCTCACCCACGACCTGTCCTGCATAAACCTCGTCCTGAGGGAAAATGAAGAACTTACCGCGATCCTGCAAATGATCGATGGCATAAGCAAAGGCAGTACCACCTTCCATGGCAATCATGGAACCATTGGTACGGCGGTCGATATCGCCCTTGTATGGCTGATATTCCTTGAAACGGTGAGCCATGATGGCCTCGCCGGCACTGGCGGTCAGTACGTTGGTACGCAAACCGATGATACCTCGGGAAGGGATGTTAAACTCAATGGTCACGCGATCACCGGTAGTCTCCATGCTCAGCATCTCACCCTTACGGCGGGTGGCCATATCAATCATCTTACTGCTATATTCTTCAGGAACACTGATGGTCAGCTCCTCGATAGGCTCGCATTTTACACCATCAATCTCCTTATAGATAACCTGAGGCTGGCCTACCTGCAACTCGTAACCCTCGCGACGCATGGTCTCGATCAGTACGGACAGGTGCAATACGCCACGGCCGTAAACAATCCAGTGCCCATCCTGTTCTGCCTTGGTGACACGCAGAGCCAGGTTCTTGTCCAACTCCTTCTCCAAACGCTCCTGGATGTGACGGCTGGTTACGAACTTACCCTCACGGCCAAAGAATGGCGAGTCGTTGATACAGAAAGTCATACTCATGGTAGGCTCATCGATGGCAATTGGTGGCAGTGCCTCTGGATTCTCGAAGTCACAGATGGTATCACCAATCTCGAACTTGTCCAGACCTGTGATAGCACAGATATCACCCGATGAAACTTCGGTGACACGCTGACGGCCTAAACCCTCAAAGGTGTACAGTTCCTTAACCTTCATCTTAGCCATGCTTCCGTCACGGTGAGCCAGTGTGATGTTCATGCCTTCCTTAATGGTACCGCGGTGAACACGGCCCACTGCAATACGGCCGGTATAGTTGCTGTAATCCAAAGAGGTGATCAGCATCTGAGGTGTTCCTTCCAACTGGGTTGGGGCAGGAATGTATTTGATGATAGCATCCAACAGAGGAAGGATATTGTCGGTAGGAGTCTTCCAGTCCTCGGCCATCCAGTTATTCTTGGCAGAGCCATAGATTACAGGGAAGTCCAGCTGGTCTTCGGTAGCGTCCAGGGCAAACATCAAGTCGAAGACCATTTCGTATACCTCGTCAGGACGGCAGTTTGGCTTATCTACTTTATTGACCACAACGATAGGCTTCAGGCCGATTTCCAGTGCCTTCTGCAGCACGAAACGGGTCTGAGGCATTGGGCCTTCAAAGGCGTCCACAAGCAGCAGGCATCCATCGGCCATGTTCAGCACACGCTCTACCTCACCACCAAAGTCGCTGTGTCCCGGAGTGTCAATAATGTTAATCTTTGTACCCTTATAATTGATAGAAACGTTTTTTGACAGAATGGTTATACCACGCTCACGCTCCAAATCATTGTTATCCAAAACTAACTCTCCGTTTGTCTTATCCTCACGGAACAGATTTCCGGCCAGCATCATCTTGTCCACCAGGGTGGTCTTACCGTGGTCGACGTGTGCAATAATTGCGATGTTTCTAATATCTTGCATAGAATACCTTATAATACCTTATGAATTATGGTGCAAAGTTACGGCAAACCGAGCGTAGTACAAAATAAAAACGAAATTTTATGCCAAAATCATTTGTAAATCAAAAATTATGGCTTAACTTTGCACCCGCATTTCGAGGCAGTGTCGGCGAATCGCTGCAAACCTTCACCGATGGCCGTCCTCGCAAACAAGTTTAACATTTTAATATTTTAAAATTATGTATTTAGACGCAGCAAAAAAGGAGGAGATCTTCGGTAAGTACAGCTATGCACAGAAGGCTACTGATACCGGTTCTCCAGAAGCTCAGGTAGCTTTGTTCTCTTATCGTATTTCACATTTGACCGAGCACCTGAAGAAGAACCGTAAGGATTTCGTAACCGAGCGTGCACTGACCATGTTGGTAGGTAAGCGTCGTAGCTTGCTGAACTATCTGAAGCGTCAGGACATAGAGCGCTACCGTGCTATCGTTAAGGCATTGGGTCTGCGTAAGTAATCCTTCTTTACGATTTGGAAAATTAAAAAGGCCGTTCCCCATTGGGGAGCGGCCTTTACTTTTGTTGATCAGCTATGTGATAATGTCATTTTACCTTTTATTTATCCTTTGCCTTGAACTGGATAGGACCTTCAATCTTACGAGCCTTAACCACTTGGGTAGAGTCACCTTCCGCTGCACGAGTACCTACCAGATAGAAATCGGTGCGGTAGCGGTCCTGATCTACAAAGGCAGAGAAGTAGTCTCTGTATGTAATCATATCATTCAACCACATGGTGCCTAAACCGTAGTCGTAATAGCGCAATCCCAAATCACCGTACTCTACACGCCACTCAAAATCCATAACCTGGTAGATTTCGTCGTTGTCCATAAAGCGCTGGGTCTCACGGCCCACGCCATGATCAGGAAAACTGCCTCTAATGAATTCAAACTCGCTATAGATTGGCCATTCACGTCCATGGTCATATACACTCTCATTCATGTCTGCTTCCCACAGTTTGCCGAAAAGGCCAGAGATATCAAAACCGATTTCATCGTCCTCATTGTAGATAACTACATGTCCGCAAGAGCTCAGAGAAATCATAGCCAGAGCGGTCATCAATCCTACCATCAGTTTTCTTAGTGCTTTCATAATCGTTCAGTTTTATTGTTGTTTTACATTTGCAAAGATAGCAGAGGTTTTTCCTATATGCAAGGGAAAATCCCTATTTGTGTAGAGGAAAATGCCTATATGTACCCTAAATCCTTACCTAAATATTTTATAGTGCCAAACATTTTTGTACTTTTGCAGAAAATAGAACCTGATAATATGAGGAAAATACTATTCCCGTTGTTGATCGCAGCATCTGTTCTACCTTGCAGCGCACAAATTGCCAGTACAACCGGTGGTGGCTTGAACTATACCGACGGTTGGGCTATTAAGGCTCCTTTGGCCGAGAAACCCCGAATTCTGGTTACTTGTGACCCCGAGTTGGACGATAACAATTCCATGATCCGTTTCCTGTTGTTCTCTACTGGATATAAGGTGGAGGGATTGGTCTATACCAGTAGCCAGTTCCATTGGAAGGGCGACGGCAAGGGTACCAAGGCATGGGTGGCCGGGCGTGAATATGACCGTCCAGGGTTGGGTTTTAAGCCGATGACGCATTACCGTTGGGACGAAGGTGAACGCATGATTGACAATATTGTAGATGCCTATGAGAAGGTTTATCCTAATTTGAAAGTGCACGATCCTGAATATCCCACTCCAGAGTACCTTCGTTCCAAGGTGTATTGGGGCAACTGTGAGTTTGATGGAGATTTTTCCAAAGATACTCCGGGTTCTGAACTCATCAAGATGCTAATGATAGATGAAACCAATCCTGCGCCAATCTTTGTACAGGCGTGGGGCGGTTGCAGTACCATAGCCCGTGCCCTGAAGAGTATTGAGGATATCTATGGCGACCAGCCCAACTATCCGGCTTTGAAGGAACGCATATCCAAGAAGATGATTCTGTGTCTGAGTGGTGATCAGGACAACACCTTCCAGAAATACATCCAGCCTTTCTGGCCGGATATCAAGCAACAACCGGATGGAATAGGCGGAGCAACAGCCAGTTTCGGTTCTCAGGGGCGTCAGCGCACCCCTGAGGGAAATGAGGTGCTATCGGCCGAATGGACCAAGAAAAACATCAGTGCATACGGCCCAATGGGCGAGTTGGTGCGAGTTTGGGGCGATGGAAAGCAGTTTGCCAAAGGAGATATCTATGACTTCTTCGGTTTTGATTGTCCTGCCGAGGAACTGACTAAGAAAGGTTATGTGGTTTGGATGAAGATGCAGCCAAAAGGAGCCTTTGTGGGTGAAGGCGATACCGGTTGTTTCAGTAATTTCATTGATAACGGCCTCTTGGGTTATGTAAACAACTGGGGAGGCTGGGGCGGTTTCCAGAATCCTGTAAAGCCTGCAACCCAACAAAGTTTTGCTCAAGGTGGTGTGGAGGCCATCAGTGCCTCGTTGGGTGTAGGCGGTGGCCAGAGTGCTTCGCAGAATGCCCGCCGCCAGCCGGTGGAGATCAAGACTCCGGATTTCATGCCGCACATGTTCTATGAACTGTCCGAGCGTCTGCATTGGTCGGTAACCCCCAATTATGCCGATGCCAATCATAATCCAGTCATCTCGGGCCCTACCGCTCTGAGGGCTAAGGCAGGTGAAACCCTAAAACTGAAATATGTCGTTACTGATCCTGATAAAGGCCAACAGGTGAATATTACTTGGTGGAAACATCCAATCAGTACTTATGAACCAGACTGTAATGTGGCCGATGTCAATAAGGCGGTGACCACCTTTACGGTTCCGGCTGATGCCAAGAGTGGTGATGAGATTCACCTAATTCTCGAGGCCAATGATAATGCACCTATCCCGTTGGTGCGTTACAACCGCTTAATTGTGACAGTAGAATAATAAATAAGAATAAAGTATGAAAAAATTAATCATGTTGGTTATGGCCATGAGTATGAGCCTGATGACTTATGCACAAAGCGCTACTCCTGTAAAAAAAGAAATTAAGACCGAGCAGGCACCTGCAGCCATTGGTCCTTACAGTCAGGCCGTTGAGGCCAACGGAATGGTATTTGTTTCCGGCCAGTTGCCTATTGATCCAGCTACCGGTCAGTTTGCTCAGGGCGACATCAAGGACTTGGCGCGTCAGAGCCTGAATAATATCAAGCACATTCTGGAAGAGGCAGGCCTAAGCATGGACAATGTGGTAAAGACTTGTGTGTTCCTGGCTGATATCAATGATTTTGCAGCAGTGAATGAGGTGTATGCAACATTCTTCAAACAGCCGTTCCCTGCACGTTCGGCTATGGCAGTGAAGGATTTGCCTAAGGGCGGACGCATTGAAATTGAGTGTATTGCTGCTCGATAAATAATAAAAGCGGAGGTTTAAAACCTCCGCTTTTATTATTGGATAGTGATTCGTCCTTGTGGCTTGGCATATTCCGTCGTAATCCGTCCGTTCAGTTTTTTTGTGACAAATTCCACCAAGGCATCGTTATACAGCATCATGCCATCCTTCACAACCTTGGCATCCTTCAATATATTCTTGAAGCCACCTCCGGAAATACAGTAGTCGGTAGTGGATAGGGTATAGGTCTTTTCTGGTACCAGCGGTTCGTAGGCTCCGGTCTCCTTATTCATCACCTGAGCATCTTTGATGCTGTGTGTTTTCACATCTACGGTAAACTTGATGCCCGAAACCTGAGGGAATTGTCCGTCTTCCAGTGGTAGCAAACTCGTGTTCTCTTTCAGCAGTTCCAGGATCTTGGCCCCGGTTACCTCCACCATGCATAGGTAGTTGTCGTAAGGCAATAGGCTAACAATGTCTCCATAGGTCAAGTCGCCTTTGTTCACTTCCGATCGGATACCACCACCGTTGGTCATGGCCAAATCAGCACCCGTCATAATGCGGAAAGCATCGGCCACAATGTCTCCGGCATTGGTTTCAGCCTTGCGCACCTGCTGACGCCCGTTCTCATCCAGAATGCGCAGATCCACTTCGCTGTGGCACACCTGTCGTCCGGTCACTTCGTTCATCTGTTTTTTTACTTCATCAATAGCACGTTGAACCGTTATGCTTCGGTAAGGCATTTCATTTACTGGGATCAGTGATGTGGTGATAGTACCGTTTGGCATAATCACCATCTTGCCCAAATTGGCAAACTGGGTACCTGTCTGGGTGATGATAACCGGTTTTCCTTCCTTATTGTTAATGGTTACCGATGGGATGGTATTGTGCGAATGTCCATCCAGAATAACATCGATACCGGTAGTGTTCCGAGCCAATCCATGCGAATCCACATTCATGTGGTTAGGATCCTCGCCCAGGTGCGACAATACGAATACATAATCTGCACCTTTCCGGCGAACTTCATCGGCAGCCTGCTGCACCAGGTTATAGGTCTGATCGGGAACCAGGTCATAGATCAGCTTACCGCTCTCGTCATAGAACGAGTACGATTCGCTTTCCATGGTGGTGGGGGTAACGGCTCCGATATAGGCAATCTTTTTCTTACCTATTTTCTTTAGGATATATGGGGCAAAAACCTTTTTTCCTGTGCGGGTGTCGATGACATTCACACAAGTGACAGGAGCTTTCAGCTGGTTCAGCAGTTCAAACATGCGTGGAATCTTATAATCAAATTCATGATTGCCTAAGGTCACGGCATCATAGCCCACATGCTTCATCACATCCATGATATACTGCCCCTTGGAGATGGCTCCGGCAGTACCGCCTTGCAGGTAGTCACCACTGGATACAATACTGGTCCATGCTGTATCGGCTATTAGCTGGCGTATGCCGGCTATCTTGGCATAGCCGTCTATCGCACAGTGCACGTCGTTTTCGTACAGTACAACAATACTTTTCTCTCGCATGCCTTGCAGATTGCTAGTCATACATCCGGTCAGTAGCAGACAGAGTGGAACGGTAGCGCAAAGTAATTTTGGGGTAAAGTGTTTCATAAGCATTATGATTGTTTCGGCAAAAATACAATAAAAAGTTTATATATACAGAAAAAGCGTAAATTTTATTATTTACGCTTTTTATATCAAATAAGTTCAAAGTGTTTAAAGGCGTTCCAAATGCCATCGTCATCCACCGAAGTAGTGATGTAGTCGGCATGTTGCTGTACCTCGGGAGAAGCGTTACTCATGGCAACTCCAATAGCAGCGTGTTGTAGCATCGGAATGTCATTACCTCCATCGCCTATACCCATGGTTTCGGAAATGTCAATGCCGTAATGGGCTATCACCTTATCTATACCATCGGCCTTGCTGCAACCGTTTACTACAATATCGGCAAACGAGGGATGCCAGCGCATGGCCACACAATTGGGCAGTATCTGTTGCATTTTCTCGTCATCTTCGGTGGTGTAGAAACCAATCAACTGAAGAATGGGCGAATCTACCATCTGCTCAATAGGATAGAAGGGGACATGGGGAACATTCAGATGGGTGAGAATGTACTGAACGGCGGGGTGCTCCTTGTTGATACCGAAAATCTTCTCGTCTGAAACGGCCATGTATGGAGTGGGATTGTCTCCCTGCTGTTGCAGGTATTCCAACAGGTTCTGCACATCGCTGCGCGGAATACTGTTGCGGTAGATAACCTCATGCTTATCGGTGATGCACAATGCTCCAGTGACACAGATCATGCCATCGTATTCCACACCGGCCAGGTTGTCGATAAACTGGATGGGACGACCGGTGCAGATAAACACCTTAATGCCACGCTGACGAGCCTCATGAATGGCTTGGCATGTAGACGCAGGAACCCTGTGTGTCTGGAAAGACACCAGGGTTCCATCGATATCTAAAAATATAGCTTTAATCATAGGATAGCCATCCGGTTTAGAAAGATCCTTCGCTATGCTCAGGATGACAATTCATGAATTTACAATACCTGAGAACCTGGCTTAACCTCGTGTTCTACGGTAGTAACAGCCAGTGTTCCATCATAGTTCTCAGCACTCAGAATCATACCTTCGCTGACCAGACCGTTCTTAAACTGACGTGGTGCCAGGTTAGCAATGAACAATACCTGCTTGCCTACCAGTTGTTCTGGTTCATAGAATGCGCTGATACCGCTTACAATAGTACGCTGCTCCAATCCGTCGTCGATGCGGAACTTCAGCAGTTTCTTCATTTTTGGCACGCGCTCGCACTCCAAAACGGTTCCTACACGGATGTCCAGTTTCTGGAAGTCGTCAAAGCTGATGGTTTCCTTGATAGGATTAGCCTTGTAGTTGGCAGCCTCGTTAGCCTTCTTGGTAGCCTCCAGCTTATCCAATTGAGCCTGAATTACTTCGTCCTCAATCTTGGTGTACAGCAGCGATGGCTTACCCAACTGCTTTCCGGCAGGCAACAACTCGGTGCTGCCCAGACTCTCCCAGTTTACACCGTCCATGCAGATCATCTCACGCAGACGGGCACTGCTGAATGGCAGGAATGGCTCGAATGCGATAGCCAGGTTGGCGGTAAGCTGCAAAGAGATATAAATGATGGTCTTAACACGCTCTGGATCGGTCTTGATTACCTTCCATGGCTCCATGTCGGCAATGTACTTGTTGCCGATACGTGCCAGATTCATAGCCTCCTTCTGGGCATCGCGGAATTTGAAGTTCTCCAGCAGACTCTCAACCTTGGTCTTAACATCAGCAAATTCAGCCAGTGTCTCTTTATCGTAATCGGTCAGTTCACCGCAAGCTGGAACTACACCATCGTAATACTTCTGGGTCAACTGCAGTGCACGGTTCACAAAGTTGCCGTAGATAGCTACCAACTCATTGTTCACACGGTCCTGATAATCCTTCCACATGAAGTTGTTGTCCTTGGTCTCAGGAGCGCTTGCGGTCAATACATAACGCAATTCGTCCTGACGCTCAGGCATATCCACCAGGTATTCGTTCAACCATACAGCCCAGTTGCGACTGGTAGAAATCTTATCGTTCTCCAGGTTCAGGAACTCGTTGGATGGCACGTTGTCAGGCAGAATATAATCGCCGTGAGCCTTCAGCATAGCAGGGAATACGATGCAATGGAACACAATGTTATCCTTACCGATGAAGTGAACCAGACGGGTTTCGGGATCCTTCCACCAGGTTTCCCATGAACCTAATTCAGGCTTGGCATCGCACAACTCCTTTGTGTTAGAGATGTAACCGATAGGTGCATCAAACCATACGTACAGCACCTTGCCTTCAGCACCTTCTACAGGCACAGGAATACCCCAATCCAGGTCGCGGGTTACGGCACGTGGCTTCAAACCACCGTCCAACCAACTCTTGCACTGGCCATAAACATTAGGACGCCACTCCTTGTGGTCCTCCAAAATCCACTTCTCCAACCATTCCTGGTGCTGATCCAATGGCAGATACCAGTGGCTGGTCTCTTTCTTAACCAATGGGTTACCGTTAACGGCATTGTATGGATTGATCAGCTCCTCTGGCGAAAGGGTGGCACCGCACTTCTCGCACTGGTCGCCGTATGCATCGGCAGCATGGCAGCGAGGGCATTCTCCACGGATGTTACGGTCGGTCAGGAACTCCTTGGTCTCCTCGTCATAGAACTGCTCGGTAGTCTGCTTGATAAACTTATCCTCATCATACAGCTTCTTGAAGAAATCGCTGGCCAGCTTGTGATGCACATCGCTGGTGGTACGGCTGTAGATATCGAAACTGATACCGAACTTCTCAAAAGAGTCCTTAATCAGGTAATGATAGCGGTCAACCACCTGTTGAACAGTGATACCTTCCTTCCTTGCACGGATGGTTACAGGTACACCGTGCTCGTCAGAGCCACCGATAAACAAAACGTCCTTTCCTTTCAGGCGCAGATAGCGCACATAAATGTCGGCAGGAACATAAACACCGGCCAGATGGCCTATATGAACAGGACCGTTAGCATAGGGCAGAGCCGCTGTAACGGTGGTGCGTTTAAAGTTTTTTTCCATGTTTGATTCGTTTATTTACATTTAGGTGCAAAAGTACGGAATTTTTTTTGTTTCTTTGCAGAAATACATCAAAATCTAAGGAATATGACAACACAGACATGGGCGACTAAACCTCATTATGACATTTTGGATGGTCTAAGAGGAATTGCAGCCATCATGGTACTTTGCTACCACATTTGTGAGGCGATAGCTTTTGCACCAATCAATACTACAATAGCAGAACAAGGTTTGTATCACGGATTCATGTCTGTGGACTTCTTCTTTATCCTTAGTGGATTTGTTATGGGGTATGCTTATGACGAGCGGCTTCAGGATGGTAGCATGAGCCTTGGCAGTTTTATCAAGCGCAGGTTGATTCGTTTGCACCCTATGGTTGTCATCGGAGTAGTGATAGGCTTGATATGTTTTTGCATTCAGGGATGCCAAATGTGGGACGGAACACAGGCACTAACATCCGATATTATGATTTGCGTGATGTTGGCACTCTTCTGCTTACCCACTCCTACGTCTATGGACGTCCGTGGTAACGCTGAAGCATTTCCAATCAATGGCCCTCATTGGAGTCTTTTCCTGGAATATATTGGGAGTTTATGTTATGGCCTTTTTCTGTGCCGTGTCAGTACTAAGATCCTAAAAATATGGGTAGGCATTAGCGCATTACTTCTGTTGGCATTTGCGTTATGGATGGAAGAAAATTACATCAGCTACGGATGGTCTTCTGAACCAATTAATATGCTAGGAGGTGTCATCAGAATCAGCTTTGGTTATCCTATGGGACTTCTTCTGGCCCGATTATTTAAGAAAAAAAGCCCAAGCAGCATACAGGGGCCACAGGTATTCTGGTCTTGTGCCATAGCCTTGCTCGTTATTTTCCTGGTTCCAGGGTTGGGCGATTTTAGTTGCTATTATCAGGTTTTCTGCCTGATAATCTTATTCCCAATCATAATCTGGAGCGGTGCCAGAGGCGTGGTTCAAGGTAATTCTAAAAAATACATTACATTCTTAGGGCGCCTAAGCTATCCGCTCTATGCCGTTCATTATCCGCTCATTTATCTTTATATCTATTGGATTAAGCAGGTTGATCCTCAGGGTGCCCTTTTCTACGGGGGGGCAACTGTGGTTATTCTGGCCAATCTTCTGTTGGGAACTCTCTGCCTGATTTGCTATGATGAGCCGATCCGTAAATGGCTGTCAAATAAATTAGGATAACTCTATCTTACCATATAGTAAATCCCGGTCCTGAATAGGGCCGGGATTAGTGTTATTAACGGGTAGACCAGTTGCCTCTATCCAAAGCGCGGTAACTGATGGCCTCGGCTATGTGGTTTTTTTCCACATGCTCGGAACCGTCCAAGTCGGCTATGGTGCGTGCCACTTTCAAGATTCGGTCATAGGCACGTGCCGAAAGTCCCATACGTTCCATGGCATTACGTAACAGTTTCTGTCCCTCAGGTGATGGTTGTGCATACTTCCGAAGCAGGCGAGGAGTCATCTGTGCATTACAGAAAATACCAGGTTCGTTGGCAAACCTTTTTTCCTGAATGTGGCGGGCATAAATCACCCGTTCTCTGATTTTGGAGCTACTTTCTGCCAACGTGTTGTTAGACATGTCCTTATAGGGCACGGGAGAAATTTCAATCTGAAGGTCAATGCGGTCCATTAAAGGTCCGGATATACGGTTCAGGTAGTTCTGCACCTGAGTTGGAGTACAGGTGCACTCTCGGGTTGGATCGTTGTACATCCCGCATGGACATGGATTCATGGCGGCCACGAACATGAACGAACAGGGGTATTCCACGGAATATTTAGTTCGCGAAATACAAATCTTATGATCTTCCAATGGTTGCCGTAATACCTCTAACGTTCGTTTATTCCATTCCGGCAATTCATCGGCAAATAAGACACCATGGTGTGCCAGACTAATCTCACCCGGTTTGGGGTGTTGGCCTCCACCCACCAATGCCACTTGTGAGATGGTATGATGAGGAGATCGGAATGGGCGTTTGGTCAGTAGACCAGCATTTCGTGCCATGAGCCCTGCAACAGAATGAACCTGGCTGCTTTCC
Organism: Bacteroidaceae bacterium; assembly: GCA_024401115.1. Lineage (GTDB taxonomy): Bacteria > Bacteroidota > Bacteroidia > Bacteroidales > Bacteroidaceae > Minthousia. Next base: position 69,378 of record JAKSLP010000004.1, on the reverse strand, counting down.
AGACTCTCTTCCAGCGACAAAGGAGGAAGAATACCTGGCAACCTTTTGGCCATCATGGATTTACCGCTGCCAGGAGGGCCAATGAGGATTAAATTGTGTGACCCCGCTGCAGCGACTTCAAAAGCACGTTTTACGCTCTCTTGCCCCTTCACATCTTGAAAGTCGTATTCGAAAACCTCATTTTCAGAACATTGAAACATTTGCGGTTGGTGTTCGGTAGGTTCGAGTGTGGCCTCACCGTTGAAGAAATCAATGACTTGGCTGATGTTTTCTACACCATAAACCGTCAATCCTTCGATGACAGCAGCTTCTTGTGCGTTGGCTTTGGGAAGAATCAGTCCCTCAAAACCGCTACGTAGAGCCAGCATGGCAATAGATAACACACCCTTGATGGGTTGCAGTGAACCGTCCAAACTTAGTTCACCCATAATCATGTAACGTGACAGATTGTCCGCCTTAATACTCTGACTGGCGGCAAGGATGCCTATGGCCAATGGCAAGTCGTAACTGGCTCCCTCTTTTCGTACATCGGCGGGTGCCATATTAATGATAATCTGACAGGATGGAAACTTCAGATTATTATAACGCAGTGCGGAAATAATGCGCTCGTGACTTTCCTTCACTGCCTCGTCGGGCATTCCTACTAAGAAGAACTTAATGCCTCGATCGGTATTAACCTCAATGGTAATAGTGGTTGCTTCAATTCCTTGGACAGCGGCTCCAAAGACTTTGACTAGCATAAATGTTACTTAATCTTCTTTTTTATATCGTTCCAGTTGTCTGCCCGCGCTACAATCTTCTGACTTTTGTCAATGAGAATGAAGGTGGGAAGAGTTTTTATTTGATAATTTTTTACTATTTCTGATTGCCAGCCTCTCAATTCAGGAATCATGACGCCTGGCAAAGAATCGCGGAGCACTGAATTAGCCATATACTTAGCTACATCCATTTCCACATTAATCATCTCGGGAATTTCTTGCATATCCTTCGAGTCATGATGGATTTCGCGAAGTTGGTCGCGATATCCTTCTGCCCAAGTAGCACCAAAAATCAGGAGTAAGTCCTTTCCCTTATAGTCGGCCAACTGATGTCGTTTCCCCTCGTTGTCGGTAACATCAAAATTCGGAGCAGATTTACCCTCGCTCACATTCCTGAGCGCTGTAATCTTCTCATGAAGTAATTTCATGTCGGGCTGCTCGGGCTGAGCCTGGGTTATGGCACTGAGGGCATCCTCTATCTCGTCAAGATCAGGATTGTCCACATTGACAAAATACTTTCTTAACAGATAGATGCTGACGATAGAGGCCGGATTCTTATGGATAAACTCCAGAGCCTTATCCTTAACCTGATTGGTTGGAAGATCCATGATTTCATTTCGGAAACCGGACATCAGTTTGTTTGCCTTTCCACCGGTAATTTTGATGGCTTTCAGCTGTGTGGCATTTGCCTCGATGCTGACATTCAAGTTAGGTTCTACAAAGATGACCTGCTCGCTCAGATTCGGAAAAAGCAAGATGCTATAACTTTCAACAGCATCAGGGATGGCATAGCTGAACTTGCCTTCACGGACAGAGACTGTATCAAATTTCTCACGGGGACCGTTAGGCATATAAAACATCAGCTCGCCTTGAGACATGTTAGTGAACTGTCCTTTTATTAAACATTGACCGTCTAGATTGGAGCAAGACGAAAGTAGCCATGCACCAATCCAAACGGTTATGATAAAAATGAAAGTTCTCAAAATATCAATCAGTTCAAAGCGTTACTCACTGCATTTGGGCAATTCAGGTACTCCAGATCGTTGATGGCCTTGGTTCTCAGAGAAGGATCAGCAGCAACAGCCTTTTTAAGGTTAGTTGTTACATCGCTGGCATTGCCAGTGCGTGCGCTCTGGATAGCCTTCAGGTAATAGGTCATCGCGTTTGCATTCTTGATACCAGCCAAAGTGCTGGAAGCAGCTGTATAATCCTTATTAAGAATCTGTGCTAAAGCTGCTGTATTGCTGTTGCTTCCCTTAGCTATGGCAGCGGCCTGAGCATACTGGCCCTGAGCAATGTACAGCGCACTCATTGCTTCGTTTAAACCTTCAGCACCTGCACCTTTTGATAAATATTGCGCCGCACTCTGCTTGTCGCCCTTTGCCAAAGCCACCAAGCCGCAGTTTGCATTAGCCTCTGCCAATGAAGAGTTGATCTTCAGTGCCTGAGACAGATAGTCGTTAGCCTTATTCAGATCACCGGCCTGATAAGCCAGGGTTGCAAGGTTGTTGAATGCACGTGCATCCTTGCTGTACAATTGAGCGGCCTTCTTATAGATAGCTTCTTTCTGAGCAGCATCATCGGTTAGGGTTGCAGCATACAGAATCTCCTCCAAACTCAACTTAGAAGCGTCGCTCTTGAACTGTGCAGTAATCTGCTCATCGCTACGGCCAATAATCTCGTAGTTTGCTGTCAGGCGTGCACGACGCAACTTAGGCAGAACGGTTTCTGCCAAATCGCCATAGACTACAGAAATGTTCTTGATTTCGCGCTCGCGCTCCTCTGGGTCAGAGTACATAGACAATACACGGATAATCAAATCCTTATCCTGAATATTAGATTGAGCTACCAACTCCTGGAAACCTTCCCAGTCCTCTGCAGTATACTTGGTGTCTACATCAGTTTCCTGCTGGTTCTTCTTCAGGTTGTCCTTAACATATTTGGTGGAATTCTGCTCACGTTTGCCTGCCAACTTCTCGTTGAAATTGTACTTACCATCAGGAGAGGCATAAGCAGAAACCTCAATGTTATTCAACTTGTTGGTCTCACCATTATCCTTAATCTCCTTCAATTTAGCAATAAATTCCTTTACGTTATTACTGTTCAGTTCGCTGGCACGCAAGTTGGCCTGTCCCAACAGGAACTGGATGGTAGCTTCCTGCTTAGCTTGAATAATGCGCTGGAATGCATCCTTGGCAATAGATCCGGTAGTACTCTTCAAAGTCTCCTTTACCAATTCAGAGGTAGAGATAACGCCGGTTGCAATCTGAACGTCAGGAATGTTAACAACCTTGTTGCCCACTTGAGCATTGAAGGTCAGATATAGGTCAGAACGCTGCATGCCTTCCTGATATGGATAAGAAGCACGCATGGTATATGAGCCACCGATGACATATGAAATGGTTTGATTGTTACCCTTAACTTTCTCGCCCTGAAAAGTTGCAGGGTTTCCCTTAGCCTCGCCACCGTTCCATCTCAACACTGGCGTAACGGTAACCTGTGCCTTTTTCTTCATGTACTTCTCTGGAAAAGTACCATTGATAGTAGAAGGAACCATACCCGCGTGAGCCTCCAACGGATTAGGAGTGACGGTGAAATTATCTGCACCCAGCATGCCTAATTTACTACTGCAAGATGTCAATGCAGCAACTAAGGCAAACGATGCAAAAGGAATTAAAATAGATTTTTTCGTCATAATTTAAATTCGTATTTTTGTGTCGTTGTTAAACTACCTTGCAAAGATAAGCAATTTGTTTGTGTTGAGGAATAATTGCCGTTTTTTTAAATCTTTTTTTAGTCCTTACAAACAATATTACGAGGATGATGAAGCAGAATTTCTTCTCTCAGACGTGAACGGTCAATATGTGTATAAATTTCAGTAGTGGCAATGGACTCGTGTCCCAGCATGGCCTGAATGGCCCGTAGGTTAGCTCCTCCTTCCAGCAAATGTGTAGCAAAACTGTGACGGAACGTATGTGGACTCACCTCTTTCTGAATGCCGGCTGATTCCACCAATTCCTTGATAAAATGAAAAACCATTATGCGGCCTATGTGGGTACCTCTTCTCTGGGTAATAAATACATAGTCCTCTTCTCCCCGTTTAATGGTATAATGACACCGGTCTTGAAAATACAACTCCAATTCATGGATTGCCCGGGGTGAGATAGGAACCAGCCGTTGTTTGTTTCCTTTACCTTCTACCTTGATAAAACCCTCATTCAGATACAGATTAGATATTTTAAGGTTGCACAGTTCGCTCACTCGGAGTCCACAGCTGTAGAGTGTTTCAATGATGGCCCTGTTTCGCTGGCCCTCCGCTTTACTCAAATCGATTTGTGCGATGATCTCATCAATCTCACTGACAGAAAGAACGGTAGGCAGATGCCGTCCGATTTGAGGGGCCTCAAGCAGTTCTGCCGGTGACTGCTCAATGTGACCTTCCAATTCCAGAAAACGGTAAAACGAGCGAACCCCTGAAAGAATACGTGCTTGGGAACGCGGATGAATGCCAATATCCTGCAGTCCCATGGAAAATTCGCGTAAATCAGAGATTTGGGCTTTCAGCGGTGAAATATCAGCTAAGGTAAGATAAGCCCTCAACTTCTCCAGATCGGCGAGATAAGCATTTAGTGTATTGTCAGAATAAGACCGTTCCAAACGGATGTATTGTTTGTACTTCCGTACCAGTGAATCCCAGTCTGCTTTTTTAGGTTTTGGATTTGGCATTTCGTTTTATTTATACTATCTTTGTTTCGATTTATCTGCAAAGATAAGAATTTGAATTTAAATTTGAAAGTGATGAGAATACAGATTATAAACGGGCCTAACATCAATTTGTTGGGCAAACGTGAGCCAGGAATTTACGGAGCTCGCGGTTTTGAAGATTATTTGGAAGAACTTCGTGCTGCATATCCAGATGTACAGTTGGATTACTATCAGAGCAATGTCGAGGGTTTTATGATCGATAAGATTCATGAGGTGGGATTTTCATACGATGGAATCGTGCTGAATGCCGGTGCCTATACACATACTTCCATTGCCCTTCAGGATGCTATCCGTGCCGTGAAGACTCCAGTGATAGAGGTGCACATCAGCAATGTTCATCAGCGTGAAGAGTTCCGTCACAAGTCCATGATTTCTTGTGCTTGTGTGGGCGTAATTTGCGGTTTTGGCCTGGATAGCTACAGACTGGGGGTTGAAGCTTTACTAAAACGCGTAAAGTGAAATACGAGGAAGCCATAGATCAGTATATTGTTCAGCATATTGATGCTGAGGGTGACTATTTGCGTAAACTGTATCGTGACACGCAAATAAAGTTACTGTACCCCCGAATGGCGTCGGGACATCTTCAGGGCCGCTTGCTAAAGATGTTCGTAAAGATGATACAACCCAAAGACATTCTGGAGATTGGCACATATAGTGGATATTCAGGCTTGTGTTTAGCTGAGGGCTTGTCTGTCGATGGACAGTTGTATACCATTGAGATCAACGATGAGCAGGAAGATTTCACCCGCCCTTGGTTCGAGCAGTCGCCTTATGCCAATCAGATTCATTTTCTGATTGGTAATGCCTTGGATATCATACCCCAACTGGATGTTGAGTTTGATTTGGCTTTTGTGGATGGTGACAAGCGTTGTTATGTGGAATATTACGAACTTGTGCTTAAGAAGCTTCGGCCCGGAGGTTATATTTTGGCAGACAATACTTTGTGGGATGGTCATGTGATTGATCCTAAATACGATAAGGATGCTCAGACTTTGGGCATACGTCAGTTTAATGACTATCTGGCCGCAGATCAGAGAGTGGAAAAGGTAATTCTGCCACTTCGTGACGGACTGACGATAATTCGGAAAAAAGACTGATGGAGCAGATAATAAGATCCATAGCACATATAGAGACTCCCTTTGGTTCCAAGTTTGGTGTGCCCCGACAGAGTGGGATCGCCGATGCTTTAGAAGCCCGTGTAGTGTTTGAGCCGGAATATCGTATTCCGGAGGCTTTCAGAGGATTGGAAGATTTTTCACACATTTGGTTGATTTGGTCATTCAGTGAAGTGTCTCAGAAGGAGTGGACTCCTACCGTTCGACCTCCCATGCTGGGGGGGAATGTGCGGATGGGCGTGTTTGCCACCCGTTCTCCTTTTCGACCAAATACCTTGGGATTGTCTTCCGTTCGCCTTGTTCGAATTGATTGGGAATGCAAGGATGCGCCGGTCCTGGTTGTGGCAGGAGCAGATCTGATGAACAATACGCCCATTTATGATGTAAAACCTTATCTGCCTTTTACAGATTCACATGCAGAAGCAAGAGGGGGCTTTACGGAAAAGGTGTTGAAAGAAGAAAAGAAACTGAAGGTGATTATTCCTGATAGCTTATCTCAAAAGTTGGGAGTGGAAAAGACTGTGGCTCTATGCCAAGTCTTGGAACATGATCCCCGTCCTCATTATCAAAACGATGAAAATCGAGTTTACGGAATGGATTTCATGGATCTTAATATCCGATTTGTAGTAAAGGACGGTGTACTTACCGTTTTGTAGTCAATGGCTCTCTGTCCATTTCTGGTAGGTCCGAATCAATTTTCCTCCATCGTTATTGTACCAACTCATGGATTTTCGAGCTTCGTAAGTCAATTCGTCAAAGGATGCAATAATGGTTCCGTCATTTTCACAGAACATAGGTCGGTTGGTTGCTGGGTCATAGTATAAAGCCCACATGTCTGGGGCATGCTTGTCTTCTACAAAGCGGAAATCGCGTTTTCCTTGTTTATTGACAAAATTCTCGCGTGCCCATCCGGATATTTTATTCTCCTTATACCAACTGACAGCTCCTTCAATAGCTCGAGTGACATGCTCTGGAGGATTACTCAGGCTCATGAGCAAAGTGGTGAGGTTGTCAGAGATTTGTGTGTTTAATGCTTTCAGCTCTTGTGCAGAACCAGCAATAGGCTGAAGTGTCTGTGCATCATAGCAGGAAAACCAAATGGCAGGTTTGTCGTTTTGGTAACATTGAGTACGCAGAATGAAGTTGATTCCATTATTGAATGCTTCTGCACATTTCTTTCGCAAATCGTCGGAAACGAAATCGTATGGCATTTTACCTTCTGAAATTCTCCAGATCTGAGTCATCACTTCGATGAAAGAATTGTCGGAAAGAGAAATGACAGGATGTGCTTCTCCAATCAGCAATGGCCATCCACCGTTGTCAAACTGGGATTTTATGAGAAATGAAATGCCATCTTCTGCCGCTTTCTTGTATTTCCGGCGAGCAGAATTCTGATACATGTTGCATAAGAAATGAATTTCTGCCAATGTGCTTCTTCCTGCAAGGCAACTGGACATTTGGCTTTTTGCATTTGAAACATTGGCAATCTCGGCAGGTGAGAGAACTGAAGGATAATAAATGCCCTTAGGCCATCCTCCATCGGACAACTGATAGAGTAATACGTTATCAGCTGTTTGAATGGCTTGATCAGTTAGGAAAAAGTTGCCTCTATAGGCTGTTTCCTCGACAGCCCAGTTTTGGATATGTTGAGCTTTTACATTAAGAAAACAGCCTATAGAGAATATGAGATATAAAATGGTTTTAGAGATAGATGGCTTCATCCTTACCATATTTCTCCACATCGTCAATCACTTTCAGTAGGTACTGGCCATACTGGTTCTTTAACATGGGTTGAGCGATTTCGCGCAACTTCTCTGAGGTGATCCATCCCTTACGGTATGCTATACCTTCCAGACAAGCCACCTTTAATCCCTGGCGCTTTTCGATAACCTCGATGTAATTGGAAGCTTCACTTAATGAGTCGTGAGTACCTGTATCCAACCAAGCAAAACCCCGTCCCAAAGTTTGTACTTTCAGTTCCTTGTCTTGCAGGAATCGTTGGTTTACAGTGGTAATCTCTAATTCGCCACGTGCAGAAGGCTTGATATTCTTTGCCACTTCAACTACCTTATTTGGATAGAAATAAAGACCTACTACGGCATAATTGCTCTTAGGATTTTTAGGCTTTTCTTCAATGCTCAGACAGTTGCCTTCCTTGTCAAACTCAGCAACGCCGTATCTTTCAGGGTCGCTCACCCAATATCCGAAAACAGTTGCCTTATTATCTTCTTCTGCTGCTTTAACAGCATTTTTAAGCATTTGAGTAAAACCGGTACCGTGGAAGATGTTGTCACCTAGAACTAAACAGGCACAATCATTTCCGATGAACTTCTCACCGATAATAAATGCCTGAGCCAATCCGTCAGGTGATGGCTGCTCAGCATATTCAAATTTTACACCATAATCAGAACCATCACCCAATAAACGTTTAAATCCTGGAAGGTCAACAGGGGTTGAGATGATCAAGATTTCACGAATTCCTGCCAACATAAGTACAGACACAGGATAATAGATCATGGGCTTGTCGAAAATGGGGATAAGCTGTTTGCTTACACCCTTGGTGATAGGATAGAGGCGGGTCCCCGATCCACCTGCAAGTACAATACCTTTCATAAGCTGTGAATATTAATGATTTGCGCAAAGATACGACAAACTAACAGAAAGTCAAAATAAAGTAAACAAAAAAGCAGCCTCAATAATGAGACTGCTTCCGTGGGTTGGACTATCCAGGTTCGAACTGAAACTAAAACGACCAAAATGTTTTGTGCTACCATTACACCATAGTCCAATCCTAAGCTTCCGGTTTCCCAAAAGCGGTGCAAAGATAAGGAGATTTTGGAAATATCCCAAAAAAAGTCCTATTTTACTTTACAATAATCAAATAATAATTCTTTTTGCCTTTCTGAACCAGCAGATACTTGTTGTCCAGTAAATCTGCAACGGTCAAAGTTTGGTCGAATGCAGTCAGCTTCTCTTTGTTGACAGAAACTCCACCACCCTGAGTGAGCTTACGCATCTCACCCTTTGAAGGGAAGATAGCAGCCTTCTCTGTGAACAGATCTACAGCTTTGATTCCTGCCTCGACCTCTTCTCTTGAAACTTCGAATTGAGGTACGCCATTGAATACATCCAAAAGGGTTGCTTCGTCCAACTTCAACAGAGAGTCTTTGGTTGCCTTGCCGAACAGAATACCGCTAGCTTCTACTGCCGCATTGTAATCTTCTTCAGAATGAACCATTATGGTAACTTCTTTAGCTAAACGCTTCTGGAGTTTACGCTGACCTGGATCTTCCTGATGTTCAGCAATCAGAGCATCAATCTCATCCTTTGGAAGTGAAGTGAAAATCTTAATGTAGCGCTCAGCATCAGCATCGCTGACATTCAGCCAGAACTGGTAGAACTTGTATGGAGAAGTATACTCACGGCTCAACCATACATTCCCGCTCTCAGTCTTTCCGAACTTGCCGCCATCAGCCTTGGTGATTAATGGACAAGTAAGTGCAAAAGCTTCACCACCGGTGGTGCGACGGATAAGTTCAGTACCAGTAGTGATATTGCCCCACTGGTCGGAACCGCCCATCTGCAATTTACAGTTCTTGTTCTGATTTAGATACAGGAAATCGTATCCCTGCAACAGCTGATAGGTAAACTCGGTAAACGAAAGGCCATCACGAGCCTCACCGTTCAGTCGTTTCTGCACAGAGTCCTTAGCCATCATATAATTGACGGTAATGTGCTTACCAATTTCACGTGCAAAGTCAAGGAAGGTAAAATCCTTCATCCAGTCGTAATTGTTAACCAATTCAGCCTTATTAGGCTCGTTGCTGTCAAAATCAAGGAAACGGCTCAATTGCTCCTTGATGCAAGCAACGTTATGGCGCAAAGTCTCCTCGTTGAGCAGATTGCGCTCCTGAGACTTACCGGATGGGTCACCAATCATACCGGTTGCACCACCAATCAGTGCCAATGGCTTATGGCCACAACGCTGGAAGTGACGCAACATCATGATGCCACACAAGTGGCCGATGTGCAGAGAGTCTGCTGTAGGATCAATTCCTACGTAAGCAGTAACCATCTCCTTGCTTAATAATTCTTCTGTTCCTGGCATCATGGTATGAATCATTCCACGCCATGTCAGTTCTTCAACAAAATTCATCGAAGTTATATTTTATTTGGTTTATTTTAAATACTTTCTAATAAAGTACCGCAAAGATACGGCTTTATTCGTTTTGCTCAAAGTTTTACTTTAAATTTTGCAAACATTGTACTTCTGCGGGAGAAAGCCCACTGTCATCAGTTTCAAGATGCCGGCATTCAACAGGACATGATAAAAACGAATCTGCATTGAATTTGGGACCAAAGCTGATATGAAACCCTGCGTTCAGCAATTGTTGCATTTGTTGAGGCTTACCTCTAAATCCATGAAAGATCCAGAGTTGTTTAGGCTGAGTTTCCTTTTTGATTTGGAGGATTTCATCTATAGCCTTTACACAATGAATAAGGATAGGCTTACCAATGCTTTCTGATAAACGAATATGTGCCAAGAAAACTTGTTTTTGAAGAGAGAGGGATGAACCTTTGATCTTATCAAGTCCGGTCTCGCCTATCCACTTGACTTGAGTGTTTTGAGCCCAACGTTCCACTTGTCTGAAATCTTTCTCCCAGTCTGATGTCACCCACCAAGGGTGTAGACCAACGCTTAGGGGTTGGTTTCGGTCCGGATAACTGGCATCGTAGATTTCTTTCAGGCTAAGATTGTATACGCTGTTTGGATTAGGTTTATGTGTATGAATGTCTATCATGGAACGGGATCGTATCCGTGCCCTCCCCAAGGATGGCAGCGTAAAATTCTTCGTACGGCTAAATATAATCCTTTAAATGGTCCGTACTTCTGGATAGCTTCTACGGCATACTGTGAGCAAGTTGGGGTGAACCGGCAACTTGGTGGAGTATAAGGTGAGATGCATCTGCGGTAAAAGAAAATGGGGAGCAGAAGTATTTGACTCAATACTTTATTCAACTGTTTCGGAATCATTTGTACGGTTAATTTTTTCTGCTACTCGAACCAGTAATTTCTGTACTCGTTCGTTGATTTCTTGGCTTTCCCATAATTTGTCGTCTTGCCAAATGAATGCAATCAAGATTTTCTTTTGTGCCGCCACTATTGCCTCTTTTAATGCCGTCCTGTTGGATCGGTAAGCTTCTCTGATCTGGCGCTTTACCCGATTGCGCTGAACAGCGTGATGAAAATGACGCTTAGAAACAGTAACGAGAATTTCAATGTTGGAGGTATCGGTATTCTTCATTTCCTCCAATCTGTATACAATGCGAATAGGGAAAGCTGAAAATGATCGGCTTCCCCCATTAAAAAGACGGTCGATAGCTATCAGGCTACTCAGTCTTTCGCTTTTATGAAATGTGTTCTTTGGCATCCCCTTGTTAAGGATTAACAGGATTTTTGATGCTAGAATCAAATTCCAGTAATCTTTAGTTTAGGCATTCTGTTCCTGAATGAAGGCATCCAAAGCAGCAGTCATGGATGGTGCTGTTTTGGTTGGAGCTTCCAAATCCAGTCTCAGTCCAGCTTCTTTAACAGCTTTTGCTGTGGTTGGACCAAAACAGCCAATGGCAATATCTCCCTGTTCGAAATTAGGGAAATTCTTCTTTAATGCTGCTATTCCTGCAGGACTGAAGAAGATGACCATATCATAATCGAACTTCTCGTCTGGACCAAAATCGTTGCTCACAGTGCGGTACATGACAACCTCCTGATGTGTAAGACCATTGTTCTCGAAGAGTTTGGATACCTCATCGGTGTGAACATCGCTCTGCGGAATCAGGTATTTTTCGGTCTTTCGCTTCAAGATAGCTGGAAGCAAAGAATCGAACTTTCCTGTTGAGCCGAAGAAGACTTTTCTCTTACGGTACTGAACATACTTCTGGATGTACAAGGCGACCTGCTCTGTTATACAGAAATATTTCATGTCCTCAGGAATAGCAACTCGCATCTCCTGGCAAAGCTGAAAGAAGTGGTCAACTGCGTGGCGCGAGGTGAAAACAATAGCTGTGTGGTCAAGCACATTCACCTTCTGTGCACGAAACTCCTTTGGCGTAATACTTTCCACCTTAATAAAAGGGCGGAAAACGACATCAACATTATGTTTTTTGGCAATCTCAAAATAAGGCGATTTGTCTGATGCCGGTTTAGGTTGAGATACCAGAATTCTTGAAATTTTCAACGCTTCTAATGTTTTATAAGTAATAAAAAATTAGCATATTTCTCTTACAACCTTCCACAAAATGAGTAAGGGTATCGTTTCGAGGGTGCAAAAGTACAAAATATTGTAACACAGACCACGAAAATTATTAAAAAAGATACTAAAACTCTTATAAAATAGTAGTATTTTGGCTAAAACGATGACAAAAAGAACGGGGAAAAAGATAAATTGTGAATTAGGTAAGCTATAGATGCTCAAACATGCCAATGGGAAAAATAACAATCCTTGTAAAGAAATTACAAGAAAATTAATCTCATTCCACCGGTCTGCCTTTTGCTTTTCAAAAAAGACCCAATTCACCAATTCATAGAGGAAAAATTTGATGCAGTAATAAATAACAGCAGCTAGAATCCCGTATCCTATGATTTCCCAACTAGGGTGTATGTATTGAGGAAATACGTGCTGCAACTGGAGGTCATAAACCAGGATGCTGAGCATGATACAGGCATGAAAAATCAGAAAGGCCTGATACCTGAACTCACTACCTGTTTCCACAAACATATTGTTTCGTTCTCTTTCCGAAAAGAATTCTTTTAATTGATGGATGATGAGGACACTTCCCTTGCTTAATACATAACACAACAGAATGAAACATAATGCCAGAATGCAAGTTACGATATAGTCATGACTCAGTGCATAAGGCAGAATTTCTCCTTCGGCTCCGGGAATAGGATTTCCTGGTAAAGCAAAAATAGAGTCATTACCAAAGTACGTGCCCTTTTCAAAAAGGACACGTACAGAATCTGGTGATATGTAAGCAGGAATCGACATTATAATCCGAATTCCTTTTTAATGGTGTCTACGTAATCTAACTTTTCCCAAGTAAACAACTCTACCTCCACTTTTACAGTCTCACGGTACAAAGACTCGTAAGTCTTGGTGACCATTCGAGGCTCGCGACCCATATGGCCATATGCTGCAGTCTCTTCATAGATTGGATTGCGCAACTTGAGTCGCTTCTCAATGGCATAAGGACGTAAGTCGAAGATCTTCTTAATGCAATCTGCAATTTCACCATCACTCATGTTGACATGGCTTCTGCCATAAGTGTTAACATAGATGCTCACTGGTTCTGCCACACCGATAGCATAACTGATCTGTACCAACATTTCGTCGGCTACACCGGCAGCTACCATGTTCTTGGCGATGTGGCGGGCTGCATAAGCAGCACTTCTATCCACTTTACTTGGGTCTTTACCAGAGAATGCACCACCTCCGTGTGCGCCCTTACCACCGTATGTGTCCACGATAATCTTTCGGCCGGTAAGGCCGGTATCTCCGTGAGGGCCGCCAATAACAAACTTACCGGTAGGATTTACATGGAAGGTAATTTGATCGTTGAACAATGCCAAGACCTGTGGATTATGAATGGTTTCCTTCACACGAGGCATAAGAATTTCAATCACGTCCTTGCGAATCTGTTGCTGCATCTGTAAATCAGCCTCTGCCTGAGAGATTTTCTCAGAAGGAAGAACAAACTCATCGTGCTGGGTAGAAACTACGATAGTGTCGATGCGTACTGGACGATTTTCATCATCGTACTCAATGGTTACCTGACTCTTGGCATCAGGACGCAGGTAGGTCATCACCTTACCTTCGCGGCGGATTTCGGCCAGTACCATAAGCAACTTATGAGAAAGGTCCAAAGAAAGAGGCATGTAGTTCTCAGTCTCGTTGGTGGCATAACCAAACATCATGCCCTGGTCGCCAGCGCCCTGCTCCTCTGGATTTTCTACATCAACACCACGGTTGATATCTGCACTCTGTTCATGGATGGCTGAGAATACGCCACATGAGTTTCCTTCAAACATGTACTCACTCTTGGTGTAGCCAATACGGTTGATAACTTCGCGGGCAATGCGCTGAAGGTCAACATAAGCTTTTGTCTTGATTTCACCAGCCAAAACGACCTGGCCTGTGGTAACAAGTGTCTCGCAAGCTACTTTTGAGTTTGGGTCAAATGCGAGAAGTTTGTCTAAAACGGCATCCGAAATCTGATCGGCTACCTTGTCTGGGTGTCCTTCCGACACCGATTCTGAAGTAAATAGGTATCCCATTTTTTTAGCATTTTTTAATTTGTGGTTGCAAGCTTTACAAATCTCTCCACATAATAGATTTTTATTAAGCGGGTGCAAAGGTACTGCTTTTTTCGATTGTCCAAAAGAAAAAACATGGATTAATATTATCTGTTGGCTAATCATTTGGTTCGTATTATCAAAATACATTTTAAAAATTGACAAAATACTTGGGGCTTACCGACATTTTCAATATTTTTGCAATCAATGCATTGGCAAACACAGAAATGATTATTAACGATCTTAAATTAGTATTATGAAAAAGAGAATTCTATTATTTTGCATTCCTCTCTTTTTGGCAGCCTGCTCATCTTCGGTTCAAAAAGATGACTTGTCATTGACGATTAATGATTTGGAGTATTTTGAGGAAAGGGGTGTAAATGTGCTGGTGTTCAGCAATGAGTTCAATGGTGGATTCAATGACGAGAAAAATTCTGGTATTGAATTAATTCACCATGGTGTCCGAACTGCTCAAGGTGGTGCGGTTCGACTGAACAAAACTCCCGAACAGTGGGATTTGGTGCCTTCAACAACGAAACGTGAGGTCCGCCGGGAGGACAATGCCATCGAGGTGGGTTTGAGATACGATGATTACGATTTTGATAGCCGTGTAATTGTAACAGGTCAGGGAGATGCCGTAGAGATTGCTGTTTATTTGGACAAACCTGTTCCTGAAACATTAGTCGGAAAGGCTGGCTTTAATATGGAGTTTTTACCTTCTCAGTATTGGCAGAAAACATATCTGGTGGATGGTAAGTTGGGACGGTTCCCGCGTTATGCCGCAAGTGAGACTCAAGTCCTTCCAAATAGTGAAAAGCCTCGTCAGTTTAAGGGATTCAAAACTTACGATGACAGAGGAACTGATAGTTTTGTCGACCCATTACCTTTGGAGACTGGCCATCAGATTGTTTTGGCTTCTGATACTCCGGAACGAATGGTCACTGTAAGCAGTGATTCTGAATTGCAACTATTCGACGGACGAGTATTAGCTCAGAACGGCTGGTTTGTGTTGCGTAGTGAATTGCCTGCTGGAAAAACCGGAAAAGTCCTTTCGTGGACCGTTGAACCTCATGCTATTCCGGATTGGACCCGAGAGCCAAACATTGGTTTCTCGCAGGTTGGTTATGTGCCAGATCAACCAAAGGTGGCTGTGATAGAGTTGGATAAAAACGACAGGCCTCAATCAAAAGCTAGTATTTATCAGGTTTTGCCAGATGGTACAACAAAACAGGCTTACAGCGGAAAGACTGAGGAATGGGGACCATATTTTAAATATAATTATGTAAGATTTGATTTCAGTAATGTTACTCAACCTGGCGTTTATTATATTCAATATGGTGATACCAAGACCAATAATTTCATCATAGACGAGCATGTTTATGATAAGATCACGGATGCAACCAGTGATGTGTGGATTCCTATTCATATGAATCACATGACAGTAAATGAAGGCTATCGTATATGGCACGGTGAACCGTTTAAGGAAGGCTATCTGCAGGCTCCGGAAAGTGATCACTTCGATATTCATAGCCAGGGTGCAGATACTGAAACCCGATTTAAGCCTTATGAGTTGATTCCAGGTCTTAACGTAGGTGGCTATTTCGATGCGGGCGATTTCGATATCGAGACAGGCGCTAACATTGGTGTAGTGCAGAATTTGGTTTCTGCTTGGGAATTGTTTCATCCCGATAGAGATGAGACTTTTGTAAGTCAGGAACAGCGCTATGTGGATTTGCATCGTCCGGATGGAAAGCCTGATATCTTACAATACATTGAGCATGGAACATTAAACTTGGTCGCTCAGGCAGAGCAGTTGGGACACATGGCCCAGACATTGTCTAATGGTTCCTTGGATAATTATCACCATTTAGGTGATATCTCTGCCATTACTGATGGTCTGCACTATGACCGAAGTTTAAAACCTTATGAAAAATCAGCAGACGGGAAGCGAAGTGGTGTACGCGATGACATGTGGGCATTTACTAACCGTAATGCTAATCGCGATTTCTCTGCGGCTACAATGTTTGCTGCAGCCAGTCGTGCATTGGAGGGATTCAATGATGCTTTGGCACAACGTGCTCTTACTCAGTCAAAGAGGCTTTTGAAGGAAGCTACTGAAATTATGAGTAAGAATGCTAAACAGGGGAATAACTTTGGTGGAATGTCTGCCAATCTGCAATTGTATGCAGCCACTCATGAACAACCTTATTTGGATGCATTCCAGGATCAGATCTGGCAAGCTTTAGACAAAGATGTAAGCCGAAATCTTAAGGTGGCTTTGGATGCCATGCCATATATGGATGCCACCTATAAGCAGAAACTCAGACCTTATGTGGAAAAATATAACGAGTACATCCAGGGTTTGATGGAGAACAATCCATATGGTGTGCCTATTGGCTTGGGCAACTGGGCAGGAAGTGGTGAAGTGGTCTCTTTTGGAACTACAGTATGTTTTGCCAGTAAGTACTATCCGGATATTGTGAGCCGTAATGAGGCCTATAAAGCGACAGCTTATTTGTTCGGTTGTCATCCTTATCATAATTACTCGTTGGTAGCAGCAGTTGGAGCAGCTCGTCCGAAAGCTGTGTTCTATGGCAATAACCGTGCAGACTTTTCATTTATTCCAGGAAATTTGGCACCGGGCTTGTTATTCAGAAAACCGGATCATTTTGAAAATTATGATGATTGGCCATTCCTCTGGGGACAGAATGAGGGAACCATTGGAGGAAATACCAGTTATTTGATTTTTGGACATGCTTTCAATAGTCTTAAATAAAAAAGAAATAGCGCAAGGTTTTGGCCTTGCGCTATTTTTATAGAAGAGCAGAACTAAATTACTTAATGTATTCAGCAAAGTTAACAGTCTTCATGTCACCCTTACGCAGGAATGTCTCGTGGAATGACAGGGCTGCTGCCATGCTGTGGCAAGTATGACCCTTTGCAGAAATCTTCAGGTAATCCCACAACAGCTGCTTGTAGTCTGGGTGAGCACAGTTCTCAATGATAGCCTTAGCGCGCTCAACTGGAGACTTTCCGCGCAAATCAGCGATACCCTGCTCTGTGATAACGATGTTTACATCGTGCTCGGTATGATCGGCATGAGAAACCATAGGAACGATAGAACTGATCATGCCATCCTTTGCAACTGAAGGGCAGGTGAAGATGCTGATGTATGCATTACGGGTAAAGTCGCCAGATCCACCGATACCGTTCATCATCTTGGTACCGCAAATCTGGGTTGAGTTAACGTGACCATACAGGTCTACCTCGATAGCAGTGTTGATAGAGATAACACCCAAACGACGGATAACCTCAGGGCTGTTAGAAATTTCACTAGGACGGATGCACAACTTGTCTTTGAAGAAATCCATGTCATCATAGATACCCTTCAGACAGTCGTTGGTTACAGTCAGGGAGCAAGTAGAACCAAACTTAACGCGACCTTCACGGATCAGCTTAACAACTGCATCCTGAAGAACTTCGGTGTACATTTCAAATGCTGGGATAGTAGTATCACGGCCCAAAGCACCTAAAACTGCATTTGCGATATTACCTACACCACTCTGCAATGGCAGGAATGAAGAAGGAATGATGCCACGCTTCATATCGCTTGCCAGGAAGTCTGCTACATTCTGACCAATCTTGTCGGTGATAGGATCTGGAGCGGTAAAGCTACGTGCCTCGTCTGGCAGGTCCACTTCAACAACACCTACTACCTTATTTACATCTACTTGAACGTATGGCAAACCGATGCGGTCGCTGGCATGCTCGATAGGAATAACCTTGCGGCAAGGAGGATCCAATGGCTCATAAACATCGTGCAAACCGATGCTCTTTGGGCTGTGGAAACGGTTCACCTCAATGATAACCTTGTCAGCCAGACGAGCTACAGTTGGAGCAATACCACCAGCAGCAGTCAGATAAGCCTTGCCATCAGGAGTAAACTCGCAGCATTCCAGAATAGCGATATCGCACTTGCCCATGAAACCATAGCGAACTTCCTGAGCCATCTGAGACAGGTGCAAATCGTTGTAAGCAATCTCACCGGCATTTACATGCTTGCGGAACATAGGATTTGTGGTATAAGGAGCGCGATAGCGGATAGCCTTTTCCTCAGAAAGAAGACCATCAGTTGACATTCCGGTAGAGGCACCGGTAAAGATGCCAATCTGGAAAGGACGACCTGCAGCATGTTCTGCAGCAGCAATCTTAGCTACTTCGGCAGTTACTGCCTTTGGGGTACCGGCAGGGGTGAAACCGCTCAGACCGATATTCATTCCATGTTTGATGAATGACGCAGCTTCAGCTGCAGTCAATTTTGTAAATTCCATACTATTCAACCTAATTTAGTGATTTTATACCGCAAATTTAGATATTATTTTGAAATGCTAAGTCAATTTGCAAAGAATTATTATCATTTTTTTGTCAGGAATGTATGTTATGCGGCATTTAGTTTGCAATCTGTTTGTTCCTATTATCTAAATCGTCATAAATACTTTGCAAAATGGCTTTTCCTCGAATCAGTTGCTCTTGGCTATTTCCCTTCATGAATTTTTGAGAGGCATGGTCATACAGAATCGTTCCCAAAGAATCTGTCAGCATAAATCCATCGTTGAAACAACTGAAGGCAAATGGCTTTTGATAGGAGGAACTGAAAACGTCTCTGCTAAATCTAAAATCATCAGTGGGAATTCCGAGTTGTGCCAATAAAGTTGATGCAACATCACTTTGATTCATATGCTTTGAGAAATGGAATGGCTTTTTAACTGCGCCTCCAATCCATAGCATTGGACAATGGAAAAATTCCCTACTATTGGCAAAGTCTCCCCCAGGAATGTGACAGCAATGGTCAGGAAGAATGATAATCAGCAGATTTTCCCAAAGCTGACTTTGTTTGATCTGAACAATAAAATCGCCTAAACAATGATCGGTATAGGCAAAACTATTATCAATGGGATCTTCAAATTTGGCAAAAGGCACATCCCAGGGCTCGTGACTGCTTAAAGTCAGGAATCCCATGTGCCAAGGTTTATCTTGTGGTAAACTTAAAAGATAGTCTTTTAGCCATCCGAAAGTCCACTCGTCGTTTACTCCCCATGCATTATCTTGCTGCTTTTTCGGAAAGTCTTCTTGTGCAAACAGTTTGGAGTATCCCGCGTTATACAGGTAACTCTTCATGTTTGTAAAATTGATGTCACCTCCGTAAAGAAATCCAGTCTCATATCCTTTTTCGGCCAATTTCTCAGCAAATGAAGGCAATGTCTGGCTGATATTGGGCATTTTCATGATACTTAGATTGGGACAGGCAGGGTATCCGGAGATGGTCGATAACGTGCCTCGGTCGGTACGGAAACTGTTGCTGTAGTAATTTTCAAAATAGATACCTTCCTTAATGAGGCTATTGAAGTTCGGGGTTATATCTTTTTTCTCACCGGAAAGTCCCGAGATTAATCCTCCAAATCCTTCCCATTCGATTAACAAAATGTTAGGACGATTGTTTTTCAGGACAATAGTCGTGGAATCTGATGAAGATGGTTTTTCATATAGGTTGGAAAAGA
This sequence comes from Bacteroidaceae bacterium, assembly GCA_024401115.1. Classification (GTDB taxonomy): domain Bacteria; phylum Bacteroidota; class Bacteroidia; order Bacteroidales; family Bacteroidaceae; genus Minthousia. Next base: position 49,829 of record JAKSLP010000004.1, on the reverse strand, counting down.
TTTGCTCGCACTCTTCGCTTGAAAGCTCATGATACATCTTGCCGAAATCCTGCTGTTTCCCCATGGAATAGAATAATGAGAAACATGGATTTATGGCTGCATGATTCAGAATCTGCTCATTCGAGAAATAGGCCATTCCCACATTTGCCGTTGAACGGTCAACTCCTCCTCGAATACCAATAAACATGAGCCCGCCAATCAGTATCATGGTCGCTATATCCCGTATGGGACATGCGGTTTTTTTCAGTTCTTTTGGAGATAATCCAACTAAAGTATATCCCAATAGGGCAATGACAGATACGATGCAGCAAACACGAACGATGATGAATCCAAAGGGGACACTGGCTGCTGCATTCTTGGGGGAGTCAATGTAATTAAAAACCGTAGCATCAAGTTTAAATCCCCAGAATTCATAAAGAGCTGTGTCTACTACCAGGATAATACCAATTAGTATGGATATTAGCCAAAAATAGGGAGATATGAATTTCCTGAAATTGAACTTTTTTAATGCTAGAGATACAAAAAGAAACAGCCACGGCAAAATAGCCAGATAGCCGATGGTACTTACATCAAGTCTCCAACCATGAACGACGACTTGGAAAAAATCAGACAGTGTGTGATAATCTTGCTGATTATAGATTAAGAAAACCAAACGGCCCATACTGAATACCAGTATGAGCCACAGGTAAAATTTTATTAAGAACCAAAGTCTTTCTTTCATTTTCTACCAAAGTCTGCGGGAACTTCTCCCCATTTTTCTGTTTCCCATTTTAAAATAGGAGTAGTGTAGGTATGAGTCTGTAGCCATTTCTCCGCTCTTTCAATAACTTGAAATAACTCCTCTGTCTTGCTGTCCCTAGGTAATTTTGTCTTACATTTTTTGTTTCTTACCCAACTGATGGCATTCCTACTGTCAGAGTAAATAGTCATCTGCAGATTCTTTTGTTGAATGAGTGCCAACCCATGAACGATAGCCAGAAATTCACCTATATTATTAGTTCCATAAGTGGGCCCGAAATGAAAGATTTCCTGTCCGGTTTTCAGGTAAATTCCCCGATACTCCATCGGACCGGGATTCCCGCTACATGCGGCATCTACAGCCAGTGCATCCGCCTTAACTTCCAATGGGAGAGGCAGAACGGTGTCATTTCTGTAGCTCGGAACATTTCCATCCTTTTGAGGCCTATTTCCAGCCCCTGATACCTTTTTCTCTATATAGTCATAGGGAGAGGAATGATAGGCTTCTTCTGCTTCCTCTCTGGAAGAAAAGGACTTGTATATAGCTCCAGTAAAATTCTTTACTTGCTGTTGGCATTCATCCCAGGATTCGTAAATCCCGGGATTAACTCCATGCCATACAACATAGTATTTTTGTTTGCTCATTATTACATGCGCTCAGGTACCTCAATACCTAAAAGACCCATTCCCAAACGAATGATTTTTGCCACATTGGCAGAAAGAACCAAACGGAAGATCTTCTTTTGCTCATCTTCTTCACGCAAGATGCTGTAATCGTGATAGAACTGGTTGAATTCCTTTGTCAGGTCATAGCAGTAATTTGCAATGGTGCTTGGTGAATAATCAGCTCCTGCAGCACGAACTGTTGATGCAAAATCTGACAGCATCTGGATCAGACTCTCTTCCTTCTCGCTCAACTCAACATGTGAAGCGATGGCCTCAGGAATAGTTAATCCTGCCTCGGCAGCCTTACGCAATACACTGCGGATACGAGCATAGGTGTACTGAATAAATGGACCAGTATTTCCGTTGAAGTCGATACTCTCCTCTGGATTGAACAGCATGTTCTTGCGAGGGTCAACCTTCAGGATGAAGTACTTCAAAGCTCCCAAACCTACCACACGGGCAATTTCATTAGCCTCCTCTTCTGTAATATTAGTCAGTTTGTTGATCTTATCTGCACTCATCTGCTTGGCATCACTGACCATCTTTTCTACCAGGTCGTCCGCATCAACCACAGTACCCTCACGGCTCTTCATCTTTCCGTTTGGCAATTCCACCATACCGTAAGAGAAGTGTACCAAATCCTTACCCCATTCAAAACCTAACTTATCCAACAGGATACTCAATACCTGGAAGTGGTAGTTCTGCTCATTACCTACTACATAGATCATCTTGTTGATTGGGTAATCCTGGAAACGTAATTTGGCAGTACCGATGTCCTGAGTCATATAAACAGATGTTCCGTCGCCACGGAGCAAAAGCTTGTGATCCAGACCCTCAGCAGTCAAATCTGCCCATACCGAATTGTCCTCTTTGCGATAGAAGAATCCCTTATCCAAACCTTCCTGAACCTTGTCCTTGCCTTCCAGGTAAGTGTTTGATTCGTAGTAGATCTTATCAAAGGTAACGCCCAGGGCTTTGTAAGTCTCATCAAAACCGGCATAAACCCACTCGTTCATGGTGCTCCACAATCCGCGGATCTCAGGATCGCCCTGTTCCCATTTAACCAGCATGTCATGAGCTTCCTGCATCAGAGGGCTATTCTTCTCTGCCAGGGTTTTAGCTGCTTCTTCCTCCATGCCTTCTGCCATGTATTTAGCTTGCAACTCTTTAACCTCAGCACGGAAATGCTTGTCAAATGCCACATAATAGTCACCAATCAGATGGTCGCCCTTCTTGCCGCTGCTCTCTGGAGTTTCTCCATTTCCCCATTTCAGCCAAGCCAGCATGGACTTGCAGATGTGAATACCACGGTCGTTGACAATATTGGTTTTCACAACCTTGTTGCCATTGGCTGCAACGATATTAGCCAGTGATACACCCAGCAGATTGTTTCTTACATGACCTAAGTGCAATGGCTTATTGGTGTTTGGTGATGAATATTCAATCATTACCAATGGAGAATTCTCGTCTGCCTGCTGAATTCCATAATTCTCATTAGAATGAATGCCATTGAGCAACTCAATCCATGCGGCTGAGTCGATGGTAAGATTCAGGAATCCCTTAATGACATTGAATTTGGAAACCACATTGGTGTTCTGCTGCAGGTATTCACCAATTTCCTGAGCTGTTTGCTCTGGCTTTTTACGTGATATCTTCAGGAAAGGGAATACGACCAATGTCAAATGTCCTTCAAACTCTTTCTTAGTCTTCTGGAGCTGGACCATTGAGGCTGGAACCTCCTGTCCATAAAGCGATTGAATGCACAGAATGACGTCTTGTGCTAATTTTTCTTCTATTTTCATTTTCAGCTAATTTTCAATTTTGGTGCAAAGATACAACGAAAAAAGGGAAATAGTAATGTAAATGATACAAAAAAGAGGCAAGCATGTGTAGCTTACCTCTTGATTTTATAATAGATGGATAACGGATTATGCAATGTTGTCTGCCAAATCTGCACCTGCCTTGAACTTTACAACCTTCTTGGCTGCGATTTCAATGCTCTCTTTGGTCAATGGGTTAATGCCGGTACGTGCGCTTCTCTCGCTAACTGAAAAAGTACCGAAACCTACCAATGCTACCTTGTCACCGTCCTTCAATGCTGCGGTAATACTCTCTACTAACGCATCTACTGCCTTCTTGCAGTCTACCTTTGTCAGGCCTGATCTCTCAGCCATGGCGCTCACTAATTCTGCTTTGTTCATGGTAATATGTATTAAATATTAGAATTATAGTCTCTTACGGGTTACAAATTTAACTTTTCCCTACCATATAAACAAAAAATGATAAAAAAAAATGACTATAGCCTGATAAAATTGTAGAAAAAATCCAGAATTTACTAATTTTGCATTCCAATTAAAGTATAGAGAAAGGAAAATAATATGAATAATATGCCTCCAGTTACCAAGAATCTCATCATAATCAATGTTTTGTTTTACGTGGCTACTCTCGTATTGGCCATGCGTGGAATAGACTTGAACTTCATGCTGGGATTGCACTTGTTTTTGAACCCGAATTTTTCCATATACCAATTGTTCACTTACATGTTCATGCATGGAGGATGGACTCATTTATTCTTTAATATGTTTGCTGTCTGGATGTTTGGACGTATATTGGAGAATCTTTGGGGAAGCAAGCGCTTTTTGATTTATTATCTGATTTGCGGAGTGGGAGCTGCTGTCATCCAGCAGCTGGCACAGATGTTTGATATCTTTATTTTGGGCATTCCGGGATATGGCCTGACAGTTGGAGCTTCAGGAGCTGTGTGCGGTTTGCTGCTGGCTTTCGGCATGTCTTTTCCGGATGAGAAGATGTTTGTTTTCCCCATTCCAGTACCCATGAAAGCCAAATGGCTGATATTGGGTTATGCGCTTTTGGAAGTGTTCCTGGGATTAGGAGTAAATTCTGACGGCATCGCTCATTTCGCTCATCTGGGCGGTATGCTTGTCGGCTTTCTTGTCATCCTTTTCTGGTCCGGAAACCGTTCATTCTCGGGTGCTTCATATGGCTATATCAGTCGTTTGAAACAACTCTTTACTCGTCGCCGTAAGCCGAAAATGACAGTCAACTATGGAGGGTTCAATGTAGACCAGCAATACAATATGCGCAAGAAGGAGGAGCAGGAAGAAATTGACCGCATTTTGGACAAGGTGCGCACCTCGGGTTACCAGAGCCTGACCGTTGATGAGAAGAAGAAACTTTTTGAGGCTAGCAACAAGTAGGTCTTCTTTTTGTATCTATGAAGACAGGCTCCGGTCTTCACTTATGACCAATCTTTGCCTTAACTTATGCCTGAAAAAAACGTCAGGAGAAGAATCTTAGGCTCGAAAAGGGGCAGAAAACGTAAAAATCTCTATTATAAAGGTGTATATTTCCGCTAAAAAAGTGGGAATGTGTGAAAAATGCACTAACTTTGCACCCCTGTAACGAAAAAAATAATAAATTTAAATAATTTACGTCACATGAAAATGCAAAACAAACCAATTGTACTGGTTTTCGCGACTTTGCTGACCTTGGTTTGCTTGTTCTATCTGTCATTCTCATTCGTAACCCGTTCTTACGAGAACCGTGCTGCTGAAATGGGTGACTCATTGGGCACAGCTTACCTGGATTCGTTGGCTAATGAAAAAGTCTATCTGGGAACCTACACATTGAGACAGTGCCAGGAGAATCAGATTGGTCTGGGTCTGGACTTGAAGGGTGGTATGAACGTCATCCTGGAGGTTTCTGTACCAGATGTTGTGAAGTCTCTGGCAGACAACAACACTAATGAAGCTTTTGAGAAGGCTATCGCTCAGGCTTCTACCGAGACTGCTGAGGGTGGTGACTTCATCAGCGAGTTCGTAAGAGCTTATAAGGCAAATGGTGGTAACAAATTAGCAGAGATCTTTGCAACCCAGAAGTTGAAGGGTCGTGTTAACACCAACAGTACAGACTCTGAGGTAGAGAGCGTATTGCGCGGTTCTGTAGATGATGCAATCGACAACTCATTCAATATCTTGCGTACACGTATCGATGGTCTGGGTGTCGTTCAGCCAAATATCCAGAAGCTGGAGAGTTCTTTGGGCCGTATCATGGTGGAAATGCCAGGTATCAAGGATCCTGCCCGCGTTCGTAAGTTGCTGCAGGGTTCTGCAAACTTGGAATTCTGGGAGACTTATGATTCTTCAGATGCTATCCCTTATCTTCAGCAGTTGGCAAGCCAGTTGATGGCTAACTCAACAACCGCAAGCCAGCAGGAGGAAACTCCAGCAGAGGAAGAGGTTGCTGCTGCAGATTCAACTTCTGCTGCTGAGGCTCTGGAAAGCTTGAAGGTTGAGGAGAAGAAGGCAGCACCAGCACCTGCTGAGGCTGTTATTAATCCATTGCCAATGCAGTTTGGCGGTAGCGGTTGTGTAGTAGGTATTGCTCACTATCGTGATACTGCCACTGTAAACCGTGCTTTGGCAAGCCAGGAGGCTAAGACCATCATCCCTAAGGATATGAGCCTGAAATGGGGTGTTAAGGCATTTGACCAGAAGGGCCAGTACTTTGAGCTGTATGCAATCAAGGTTACTTCCCGTACCGGTAAGGCTCCATTGGAGGGTGATGTGATCACTGAGGCTAAGGATGATTTCGAGCGTGGTTTTGGTAACCGTCCTATCGTTAGTATGAGTATGAACTCTGAGGGTGCTCGTCTGTGGGCCAACCTGACCAAGAATAACATCGGTCATGCAGTTGCTATCGTTCTGGATAACTATGTATACAGTGCTCCAAACGTACAGACTGAGATTAGCGGTGGTAATTCACAGATTAGCGGTAACTTCACCGCTGAGGATACCAAGGACTTGGCAAACGTATTGAAGTCAGGTCGTATGCCTGCTCCTGCTAAGATTGTTCAGGAAGACATCGTTGGTCCTTCTCTGGGTCAGGAGTCAATCAATCAGGGTATCATGTCATTCATCGTTGCATTCATTCTGCTGATGATTTACATGTGCGCTATGTATGGTGTTATCCCAGGTATGGTTGCTAACTGTGCTTTGATTGTCAACTTCTTCTTTACTCTGGGTATTCTGACCAGCTTCCAGGCAGCATTGACCATGAGTGGTATTGCCGGTATGGTATTGTCACTGGGTATGGCTGTGGATGCTAACGTGTTGATTTACGAGCGTACCAAGGAGGAGTTGTCAAACGGTAAGCCACTGAACGAGGCTGTAGGTTTGGGTTACAGCAATGCGTTGAGTGCCATCTTCGACTCAAACTTGACCTCTATCATCACAGGTATTATCTTGTTCTACTTCGGTACTGGTCCTATCCGTGGTTTCGCTACCACTCTGATTGTGGGTATCATCTGCTCATTCTTCACTGCGGTATTCCTGACCCGTATCGTTTACGAGCACTTTATATATAAGGATAAGTGGCAGAACCTGACCTTCGTAACAGGTTTGTCTAAGAACCTGATGAAGGGTACCAACTTCAACTTCATGGGTAATGCTAAGAAGTCATTCACAATCTTCGGTGCATTGTTGGTGATTGCATTCGGTTCATTGGCTATCCGTGGTTTGAGTAAGTCTATCGACTTTACCGGTGGTCGTAACATGGTTGTTCAGTTCGAGAATACTGTATCTCCTGAGGAGGTTCGTGCTCTGCTGAATGCTAAGATCGATGCTTTGTCTCAGGAGAGCGGTGAGGCTGTTTCATTGTCATGTATCGCTTTGGGTAATGACGGTCATACTGTCCGTGTATCTACCAACTACCTGATTCATGATGAGAGCCGTGAGGCTGATAATAAGATTGAAGAGTTCCTGTACAACACCTTTAAAGAGGGTAAGTTGTTAGGTGAAGGTGTTTCAATCGATCAGTTCCGTGACTATGATAACCGTGCTGGTGGTTCTTTGATTTCTTCACAGAAGGTAGGTCCTTCTATTGCTGAGGATATCACTTACGGAGCTATCATCTCTGTCATCTTGGCTTTGGCTGCTATCTTTATCTACATTTTGGTTCGTTTCCGCAATGTGGCATATTCTGTAGGTTCTACCATCGCATTGACTTCTGATACCTTATTAATTATAGGTGCATATTCAATCTGCTATGGTTGGATGCCATTCTCACTGGATATTGACCAGACCTTCATCGGTGCTATTCTGACCGCTATCGGTTACTCTATCAACGATAAGGTGGTTATCTTCGACCGTATCCGTGAGTTCTTCACTCTGTATCCAAAGCGTGACCGTCAGGATCTGTTCAACCAGTCATTGAACTCTACTTTGGCTCGTACCATCAATACTTCTGTTTCTACATTGGTAGTATTGCTGTGTATCTTCATCCTGGGTGGTGACAGTATCCGTAGCTTTGCATTCGCAATGATTCTGGGTGTAATTATCGGTACATGCTCATCATTGTTCATTGCTGCCCCTGTTGCTTACATCACCATGGGTCGTCGCATCAAGGATGCTGATGCAGTTGAGGAAGTTCCTGCTAAGTAAGACAAGTAAAGTCTACAAATAAATTGGGGAGAGTGCTTATCACTCTCCCCAATTCTTTTTTATCTCATCAAAAATAGAAAATAGTTCGTCAACGGTTTCAGCCCTGAGCATCCGGATTCTCGTTTCCCTGAAGTTGCTTAATCCTTTAAATAAAGGTGTAGCGGCTAAATGTCTACGGATATGGAGAATACCCCGGTATTCATCAATTCGCTCAACGCTTTGTATTACCTGACTTCGTAAGACATCCATCTTATAATCAAAGGTGAGGTTATCCAGCAACTCATTGGTGTCAAGGTAGTGCCTCATTTCCTTGAACACCCAAGGTCTTCCAAAACTGGCTCTTCCCACCATCACAGCATCCACTCCATATTTATCAAAACATTCTTTGGCTCGTTCTGGGGTGGTGACATCGCCATTTCCTATAATAGGAATACGCATTCTGGAATTCTCTTTCACTTTGCCGATTAGCGACCAATCTGCCTCGCCTGTGTACATTTGAGCTCTTGTCCTTCCGTGGATGGTTAATGCTTGAATGCCACAATCTTGGAGCTGCTCCGCTAACTCGACAATTACTTTGTGGCTGTCATCCCATCCTAAACGTGTCTTCACCGTCACAGGAATCTTAACGGCATCCACTACCGCCTTGGTGATTTCCAGTAATAAGGGGATGTTTTGAAGCATGCCAGCGCCAGCGCCTTTTCCTGCTACCCGTTTTACAGGACAGCCAAAATTGATGTCCAATACATCAGGATGGGCTTCTTCAACAATTCGTGCAGCCTCTACCATTGATGCCACATCTCTTCCATAAATCTGTATGGCTACAGGCCTTTCATCTTCATGGATAGAGAGTTTCTGAAGTGACTTGTTTACTGAGCGGATCAAGGCGTCTGCCGATACAAACTCTGAGTATACCATGGATGCACCCATCTGTTTGCACATCAAGCGAAATCCCATATCTGTTACGTCCTCCATAGGGGCCAAAACTACGGGTCTTTTGCCTAAATCTATCGTTCCTATCTTCATGAATTACTAATTTTTGGCAAAAGTACGACAATTTGGGGAATTTGTAGTAATTTTGCGGACACAAAAGTTTTTTCCATGAAAAGAGACGAATTTGAGATAATGGCACCCGTCGGCAGTCGCGAATCTTTCGGAGCTGCCATTAAGGCAGGAGCCAACTCCATCTATTTCGGTATTGAGAACCTGAATATGCGTGCACATTCTGCAAGCACATTTACTATACATGATTTGCGTGAAATCGCTGCGACTTGTAACGAACATGGCATTAAGAGCTACCTGACGGTAAATACCATTATTTATGGTGAGGATATTGCGCTGATGCATACCATCATTGATGCTGCCAAGGAAGCTGGCATCTCGGCTGTGATTGCCAGTGATGTGGCTGTTATGACTTATTGTAATAAGGTGGGACAGGAAGTTCATCTTTCTACGCAATTAAACATCAGTAATGTTGAGGCACTTCGTTTCTATGCTCAGTTTGCAGATGTCGTGGTGCTGGCCCGTGAACTAAACTTAAGACAGGTGCGTGAAATCTATGATGCAATCCAGGAAGAACAGATTAAGGGCCCTAAAGGTGAACTTATCCGTATAGAGATGTTTTGCCACGGTGCCTTGTGCATGGCCGTCAGCGGTAAGTGTTATCTTAGCCTGAATAATCTGGGTAGAAGTGCCAACCGCGGCGAATGTATGCAATTGTGCCGTCGCCAGTACATTGTCAAGGATAAGGAAAGTGACATGGAGCTGGAGGTGGACAACAAGTACATTATGAGCCCAAAGGATTTGAAGACCATTGGTTTCATGGATCAGATGATGGAAGCCGGTGTCCGAGTGTTCAAGATTGAAGGGCGTGCCCGTGGACCTGAATATGTCCGTACTGTAGTGGAATGCTATAGTGAAGCTATCCAGGATGTGCTGGATGGGAAGTGGTGTGAGGATGTCAGCAAACAGTGGGACGACCGTTTACGTACAGTCTTCAATCGTGGTTTCTGGGATGGCTACTATTTAGGCCAGACTTTGGGCGAATGGAGTGAGCGATATGGTTCCGAGGCTACCGAGAAGAAGGTATATGCAGGAAAGGGCATTAAATATTTCAGTAATATCGGTGTTGCCGAATTTCAGATGGAAGCCTGCGATATTAAGGTGGGGGACAAATTGCTCATCACGGGACCTACAACCGGTGCTTTATTTATGACTCTAGAAGAGGCTCGGGTAAATTTAAAGCCTGTGGATGTGGTTAAGAAAGGTGTTCGTGTTTCCATTAAGGTTCCAGAGAAAATTCGCCCAAGTGATAAACTGTATGTTCTCAGAAACAGCGAGGAACTTTTGCAGGAACGCATCAAAAAACAGCCATTTGTAATCGTGAAAGATGGTGGACAGAGTTGCTTTTAATAGAAAACAATTAGAAAAGAAATATACATGGAAGAATTTGAACTGATAGCTAAAACATTCCAGGGTTTGGAAGAGGTTCTGGCCAAGGAACTGACCGCACTGGGTGCTAATAACATACAGATAGGACGCCGTATGGTGTCTTTTACGGGTGATAAGGCTATGCTTTATCGTGCAAACTTCAGTTTGCGTACTGCATTGCGTATCTTAAAGCCTATAAAGCATTTTCAGGCACATAATGCAGATGAGGTCTACGAAGCTGTTAAGGCTGTGGATTGGAGCAGTATCATGGACGAAAACCGTTCGTTCAGTGTTGATGCCGTTGTATTCAGCAATGAGTTCCGCCATTCTCAGTATGTGGCATACCGCGTGAAGGATGCCATTGTGGATTACTTCCGCGAGAAGACTGGCAATCGTCCAAATGTTAAAATCAGTAATCCTGATTTATATGTCAATATTCATATCGCAGAGGAATCCTGTACCCTGTCCTTGGATAGCTCGGGCGAGTCCTTGCATCGTCGCGGCTATCGCCAGGAGGCTGTTGAGGCTCCTCTGAACGAGGTTTTGGCAGCAGGTATGTTGTTGATGACGGGTTGGAATGGTGAATGCGATTTGATAGATCCAATGTGCGGATCGGGTACAATTCCTATTGAGGCTGCGCTGATTGCCAGAAATATTGCTCCGGGCGTCTTCCGTCAGGGATATGCATTTGAGAAGTGGAATGACTTTGATGCTGACTTGTTGGAGGAAATTTACAATGATGACAGCCAGGAGCGTGATTTCAATCACCACATTTATGGCTATGACATCAAACAGCAGGCCAATGTTATTGCTCAGCGTAATGTGAAGGCTGCTGGTGTAAGTCAGGATGTTACCTTGGATGTGCGTGATTTTGCAGAATTCACCCAACCTTCAGAAAAGAGCATTATCGTAACCAACCCTCCTTACGGTGAGCGTATTTCTACCGATGACCTTTTGGGCTTGTATGAGATGATTGGTTCTAAATTCAAACACGAATTTAGAGGAAATGATGCATGGGTGTTAAGCTATCGTGAGGAATGCTTCGCTAAGATTGGTTTAAAGCCAAGTGTCCGTATTCCTTTATATAATGGTGCTTTGGAATGTGAATTCCGCAAGTATGAAATGTTTGAGGGCCGCTTCAAGTCATTCCGTGCAGAGGGTGCGGAATTGGATAAGTCTGAGCGCCCAATGTTTAGTAAGCCATTGAAGGGTAAGTTATTCCGTACAGATAAACGCCAGGCTCCAAGACATGAAAATGAGGAACCTGTGAGTTTGCTGGATAGCTTGAGTGAATATGATCCAACTGATGAACTGGAAGCACGTTACCGTAAGGCTGTGGGTCGACGTAAGGCTGCTGAACGTGAACGTTTGGAGTATGGTAAGGCACGTCGTGCTCAGTTGCGTGAAGAACAGAGAGAAAAAGAGTCTTCAGAGAGAAGTGAGCGTAAGCCTTTCCGCAAGGATGATAAGCCTTTCCGTAAGGAAGGTGAACGGAAGTCATTCCATAAGGACGGAGGTCGCAAGCCTTTCCGCAAGGATGGAGCAAAAGATAACCGTCAGCAGCGACGTGAGGATCGTAAAAGAATGTTTGGAAAGAAAGAGGAATAAATATATGAAAAGATTAATAGGATTGGCTTTGGCCCTTTTCGGAATGGTTATGCCGGGTATAGCACAAGAGAAGAGAAGCTTTACATTGGAGGATGTAATGCCTGGTGGCAGACAGACGTCCAGTTTGCAAGTCGAGAACCAGAATTTGGCTTGGTGGGGTGACAAGTTGGTGAAACTGGGTAATGATGCCCTGTTAACCGTAGATTTGAAGAATGGCTCAGACACTCCATTCTTACAGTTGGATGAGGTTAAGACTCTGCTTAAGCAGCAGGGATTGGGTAATCTGGGTAGTTTCAGCAGTACCCGATTTATTGCCGGTGCAAATAAGGCCTTGTTCCGCACTTCCACCCATATGGTTGCCTATAATTTGGATTCACATGCTGTAGAGGCCGCTATTCCATTGCAAGGCACTCAGAATGTAGATGTTGCCCAGCAGACCATGCGTGCAGCTTATACCCGTGAGAACAATTTGTTTGTGTTCTCTGGCGACCGTGAAATTCAGGTGACAAATGAGCCTAAAGGTATTCTTTGTGGCCAGAGTGTGCATCGCGATGAGTTTGGTATCAAGAAAGGTATCTTCTGGAGTCCAAAGGGTAATCTGTTGGCATTCTACTGGATGGATGAGCGAATGGTTACTGATTATCCTCAGGTAGATATTTCAACCCGAATTGCGACATTGGTCCCCGACAAGTATCCTATGGCTGGTATGACCAGTCATGTGGTAAAGGTGGGCGTATATAATCCGGAAACTCAGCAGACCGTATACTTGAAGACTGCAGATCCTGTTGACCGTTATTTCACTAATGTAAGTTGGAGCCCTGATGAGAAGAGCGTTTTTGTCATTGAGGTGAATCGTGACCAGAACCATGCAGAGCTGATTCAATACGATGCACAGTCAGGTGAGAAGATGGCAGTTCTGTATGAGGAAACACATCCTAAATATGTGGAGCCAGAGCATCCGCTGACTTTCTTGCCTTGGGATAATAATAAGTTTATCTATCAGACAGAAAGAGATGGATACAATCACCTGTATCTTTTTGATTTGGCTCAGAAGCAGGAAGGTAAATGGCAGGATTGTGCTGCTGGTGGAAAGTGCATCGAGCACGTTAAGGTTACTCCAATAACCTCGGGCGACTGGATGGTTAAGAGTTTTGTCGGTTTCTCTCCATCTACCAAGGAAATCGTACTGCAGACAACAGCAGTAACTCCTATCGACTTTACTTTGATGGCTGTTAATGTGTTAACAGGCAAGCAGCGCGAGTTGGGTACTCAGGAAGGTTCTCACCGTGCATCTTTGTCGGAGAGTGGCAAATGGCTGTTGGATAACTATACTTCAGCTAAGATTGCCCGTAACATTGATGTTCTGCCATTGGTAGGTAAGGTAAAGACCTTGAATATTATGACTGCCAGCAATCCAATGGATGCGTTGAATCTCCCAGAAGTAACCGTGGGTACCATCAAGGCTGCTGATGGTCAGACAGATCTGTACTACCGTTTGATTAAGCCATTGAATTATGATCCTAACAAGAAATATCCTGCAATTATCTATGTTTATGGCGGTCCTCATGCACAGATGATTACCAATACCCGCAATTATGCTGCAGGCGGTTGGGATTTGTATATGGCTCAGAAGGGTTATGTCATGTTAACGGTTGATGGCCGTGGAAGTGATAGCCGTGGATTGAATTTTGAGAATGCTACTTTCCGTAAGTTGGGTACAGAAGAAATGAAAGACCAGATGAAGGGCGTGGAATTGCTGAAATCTTTGGGCTATGTGGATGAAAACCGAATCGGTGTTCATGGCTGGAGTTTTGGCGGTTTCATGACTACAGATTTGATGCTGACTTACAACGACACCTTTAAGGTGGGTGTTGCTGGCGGTCCGGTTATCAACTGGGCTTATTATGAGGTTATGTATGGTGAGCGTTATATGGACACTCCTCAGACTAATCCAGAGGGTTATGATGGCAATAACCTGACTCTTCGCGCAAAGGATTTGAAGGGAAAACTGCAACTGATTATCGGTGGTAACGACCCAACCTGTGTACCACAGCACACATTATCATTTGTCCGTGCTTGTATTAATGCAGGAACCCAGCCTGATTTGTTTATCTATCCGGGTGATGGTCATAATATGGGCGGTCGTGACCGCGTACATCTGTACACCCGAATCACTCAGTATTTTGATGATTATTTGAAATAACTTATACAATGAAAATATTATTATTAGGTTCAGGCGGCCGTGAGCATGCCTTGGCTTGGAAGATTAGCCAGAGCCCAAAAGTAGAGAAACTGTTTATTGCTCCTGGCAATGCCGGAACAGCTGGAGTTGGTGAGAATGTTGCAATGAAGGCGGACGATTTCGATGCCATCAAGCAGTTTGTTTTGGAGCAGAGTGTTGACATGGTTGTTGTTGGTCCTGAGGATCCACTGGTAAAAGGTATTTATGACTATTTCAAGCAGGATGCTCAGTTGGCAAATGTTCCAGTAATTGGTCCAAGCAAACAGGGAGCTGTTCTGGAAGGCAGTAAGGATTTTGCAAAGGGTTTCATGCAGCGTCATGCAATTCCTACAGCGGCTTATCAGACATTCGACGGCAATACCTTGGAAGAGGGACTGAAATTTTTGGAGACACTGGAGGCTCCTTATGTCCTGAAGGCTGACGGTTTGTGTGCCGGTAAAGGCGTATTGATTCTGCCAACTCTGGAAGAGGCAAAGAAAGAACTGAAAGAAATGCTGGGTGGTATGTTCGGACAGGCTTCTGCTCAGGTTGTCATTGAGGAGTTCTTAAGCGGTATTGAGTGTTCTGTCTTTGTTTTGACCGATGGCAAGAACTATAAGATTTTACCGGAGGCCAAAGACTACAAGCGAATTGGTGAACACGATACTGGTTTGAATACCGGTGGTATGGGTAGTGTCAGCCCTGTTCCATTTGCAGATGCTGAATGGATGAAGAAGGTTGAGGACCGTATCATCCGCCCTACCGTAGAGGGATTGGCTGAAGAAGGCATTGACTACAAGGGATTTATTTTCTTTGGTCTGATCAATGTGAAGGGCGAACCTATGGTTATCGAATACAATGTCCGCATGGGTGACCCAGAAACAGAATCTGTAATGTTGCGTATTAAGAGCGATTTGGTTGAACTGTTTGAGGGTGTTGCTGCAGGCAACCTGAATGAGAAGACCTTGGAGTTTGATGAGCGTTCTGCTGTATGCGTGATGTTGGTTAGTGGAGGTTACCCACAGGCATACGAGAAGGGTTTCCCAATTACTGGCATTGATCAGGTGGAGAATAGCATTGTATTCCACGCAGGAACAGCATTGAAGGATGGTCAGGTTGTGACCAACGGTGGACGTGTAATTGCTGTCAGCAGTTATGGAAAGGACAAGGCTGAAGCATTAGCTCAAAGTTTCTCACAGGCTCAGAAAATTGAATTCCAGAAGAAATATTTCCGTAGTGATATTGGTGCAGACCTGTAATCTTGTCTAACCATGTCCACACAGAGATACTTACAGAATAAAGTGGCTACCAGCAGTTTTTTACTGCCGGTAGCCTTTGTGCTGAGTTTTCTCTTGTGGTTCTTTCATGGCCTTACGTCCCAATTGAATATGGCATTGGGCTTCATCATTTGCCTGTCATGTACAGCATTAATGATGGAATTGAATAATGCTTTCGTTTTGTTGCGTGTGAGGTCCCGCATGGTGTCTGCAACGTTTGTCCTACTTTGGGCTTCGTGCCTGTCGCTTCATGGATTACAATGGGCACATGTTGTTGCATTGTGTTTTATTCTGATCTACCACTCGCTGTTTCATGCTTATCAGCAGCAAAGTACATCTGGTGGGACATTTAATGCTTTCCTTTGTTTAGGTATCAGTTCTATTTTTGTCCCTCAGGTTGTAATTCTAGCTATTCCTCTCGCAATAGCATTTGCATGGTTCCAGGCGATGAATTCGCGCTCATTTATTGCTATGCTATTGGGACTGCTCACTCCACTGTGGATTGGGGGGAGCCTTGGCTTCTTGACGGACACACTTCCTGTTATGCAGGATTATTTCCTGTCGAAAATCGAATGGTCTTTCGATTCCTATCGTCAGGTGACAGTCCCGCAGATTAGTCTCTTTGTGTGGATTGTCATTTTAGATGTCATATCCATAGCTCATGTATTCCGTTTCAGCTACAAGGATAAGATCCGCACTCGCATGTTTTATTATTTCATGTCTTGGATGACTTGGGTTTTGGTGGGCATGGTGCTGGCTTTCCCTCAATATGTCCAGGTTATGCTGATCTTGCTGATAACGAACAGTAGTCCTTTGATTGCTCATTATTTCACTCTGGCAAATGGAAAGGTGCCGAGGGCGATATTTGTGATCGCGTTATTATTATTGTTTGCAATAATTACGATGAATCTATGGATGCCGTTACTGAACTACTAATCCAATATGGATATTGGGGCATGGCAGTTGCCGCTTTTTTGGCAGGTACGGCAGTTCCGTTCAATGCTGAGATTGTGATGGCAGCTTTGTCTGCAGCAGGGCTTAATCCCACTACGCTGGTATGTTGTGGAACACTGGGAAGTGTTTGTGGATGCATGACTTGCTTCTTCTTGGGTTATTTGGGAAAGATGGAATGGTTGCATGAAATTGGAGTTAAACAGAAAACATTGGAAAGAGCTAAAAGATTCGTAGACAATCGGGGGGCCTGGATGGCTGTCTTTTCTTTTTTGCCCATAATTGGAAATGGTATTTCCATCACCCTAGGCTTGATGCGGGCAAATAAGTATAAAGTACTTTTTGCCTTGATTGTCAGCCGGGCTCTTTTGTATAGTGTGTGTGCTTTTGTTCCTAAAATTTGGTTTTAATGAAAATGAAATATATAATTTGGTTAGCATTTGTGGTTTGCATCCTTTCCGGATGCTCTCCTGTTGCAAAAACAAATAAGAATACGGTCTTTGTGACTATCGAGCCATTGCGCTATCTGACTGAGCAGGTTGCAGGGCCCGATTGGACGGTTGTAACCATGGTTCCCGAAGGAAGCAGTCCCGAGACTTATGACCCCACACCTGTGCAATTGGTTCAGCTCAGTGGCAGCCAGGCTTACTTTGCCGTTGGTTATTTGGGCTTTGAACTGCATTGGCTGGACAATATAAAGGAAAATGCAGCAAATGTGACATTTTATAATACAGGCGAAGGTGTAGAGTTGATAGAGGGGCATCACCATCATCATGACGGAGACGGGGATGATGATGAAGACGAGGAGGGTGTTGACCCGCATATTTGGACTACTCCTAAAAATGCTCTGCAGATGGCCCGTAACATCTGTTCTGCCTTTTGCCAGATGGACCCGGAACATGCCGAGGATTACCAGCACAACTTGATGGAGTTGGAAAAAACAATTATGCAGACTGATAGTGCCATCCGACAGCAATGTGCTCAGGGTATTCAGCCAGCATTTGCTATTTATCATCCTTCACTTACTTATTTTGCCAGAGATTATGGAATCCGCCAGATTAGCATAGAGGAGGGTGGAAAGGAACCTTCACCTTCACAACTGGAGTCATTGGTTAAGCAGTGCCGTGAAAATGAGGTCCGTACGATATTTATCCAGGCAGAGTTTAATATCCAAAATGCTGAGACCCTGGCCAAGGAAATCGGTGCTCAGTTGGTGCCAATCAATCCTCTCAGTTACGATTGGAACAACCAGATGCTGAAAATTATTGAGTCCCTGAAACCATGAACAGACTAATTGAACTTCAGAATATCCAGGCTGGATATGGCCAGAAACCTGTTCTTAAGGATGTCAATCTGACTGTTTATGAAAGGGACTTCCTGGGCGTAATTGGTCCCAATGGTGGTGGAAAGACAACCTTGATGCGTGTAATTCTGGGATTGCTTAAGCCTTCATCAGGTAAAATTCAGTTTTATCAGGATGACCAGCCGGTATCAAGAATCACCATAGGCTATCTTCCGCAATACAGTCAGATAGACAAGAAATTCCCCATTTCTGTCCATGAGGTTATCTTGAGTGGTCTTTACCGGGAGAAACCTTTTTTGCGCGATTATACATCCGGACAGAAAGAACGCGTATCGGAAGTTATAACCCAGATGGGCCTGGAAGGACTGGAGAAACGTCAAATCGGTGAACTGAGTGGCGGCCAGTTGCAACGGGTACTTTTGGGCCGTGCCATAGTCCAGCATCCTCATGTGGTTATCTTGGACGAGCCAAACACCTATCTGGATATGCGTTTTGAAGAGCGCCTTTATCAGTTGCTGAATGAGATCAACCGTGAGAGTGCCATCATTTTGGTCAGTCATGATATTGGTACTATTTTACAGAATGTAAAGACTGTGGCGTGTGTGAATGAAACACTCGACTATCATCCTGATACTCGTGTGTCTGGACAGTGGTTGGAGGAGAGGTTCGGTTGTCCGATCGAATTGTTGGGACATGGCCATTTGCCTCACCGTATATTGGGCTGCCATCACGGTAAAAACATTCTTCACAGAAACTCAGGTGATAATCAGTAGCAACAGCCTGATGTCCGTTGTCTAAAAAAAATTAAAAACATATTATAATACTGCGGATTTCAGTATCTTTGCAACTCGAAAATAAAATAACAATGAAAAAGTATAATCTGGTAAACAACCTGACCGGTTGGATTACATTTTTAATTGCGGCCTTTACCTATTGCTCTACTGTTGAGCCGACCGCAAGTTTCTGGGATTGCCCGGAATTTATCTCTACCGCTTTTAAGTTGGAAGTGGGCCACCCGCCTGGCGCACCTTTCTTCATGCTGACAGCAAACTTGTTCTCTCAGTTTGTAAGCGATCCAAGTAAGGTGGCACTGATGGTAAATATGATGTCGGCATTGTTGAGTGCGGGCTGTATCTTGTTCCTGTTTTGGAGCATTACCCATCTGGCAAAGCGCTTGGTATGCATGCATGATGAAGAGCCGTCATTGTTGCAGACTATCGGCATCATGGCCGCTGGTATTGTAGGTGCATTGGCATATACTTGGAGTGACACTTTCTGGTTCAGTGCTGTTGAGGGTGAGGTTTATGCCTATTCCTCATTGTTTACTGCTGTCGTTTTCTGGCTGATTCTCAAATGGGAAGATCAGGCGGAAGATCCGCACAGCGACCGATGGTTGATTCTTATTGCTTATCTGACAGGTTTAAGTATTGGCGTCCATTTGCTGAACCTTTTGTGTATCCCTGCCATCGTTTTGGTGTGGTATTATAAGAATAATCCAAATGCAACACTGAAGGGTAGCCTGTTTGCACTGACTGTGAGTGCCGGTTTAGTGGCCGCAGTATTGTATGGAATCGTGCCTGGAATCGTTAAGGTCGGAGGATGGTTCGAATTGCTCTTTGTTAACGATTGGGGCTTCTCTTTCAACACCGGTCTGTATGTGTATATTGCATTGTTGTTTGCTGTGGTAGTCTGGGCTATTTTCGAAAGCTATCAGGCCAAAAGCCGTTTACGTGCAAATATATCATTCTTGTTGAGTGTCACATTGCTGGGTATTCCTTTTTATGATTACGGAACCATTTGCGTGGTATCTGCCATCCTGGTCTTGGGTATCTTGGCTTTCTTGCTTTGGAAAAAGCAGGATGTCATTACTTACCGCATCATGAACACAGCAGTTTTATGCCTGTTCATGATTATGGTAGGATATAGCTCGTATGCAGTCATTGTAATTCGTTCCACTGCAAACACTCCAATGGACCAGAACTCGCCAGAGGATATTTTCACTTTGGGCGAATATCTGGGACGTGAGCAGTATGGTACCCGTCCGCTGTTCTATGGCCAGACTTATGCTAGTCAGGTGCAGTATAAGGTGGTTGACCGTGACGGATCGCAGTATTGTGTGGCTCAGTCTGTAGAGGGCCAGCCGGTTTATCAGCGCCATGAAAAGGCCAATCCTGAAGAGAAGGATTCGTACGAAATTGTCCGTCGTAAGACAGACTATATTTATCCAAGCAATCAGATGATGTTTTTCCCTCGTATCTGGTCTGATCAGCATGCAGCATCTTACGAGGATATCCTGGGTGGTGTAGAAGGTCATTATGTCAGCAATGACAACCCTTGCGACCCGGAGAATAACATGATTAAGTTGCCTACACAGTGGGATAATATCCGCTTCTTCTTCCAGTATCAGTTAAACTTCATGTACTGGCGTTATTTCATGTGGAACTTTGCCGGTCGCCAGAACGACATTCAGAGTTTTGGCGAGTCAGAGCATGGCAACTGGATTACCGGTATCAGTTTCATTGATAACCTGATGTATGGTGACCAGAACTTATTGCCTGATGTGCTGAAAGAGAACAAGGGACATAATGTGTTCTATTGTTTGCCATTGCTTCTGGGTTTGCTGGGATTGTTCTGGCAAGCCTATAAGGGTGACCGTGGTATACAGCAGTTCTGGGTGACATTCTTCCTGTTCTTCATGACAGGTATTGCCATCGTCCTTTATTTGAATCAGACTCCAAATCAGCCTCGTGAACGTGATTATGCCTACGCAGCGTCGTTCTATGCGTTTGCAATCTGGATTGGTTTAGGTGTATTGGCTGTTATCGACTGTGTAAAGCATTTCTGTAAGAAGGAGAGCGTTGTTATTTCGTCAGTGGTTGGTGCCATTTGCCTGTTGGTTCCTTTACAGATGGTAAGCCAGACTTGGGATGACCACGACCGTAGTGGCCGTTATACTTGCCGTGACTTTGGTCAGAATTACCTGATGACTCTTCCTGACGAGGGCAATCCTATCATCTTTACCAACGGTGATAACGATACCTTCCCACTGTGGTACAATCAGGATGTAGAGGGATTCCGTACCGATGCACGCGTTTGCAATCTTTCTTATCTGCAGACCGATTGGTATATTGATCAGATGCGCCGTCCAAGTTATGAATCTCCAAGTTTGCCGATCAACTGGGACCGTTTGGACTATGTTTCTGGTACCAATGAATATGTTCAGGTTCGTCCGGAAATGAAGGAGGGTGTGCTTCAGTTCTATCATGAGCATCCGGTTGAGGCTGCCAAGGGCTTGGGCGAGAATCCTTTCGAATTGAAGAATATTCTGAAGCATTGGGTGCTGAATCCTGAGATGCATTATATCCCTACCGATACCATCGAGATTACATTGGACAAGGAGGCTATCCGCAAGAGTGGAATGATGGTTCCTGATTCCATTCCAGACAAGATGGTTCTCCCTCTGCGTAAGCGCGGCTTGTATAAGAGCGAGCTGATGATGTTGGAGATGATGGCCAATAGCAACTGGTCTCGTCCAATGTATATGGCTATTACTGTTGGCACTGAGAACCATTTGGGTATGGATGATTACTTTGTTCAGGAGGGCTTGGCTTACCGCATTACCCCATTCAATTGGGCTGAGCTGGGCAACAGCTCCAATGAGCATGCAGTGGATACCGATAAGATGTATGACAACTTGATGACCCGTTATAAGTTTGGCGGTGTAAATGTACCAGGCTTGTATCTGGATGAGACTGTTTTGCGTATGTGCGGAACCCATCGCCGCATGTTCAGCATCTTGGTTAACCAGTTGGTTGCTGAAGGCCAGAACGACAAGGCTTTGAAGGCTCTGAAGTATTGCGAGGAAATGCTGCCTGCTGCATCTATTCCTCACTCACATCAGACCGGTTCATTGGATTTGGCAAAGGCTTGGGCTGCAGTTGGACACAAGGAAGAGGCTGCTAATCTTTATGCTGAAATGGCAGAGAATGCTTCACAGTATTGCACCTATTTCTTGTCATTGGACGACTACCGTTTGGCTGGTAGCGATATCCGCTATTACATGAGTGTCTTGAACGAGTGTGTCGAAAGTCTTGAGTCTGTTGACGCTCAGAAATCAAAGTTCTTCGATGCTAAGTTGCAGGCTATATTGCAAGGATATCAGGTACGGGCTGGTAGAGAATGATCATTGAACAACCTTCAATATTCCTCCGTTGGCTTTATCCTGAAGCTTTATGGAGAATGGACCGTCATCAAAAGGCAGTGTATCTGACTTTTGATGACGGCCCGATTCCAGAGGCAACTCCTTTTATAATTGAAACGTTGGAGCATTATGGTATTAAGGCAACCTTCTTTATGGTAGGTGATAATGTCCGTAAGCATCCGCAGGAGTACCAGTTGGTCGTTGACCATGGTCACCGTATCGGCAACCACACCTATAATCATATCAGTGGTTTAAAATACCTCAGTAAGAATTATTTGGCTAATACAGATAAAGCGAATGACTTGTTGCATACCAACTTGATGCGTCCTCCACATGGATGGATGCGATGGCTGCAGTACCATGTGTTGAAGAAGCATTATACGATTGTAATGTGGGATGTGGTGACCCGGGATTACAGTAAGCGACTAACTGCACAGGAAGTATTGGGAAATGTCAAGCGATATACCCGCAACGGTAGTATTATCACTTTTCACGATTCCCTCAAGAGCATAGATAAATTGCGTGAGATATTGCCTTCTGCTCTAGAATGGCTGATTAGTGAGGGTTATGAATTTAAACTGCTATAGATGATGCGTGCGGAAAAGCGCGCATTTTTTATAATAATCTTCTACTGAGGTATCGTACCGGATACCAAACACACAGATAGCCTATCAGGGTCACGGTTATAAAGACTAGGATCACATCCCAGGCGTGTATACTTACCGGATAGGCATCCACGATAAAACTGCCGCTTGAGTCGCCCAAACTGAGCCAGCCAAAAGTCTGCTGTCCCCAACAGAGCAAAATGCCCAAAAGTGTGCCGGCCACTGCTCCGAATGTGGATATCAGTCGGCCTTCAAAAAGGAAGATGCTGCAAATCTGACTGTCACTGGCACCCATGTTCCGGAGTGTGGTGACATCTGCCTTTTTATCAATAATCAGCATACTCAGACTACCCACGATATTAAAGCAGGCAATGACAAGAATAAAGGTCAGGAACAGGTAGGAGAGCAGTTTCTCCACTTCCATGATTCGGAAAATATCGGCTTGTTGCTCGTAGCGGTCCAATACCCGGTATCCGTTCCCCAACTGCTTTTGAATGTCTTTCTTCACCCTATTGACATCAGCTCCTTCCCGGCAAGCTATTTCCAGGGCTGTCAGGTTTCCCTCTGCCTCAAAGATGGAACGGACGAATTCCAGGCTGGTTAGTACGTAGTGATTGTCGTATTTGCTCTGCATCGTGCTGAATACTACGCCGGGAGATTCCAAACTGGCCTGATTGAAACTGGCTGCAGGGTTGGCCATGTTTACTTTGGCTCCTCGTTTGGGGGCATAAACCTGTAGAGGCTCTTCAAACCGGGCGCTAACTTCCAACTGCTGGGTCAGTTGGATGCCCAGGATACCGTATTGCAGTACATCGGCATGCAGTTGAAATGCTCCATCGCCATACAGCAGATTGCCGATATCTGTTAGTTCTATGAAGTTGTCCTCAACACCTTTCAGGGTTACGATGGTCTGATGGTTGCCATTGATGATCAGGGCGTTGTCCTCTAAAGTTTCCGTTAGGACTGCAATGTCTTTGTGCTCACGCAACGCTTGCAGTTTGGCATCATCATGCTTCATGTATTTACCTTCTGCCGGCATGACCTTAAGCTCAGGGTCGAATGCGGTAAAAAAGGAGGCCACCATATCATGGAAGCCGTTGAATACCGATAAGGTGCAGATAAGAGCCATGGTAGCCAACGCCACACCGCATACCGAGATACCAGAGATGATATTGATGGCATGGTGCGACTTCTTGGCAAACAGATAGCGCCGGGCTACGTAAAACGGAAAGTTCACGGGTTACTGCTTTAGCAGACGGTCAATGTTATCGATATAGTCCAGTGAGTCGTCCACAAAGAACTTCAGCTCAGGGATAATGCGTAATTGCTTGCCTACGCGGGTGCCCAGATCGAAGCGGATGGCCTTCATGTTGTTGTTTACATTTTGGATAATCTCTTCGGCACGTTCACTTGGAAAAACACTCAGGTAAGTGCGTGCAATACTCATATCCGGGCTGATGCGTACAGCGCTGACCGATACCAGTACGCCTGGCATCTGGCGGGTCTGGGCCTGAAAAATCAAGCTTAACTCTTTCTGTATCAAACGTGATACCTTATTTTGACGGGTTGTCTCCATATATTCAACTATTTGTTTAGGGTGGCAAAGTTACTGCAAATATTTTTGATTCTCGTGATTTTACCTTAATTTTGCGCTGAAAGAGTTAATTTTAAAGGAAATGAGAATAAAACTGTTAAGTTTGGCATTGCTGGCTTCTTTGTCAGTAAATGCCGAAAAGATTGATATCAAGACCTTGCGCCATGCCGGTCCTTTTGCTGTACAGGTTCCTGTGGCTATCGACAGCACCGATGCTAAGGGCTCTGCGTATAATGCACAATCCATGCTGGATCAGCCGATGGCTCAGTTGCTCAAGTCGGGCAGCGAAGTTGCTGTGGGTGCCGTGGCGCTTCCTTCTGAGGGTAATGCATTGAATGTTTATGGATTTTCTTTGCAGAATACACGCTATGCCACTGTGAAACTGCTGGTGGAAGGTGTGGAGAAGTGTAAGGTGTTCGTTGACGGAAAAGCGTCCTCCGGTAGTATAAAATTGGAGCCGGGCACGCATCAGGTGCTTATTCAGTGCCTTAATCAGGCTGGTCATGCCGAGAATTTGAAAGTTACTGTAGATGACCCACAAGGATTGGTTGCCCAGGCAGACAACCAGGGACGCATGTATGGCTTGAAGGATGTACTGCTGGGTGAACGTTGCAGTGGTGTCAGCCTGTCTGCCGATGGACGTTACAGCATCATCAGCTATACCACCACTTTAGAGGGAGGTAAAAGCAGTCGCCGTAGTGTTGTTACCGAATTGGCTACTGGTCGTCAGCAAACCACCACGGAGCGTATCCAGTGGATGCCACGTAGCAACCGCTATTATTTCCAGCGCAACTCATTGGATGGGCAGCAACTGGTGGTAGTTGATCCTGCAACAGGAGCGCAGGATATTTTGGCAGACCATATCCCTTCCGGACGTTTTCAGATTGCTCCAAGTGAGGATTATCTGCTGTACAGTACCTATGAGGAAGGTCCAAAGGAACGTAAGGAAATCTATCAGGTGTTGACTCCAGACGACCGCCAGCCAGGTTGGCGCAACCGTTCTAATTTGGCCAAGTATGACCTGAAGACCGGTATCATGCAACCGCTGACTTTTGGTCATCACAATATCTATTGTAGCGACATCTCACAGGATGGAACCCAGTTACTGGTGATGAAGAGCGAGGCCCGACTCACACAGCGTCCCACCACTTTGTCCACCTTGTATCTGATGGATGTGAATACCCTGCAGATGACTCCTTTGGTGGAAAAGGACGGATTCTTGTCGGGAGCAACCTTCTCGCCTGATGGCAAGCAGGTCTTGCTTACCGGTTCACCCGAGGCACTGAAGGGTATTGGCCTGAATGTGAAGCCTGATCAGATACCTAATCAGTACGACTATCAGTTGTATATGATGGATCTTGCTACCCGCAATGTCCGTCCGTTGACCAAGGATTTCAATCCTGCAGTTAGCAATGTGGAGTGGAGTACAGCCGATGGTATGATTTATTTTACAGCCGAGAATCGCGACTATGTCAGTCTGTATCGCTTGAATCCTACCAACGGAAAGATTCTGCAGATTGAGGTGCCAGAGGATATGGTCAGCGGCTTTAGCCTGGCGCAGAACGCTCCTTGTGCTGTATGGTATGGCCAGGGGGCCAGTAACAGTGACAGGGTGTATACACTGGACTTAAAGAAACTCAAATCCACCTTGACCGATGATATCAGCGCACGTACGTTGAAAGACGTGGAATTGGGAGAGTGTCATGCCTGGAACTTTACCAATAGCCGGGGTGATACCATTTACGGCCGTTTCTATCTCCCTCCTCATTTCGATCCGAACAAGAAGTATCCGATGATTGTAAACTATTACGGCGGTTGCAGTCCTACTAGCCGTAATTTCGAAAGTCGTTATCCGCATCATGCTTATGCTGCTTTAGGCTATGTGGTGTATGTGGTGGAACCCAGTGGTGCTACCGGTTTTGGCCAGGAGTTCAGTGCCCGTCATGTGAATACGGCAGGAGAAGGGCCTGCACAGGACATTATTGAGGGAACTCAGCAGTTCTGCAAGGAACATGCCTTTGTCAATGAGAAGAAAATCGGCTGTATTGGAGCCAGCTACGGCGGATTCATGACCCAGTATTTGCAGACCAAGACCGATATTTTTGCTGCTGCTATCAGCCATGCCGGTATCAGTGATCATACCAGCTATTGGGGAGAAGGCTACTGGGGTTATAGCTATAGCGAGGTCAGTATGGCCAACAGCTATCCTTGGACACGAAAGGATTTGTATGTAGACCGTAGCCCGTTGTTCAATGCCGATAAGATTCACACTCCTCTGCTGTTTGTACATGGCGATGCCGATACCAATGTGCCTGTGGGCGAGAGTATCCAGATGTTTACAGCTCTGAAACTCTTGGGCCGCGAGACTGCTTTTGTGGCGGTAACGGGACAGGATCACCATATATTGGATTACGACAAGCGAATCATGTGGCAGAACACCATCTGGGCTTGGTTTGCCAAATGGCTGCAGGATGATCCTACTTGGTGGGATACCATTTATACTCCTAAAGACTTATAAAGAATAAAGGCTCCCAATTCTGGGAGCCTTTATTTTAGGATTGCAGGTCTTTATTGATGAAATCAATCAGTCGTTCCACCGCTTCTTCCGAAGGAATATTCTTTTCGATACAAACCTTTTTCTTGTATAGGCTTACCTTTCCGCGTGCGGCTCCTACGTAGCCGTAATCAGCATCTGCCATTTCTCCCGGGCCATTGACAATACAGCCCATGATGCCAATCTTCAGTCCCTTCAGGTGAGAGGTCGCTGCTTTGATGCGCTTGATGGTATCCTCCAAATCGTACAGAGTACGGCCGCATCCAGGACAGGAGATATATTCGGTCTTGCTGGTACGCAGGCGGGCTGCCTGCAGAATGCCAAAGGCTGTAGCATCAATGACATCCGAAGCAATGGCGCTGTTCTGGTTGTGCAGATAGATACCGTCCACCAGGCCGTCCATCATCAGGGCACCCATGTCGGCAGCTGCTTTCAGTTGCAACTCATCCTTTTCTGATTCAGCATAATGCTGGAAAATCACTACAGGATTCTTCAGTCCGGCACGGGTCATCTCGTGTATCATGGCACGGAACTCACCGGTACGGTTGGGATGATTGCTCTGGCCTATCACCACAATCTCCGGATGATATTTCAGACAGGCTAGAACCTCATCATTCAGAGTGATATAAGTGGCGAACAGGAACTTTACGGGTGAGGGACAGAAATGCATCATGTGCAGCATGCTGTTCTCTGTATAGGACGAGAAAGCAGGATAGGTGTCTGCCTCGCCCTTCCATGCAGACACATCTACGATGTATTTCATGCCTGGAATCCGTTTCTCAGGCAATTCACTGCCGCAATACAGATAATCAGGGCGGAACTGTTCGTTCAGTTCGTGCTCACTGCCCATCTGGCTACTGATGACTACTGGGACCTGATCACCTCCGATATTGGCAACTGCTACAGTCTCACGGCGGGTGGGGTGTACAAAGTCGAAGTTATCGGCTTCAGCAGCAGGGATCCAAGGATGGCCCTGACGCTGCAGGATATAGTCGCGTAGGGCACGGGCTACTGGAATTTCAGCTTCTGGGGCTTCGCTCAGGGACACGCGGATGGTATCTCCCAAGCCGTCGGCCAACAGGGCGCCAATGCCTACTGCACTCTTGATTCTGCCGTCTTCACCATCACCGGCTTCAGTTACACCCAGATGCAGCGGGAAGTCCATACCTTCCTGCTCCATTACCTGAGCCAACAGTCTCACCGTGCGTACCATGACCACTGTGTTGCTGGCCTTGATACTGATGACTACGTCCTTGAAGTTTTCCTTAACACAAATGCGCAAGAACTCCATGCAACTCTCTACCATGCCTTCCGGGGTGTCACCATAGCGACTCATGATACGGTCGGACAGTGAACCGTGGTTCACACCGATGCGGATAGCTGTATGATTCTCCTTACAGATGTTCAGGAAAGGGATAAAACGGTCTGCAATTTTCTGCAATTCCTGGGCATATTCCTCGTCGGTGTACTCCAGATGCTTAAACGTACGGGCTGCATCCACATAATTGCCGGGATTGATGCGCACTTTTTCCGCATAGTGGGCTGCCACATCGGCTACTTTAGGGTTAAAATGCACGTCAGCCACCAATGGGGTATTAATACCCTGGGCACGTAAGGCCGCATTGATATTCTGCAGGTTCTCAGCTTCTGCTGTTCCTTGGGTTGTCAGACGAACATACTCACCGCCTGCAGCAATGATTCGTTTGGATTGCTCAACGCAGGCGTCGGTGTCACGGGTCACCGTATTGGTCATGGACTGAATACGGATAGGGTTGTCTCCACCCATTGGGGTGACACCTACATTTACTTCGTGAGTGCTTCTCCTGCTATAATTAAAAATGTCGGTCATAATTTAAGAAACAGTCCGTTGTCTGTTGGCTGTTGTCATCAATTTGTCTTAAACTTAAATTCCACCTTCTTCAGGTCTTCGTTAGCCTTTACGATCTTCTCTTTCAGGCTTTCCTTAAAGTTCTTCAGCTTGGTTGCTACCTCTGGGTTGCTCAATGCAATCATCTGGGTGGCCAGGATTGCAGCATTCTGAGCCGCATTAATGCCTACTGTAGCTACAGGAATGCCAGGAGGCATTTGGATGATGGAATACATGGCATCTACGCCATCCAGTACGCTGCCCTTGATAGGCACACCAATGACTGGAAGAGTAGTGTTGGCAGCGATGACTCCAGGCAATGCAGCAGCCATGCCGGCAGCAGCTATGATAACCTGCAGGCCTCGCTCTTGTGCCGTACGGGCAAACTCCTCCACTTGGGCTGGAGTACGGTGAGCCGACAGGGCGTTCATTTCGAATGGAATTTCCATCTCGTCAAAGAATTTGGCAGCCTTCTCCATTACAGGAAGATCACTGGTGCTGCCCATAATAATACTAACAAGCGGTTTCATTTCAATATAATCAGATAATAAATATAATCAATAAAGAATTGTCCGTAGAATATGCCGATAAAGGCGCAGACAAACCCCACGGGTACAGATAGTAGGACTTGGGCCAGGGTATGCTGGCGCAGAATCATGCGGCTGCTGCCTACAATGCCTCCCATGAACAGGGCCAGGCAAATCCACCAGATGGGATTGAAGGAGAACAGTTCACCGTAGCAGACCAGGCCTCCCAACAGACCGCCAACCGAGGTCATATGCCCACTGATTTTCCAGAACAGGTTAATGATGGTACACAGCAGCATGGCCAACAGAGAAGCGACAAGAATACCGGTCATATAACCCGGAACCCTGAAGTTATATAGCAAAATCAGACAGAATAGGTAGGAGGCGATGGACAGGATATAGGGGACAATGCGGTTTTCACGGGCACTCAGTTCCCGGAGTGACCATCCGTTCAGACGCCGGTAAAAGAAGATGCAAGTGTTGGGCATCATAATGGTAAAGCAATAAACCGTAACCACAATCAGAAACTTGTAGGACATCGGCATGATTCTCAGGTAGCTGAACAGGAACAGTAGGGTCACGCCAATAGTGGGCAACCATAAGGGGCTGAAGAACCAGGTGATTCCTCTGGCCAGTAACATTAGATTTTTCTCGTTCATTGCTTTTCTTTCTACCTTAATTATAATAACTTTCTCATTCTGCCGCTTTCCAATCCCAGTTGCTCGCGGTATTTGGCCACCGTTCTCCGGGCGATATCATAACCTGCTTTTGCCAGCAGGGCCTGAAGCTTAGCATCGCTGTAAGGGGCCTGTTTATCTTCCGAATCAATAATCTCCTTTAGCTTTTCTCTTACCTCTTGAGTGGTGATATCCTCATCCGTCTGGTTCTTTTTAGGTGCAAACCTTTCGATGAAGTATCGCTTCAACGGATAGGTTCCGTATGGTGTTTGCACATATTTGCTGTTGCAGACACGACTGACAGTGCTGATATCCACCTTGGCCAGGGCGGCCACTTCTTTCATGGTTAGCGGACGTAGGGCGCTTTCATCACCGGTCAGGAAATACTCCTTCTGGCAATCAATGATGGCCCGCATGGTATTCAGCAGAGTGGTATGGCGCTGGCGGATGGCATTGATGAAAGACTGTGCACGCTCCATCTTGTCACGGATATAGGCCAGCTCTTCCCCTTCCTTCTTACTCATCTTGGCTACATTGCTGGCCTTTTCAATGGCTTGAGTATAGGATTCGCTGACATGCAACGCCGGAACAATGGCATTGTTCAGCATCAACTGGATTTGTCCGTCTTCTACGCTCAGCAGAAAATCAGGCAGAATGGAGTTTGTATTTGGCCCTCCGGTGAATAGGCTGCCTCCGGGGCGGGGATTGAGTTTGCCCATTTCCTTCCGGATTCGTTCCACTTCTTCCTTGCCCAACTGCAGTTGCGTGGCAATCTTTTCCCATCGGTTCCCGCACAGGTCATCAAAGTAATTGGACAGAATCTCGGTCAGTAGCGGTTTCAGTGCATCCGACTGGCGACGTTCCACCTGCAGCAACAGGCATTCCTGCAGGTTACGTCCTCCTATTCCTGCCGGCTCGAACTGCTGAAGAACTTTCAGGCAGTTTTCCAACTCCTCCAGAGAAACCTCAACACCCATATTCAGGTAGAGTTCGTCCGCTATTTTTTGCAGATCCTTATGCAGCAGACCATCTTCTTCCAGGGAACCGATTAAGTATTTGGTTAGAAACACCTCGTCTTCGCTCAGGCTGGCTTCGCCCAACTGCTCCATGAGTTGGTCATTAAATGACACCTCATTTCGGATCTGCCAACTGGCCACATCCATGGCTGATGGGGAGGAACTGTTTCCGCTGTCGTAATCATCTTCTGGATCACGCAGTACATCTTCCGAGGCACCGAATGAATCCTCACTTCCCTGCTCCTCATCCTGAGTGAATTCGTTTTCCTCCTCTTCTGCTCCTTTTCCCAGAGCCTCGTTATCCAAAAGTTCGGTTTCTATACGCTGCACTAACTCCTCAGTGCTCAATTCCAAAATGCGGACTTCAAGCACTTGTTGGGGTGAGAGTTTTTGAATTTGTTTCAAACTCTGCAATTGAACGTTCTTTTGCTGCATATCCCGTTTAATTTGAGAGCAAAGATAGTGTATTTTTCATATTTTTTACTATTTTTGCAACGGATTTACATTTTATATCACACAAGATATGTCGATTTATGTCTTTTTAAAACTTCTCGGTTCATTGGCGTTGCTGATGTATGGTATGAAAATCATGTCCGAGGGTTTGCAGAAAATGGCTGGTCCCCAGTTGCGCCATGTTTTAGGGGCCATGACCACCAACAGAGTAACAGGCTTGCTGACTGGCGCATTTGTTACAGCAGCTGTTCAGAGTTCTACTGCCACAACCGTTATGACGGTTAGTTTCGTTAATGCCGGTTTGCTGTCTTTGGCACAGGCTATCTCCGTAATCATGGGCGCCAACATTGGTACCACTTTGACTGCGTGGATTATGTCAGCCGGTTTCAACTTCAACATGGGTGACGTGGTGTTCCCTTGTTTCATTCTCGGTATCTTGTTGATATATGCCAAGAGCAGTGCCAAGAAGAGTGGAGGTGAGTTCGTTTTCGGTCTTTGCTTCCTGTTCCTGGGTCTGGCTACCTTGCGTGAGAATGCTGCCGACATGGATTTAGGTCACAATCAAGCTGTGCTGGACTTCTTTGCTGCTACCGGAGGCTGGGGTTTTGGAAGTACCTTGCTGTTCTTGTTGTTGGGTGGTGTTTTGACCATGTGTGTACAAAGCTCTGCTGCGGTAATGGCTATCACCATGATTCTGTGCTCTAGCGGTGCGCTGCCTATTTATCAGGGTATTGCATTGGTAATGGGTGAGAACATCGGTACCACCGTTACTTCAAACATTGCGGCTATGACCGGTAATCCTAAGGCACGTTGTGCTGCGTTGGCCCACATGGTGTTCAATGTGTTCGGTGTGCTGTGGATTCTCTGCATATTTAAATATTTCGTCAACTTCGTTTGTAGCTTTGTAGGTTATGATGCTGTATTGGCTTCTACCGATGTAACCTATGCTCAGGAGAATGCATCCTTGCTGAACTTCGTACTGCCTACATTCCATACTGCATTCAACGTATGTAACGTGCTTATTCTGATTTGGTTCATCAAGCCTATCGAGAAGCTGGTAACCCGTATCATTCCTTCTAAGGAGGATGACGATGACGAGGATTTCCGCTTGCAGTTCATTACCGGTGGTATTCTGAGTACAGCCGAGTTGAGTATTCTGGAGGCTCGTAAGGAGTTGAATCATTTCGCTGACCGTACCCAGCGTATGTTCACTATCGTAAGCGAGTTTATGCAGCATCCTGACCAGAAGGAATTCAATAAGGTGTTTGCACGTGTTGAGAAGTATGAGGGTATCAGTGACAATATGGAGATTGAGATTGCCAACTACCTGAATAATGTATCCGACGGTCGTCTGAGTTCCGAGACCAAGCAGAAGATCCGCTCTATGCTGTACGAGTGCGGTGAGATTGAGAGTATCGGCGATAGCTGCTACAACCTGTCCCGTTCATTCCGTCACGAGCATGAGGATAAGGAAAGCTTCACTCAGGAGCAGTGGGATCACATCTATCAGATGTTCCAGTTGACCAATAGCAGTTTGACCCAGATGATCAAGGTTCTGGCAAGCGGTAGCCTGAAGGATGCTATGGCATCTTACAACATCGAGAACGAGATTAATAATTACCGTAAGCAATTGAAGCAGCAGAATGTACTGGATATCAGTAACAATAAGTACAGCTATCAGTTGGGTGTTTATTATATGGATATTATTAACGAGTGCGAGAAGTTGGGTGACTATGTAGTCAACGTGGTTGAGGCCCGTACCGACACAAAGGAAAAGAAACAATAATTCCTACAATAACAAAGAAAGCGTGCTGAAAAGCACGCTTTTTTTATTCTAAAACAATTTTCCGGGCTTGTACTTGTTCATGTAGGAAAACCGTTGCACTCTCCATAAATTTCTCCGGAGATTCCGTAGTCAGGTATTCACAGGTCCCTCCACGAGTGCATAGGCGGTTGATCTGCTCATGTCTGTCCAGATATTGCGCCAGACTGTCAGCTACGTATTTGCCTTGAGGCACCAATGTGATATGCGAAGGGCAATACTTCCGGATTTTATTCATCAGCAGAGGATAGTGCGTACATCCCAGAATGATGGTGTCTATATCCCCATCCTTGGTCAACAACTGATCCAGGTATTTCTGGACGAAATAGTCTGCTCCAGGACCGTCAAACTCGTTATTCTCAATCAGCGGCACCCACATCGGACATGCCACGCTGTTTACCACGATACCGGGATAGAACTTGCCCAGCTCGATGTCGTACGACTGTGACAGAACTGTTCCGGCTGTAGCCAGAATACCTACATGATTATTGCGGGTCAGACTGCCAATTTGCTCCACGGTAGGGCGGATGACACCCAGTACACGGCGGTCCGGGTCTAAATAAGGCAAATCATTGACCTGAATGCTGCGTAGCGCCTTGGCTGACGCTGTGTTACAGGCCAGAATGACCAAGTGGCAACCCAGCTCAAATAAGCGGCGTACGGCCTGTAAGGTAAAGTCATACACCACTTCAAAGGAACGGGTTCCATAAGGTGCACGGGCATTATCCCCCAAGAAGATATAATCGTATTGGGGAAGTTGCTGGCGGATACCTTCCAAGATGGTCAGTCCGCCAAAGCCTGAGTCAAAGACACCTATTGGACCCGGTTTCTTGGGCAGGAAATTAGATATCATTATTATTGGATACCCAGTTTTGCCTTGACCTTTTCTGTAATATCGGATCCGTTAGGTCCGGCGTACAGTAAGGCATGCTCGCTGGTGTTCAGGATATACTCCAGATTCATTTCATTACCCACTTCACCCACAGCCTGATTCAGGGTCATCTTCAGGGTGTTCAGCATATCCTCTTCGGCTTTCTTCAGCTGAGTCTCGCATTCCTTGCGGAAAGCCACACCTGATTCATACAGTCCCTGCAGCTCTTTCTGGCGTCGGATACGGATATTGTCTGCAAACGATTTCTGTCCATCCAGAAAATCGTTGTATTTGCGGTTGAACTCCTCTTCCGAGCGGTTCATCTCCTTTTGATACTGGTCCTTCAAATTAGCAATTTCCTGCTGAGCCTGTGCATAGGCAGGCATCTGCTTCAGTACGCTGTCATAGTCCATATAGCCAAACTGCTGTGCCAACGCTGTCATAGGCAAAAATGCCAAGAGTGCAATCAGTAATTTCTTCATCTGTAGTATTTTTGTGCTGTTAAACAAAATAAGCATCCTGAGCGGTGTCGCTCAGGATGCTGTGATGTCCTGTGTCTTCTCGACACGCAGTTACATAGATTTGGTATATTTGAATGTTTTATTTCAAACCGAGCTTAGTCTTTACCTGTGCAGTTACATCTGTACACAGTGTCTTGCTGATGAATGGCATTGAGCCTTCCATGAAGATAGCGGTAAAGCCTCCGTTTGCACCTACATCCTCGATAGCCTTCTGCAGCTTCTCGCTGATAGTAGCCATCTTCTCCTGCTCAGAAGCCTGCATCTGCTGCTGTGCATCCTGTGCATACTGCTGAATCTTCTGATACATTTCCTGCAGCTCGTTCTGACGGCGGGTCTTGATTGCATCTGGCAGAGTAGCTGACTCCTTGTCAAATGCCTCAGCCTTCTTCTGCAACTCGTCCTGCATGCGCTTCAACTCATCGTCAAAAGTCTTGCTCTCATTCTGCAAGTCAGTCTGAGCCTGGGTATATTCAGGCATAGCCTGTACAATGTCACCTTGGTTTACAACTCCGAACTTCTGGGCAAAAACGCTCAGAGGAGCAAATGCCAACAACATTAAAATAAGTTTCTTCATTTCTATTTGTGTTTTAATTATAATCTATTTTAATTCAACCGTGCAAAGATAAGTAAGTTAGGCTAACCCGCCAAACTTTGCAACTCTTTTTAAACTTCTTATAGGCAATTTATTAGAATTCCTGACCGATGATGAAATGGAAATGGCTCTTTGAGTAGTCCATTCTTCCGTTGATCGGGTCGAAACCGTATGCCCAGTCAATACCCATCATACCAATCATAGGCAGGAAGATACGTACACCCACACCGGCAGAACGCTTCATATCAAATGGGTTAAAGTTCTTGGCATTGTTCCATGCATTACCGCCTTCCACAAAGCCCAGTGCATAGATACTGGTTGAAGTCTCCAGCATCAGTGCGTAGCGCAACTCCAGTGACAAGCGGCTGTATGCATAACCCTCACGGCCCCATGGAGTCAACGAACCGTTTTCGTAACCGCGCAGACCGATGGTTTCGGTAGCGTAGCTTGACGAGTAACCGGTCATACCGTCACCACCCACGTAGAAGGTCTCGAAAGGTGAACGCTTGTTCTTGTTGTAAGAACCCAGGTAACCGAATTCCATACGGGTCATCAGTACTGGAGCCTTGGCACCATTAGCCAATGCGGTATAGGTCTTGCTCTTAAACTTCACCTTATAGTATT
The DNA here is from genome assembly GCA_024401115.1 of Bacteroidaceae bacterium. Classification (GTDB taxonomy): domain Bacteria; phylum Bacteroidota; class Bacteroidia; order Bacteroidales; family Bacteroidaceae; genus Minthousia. The sequence continues at coordinate 14,253 of JAKSLP010000004.1, read as the reverse complement.
CAATCCACTTGTACTTTTCTGCCAGCTCCTTCTGATAGGTAGGACTCTTTGGATTGGTTGCCAACTTGGTGTAATCCTTACCGTCGAATGCAGACCATGGAGGGGTGATGGTTCCTTCCAGTGAGAATTCCGAACCTCTACGTGGATAAATGGTATTATCGATAGAGTTACGTGAAATGTTAGCACTCAGGTTGATGTTATTACTATTACCGTTGCTGATGATGAAATACTGCCAGTCCTTCAATTCGTAACGCTGGAAGGTCAGTGCCAACGAACCCTGGAAGTAGTCATCCGGCCAGCGCAGACGCTTACCGAAACCTACGGTGATACCCCACAGCTTAACACTCTTGTCAGGATCGTAGAAATTCTCATAACTTGGATAACCGTAACCTCCATAGCCACCGTAACCACCATACATACCGCCATAACCTCCATAGCCGTAACCGTACATCATGCTGCTCATGTATGCGTTGCTATAGAAACTGCTGCTCACGTCGGTCTGCTTAGAGAAGAAACCGGTAACAGACAGGGTGTTTGGTCGCTTACCGCCAAACCATGGGTTCATGTAGGTAACACTATAGCTCTGGTAGTAGCTACCGTTGGTCTGACCGTTGATAGAGAAGGTTTCACCGTCACCCTGAGGCAGGAACGCACGACGGCGGGCCTCCTTATTAAATAAGTTCCTCATGGAGAAGTTGGTAAACTTCAAACCAATCTTACCGATGACACCCGTCTGACCCCAACCGGCCGAGAACTCAATCTGGTCATTGGCCTTGGATTCCAGCTCATAGTTGATATCTACAGTTCCGTTGGTAGGATCTGGCTTCACATCAGGCTTGATGGTCTCAGGGTTGAAGTGACCCATCTGGGCAATTTCACGGTATGAACGCTCCATAGCCTCCTTAGAGAACAAGTCGCCAGGTTTGGTACGCAACTCACGGCGAACTACATCCTCGTACAGACGGTCGTTACCGATGATTCGGATATGACTGATACTTGCCTGAGGACCTTCGGTGATACGCATCTCCAGGTCGATAGAGTCGTTGTCAATGTTCACCTCCACCGGGTCCAATCCGAAGAATACGTAACCGTTGTTGTAGTAATAGTTGCCGATGGCATCCTCATCACTCTGGGTACGGTTGTTGATGTGCTTCTGGTTGTACACGTCACCGCGCTTCATGTTCAGCACAGCATTCAACTGATCGGTAGTCAACACGGTATTACCCAGCCATGAGATGTTGCGTACATAGTAACGCTGACCTTCATCGATTTCCATATAAATGTTGACGGTACTCTCATCAAAGTTGTATACACTATCGGTTACGATGGTCGCATCACGGTAACCTAACTCGTTGTACTTCTCGATGACGCGCTCCTTGTCCTCGGCATATTTTTCCTGGATGAATTTCTTGGTCTTGAAGAAGTTGGCCAACTTGTTCTTCTCATTGGTCTTCTTCAACAAACCATTGATCTTCTTGTCCGACAGCACCTGGTTACCCTCAATAATGATCTGGTTGACCTTTACCTTATCATGCTTGTCAATGTCAATCAGCACGCGCATCTGGTCGTCCGTGTCTGGCTCCTGGGTCTGCACGATATTAACATCTGCATTCTTGAAACCCTTCTCGTCAAAATACTTCTTGATCAGAATCTTGGAACGGTCTATCATATTAGGAGTAATCTGGTTGCCCTTAACCAGACCCAACTTGTTTTGCAAGTCTTCACGCTCACTCTTCTTCACGCCGCTATACTCAATCTCAGAGATACGGGGGCGTGGAGCCAGAATAATGTTCAGATACACCTTACCGTCTACGATACTGTCAGCCTCGATACGGGCATTAGAGAACAGACCGTGTCTCCAGTAGCGTTTGATGGCGGATGTGATCTCGTCACCCGGTAAAGATATGGTTTGTCCCACCGACAATCCGGAGATGCCGATCAGCACATAATCTTCATAATTCTTGATACCCTGCACTCTAATGCCGCCAATCTCGCACTGGCGTGGGGTACCGGTGTAGTTCACCGTAGGTTTCTCCTCTACAATCTGTGCCTGGACGGGCAAGCCCATCATCAGGGCCATCAGGCAGAATAGAGCGTATAAACTTATTTTTTTCATTCGTATGTAATATTCATCTTACGGTTTGGCCACCTGTTCGCTGGTCTTGCCAAATCGGCGTTCACGTTGTTGGTAGTCATAGATAGCCTTGCAGAAATCCTCCTCCTTAAAGTCAGGCCAGAAGGTGTCGCAGAAATACAGCTCCGAATAAGCGCACTGCCACAACAGGTAGTTGCTCAGTCTCAGTTCACCGCCGGTGCGGATTAGCAACTCCGGATCGGGCATAAAATTAGTGCTCAGCTGCTGGCTGAAACAGTTCTCATCTATGTCTTCAGGGTTTAATGTCCCCTCCTTTATTTGCTTTGCTATCTGCTGCGCCGCATGAGTCAGCTCCCAGCGTGATGAATAGCTGATGGCAATCACCAGGGTCATCTTATCATTCTGGGCAGTCTGTTCTTCCAGGTTGCGCATCAGTTGCTGTACATTCTCCGGCAAGCGGTCGAAATCGCCGATATAGCGGAAACGCACGTTGTTCTTCATGAACAGTTCCTCTTTCAACTCGGTCATGATCAGTCCCATCAGGGCTGCCACCTCATCGGCTGGACGGTTCCAGTTCTCGGTAGAAAAAGTATAAAGAGTCAGATACTTCACGCCCAGGTTGCAGGCGGCAGTAGTAATCTCATTTACAGTGACTACACCAGCCTGGTGCCCCATGCTTCTGTGCTGTCCGCGAGCCTTTGCCCAGCGTCCGTTGCCGTCCATGATGATAGCCACATGCTGAGGAATGCGGGCAGAATCTAACAGTTCCTTATAATTACTCATACGGGAAAGCCTTATTTGTTCATGTTGTTGAATTTTCCGCGCCATACCTCACCGGTTTCGCTGAACAGAATCCAGATGTTCAGGTCGTCATCCAGGTAAGCGGCAAACGGATGATTGTTGCCCTGAATCTCGGTTGGCAGGGTAGGATAGGTAAATTTCTTATCATCCTTCTGCTGCTTCCAGGTCAGACCACGGTCCAATGAAACATAGATGCCATCCAGTGCCTTTCCTGGATAAGGGGTATTCAATTTCTGTCCGCCTAGGGCAAACAGCCACTCCTTATAATATAAAATCACAAGGTTCTTCAGGTTAGGAAGGAAATAAGACTTGTCCATGCCGGTGTGCATGTAGGTCCATGCCTCTTTATCCTGACGGAACCATACCGGAGCGATAGAGTCGGTGCTTGCAGCTACCTTACCCACCATGATGGTACGCTCGATGTTGTGGTTGGTGCTCGTCACATTGAAAACACTGAAAATCTCATGATCTGGAATCATCTCAGGGTATTCACTCTCCTCTTCCTCCCAGTTCATGCCATCGCCTGACACCAGGAACTGTCCGCCCTTTACGGCAAACAACTGGGTACTGTTTCCGCCCAGCAAGTGGTCAAGCTCTGTATTCGCAGATTGATCAGTCCATTCCACGCCATCGGCTGAGCGCATCAGCACCTTGTTGTCAATCACATACATAGCACCGTTAAATGTTGCTATTTCAGTATGCTGAACGGCATCGGTCAAACCCTGAACGGCAGTCAGGTCGCTCCAGTTCTCCTGGCCCTTGTCTGCAATGGTAACGTGCAACTTGTTATTTTTCATTCCGTAAACGGCCACCTTCTTACCGAAGGTCACTGCGCGGGGTTGCTCCAATTCCGAGCCAGGGTAAGCACCTGCCATCTTCTTCCAAACAGTGACACTCGAGTCGCTCTGATGCACATTCAGTCGCACGGTGTAGTCACGGTAATCGGTACCGTTCAACGCCATAACTCGGAAAGTCACAGGCTTCGTGAAGTCGATGGAATCGGTGCTTTGTCCCCACTCAAAACTATCCGTTTTACTGGAATCATAATTATTGTTCTTGTAAATGGTCCTACCATCGCTTCTCACCTCGCACTTCACCTTGGTGATGTTGGTGCCCAGAGGGAGGGAATCGTTGTTGTAGATTTCCCTTTTCAAGTGGTCGATGGTAAATGCATAGTCGGCACCTGCTACTGTCCTGGTATAGGTGCTGTCCTCTCCAATAGAATTCTTTGTGGTTACTTTTGTCTCAATGTTATCGATGCTGAAAGCGGTAAGAGAACAATCCGTATAACCGGTATAGTCCACCTCCTCGGTGTTCAGGCATGATGCGGTAGTGAACAGGAATACGATTGCTGCCAACAGCAGGTTTATGTTTTTCTTCATCGGAAAGTATATTCTTTTTAATTCAAGGTGCAAAAATAGTAAGAATATCCCTACGCACGAAATTGCATGCCCGATAATTAGAGAAATTTATAAAATAATTAGGTGAAATTACCGACCATTAAAGGTTTTATTGCACCTTTTTAATGACTTTTTGCGAAAATGTGTTCAAAATAGTGACCGAAAGCGTATTCTGTTTGTACGTCCATTCCTTCGGGTAAATGGGGTGCCTTTACTCCTTCTTTGCCCAATGGGGTGTCTCCGATTTCCACCTGAATCTCATCCCAAAGACCGGCTTCCAGAAAACTGTTCAGCAACTTTGCTCCTCCTTCCACCATCAGACTTTGGATGCCCTCCTGATGCAAGTCGTCCAACAGTTGCGGAATAGGACGGTCGATGACCAGTCGCTTGGGATTGTTGCCTACCCAATGGCGTACTGTCAGTGAAGGATGATCCAATCGGTCGGTGTTCTTACCCACCAGGATGGCTTGGTATTCACTGCGCAGTTTATGGATTTTCATGCCTGTCAGCGCATTGGAGATGGCCAGTGCTGGTGTGGTGTCGTCCGGGCGTACAGCATCCATGTAACCGTCTGGGGTCTGGGCCCATTTCAGCAAGACGTAAGGGCGCTTCAGACCGTGGTAGGTAAAGAAACGCTTGTTCAATTGCTTGCATTTATCCTCCAGAACACCTATGGTTACCTCAATTCCGGCATCTTTCAGCTTCTGTACACCGCGTCCCTGCACTTTGGCGAACGGATCAATGCAACCGATCACGCAGCGCTTGAACTTCAATGCGGTTAGTAGATCTGCACAGGGTGGAGTTTTTCCAAAATGACTGCAAGGTTCCAGGCTGACATAGATGGTGGAACGCTGGCACTGCTGGAATATCCATTCCTGGATCTCCATTTCAGACGGAAAGCCACCTTTATCCGCATGGCGACCGTTGTCCGTTGTCCGTTGTCCGTTGTCTGCGCCTTGCAGCGATTTTATCGCAGCAAAGCGCAAACTTTTCACTGCATTCACCTCTGCATGAGCCTCACCGCAGCGGATATGATAGCCCTCGCCAATGATGCGTCCGTCGCAGACAATTACCGCTCCCACCATAGGGTTGGGAATCGCATTCTTCAATCCGTTGCTGGCCAGTTGCAGGCAACGCTGCATGTATCTCTCGTCTTCTGTCATTTTTCTTGCTGTTTATTTGGCTGAGTCCCCCACAATCCCTATCTTCGCATCGTACAAACAACCCATCTTATGAGTCAGTTGCTAACCTCTGTCATTCAGTCCTTGCAGGGAGTTTATCCCTCTTCCGAGGCCCGTGCGGTAGCCCGTCTTCTGTTGGAGGAAGGGCCTTTCGATTTGTCGGTAAGTCAGTTATTTGCAGGCAAAGATAGTGATTTATCGGAAAGTCAGCAAACCTTGCTGCAAAATTATATACAGCGCCTGCAGTCAGGTGAGCCTATACAATACGTACTGGGTCATGCCTGGTTTTGTGGACTGAAACTGAAAGTGGGGCCTGGTGTGCTGATTCCCCGTCCGGAAACCGAGGACCTGGTGCAATGGATTGTGGACGATTGGAAGGACTGCAAGGAACCCCGGATTCTGGATGCCTGTACGGGTAGCGGTTGCATTGCGGTAGCGCTGGCTCACAAAATATCCAACGTGCAGATTGAGGCAGTGGATGCCTCGCCCGAAGCCTTGGCCTATGCCCGCGAGAATGCCTTGCCGTATTGGCAGCAGGTGCATCCTTGTTTAGGTGATGTTTTGGAACCGGGAGGGAAGAACTTACCGCATCTACAGGTCATTGTCAGCAACCCTCCGTATATTGCTCAGGAAGAGGCTGTAGATATGACGGTACAAGTAAAGGATTTTGAACCTCACATGGCCTTATTTGTCAGTGATGATGATCCCCTGATTTTCTATCGTGCCCTAGCCAGAAAAGGTATGCGTGAACTGCTGCCGGGCGGTGCCATTTATATGGAAATTAATCAGCGCTTTGGTCAAGAAGTATGCGATTTGCTTCGTGAGTGCGGTTATCAGCAGGTGCAGCTCCGGAACGACCGCTTTGGTAATCCGCGTATGGTGAAAGGCGTGAGAATGTAGCAATGAGCCTTGAGCAATGAGCCATGAGATTGAATGGTTAAGGGCTATTGACAAAAGGTAAAAGACAAATGAATAAAGACTTGTTGCTCACAGCTCATTGCTCATTGCTCATAGCTTGTCGCTCATAGCAAAAAAGAAATCATGAATAGTAAGAAAGACTTAACAGAATCAGAACTCTACAATATCGGAGCGGCATATTGCTCCTCCGCTGAGCATTGCCTGTCTGAGGTGCGCACAAAACTGATGCGAGGGACCGATGATGAGGGTGTATGCGACCGGGTGCTGCATCGCTTGGTGTCCGAACGCTTTATTGATGAGGACCGCTATGCCCGGGCCTTTATCAACGACAAGTTGCGTTTTGCCAAATGGGGAAGAAAGAAGATTCAGCAGGAATTATGGCGTAAGGAAATTTCGGAATCTGTTTATAGACCGATTTTGAATGATATTGATGAACGGCAGTATGTCCAGACTCTGTCGGATTTATTGAAGGCCAAGCGCAAGTCCCTGAAGGCGAAAGATGAATATGACCTGAAGGTCAAATTGCTCCGTTTTGGAGCCTCCCGTGGCTTTGAGCCCCGCTATATCTATGCAGCGTTGGACATGGAGGAAGAAGCAGGGGAAGAGTACGAATCGGAGATGGATTTGTAAGAAAAACGAAGTTTCATAAGGAAAGTATGTTTTTTTTCCGTATCTTTGCGCAAAATTCAAAACATATTTTATTATGAGAACTATTCAAACTGTATTCGCAGAAAAACTGCTGAAAATCAAGGCTATCAAGTTGCAGCCAAACGACCCTTTCACTTGGGCAAGCGGTTGGAAATCTCCAATCTATACCGATAATCGTAAGACATTGGCTTATCCAGATATCCGCTCACTGGTAAAACGTGAGCTTGTCCGTCTCATTGAGATCAATTTCCCAGAGGCTACTGCTGTGGCAGGTGTAGCTACCGGTGCTATCGCTCAGGGTGCACTTGTTGCTGAGGAGTTGGCATTGCCATATTGCTATGTTCGTCCAAAGCCAAAAGATCACGGTATGGGCAACCAGATTGAAGGTACCATTCCTGAAGGTGCTAAGGTGGTGGTTGTTGAGGACCTGATTTCTACTGGCGGTAGCTCGCTGAAGGCTGTAGACGCACTGCGTCAGGCTGGCTTTGAGGTGGTAGGTATGGTGGCTTCATACACTTATGGTTTCCCTGTTGCTGAGGAGGCATTCAAGGCTGCTAACCTGAAGCTTGTGACCATCTGCAACTACGATGCTACTACTGAAATCGCAGCTGAGATTGGTTACATCAGCAAGGACGATCTGGAAGTACTGAAGGAGTGGCGCAAGGACCCGGCAAACTGGATGGTATAATCGCTCATGGAGAAGTACGAGAGCGGTATAAAGATGATACCATTTCCATTGGAGGTGGTATACGCCAAGCAGTCCGATTTGAACAACTTGGGAATTGTGAAGGAGCGTGTCAGCAGTCCTGAGTTTCAGGCTGCCATTCAGGGTGCTTCCGACGGTAAGGTTAGCCAGGAACAGATCAACAAGGCCAGCGAATATTTGCAGACCTTGACATACGATCAGGACACCGTTAGTGTGAATGTGCCTCCTGTAGGTCTGGTCACCTTGAAGATTGTGGACCGTGAGCTTAACAAGACCATCAAGTTCGAGACCGTTAATTCCCCATTGCCTTTCAACCTATGGATCCAGCTTTTGCCCGTTAGCATTGGCGGTTGCAAGATGAAGCTGACCATCAAGGCCGAGTTAAATTTCTTCATCCGCAAGATGGTTGAGGGCAAGCTGAAGGAAGGTATTGATAGAATTGCCGATATGTTAGCTTCCATACCCTATGGGTATGGAGCTTGACAACAGACTACAGACAACAGTCAACAGACAATATTGAAATGGCAGAGCGTAAATTGGAGAACATGCGTATTTGGCAAGATACCCGGTTATTCGTGAATCAGATTTACCGAATGATGGAGCCTTCCAAAGATTACGGATTTCGAGATCAGATTCAACGCGCTGCCATTTCGATTATGAATAACATTGCTGAAGGTTCCGAAAGTGGTTCTGACGATATGTATGTCCGTTATTTGAATATAGCAAAAGGTAGTTGCTCCGAAGTGAAGAGCATGCTATATCTGTGTGAAGATTTTGGGATTTGCACCAAGGAACAGCGTGAAAAACTGCATGCTGATTTGTTGTCAATAACTAATGGAATATACAAATTAATAACTTATTTAAAAGGACAACCACAGACATCAAAGCACTAGCGACGAGCGCAGCAAAGTCGCAGTCTGAAAGCGAAAGTTAGTAGCGACGAGCGCAGCAAAGTCGCAGTCTAAACAGCCGAATGGCGTCCGTTGTCTGTTGTCCGTTGTCCGTTGTCTTTTTTTATGAAACTTTGGGAAAAGAATGTTCAGATGACAGCCGAGATAGAGAAATTCACCGTGGGACGTGACCGCGAGATGGACCTCTACTTGGCCAAGTATGACGTGCTGGGCTCTATGGCCCACACCACTATGCTGCAGAGCATCGGCCTGTTGGAGGCTGATGAGCTGGATGTCATTCTGAAGGAACTGAAAAATATCTATGCCGTAGCCGATAAGGGTGAGTTCGTCATCGAGGAGGGCATCGAGGATGTACACTCACAGGTGGAACTGATGCTGACCCGCAAGTTGGGCGATATCGGCAAGAAGATTCACAGCGGCCGTAGCCGTAACGACCAGGTGTTGCTGGACCTGAAACTGTTTACCCGTGCCCAGTTGCGTGGCATCGCTGAATCGGTCAACACCCTGTTCGAGGAGCTCATTCAGCAGAGCAACCGCTACAAGGATGTTCTGATGCCGGGATATACTCATCTGCAGATTGCCATGCCAAGCAGCTTCGGTCTGTGGTTCGGTGCCTATGCCGAGAGCCTGGCCGATGATATGCTGTTCCTGCAGGCAGCCTATAAGATGTGCAACCGCAATCCACTGGGTTCTGCAGCCGGTTACGGTTCTTCGTTCCCGCTGAACCGTACCATGACCACCGAGCTGTTAGGTTTTGACAGCATGAACTACAACGTGGTCTATGCGCAGATGGGCCGTGGCAAGATGGAGCGCAATGTAGCCTACGCACTGGCTAGCATCGCTGGTACCATCGCCAAACTGGCCTTCGATGCCTGCATGTTCAACAGCCAGAACTTTGCTTTCGTGAAACTGCCAGCCGACTGTACTACCGGCAGCAGCATCATGCCTCATAAGAAGAACCCAGACGTGTTCGAGTTGACCCGTGCCAAGTGCAACAAGATCCAGAGCCTTCCTCAGCAGGTGATGCTGATGATGAACAACCTGCCATGCGGCTATTTTCGCGACTTGCAGATTATCAAGGAAGTGTTCCTGCCAGCCTTCCAGGAATTGGAGGACTGCCTGCAGATGACCGCCTATATCATCAACAAGATTCAGGTGAACGAGCATATCCTGGATGATCCAAAGTACGATTTTATCTTCTCAGTAGAGGAGGTCAACCGTCTGGCAACCAATGGTATGCCATTCCGTGATGCCTACAAGAAGGTGGGATTGGATATCGAGGCCGGCAACTTTACTCCTAACAAGGAAGTACATCATACCCACGAGGGTAGTATCGGCAATCTGTGCAACGACCAGATTGTAGCCCTGATGAAGCAGAATATGGAAGGCTTCCACTTTGAGAAGGTTCTAGAGGCAGAAGCAAAATTACTGAAGGAATAAGACAACAGACAACAGTCAACAGACAACGGGCGCATTTAATCCATTATCCACATGGCTGTCCGTAGTCTGTTGTCCGTTGACCGTTGTCATAAATCGCACATCATGAAATACGCATTCTGTGGCCGTAGCGGCCTGCTGTTGCCTAAAATCTCATTGGGACTTTGGCACAATTTCGGTAGCGTGGACAATTTTGATACCGCTACCGCTATGATCCTGCGTGCTTTTGAGCAGGGAGTGACTCACTTTGATTTGGCCAATAATTACGGTCCGGAACCCGGTTCTGCTGAGACCAATTTCGGTCGCATCCTGAAGGAAAACCTGTTGGCACACCGTGATGAGATGATTATCTCGTCCAAGGCAGGCTATGACATGTGGCCTGGTCCTTATGGTACCGGTTCTTCCCGCAAGAACCTGATGGCCAGCTGTGACCAGAGCCTGAAGCGCACCGGTTTGGAGTATTTTGATATCTTCTACAGCCACCGCTATGACGGCGTTACTCCTGTGGAAGAGACCATGCAGGCACTGATTGACATTGTTCATCAGGGTAAGGCCCTGTATGCCGGTATTTCCAACTACCCAGCCGACAAGCAGCAGGAGTGCTACAACATTTTGCGTGAGGCACATGTACCTTGTCTGATTAGCCAGTACAACTACAGTATGCTGAACCGTGGTCCCGAGACTACCACCATCCCAGTAGCTGCAGCCAATGGCAGCGGTTATATCTGTTTCTCACCTCTGCAGCAGGGCTTGCTGACAGACCGTTATCTGAATGGTATTCCAGAGAACAGCCGTGCAGCTCGTTCTACCGGTTTCCTGCAGTTGAACCAGGTTACTCCAGAGCGTGTAGAGGCAGCCCGCAAACTGAACGAGATTGCAGCCCGCCGCGGACAGAGTCTGGCTCAGATGGCCTTGGCTTGGGTGCTGCGTGATGAGCGTGTAACCAGTGTGCTGATTGGTGCCAGCAGCCTGCAGCAGTTGGATAATAACCTCCAGACTCTTGAGAACTTGGAATTCACCGCCGAGGAATTGCACGAGATTGATGTTATCCTGCAGGTTCCAGGTATTGCATTTAATAAGTAACTTCTATTGTCATTTCGAACTGAGCGTAGCGAATGTGAGAAATCTTGCTGAATAAGTAGTGGAAATTTATAGAATCTTTCCTCGCGAGGTAAGATTTCTCACATACGTTCGAAATGACAAAGTTTTATACGAGTATGAAAAGTATAGTATTCACCCTAATAGCCGCAGCATTGTTGGCCTCATGTGCCAACAGCGGTAAGCCTGTGGTAACAGAGACCAACCCGGAGGATTCCCTATATCTGATTATCGGTAGCTATGCCGCACCGGAAGAGGAGGGAATCAAGGTATACGGATTCAACCAAAACACCGGTGATGCCACCTGTATCAGTGGCGTGAGCGGTATTTCCAACCCTTCGTTTGTCTATCCCAATAAGGCAGGCAACCGCATGTATGCAGTAGGTGAGGACGAGGGAGAGACCTCAACCGCCAATTTCCTGACCTTTGATAAGGCAACCGGTCAGTTGACCCTCCAGAACACCCAGTTGACCCACGGTGGTGCTCCATGTAACATCATGCTGAGCCCAGCCGAGGATTATGTCTATACCGCCAACTATTTCGGTGGCAGCATGACCGAGTTTAAAGTGGCAGAAGACGGTTCGTTGGGCGAGGGCAGAGCTATCGCTTTCAGCGGCAGCAGTGTGGATCCGGAGCGTCAGACCAAGCCTTATATTCATGCCGTTAATTTTACCCCAGACCAGAAGTTCCTTTTGGCTGATGACTTAGGTACCGATAACGTTCATGTATTCCCTTTGAACGACCGCAGTGTCGATGCCACCAAGCCATTGTTGGATGAGGCCAATGCCAGTGATGTGTTCATCAAGGCAGGTTTAGGTCCACGTCACTTGAGCTTTGCTCCTAACGGCAAGCGTGCCTACCTGATTGGCGAGTTGTCTGGTGAAGTGGCAACCCTGTCCTATGAGAACGGTCAGTTGTCCGTTATGCAGACCTTGAAGGCCGATAGCCTGAATGCCGGTGGAAGTGCCGATGTTCATGTGTCTCCAGACGGTAAGTATGTTTATACCTCCCATCGTTTGCAGGGTGACGGTATCTCCATCCTGAAGGTTTTGGAAGACGGAACCCTGGAGAAAGTTGGCTATCAGGCTACCGGCATCCATCCCCGCAATTTTGCCCTGACTCCAAACGGTAAGCTTCTGCTGGTTGCCTGTCGTGACACCGATGAGGTACAGATCTTCCTTCGCGATACCGAAACCGGTCTGTTGACCAATACAGGCAAGCGTATCCAGATGTCCAAGCCAGTTTGTTTGCAGTTTGTTGGATTGCAATAATCTAAAGAATAACATCGCCCGGTATTCACATAGGAATGCCGGGCGATTATTTTTCTATTCCATTTAGAGAAGGAAACTTTCTACATTGTTAGGAGTTATGACTTTAAATTCTGTATTTGGATAGGCATTCGTAAATGCTTCCGGACACTTTACCTTAGCTTTGTGCTCATTCCATTTGAATTCGAATGCTTTTAGCTGTCCGTCCTCTTCCTCCAAATAGTCAATTTCTTTCTGCTGTTGGGTCCGCCAGAACCATGACTGGGCGAAGGAGCCCAAATATACGTTGCGTTTCAAGCGTTCAGCTATGACAAAGTTTTCCCATAGCTCACCAGCATCGTTCCGGTTCTCTATCTGTGCTAAATTCCCAATCACAGCATTACGAATACCTAAATCCCAGAAATAAATCTTCCGGCTAGCTTTCAGCTCGTTGCGTAAGTTGCGGGAAAAAGTTCCCAGCCGGAATATCACGTATGATTTCTCCAAAATATCCACATAGCGTTCTACGGTTTTAGGATCAAGTCCCACCAGTTGTCCCACCTCATTATAACTGACTTGCGAACCGATTTGAAAGGCTAAAGCCTTAAGAAGCTTTACCAACTTATCGGATTTCGCAATTCTGTCGAGTGTAAGCACATCACGATACAGGTAAGAATCCGTTAACTCCTTTAAAACACTCCGCTCTTCTCCCGGATGACTTACCACTTCAGGATAATAACCATATACCAGACGGTGCGGAATCATACGCAATTCCTCTAATAGACTGGTGTGCTGAACCATCTCCTCGAAGGTCAGTGGAAACATTCGAAATTCCCGTTTCCTGCCTGTCAGGGGTTCATTAACCTTTGCAGCTAACTCAAAGGAGCTACTTCCTGTGGCGATGACTTGAACCTCAGGAACCTGATCGGTGATAAGTTTCAGTCGCAGGCCGATATCACTTATTCGTTGGGCCTCGTCCACTACCAAAATCCGTTTTCCTGCCAAAATCGCTTTAATGCGAGTGGAGGACATTTGGCTGAATAAATCTTGAATGTCGGGGTCATCACCTGATAACCACAGCACATCTTTTCTGTCATTTAAGACGAGATCCAATAATGTGGACTTTCCGACTTGCCGGGCACCCATGATGATAATAGCCTTTCCTGCACCTATAAGGTCGTTGATTTTATCTTGGAGGGTTCTTTGTATCATATGATGAATGACTGTAAAAATACAAATGCAAAAATAGATAAAAAAGAGCAAAATCCAAAAATATTATAATAATTTTGGAATTAATTCCTGAAATATTACAATAAATTTGGATTAAAGTAGTCAATGAGGCCATCATGCAATTATCAGAAACCCATCAGGAATTAACTCTGGTAGTCATTGCCCATGGTGAAAGTACATTAGCCTTTTGTCAGCGCATTATCGATTTGTAACCTCCATAGCATAAAAGTTCGGACATTTTTTTGTGGTTTCCAAAAAATGTCCTACCTTTGCCCTCGCTTTTGAGATTCTGCGGAATTTTTGTGCAAGCCGAATGCAAACACTTGTGTTTGCAGGTAGAACTAAAACAGTGGCAATGAAAGTTTACTTTCAATTGACAATGGTTTAGGAATACAGGCAAAATCGAAGATTTGCTGAGGCGCCGCCAAAAATCTCGCGTTTTCGAAGAAAACGCGGAAATAGCTCAGTTGGTAGAGCACAACCTTGCCCCAAGAAATGGAAAAGGAAATCCAACCTTAGCAAGGTTAAATATTTGCGGAAATAGCTCAGTTGGTAGAGCACAACCTTGCCAAGGTTGGGGT
>JAKSLP010000039.1 GCA_024401115.1 Bacteroidaceae bacterium | reverse complement strand
GCTAATTACAACGTAACTTTAACTTGTTTTCTGCACCTAAATTGGTGAAGAACCCGGTAAAATCTCAAAAATGCCCAACTCTCCACTAAATGCATGCAATGAGCTGATTTCCAAACAACTATTTAGTGGAAAGTTGTTTCTAGGTTTCCACTAACTTTCCACCAACCCTCCACTAGGTTTCCACCCAGAAGCATAATGTTAGGATCATTTAGTGGAGAGTTAGTGGAAGGTTAGTGGAGAGTTAGTGGAGGATTGAAAGTAACCCTCCACTAGGTTTTATTGTTGAAATCCAATAAAATAGAACTAGTTTAGTGGAAGGTTGGCATTTCCACGCTTTTGTAAGACGATAGACTTTACAGATTGGGGAGCCACTGATGATAGGGGTCACCTTATCTTATGTCCCCATCCAATCTTCTCTTATGATCTGTTTTTTCCGTAAGTACGGAATATTTGCTATGCTGTAAGTGAGGTGCTACTTTTTATCTGTACTCATCTCCGGAAACAGTTCCATCTGTCCGTCTCCCAAAAGGTTGAAAGTGATACGGTGATAAGGCGAAGGGCCATGCTGCTTGATGCCCTCACGATGTTTCTTGGTAGGGTAGCCCTTATTCTTCTTCCAGTCGTAATAAGGGTATTCCTCGTGCAGGCGGTTCATGTAATCATCGCGGTAGGTCTTGGCCAAGATGCTGGCAGCTGCAATGCTCAGGTACTTACCGTCACCTTTTACAATAGTAGAGTAGGGCAGTTTTTTATACGGCATGAAGCGGTTGCCGTCGATAATCAGATAACCTGGCTGAACTTTCAACTGCTCAACCGCCCGGTGCATGGCCAGGATGGAAGCCCTAAGGATATTAATCTTATCAATCTCCTTCTCGTCCACCACACCCACAGCCCATGCTATGGCATCACACTCAACCTGCTCGCGAAGCAAATACCGCTGCTTTTCGGTGAGTTGCTTAGAATCGTTCAGTAAATCGTTCTGGTAATCCTTTGGCAAAATGACGGCAGCAGCATAGACGGCACCGGCCAGGCAACCGCGTCCTGCCTCGTCGCATCCGGCCTCAATAAGTGCATCTTGGTAAAAAGGTTTAAGCATGATGAATGAATTAGTGATGCAAAGGTAATAAAAATAAATTATGTGTGGGTGTTGACAGGCAAAATGATTATCTTTGCACAAATACATAAAAGCAATAAACTATGGCACTGGATAAATTTGAACGGCAATTAGATCTGTTATTGTTACTAACCTCTAATCAGACTTATAACATTGAGCAATTGGCTCAGAAACTGGGCATGTCATGGCGAACAGTCTACCGCTATCTGGAATTGTTCAAGAAGTATGGCTTTGTAGTAACGGTTACGGATGGCATTTATAGCCTGGACAAGAAATCTACCTATTTTAGGAATCTGGCAGAAAATATCTCTTTTACAGAAGACGAGGTCATAAAACTGAAGCGTGTCCTGCAGGCATCTATCCGCAAACATCCGGAACACATTTTTCTTCTGAAGAAACTGATCCGGGTGTACGGTGCCGATACTGTAGAGTTTATGAAAGATGAGGAACGGTTCAGTGAGAATTACCGTTTGCTTGAGCAGGCAATCACAGAAAAGAATCAAGTCCTACTGAAGGGATACAGTTCCGGTCATTCCGGTCAGACCTCTGACCGATGGGTGGAACCTTTTGCCTTTCTTTCCAATAATTCTCAAGTACGCTGTTATGAGATTAATTCCGGGCTGAACAAATCGTTTTCTATTTCCCGCATAACAGAAGTGGGTGTGCTGCCTTCAAAATGGGAACACGACAGCAGCCATCGGATGGTATATACCGATGCTTTCCGCTTCTCGGGTGAAGAACAATATGAAATCAAACTCCGTTTGAACCTCTTGTCTCTGAATTTGCTGAGAGAAGAGTATGATGTTAAGTCGGAGACCATTACTAAGGAAGACGATGAACATTGGATTTATCAGGATAAGGTTTGTAGCTTTATTGGTGTTGGTCGCTTTGTTTTGGGATTGCCAGGTGAGTTGGAAGTCCTCGAAAACGATGAATTTAAGGCCTATATTCGTGAACAAATGTTAAAGTGTAGTTGTTTGTAACATACGTTAACAATTTTGTTATAGTCATTGTCATAGGTTGGCAGTCATATTTCTTTTCTTTGCAGTATCAAATCAATTGAATAAAAAAGATACTGCAATGAAGAACGAAATGACAATGCCAATGAGCCTTAGTGCTCGCATCAGACAGTACATCCAGAGTGTAGGATTAGGCCTGTCTCAGTTGTATAGTGCCATCATGGAAGAATCCATAAGTGTTGCTCAGTCATGGAAAATCTTGCACGCTTCGGTGGCTTTGGTGATTACCGCCTTCTTCCCTTTGTCTCTTCCATTCCGCTTGCTTTCGGTTGTTTGGATGCTTTATACTTTACTAGACTGTAAGCGGTCAGGATTGAAGTAATGACCTTGGTGTAATTTTTTCTCAGGACTAGTTCAAGATTACGGAATAACTTGGTGATAATGTGGTTTTTTTTACGTAATTTTGCTCCCAATTATGAAAAAAACAATAATGAGAAAAACTATTATGAAAAAAATGTTCGTTTGGGCGATGGCAGCTTTAGGCTTCATCGCATTGCAGGCATGCTCTGAGCAGAAAAAGGCAGAGTTAACCTTGCAGGTTACCACTCAGCAGGGCGTTGTAGAAGGTCTTGAGGAGGATGGTGTTAAAAAATTCTTGGGTGTTCCTTTTGCTACACCTCCAGTAGGCGAGTTGCGTTGGCAGGCTCCACAGCCAATGACAGCATGGGAGGGCGTTCGCGATGCAAAGCAGTTTGGTCCTGACCCAATGCAGCCAAACCTGTTTGGTGATATGAATTTCCGTGGTAACGGCCGTTCTGAGGATTGTCTTTATCTGAATATTTGGACCACAGCTCAGTATGCTGATGATGCTCTTCCTGTTTTGATTTATTTCAACGGTGGTGGTTTGATGGCAGGTTCAGGCTCAGAGCCACGCTATGACGGTACTGCATTGGCTAAGGAAGGCGTACTGACAGTAACAGCAAACTATCGTGAGGGCATCTTTGGTTTCTTTGCACATCCAGAACTGACAGCAGAAACAGAATATAAGGGTAGTGGCAACTACGGTTTCCTGGATCAGGTAGCAGCTATTCAGTGGGTAAAGGATAATATCGCTGCATTCGGTGGCGATCCAAAAAAGATTAATATCGTAGGTGAGAGTGCAGGTTCATTCTCTGTATCAGTTCTGATGGCAAGCCCATTGTCAAAGGGTAACCTGGCTGGTGCAATGCTGTCGAGTGGTGCCGAGGTACTGCCATATGGTGCGCAGGCTCTGTCTGAGGCTGAGGAAGCTGGTAAGGCTCTTCTGGCTACCAAGGGTATCACTTCATTGGCAGACGCACGTGCATTAAGCGGTGACTCACTTCAGGCATTGTTCCCTCCTCGCGGTATGGCTAATGTCGTTCTGGATAATCACTTCATGTTGGAGGATCCAAATAAGGTATTCGAGAAGGGTGAGCAGGCTCAGGTGCCATTGCTTGCTGGTTGGAATAGCCAGGAGGGCACTCCTATGCAGTATTTGCGTGGTCAGGAGCCAACATTGGCTAACTTTAAGAATGCCATGACTGCCACTTTCGGTGAGATGACCGATGAAGTGTTGGAGGCATACGGCCTGTTGACCGATGAGGATGTCTTCAGTATGAAGGCTCTGACTTTGACTGGTGACCTGTTTACCGGTTTCCCAACCTGGAAATGCTGTGATTACCATGCAAAGACTTCAAAGCAGCCAGTATACCGTTATAAGTTTATGCCTGCTCGTCCAAATGTATCTGCTAAGATGGGCAATAAGGTAGGCGCTTTGGCTGGTGGCGTTCGCGAGAAGACCGCTGAGGATATCAAGATGGAGGAAATCATGGCTAAGTTCGAGAAGGGTGCTGTTCACAGTGCTGATATCGAGTATGCAATGGGTACCCTGGAGACCAATGAGTTCTATGACTGGACAGAGAAGGACTATGCTATCTCAAAGCAGTTCCTGCAGTTCTATGCTAATTTCTGCAAGACCGGCAATCCTAATGGCGAGGGACTTCCAACTTGGACACCTATCAATGGTAAACTGGATGCCGCTCCTGTAATGTACATTGACGAGAAGAGCGAGGAAAAGGCTGATGCAGCCTTGGAGAATGCTTATCGCACTCTGGAGAAGTTCTATTTGAGCAAGAAGTAATTATCGTCTAGATTTCAAGGAGATTTGCCGGAAAAAGCGTATCTTTGTCCGGCAAATCAAAATTATATAAAAAATTAAGGAATAATGGCAAAGAAAGCACTTTTGATGATCCTGGATGGCTGGGGCATCGGTAACAAGGGCAAGGGTGACGTAATCTTTAACACCCCAACTCCTTATATGGATTATTTGCAGGCTGAGTATCCAAACTCTCAGTTGTTGGCAAGCGGTGAGAACGTAGGTCTGCCTGACGGTCAGATGGGTAACTCTGAGGTTGGTCACCTGAATATTGGCGGTGGCCGTATCGTATATCAGGACTTGGTTAAGATTAACCGTGCCTGTGCTGATAACAGTATCATGCAGAATGCAGAAATCGTTGCTGCTTACTCATACGCTAAGGAGAACGGCAAGAACCTGCACTTGATGGGTTTGACTTCTACCGGTGGTGTACACAGCTCAATGACTCATCTGTTCAAGCTGATTGATATCGCTAAGGAGTACAATCTGGAGGGTCGTACTTTTGTACACTGCTTCATGGATGGCCGTGATACCGACCCAAAGAGCGGTAAGGGCTTTATCGGTGACGTAGAGAATCACATGAAGGAAGTTGGCTGCGGTGCTATCGCTTCTATTATCGGTCGTTTCTATGCTATGGACCGTGATAAGCGTTGGGAGCGTGTTAAGGTGGCTTACGACCAGTTGATTGCCGGTGAGGGCAAGCAGAGCGACAATATGGTACAGGCTATGCAGGAAAGCTATGACGAGGGTGTAACCGATGAGTTCATCAAGCCTATCGTTAACAGCACTGTAGACGGTACCATCAAGGAGGGTGACGTTGTTATCTTCTTCAACTATCGTAACGACCGTGCTAAGGAGCTGACTATCGTGCTGACTCAGCAGGATATGGAGGAGCAGGGTATGAAGACCATCCCTGGCTTGCAGTATTTCTGCATGACTCCATACGATGCTTCTTTCACCGGTGTTCACATCCTGTTCCCTAAGGAGAATGTTAACAACACTCTGGGTGAGTACATCGCTGCAAAGGGCTTGAACCAGTTGCACATTGCTGAGACCGAAAAGTATGCTCACGTAACCTTCTTCTTTAATGGTGGCCGCGAGACTCCATACGACAATGAGGACCGCATCCTGGTTCCTTCTCCAAAGGTTGCCACCTATGACCTGAAGCCTGAGATGAGCGCTTACGAGGTTAAGGACAAGTTGGTTGAGGCTATCAATACCCAGAAGTACGACTGGATTGTTGTTAACTATGCTAACGGCGATATGGTTGGTCACACCGGTATCTATGAGGCCGTAGAGAAAGCAGTTAAGGCTATCGATGAGTGCGTTAAGGATACAGTAGAGGCTGCTAAGGCTAACGATTATGAGGTTATCATCATCGCTGACCACGGAAATGCTGACAACGAGCTGAACGCTGACGGTACTCCTAATACCGCTCACTCTTTGAACCCAGTTCCATGTATCTATGTAACTGCTAACAAGGATGCTAAGATTGAGGACGGTATCCTGGCTGACGTTGCTCCAACTATCCTGCATATCATGGGCTTGGAGCAGCCTGCAGAGATGACTGGTAAGAACCTGATTAAGTGATTCTATTCATAATCTGACGCGGATTATGCTGAAAAGATGGCTATGGCCATGAATCAGCGTAATCCGTGTCTTTTTTATTCGACTATGATACAAATTGACGATGTAATCGTATCCCTTGATATGCTGGAAGAGCATTTCTGCTGCGATTTGGACGCTTGCAAGGGCGAATGCTGCATAGAAGGTGATGCTGGCGCTCCATTGGAACTGGACGAAGTGGCTGAACTGGAAAATGTGCTGGATGTGATCTGGGACGACCTTAGTCCAGAGGCACAGAAGGTTATTGACGAGCAAGGTGTGGCTTATACGGATCAGGACGGCGATTTGGTGACCAGCATTGTAAACGGCAAGGATTGCGTGTTTACTTGCTATGATGATAAGGGCTTTTGCTATTGTGCCATAGAAAAGGCGTATCGTGCGGGAAAGTGCAATTTCTACAAGCCTGTGTCTTGCCATCTGTATCCTGCAAGAATCAAGGATTTTGGCACCTTTAAGGGCGTTAATTATCACCGCTGGAATGTATGTAAGGCTGCAGTGTTAAAAGGCCGGCAGTTGGATTTGCGCGTATATCAGTTTTTGAAAGAACCTTTGATCCGAAAGTTCGGTCAGGCATGGTACGATGAGTTGGACGATGCAGTAAAAGAACTGTTGGATAAGAAAATCATTAAATAAAAAAGCGCCAGTCTTTAAAGAATCACTTCTGAAGACTGGCGCGAGAATATATGTAAGAATTGAATGATTGTTTCAATCTTAATTATGCATCCACATTAGCATAGATAGCATTTCGTTCAATAAATTCACGTCTAGGTGCTACATCGTCACCCATCAGCATAGAGAAGATACGGTCTGCCTCTGCTGCATTCTCGATGGTAACCTGCTTTAAATAGCGTCTTTCTGGATCCATGGTGGTTTCCCACAACTGCTCTGGGTTCATCTCACCCAAACCTTTGTAACGCTGAGTGTGGATGGCTTTTTCGTCGCCTGCACCATATTTCGCGATAAAGTTGTCACGCTCCTCATCTGTAAAGCAGTATTCCCAAACCTTTCCCTTAGAACAGCGATACAATGGTGGCTGTGCGATATACAGATATCCATCCTGGATAAGTTGTGGCATATAGCGGTAGAACAATGTCATAATCAAGGTTCCGATATGAGCACCGTCCACATCGGCATCGGCCATGATAATAATCTTGTGGTAACGCAGCTTGTCCAGATTGGCAACCTTACTGTCATCAGTACCCACACCATAGCGTACTCCCAGTGCCTGGATGATATTATTTACCTCTTCACTCTCGAAGGCCTTGTGCCACATCACGCGCTCAACGTTCAAAATCTTACCACGAAGTGGCAGGATAGCCTGAGTTGCGCGGCTGCGTCCCTGCTTTGCAGAACCACCTGCAGAGTCACCCTCCACCAGGAACAATTCGCAATTTGCAGGATCCTTATCAGAGCAGTCAGCCAGTTTACCTGGAAGTCCACCGCCGGTCATTGGGCTCTTGCGCTGTACGCTCTCTCTAGCCTTACGCGCAGCAATACGTGCTGTTGCAGCCAAGATCACCTTCTTGACAACCATCTCGGCCTCTTTTGGATGCTCTTCCAGATAGTTGGATAATGCTTCTGCTACAGCCTGACGAACAGAGCCGGCAACCTCGCTATTACCCAACTTGGTTTTGGTCTGTCCCTCGAACTGAGGCTCGGCAACCTTGACAGAAATAACCGCAATCAAACCCTCACGGAAATCCTCTGGAGCGATTTCAATCTTGGCCTTTTCGATATCTTTCTTAAAGTTGTCTTCTGCGTATTTCTTCAGTACGGATGTCAATGCCGCACGGAAACCTGCCTCGTGGGTACCACCCTCAATGGTGTTGATGTTGTTTACGTAAGAATGCAGATTCTCGCGGTATCCGGTGTTGTACATGATTGCACATTCAACAGGAGTGCCTTGCTTTTCTGTGTTCAGGTAAATAACATCGGGAATAAGAGGGGCATTGTTGGTGTTTGTGTTCAGATAGTTTACAAACTCCTTTACGCCCTCATTTGAGAAAAATACCTCATGACGTGGGGTGCCGTCTTCGTTGGCTCCTTCCACGTTGGTGCGTACATCTGTCAGGGTGATGGTGATTCCCTTGTTCAGGTATGCTAATTCGCGCATACGGGCAGCCAAAACGTCATAATCGTACTCTGTAACGGTAAAAATGCTTCCGTCTGGCCAGAACTGCTGGCGGGTACCGTTCAATTCGGTAACACCAACTTCCTTAACGGCATACAATGGCTTTCCGCAGGAATACTCCTGCTGGTGAATCTTGCCGTTACGGAATACCTGAGTGAGCATGTGGGTAGAAAGAGCGTTAACGCATGAAACACCTACACCGTGCAGACCGCCGGATACCTTGTAAGAGCCTTTATCAAACTTACCACCAGCATGCAGAACGGTCATAACCACCTCAAGGGCAGATTTGTGCTCTTTAGGGTGTATGTCGACAGGGATACCACGTCCGTTGTCCTGAACTGTGATGGAATTATCTTCGTTGATCGTAACGTCAATGTGAGAGCAAAAACCGGCAAGAGCCTCGTCAATAGAATTGTCTACTACCTCATAAACCAAATGGTGTAAACCTTTCTTACTGATGTCGCCGATATACATGGCAGGACGCTTGCGTACAGCCTCTAAACCTTCCAATACCTGGATGTTACTGGCTGAATATTCGCCTGCGTTATTCTTGATTTCTTCTGTCATTTTTTAGTTTCCAATTAACCCTACAAAGGTACGAAAAAAAAAGCATATCACGAAGAAAATAAGCAAAAAAGAAGAGGATGCAAAAGCACCCTCTTCGTATTTTTTCAGTCAGGAAAAATTAGCCCAACTTAGCGATGTAAGCACACAACTTAGACTTCAGGTTTGCAGCCTTGTTCTTGTGGATGTAGTTACGCTTTGCCAGCTTATCCAAAGCCTTCTGTACCTTTGGATACAATGCTACAGCCTCTGCCTTGTCTGTTGTTGCACGCAACTTGCGAACAGCGTTACGCATAGTCTTTGCGTAATATCTGTTGTGCAGTCTTCTCTTCTCCTCCTGACGGATTCTCTTGATTGATGATTTGTGATTTGCCATTTTTTTAATTTTTAATTGTTAGCGGAGTGTGATGTGGTATGGCTTAATATAAGACCTCGCACCTGTCTCCATTTGTAGTCCCTAGGAGAGTCGAACTCCTCTTTAGAGAATGAAAATCTCTCGTCCTAACCGATAGACGAAGGGACCGCCCTATTTGACAATGAATTTCACATTGTCCCTCATTTGCGGGTGCAAAGGTAAATCAAAAAAGTGAATCAACAAAGTTTTTACTCTATAAATTTGTTATTTTGCAGTAAACGAATGGGTTCGCGGCTTTACATTGTGCCATTTTAAGATCTTTTTTATACCTTTGCGATACAAAAAAGAAACTATGTTGCAGAAGACAAAGGCCCTGGTGCTTCATACAATCAAATACAATGACAGTTCATTAATCGTTCATGCTTATACCGAAATGTATGGACGTTTGGCTTTCTGGGTACGCATTCCTAAGAGTCATAAGGCTAAAGTAAGAAATGTACTGTTTCAGCCTTTGTCGTTATTGGATTTGGACGTAGACCTGTCATCAAAAAATGGTATTCATCATATAAAGGATGCTAAACCGGTAGTTGTATGGCAATCGATTCCTTTTCATCCTGTAAAGTCATCTATAGCGATGTTCATTTCAGAATTCCTTTCAAAGGCATTGATGGAACAGGCAGAGAATAAACCTTTATTTGCTTATTTGGAAGCTTCGACGGAGTGGTTGGATAATTGTGAACGTCCCGCGGCTAATTTCCACCTCGTATTTCTAATGCATTTGGCCTTATTTCTGGGTTTGTATCCTAATCTGGACAATTACCACGATGGAGACTGGTTTGACCTTCAGAGCGGCACTTTTGAACCTCTTCCGCCTTTACACAAGCAATGCGTGAAACCGGTTGAGGCTTCACGCATTTGTACCTTGATGCGCATGAACTATGAGAACATGCATTTATTTAATTTGTCTCATTTCGATAGAGGGCAAATCCTGGATGTGCTACTTTCATATTATGCAATCCATATTACCGGCACTTCCGAGTTGAAATCGCTGTCTGTGCTTAAAGAATTGTTTGCTTAAGCCAACATTTTCTTAACTAAGGCAGAGATAGCAGCGCCCTCTGCTTTTCCTGCTAATTGCTTGGTGGCTGTGCCCATTACTTTACCCATATCCTTCATGCTGGTTGCACCAACTTCAGCAATAATGGTCTTGATTGCGGCTTCCAACTCTTCTGAAGACATCTGCTTAGGGAGGTATTCCTCGATTACGGCTACCTGTGCCAATTCTTCCTCTGCCAAATCATTTCTGCCCTGGCTTTGATAAAGGGTCGCAGAATCCTTGCCCTGTTTTGCCAGTTTCTGGATAATCTTCATGGCTGCGTCATCTGTAAGGGTGTCATTTGCACCTGGAGCAGTTTTAGCCTCCAGAAAATATTTCTTGATATTACGCAATGTCTCCAAACGCACCTTGTCACGTGCCTTCATTGCTTCCTTAATATCGTTGTTGATCTGTTCAAATAGTTCCATATTAGAATACAATTGTTTTTAAGTTGTCCTCAACTTCATTGTTGTTGTTGCTCTTTGCCTTAATACTCTCCAACTGATCCTTGGTACGACGGTGGGTGGCTGTAGTCTCGACCATGGAAATGATATTGTCGTTGTCCAAATCATCCTGGTTGAAGATGTAAATATGATGGCGACGCTTATAAGTGCTGACAGTCTGGCCGCTACCGTAGAACTTGTTGCGACGCATCTCGCGCTGTTGCTTTTCCTCTTCCAACTCTGCCAGTTTCTCAGCCTCTTCCTTGCTGCGTGTTGCCAACATCGTATCCATTCCTGGTACGGCATCCATACCAAATCCTGTAGCCAAGATGGTAACTTTTACCTTCTTGCCCAAATCTGGATCTGCAGCCAAACCGAACTTTGTTTCTACATCAGGACCGAATTTCTCCATGAACTCATGGATTTCATTCATTTCCTCCATCATCAATGATTCACCATCAGTTTCAGCACAGAATCCGATGCTCAACAATACCTTTTGTGAGTTATAGATGTCATTGTTATTCAACAATGGAGAGTGCAGAGCGCTTTCGATAGCCTTGCTGACACGGTTTTCACCTTCTGCAAATCCAGAACTCATGATAGCAACACCACCATCCTTTAAGACTGTTTTCACGTCGTTGAAGTCCAGGTTAATAACACCATGCATAGTGATGATTTCTGCAATGCTCTTGGCTGCCACAGAAAGCGTGTCATCGGCTTTACCAAATGCATTCATGACTGTAAGCTCAGGGTAGATTTCACGCAGACGCTCATTATTGATGACCAGCAATGCATCCACATGCTTGGAAATTTCCTCAACACCGTCCAGTGCCTGGTCAATTTTCTTGTTACCTTCAAAACGGAATGGGATAGTGACGATACCAACAGTAAGAATGTCCATTTCTTTGGCGATGCGGGCAATGACTGGGGCTGCACCAGTTCCGGTGCCTCCGCCCATACCTGCAGTGATGAATACCATCTTGGTTCCATCATTCAGCATGTTGTGAATCTCGTCTACACTATCCTCTGCTGCCTGACGTGCAACATTAGGACGGTTTCCGGCTCCAAGTCCTTCTTTTCCCAATTGCAGATGCACAGGAACAGGAGAGTCGCTCAATGCCTTGTTATCAGTATTGCATACTACAAAGTTCACATCGTGAATACCTTCACGATACATATGATTAACAGCGTTTCCGCCACCTCCACCGACACCAATTACTTTAATTATGCTAGGGTTATTGGTTGGGAAATTGAAATCAATATTCTCGAATTCTTCCATGTCTGTCTGCTTTTATCGTTAATCTTCCTCACTCAGCAATGAAGCCAAGCCTTTCTTTAATTTATTGAAGAGACTATTTTCCTGACGTTTCTTGCGTGCTATTTCCTCTTCCTCTTTCTTGCGCATTTCCTCTTCACGCTTTTTCTCTTCCTCTTCCATTGCCTTCTGCTTAGCAGCCAATTCCTCGAGGCGTTTTCTTTCTTCTGCCTGATGATCAATGTAAGGTTCACCGCTCGGATCAAACAGCGCATCGTTAGCTTCCAGAGAATGACCGAAACAGTTATCCTTTCCCTTGATAAGAAGAGCCAGGGTGGTATTCAGGGAACCGTCACGACTGGTGATGTCTGGATTCTTTGCGTTGATGGCTTGAAGTACAAACTTTGCAGTTTTAATCTTCTCAATGTTGGTTCGTTTAGTAAATGCCAATTCCAAATTGCGCAGGTTTGAGCCTCCACCTGTCAGAACAACACCTGAAAGCAACTCGTTAGCGCAATTGGAGAGATTGATTTGCTCCCAGACATTTGCAATGATTTCCTCAACTCGAGACTCAACAATATCATTCAGTAATTTGGAACTGATAGTTGTGTCTGCAGTAACTTGGTACTGCTTATCCTCATTGCTCTCGTTGGCGTCTTCATCGCTGTAGGCACAGCCATACTTAAGTTTCAGTTCTTCAGCATCTTCTTCTTCTATTTGCTGTGCACTGATATCTTTGGTAATGTTTGCACCACCCAATGGAATGACTGCCAGATGGCGTAAAATGTTGTTTTTATATATGGCTACAGTTGTTGTCTCGGCACCTAAATCTACGATTGCGCAACCTGAGCGTTTTTCTGCGTCGCTCAGTACGCAGTCGGCTAGTGCAAGTGGAGCGATAAAGTACTCTGCCACTTGGATTCCGGCAATGTTGAGACACTTAAGTACATTGCTGTGAAGCGAGTTGCGTGCTACAACATTCAAATAGCGACCTTCGATGTTGTCACTCATCACGCCTACAGGGTCAATCTGATTGACATTGCCTACTTTGTATTCTTGTGGAATAACCTGCAGCAACTCCTGCTCTGTATAAGTGCAGTCGCGGTTTGCCGCTTTCAGCTCCTCGATAGTCTCTTTGGAAATGATAGTTCCTGGAGGCAATGGAAGTTTCACAGAGTTCCGAATAGTATGAAGAGATTGGCCTCCAATACCGATATAAGCTTTACCGATTGCGGCATGCAATGTCTTTTCCAACTTGGATTTGATGTTGCTCAGGCATTGAGCAGTCTTGTCGATGTTGTATACCTTTCCCCTGCGAATGAATGAGTTAGATTCTTCACGGGCGTAGGCTAACACGGTAATGCTGCCATCTGCGTTCTTTCGTCCGGCAATACCGGTTATCTTGGAAGAACCCAATTCAATGGCAACAATAAAGTCCTTAATCTCTTTTTCTTTAGCCATAATATGTCGTTTTTTTTATTATCTGTAAAAATTATCTTCTAGTACAAACAATTTGGTTGTT
Source organism: Bacteroidaceae bacterium (assembly GCA_024401115.1). Lineage (GTDB taxonomy): Bacteria > Bacteroidota > Bacteroidia > Bacteroidales > Bacteroidaceae > Minthousia. The sequence continues at coordinate 14,748 of JAKSLP010000039.1, read as the reverse complement.
GAATTCCAAATCAATTTTTGAATATTTGTTCCAACCGATTTTGCTAAGTCCTTTTTCATAAAAAACTTTCAAACGGTAGAGCTTATCTTGGTAATTTTCTGGTTTTCCCAAATGTACTACATGGTCGCCTATTCGGGGAATCAATTCAACAGTGCCTTTGTCTGTAATGTTAATCTGCTCAATCATGTTATTCCAAAAAGGGTCATTCTGCATAATCATGCCCAAAGGAAGTAGATGATTGACGGCGTATGCAGCACTTAAGTTGCCTGTAACAACGACTAGCTTTGCCGCATATGTCGTTGCGGAAGGTTTCATTAGGTGCCCTTTAGCATCAATGTAAAAGTCTTCTCCGTGGTCAGACATCATTCGCATAATAGGCAGACGCTGAGTGGCATTAATGCAGATTTGGTCTGATGCACTTCGGAAACATACCGCTTGGCTAATAAACGGATTGGATTGAAGCGCTTCTTCAATTTGCTGAGTATTGATGTCTTTCAAGGCTTTACCTTTAGGGTAGAGCTGTTTATTGCGCAATAATTGCTCGATTTCTTGAGAACTGACAAATCCTGCACGCACACTGTCACTGACAGCCAAATTTACCTCTTGGCAAATCAGGTTGTCATTGGTTTGGTTGAAAATGGTAATAGCCGCAACAAAATACGAACTAAATACCAATACCAGTAGTGTGAGTAAGACTTTCTTTATCATTTATTGTTCAAAATCTCTGTAATCTCAGGTACATAATTGTCAATATCTCCAGCTCCCAAGGTTATAAGAACTTGGAAATCGCCCGTACGGACAATGTCCAAGATCTCATCTTTGTGACACATCCTCTTTTGGATTCCTTCACGAAGATTATTGTAGATCAACTCACTGGTGACACCAGGGATGGGCAACTCACGCGCAGGATAGATGTCTACCAGAATCACCTCATCCAGTAATGAAAGACTATTGGCAAATTCTTTATAGAAATCCCGTGTTCTGGTATACAGGTGTGGTTGGAAGATGGCTGTAATCTTTCTATCCTGATACAACTCTCGTACAGAGCGGATGCTCTGTTCTATTTCCTGAGGATGATGAGCGTAGTCACTTAAGAATGCTATTCGTTCATTCTTAATCTTAAAGTCAAATCTGCGGTCAACTCCCTGGAACGAACGCATGCCCTCGCGGATCTCATCCTTGGTACATCCGGCAATCTGTGCCAATGCCATTGCTGCAATACCGTTTTCGATGTTGATGCTGACCGGAACACCCAACTGAATGTCGGAAATATTACCCAATGGGGAAATGAAGTCGAAGAAAATCTCGCCATTGCCAATACGGATGTTTTCGGCATGGAAATCACCCGAAGTACGATTGTAGGAATAGGTGGTGACTCCTTCCTGAACATCAGCTGTCATTTCCAGATTCTCGTGCAAGATCAGATAACCGCCTGGCTGAATCAGCGATGTATATTTGCGGAAACTTTCCAGGTATGCTTCTTTGGTCCCGTAAATATCCAGATGATCGGCATCTGTGGCTGTAATTACTGTTGCAAATGGAGTAAGCCAATGGAATGAGCGGTCAAACTCATCCGCTTCTATCGCAATATATTCGCTGTCCGAAAGGATGTAGTTTGTTCCGTAGTTTTTAGAGATTCCTCCAAGGAAAGCGTTGCAATCCACATGTGACTGGTGCATCAGGTGAGCGGCCATGGTAGATGTGGTGGTCTTTCCGTGAGTTCCTGCTACACACATGGCCTTTCCTGCACGGCTAAGCGTACCTAATACTTGTGCTCTTTTCTGGACCTCGAATCCATTGCCCTGAAAGAAACAGAGTTCCTGATGTTCTTTCGGAATGGCAGGAGTATAGACTACCAAAGTGTGATTCGGGTCTTTGCATTCCGTTGGAATTAGAGAAAGGTTCTCCTCGTAGTGGACAAAAGCTCCCTCTTCTTTCAGACGTTCTGTCAACTCACTTGGAGTTTTATCATATCCACCTACGATGATGCCTTTATGCAAGAAATAGCGGGCAATGGCACTCATGCCAATGCCACCGATTCCTACAAAATAAACAGCCTTTATATCGTTTGCATTCATTATTGCTCAAAATTAATGGTTGTTGCTATAAGCCACAGCCAGTTTAAACACTTCTTCAGCTATGACATTAGCAGAATCGGTATATGCCAATTTTGCAATGTGTTCGCTAAGTGATTTCAGTTTGTCAGGTTGCATGACGGTTTCAACAGCCAGTGGTATCAGCTGTGATTCTGCTTCTGAATCCTTTACGTAAAGTGCAGCATCCTTATTAACCAGTGCCATTGCATTCTTTGTCTGATGGTCCTCTGCCACGTTTGGAGAAGGAACAAGAATGACAGGCTTCTCCAGCAGGCAGAACTCTGAGATGGAGCCTGCTCCAGCTCTGGAGATTACTAAGTCTGCCGCAGCATACGCATTGTCCATGCTGGAAATGAAATCTGTAACATGAAGCATTTCCAGATTCTGCTCATCTTTCAGTCGCTGTTGTATGTCTGCACTATAATATTTTCCGGTTTGCCAAATGAACTGTACACCGCAGCTTCTCACGATATCCAGATGCTTGATGATGCTCTCGTTAATGGTGCGAGCTCCCAAACTTCCTCCTATCAGTAATATGGTCTTTTTGCTAGGGTCCAAACCGAAACTCTTAATGGCTTCCTCACGTGTTACGTTACTGTTCAATAAACCTTGGCGAACTGGATTTCCAGTCTTGATAATGCGCTCTGATGGGAAAAATTTCTCCATGCCATCGTATGCCACACAAATCTTCTTGGCATTTTTGGCCAGGAGTTTGTTGGTGACACCTGCATAGGAGTTCTGCTCTTGCAAAAGGGTAGGGATTCCCATCTTTTGGGCCATTTTAAGGGTTGGGCCACTGGCGTAACCGCCCACACCTACAGCAACCATAGGTTTAAAATCCTTTATGATCTTTTGAGCCATCATCTGGCTCTTGAATAGCTTAAATAGTACAGGTATGTTCTTTAGTAAGTTCTTTCGGTCAAAACCAGCGACAGGTAACCCCTTAATTTCATAGCCAGCAGCAGGGACACGTTGCATCTCCATACGACCTTCCGCGCCAACAAATAAAATCTTGGCGTTTGGGTGATGCTCCTTGATGGCATTGGCAATAGATACGGCAGGAAATATGTGTCCTCCGGTACCTCCACCGCTGATGATGATTCTCAATTCGTTCTCCATGAAACTTATTAATTATTCTGCAAAAATATAAAATAAAATTCTTTTTTTCAAAACTTTAATTCATATTTTCGTCATTATAATATTCTTTTGTCATAGCAGGTTCTGGCTCGGGCAAATTGATGCCCACTTGTAAATCCTGCTTCTTTTTTACATATCGGCTCACACTCAGCATTATTCCAAAATAAAAGCAGTTGGATACAATGGCTGAACCGCCTCGGCTGATGAGTGGAAGTGGCTGTCCTGTAACGGGGAACAAGCCTACTACAACTAGCATATTCATAATGGCTTGTGAAACCATCATCAGAGAAATTCCCATGATCAGAAATGCAGGGAAATTACGTTCGCTTCTTCCTGCAATTCTTCCAGCGCGTATCAGTAAAATGATATAGAGGAAGACCACGACAAAGCCTCCGAAAAAGCCCATCTCTTCAACAATGATGGCATAGATAAAATCGGAATAGGGTTGTGGAAGTAGGTCGCACAACTCAGAGTTTCCTGGCATCTTTCCAAAAATGTTGCTAGTTGAAATCGCAGTCTTTGCACATACAACCTGAGCATTTTCACCACGAAGAGAATCGTCGTAGGAACCATCCTGATCATCAGCAAAGAACCCTTGGATTCTGTGTTTCCAAGTAGTAAAGCGGTGAAGTATTCCACTGCTTTTTGCCTTGGGGGCTTCTTGTACATTTTCTACTTGTTCTGTGGCGTCTGCGATTGTTTCCGGTTGTTCTTCCGGCATAATCATAATCACGGAAATGGCCAATGCTCCTAAAGCGACTAATCCGGCGACTAGCGTGCCCAATTGCCGTTTGGGGATACGCCCGATAAACATCATCAATAAAACCACACCAAAGAGCAGAGCGGCCGTGGAAAGATTTTCCGGGGCAATCAATGCACAGATAATGATAGTTATTGACATGATGTATTTGAATGCCTTCGGATTGGCACTCTTTTCTTCCTGCATGTTGGCCAATATCATAGCAACCGTTATGATAACCGCAGCCTTTGCCATTTCGGACGGTTGGAATTGGAATCCAAAAATTGAAATCCATCGGGCTGCATCATTGGTTGCCGCACCAAAGGCGTAGACGAGTATTAAGAAAAAGATGGAACAAGGGATTAAAATAACCGGCAGGATCTTAAACCAGCGGCATGGGATGATATGAACGCCCCATACCATGATAAATCCGATAACCATGTTGATAATATGGTTGATGATCGGTCCCCAATGGTCACCACTTTTGAATGACAGTGTGCTGGCCGCACTATATACTTCGATAATTGAGATAAGACTCAAAAAGAAGTATATGGTCCAGATAACCTTGTCTCCCTTCAATATGTGCTTGAAAAATTTCAACTCCATTTTTTCTTAGATGAGCTTTAGAGTGCCTTTACGCATTCCTTAAATTGTTCACCGCGGTCTTCGTAGCTCTTAAATAAGTCAAAGCTGGCACAGCATGGGCTCAATAAGACAGTATCGCCTTCTTTGGCCATTTCTGCACAAGCAGCAACGGCATCCTTCATGGATTGTACATCTTTAACCGGCAATCCCATTGGGTCAAAGAAGTCGTGCAACTTCTCATTGTGAAGTCCCATGTAAACCAAGCCGACACACTTGTCCTTAACCAGATCTTTGATCTCGTTGTAGTCGTTGCCTTTATCCTTTCCTCCCAATATTAGCACAGTAGGAGTGGTCATGCTTTGAAGCGCATACCAACATGAGTTAACATTGGTAGCCTTGGAATCATTGATGTAATGAACTCCATTTACATCGGCCACTTTTTCCAATCGGTGCTCTACGCCTTTGAAACTTCTCAAGCCTTCACGGATAACTTCTTTCTTGATGCCTGAAAGGTTCGCAGATAAACCAGCTGCCAAAGAGTTGTATAGGTTGTGCTTACCTGTCAGAGCCAATTCTTCCTGTTCCATGTTAAAGGCTATTGGCTGGTCGAAATATACTTTCTTATCAGCAGTGTAAGCAATTAATCCGTTTTCCTTGATTTCGTCAAAAGGACACAGACGGGCTTTCAGTCCGTATTTTTTCAACTCTCTTTGGATGATTGGATCACCATTCCAGAAAATGAAGGCGTCATCCTCTGTCTGGTTCTGAACAATGCGGAACTTGGCATCTACATAGTTCTGCATTTTATAGTCATAACGATCCAAATGATCTGGAGTGATGTTCATCAGAATGGCGATGTTTGCATGGAAATCATACATGTTATCCAACTGGAAGCTGCTCAATTCGATGACATAATAGTCGTGATCAGATTCTGCTACCTGTAAAGCCAAACTCTGGCCGATGTTACCGGCTAATCCTACATTATAACCTGCCGACTTGAAAATATGGTAAATCAGCGAGGTGGTAGTGGTCTTACCGTTACTTCCGGTAATGCAAATCATCTTGGCATTGGTATAGCGACCGGCAAACTCAATCTCGGAGATTATAGGAGTTCCCTGCGCCTTCAATTTCTCAATCATTGGGGCATTGTTAGGAATGCCCGGACTCTTGATGATTTCGTCCGCGTTAAGAATGAGAGATTCAGTGTGCTGTCCTTCCTCCCATTTGATGTTGTGCTTATCTAATAAGGCTTTGTATTTATCCTTAATTTTCGACATGTCAGAAACAAACACATCGAAACCTTTCTTCTGGGCTAAAACGGCAGCTCCTGCTCCGCTTTCTCCTGCTCCTAAAACAACAATCCTTTTCATTTTATCTAATTTTCAATGTTATGATAGTGATGGCCGCCAAAATGATAGTCGTAATCCAAAAACGAATGGTGATTTTGGATTCGTGCAATGATGATTGTGGCCATTTGAATACATACTTACACTCAGGGTCCAACTGGCTGGCCGTTGTCCTGAAGTTATCATGGATAGGGGTACGCTTGAACAAACGTTGTTTGATACCCTTCCGCTTACCCATTTTATAGTAATTCACTTGCAGAATGACAGACAGATTCTCAACCAGGAAGACACCGCATAAAACAGGAACAAGAAGTTCCTTGTGGATGGCCAGTGCATAAACCGCGATTATACCACCGATAGTCAAGCTGCCGGTATCGCCCATGAAGACTTGTGCCGGGTAAGCATTGTACCATAGAAAGCCGATAAGCGCTCCCACGAAGGCACAAATAAAAACTACCAGTTCCTCGCATCCGGGGATGTACATGATGTTCAGGTAACCTGCGTATTGGACATGGCTCGAGACGTATGCCAATATACCTAGCGTAACACCTATGATGGCTGAGTTTCCGGCGGCCATGCCGTCCATTCCATCATTCAAATTTGCTCCGTTTGAAACGGCAGTCACTACAAAAATGGTGACTATCACAAACAGAATCCATCCGGCTTCTTGGGCATGATCTCCGCAGAAACTAACCACATCAGCATAATCCAAGTGGTTGTTCTTGAGGAATGGAATTGTGGTCTTTGTAGACTTCTCCTCCTGACTCTTGTGTACTACAACCTGTACGCCATTCTCACGTTCTACTGTTACATTCTCCTGGATAACAGCTTGGGGACTAAAATAAAGAGTCAAACCGACAATAAGTCCCAGGCCAACCTGGCCGATAACTTTAAACTTGCCATGCAATCCTTCTTTGTCTTTCTTGAAGATCTTTATATAGTCATCTGCAAATCCCAATGCACCCAGCCAAACGGTGGTGATTAGCATGAGGTTCATGTATACGTTGTCATACTTGCCAAGCAACAGGCATGGAACGAGGATAGAAACAATAATAATGATTCCACCCATGGAAGGAACACCGATCTTCTTGACGCCAAATGGATCGATTGTCGCATCGCGTTGTGTCTCTGAGATCTGTTTCCTCTTTAATAAATGAATGAAATATTCACCAAAGATGGTAGAGATAAGCAGTGAGAATATCAGTGCCATCAATGAGCGGAAAGACACATATCCAAACAAATTCATGCCTGGAATATCGTATTGTTCTAATAATTTCCCTAAATAATATAACATGCTTCTTTTCCGTAATAAAGGAATAATTATTCCTTAAGTAGGTTATAAATAAATTAATCTACTTGAAATACTTCTCTCAGTATTTCCTTGTCGTCAAAATGGTGCTTAACACCCTTCACATCCTGATAGTTCTCATGCCCCTTACCAGCCACAAGAATAACGTCACCTGGTTTTGCAATCATGCATGCCGTGCGAATGGCTTCCTTACGGTCGACAATGGAGATGACTTTACGCATGTCATCTGTAGAAAGACCTGCCAGCATGTCATTAATAATATCCTGTGGCTCTTCAAAACGTGGATTGTCACTGGTGATGATGACCTTATCGCTCTGCTTCACTGATTCCTGTGCCATAATAGGACGTTTACCTTTGTCACGGTTGCCTCCGGCACCGACTACGGTAATTACCTCACCTTTTCCGTCCAGGACACCATGAATGGCTCCCAGCACATTAACCAATGCATCCGGGGTATGAGCATAATCCACTATGGCAGTAACTCCTTCTTTTGAACGCACAGCATCGAAACGACCGTTGACAGAGCGCAAGGTACTTAAGATTAACAATACCTCTTCTGGCTTTTTGCCGAGCATGCATGCTGCTCCATAAACAGCTAACAAGTTGCTGGCATTAAACTTGCCGATAAAGGTTACGCTTACCTCTTTCCCGTTGATGTCCAGGTACATGCCCTCAAAACTCTGCTCCAGGATTTTACATTTGAAATCGGCCATGGTGCGCAATGAGTAGGTCTTGACTGTAGCCTTTGTGTTTTGCACCATCACCATGCCATTCTTGTCATCCAGGTTGGTTACGGCAAATGCATCCTTGCCCAATCCGTCAAAGAACCCTTTCTTAGCGTCTCGGTAATTTTCTACTGTCTTATGATAATCCAAATGGTCGCGGGTAAGGTTGGTGAAGATTCCACCCTTGAATTTCAAACCGCCGATACGTTTTTGGGCAACAGAGTGAGAACTGACTTCCATGAACGCATATCGGCAACCTTCATCAGCCATTCTGCCCAGTAGGGCATTCAGGGTAATTGGGTCAGGGGTGGTATGATCGGTAGGTATTTCCTCACCGTCAATGTAATTGCAAACAGTGGAAATCAATCCCACCTTGTATCCCATTTTTCGGAACATATTATATAATAAGGTGGCAATGGTGGTTTTTCCGTTGGTTCCAGTTACACCGACTAAATCCAATTTGCTGGTTGGATCGCCATAGAAAGTAGTGGCAACCTTACCTACTGAATCTTCAGAATCCTTAACGACAACGTAGGTTACACTCTCATTCGTCTCTGCAGGTAAAGTTTCGCAGATAATGGCAGTTGCACCTAATTCGATAGCTTTTCCTATATAATTGTGACCGTCTGCTTGCGTGCCCTTTACAGCGACAAACAGATGTCCAGCCTTAATCTGGCGTGAATCAATGTTTACTCCGGTAATATTAATGTCGGCATTACCGATAATCTCAACCGGTGAAATTTTTGAAATGACCTCTTTTAGTTTCATGATCGTTCAATTTTTGTGGCCTATCTCAGCGCAATGCTGATAGTTGCCTCTTTATTAATTGTTGTTCCGGGAGCGATACTTTGTGAATGTACCTTTCCCTTTCCTTCTGTTTTTACCTTTAATCCGTGACTCTCCAATAGGTAAACGGCATCCTTAGCACCCATTCCAATAACACTAGGAACGGTCTTTTGTGATGATTTACGCTGATGGAGCTTTACTTGTCCATTTTCACTCTCTGCACTACCCCAAACATTATCGGTGGTTTTGCCTTCCCAGTTGGCGGAATGCTTAACGTCCAATTCATTCAGCAGGTATTCTGCAGCATGCAAGTCGCCTCCCAAAACTTGTGGGGTGTGGATGTGCAGAGTGTCGTTCGCTTCTTCCAATGTCTTGGTCAAATCCTTTGCATACACGCGCTCGGCAATGGCTTTAAATACAGGTCCACATTGTGAGCCTCCTGATGCTGGAGTGCCTCTTTTGCGCATGGCCACAATACAAGTATATTTAGGGGCCTCAGCGGGGAAGTAGCCGCAGAAACTGACTAAATAATGCATCGTGCCATTATGGTATCCTCCGTTTTGGGCAACCTGGGCAGTTCCAGTCTTGCCTGCCACCTGAAATTGCTTAGAACCGGCTTTTTTGGCTACACCTTCATTGACCACTCGTACCAGAATGTTCTGAATCTTTTCAAGTGCTTCGGGACGGCAAATCTGTTCTTTGATGACCTCCGGCTCGTAAGTGTGCAGTATGCGTCCGTCTTTCTCAACCTGCTTTACGAATCGGGGACGCATCATAGTACCATCGTTGGCTATGGCATTATAGAATGTCAAGGTGTTTATTGGAGAAATCTGTGTCTCGTAACCGATCGACATCCAAGGAAGGGTGGTTTTCCACCATGATTTGGTTGTCTTGGGGTGACGGATTCGGGGTGCCTTGTATTCTTTCAACGGAAGTTTTAAGTCCTCTCCAATTCCGATACGGAACAAACCGTCCACATATTTTCCGGGATTATCTGCATATTTTGTGTCAATGATTACACTGGTACCGATGTTGGATGAGAACATAAGTACATGAGGAACATCGATGGTACCGTATCCGCCGGTTCTCCAGTTGTGGTCACGCATGGTGGCTCCATGCATGGTGCGAAGACCTGCGCCGGTATTAACTGTATAAGTCAGTGGTACAACGTCATCATCCAAAGCCACCATGATGGATGCAGTTTTGAATGTGGAACCAGGTTCCATCAAGTCACTGATGGCATGTGGAGTTCCTTCGTACAGCACACCGTTATCCGCCCTGTCCATATTTACGATAGCCTTGATGTCACCCGTCTTCACTTCCATCAGAACGGCAGTTCCTGCATAGGCATCAATCTCATTCATCTGTTCTTTCAGTGCCTTCTCGCAGATGTCTTGCATACTGACATCGATAGTTGTGACCAAGTCGCTTCCGTTTTCGGGTTGAACATCAGTGATGGTAAGATTACTGTTGCGGACACGCTGACGGTGATAGTATCCGGGTTTGCCTCGCAGGATAGAGTCGTAAGCCAGCTCTAGTCCGCTGGTTGCCGAGTCTGTGTCCTGTGTGGTATTTCCCAGGGTTCTACGAGCCAAACTGCCAAAAGGCCATTTGCGGCGGTTTGGCAGTTGAGATGAGGTAAATCCACCCCGGTTAGGACTCAACCGAAGAACTGGAAGTTGCTTGACTTCCTTGTAATCGGTATAGCTGATGGCAATAGGGGCGTATCGGCCACTTTTCAGTTTCTTTGCATAGATTGGCCAGTAGGTGCTGTTTTTCTCATAACCCTCCAAGAGGTGTTTTTTGAAATCACCGGCAGATTTGCCTGAACCGCTGAAGATATTGCTTAATCCCTCGCTTATGCTGTCCAGCTTGTCCTTGAATAGGGAGTCATTGCGTTCCTTCAGTGTCTTGAAATCGATGAATATCTTGTATTCAGGAAGACTGCTGGCCAATAATTGTCCGTCTGATGAAAGGATTCTACCACGGGTGGGTTTCATCAGTATGCTGTCCACTTTTAGAGAGTCAAGCTTCCGTGCGCCAAAATCGCGCTCCATCGTCATGATGTAGCCCGTCTTGAACAGGATAGCCACCGCTGCCAATGCCAGTACAACGATGACTACGCTGAATCTCATTGAAATATCTTTTCTCTTTGGATCTGTCATTTATATTTAATGCAGTCAAACTGCAGAATTTTTATTTATTCTTCAATAGCTTCATCCACTTCCGGTTCTTCCTGGACAGTCTTGGTCGTATCCTTGACGTCCTCGTCCGGTGAGGAGAAATCGCCTTCATCGCCATGGAGATGGATGATATAAGGCGGGTTCGTCGAGGTTTGAAGCGTGCTGTCATTGTTTTGCTTCAGAAACTGCTCAATGTAGGACTGACGGCTCTTGGCTGTCAATTCGCTGAAACGGGTCAGCGCATTAAAGCGTGAATCTTCCAACTGCTGTTTCAACCTGTCAATTTCTACCAGCTCTTTCTGGTTCATGTATCTAAAACTGATATGCAGGAAAAAGCAAATGAAAATCAAAACGACTAGAAGAATTTGCTTGCGGACAAGATCTGCCGTCAGGAAATCACCACCCAGAATGCTTCGCAGGGTCTTTGTGGCAGAATACAGGTCCTCATCCTCTTCTGTAAACTTCTTCAACTGCTCAATACTCGTTTCAGCCGGCTCCTTTTCAGGTGTCGGCTGGGCATTGTCGCTGTTGCATTCCGTTTGAGAACCGGCTCCCTCCACCTCCTGCTCTATTACAGGATTTGTTTCCTCTTCGCCAGTCTCCTTGAAAGTCAGTTGTATTTGTTCTTCTGTCTTTTTATTCTCTTCCATGTTTAAATCTTCTCTGCAATACGCAACTTTGCGCTGCGTGAACGCGGATTGGTTGCCTGCTCCCCGTCATCAGGAACAATGACTTTGTTGCTGACTGGCCGAAGCGGTGCCTCGATACGCCCGAAAAAGTCTTGTTTCAGTTTTCCTTCCACATTTCCGGTCTTCATGATGTTTTTTACCATTCTGTCCTCCAAACTGTGATAGGTGATGACAGCAAGACGCCCTCCTGGTTTCAGCACCTCTATGGCAGCCTGAAGCATTTCTTTCAGAGCTTCCATTTCCTGATTTACCTCAATGCGTAAAGCTTGAAATACTTTTGCCAGTTCCTTCTTCTCCCTCTCGCGACCGAACAAGGGACGTATCAGAGTGAGAAACTCTTCAATGCTCTCGATTTTCTTGTTGGCTCTTTCCTTGACCAGCACCGACGCAATCTTGCGGCTGTTCTTGAGCTCTCCATAGAGATAGAACAAATCGGCCAATTGCTCCTCTGTGTAGTTGTTCACAACATCGGATGCAGTCATTCCCGCCCGTTTGTTCATTCTCATGTCCAGCATGCCTTCGAAACGGAAAGAAAAGCCGCGTGTGGCATCATCAAAATGATGGGAGGATACGCCTAAATCTGCCAATATTCCGTCCACGCCTTCCACTCCGTAATAGCGCATCCAGTTGTATAGGTAACGGAAATTGCTCCGTACGAAAGTAAAGTGTGGATTGTCTATGATGTTTCGTTCCGCATCGGGATCCTGGTCGAAACTGTATAAGTGTCCGTCTCCCTTCAGACGTGACAAAATCTCGCGACTGTGACCTCCTCCTCCGAATGTCACATCCACGTACTTCCCTTCTGGATCCAATACCATTCCATCCACACTTGGCTGAAGCAGTACCGGAATATGATAAATTTCAGTAGTATCCATCTTTTGATTGGCCTATGCACAAAAGCCATTTTTATAAATCGGTGTAAAGGTACGGAATTCCGCACAAATCCCCATCTTTTTTCTAAAGAAAATACCAATTAATTTTTCAACATGTTGTTGATAAGTTTAGAGCTTTGATTCTTAGATGATTTTCTTTGGGTGGTTAAAGCGGTACGAAAACTGATGAATTTGAGCAGAAAACCTTAAAAGTGGCTTTTTCATTCAATTTTCTTTCGGTTTGTTCGTCTTATTTGGAATAAGATGATTATTTTTGCAGAAATTTTGTAAATTAAGCAATGGCAGATTCCGAGATTTTTTTGTTGGATTTGGACAAAATTCTCCGTGACAAGATGAAAGACAAGGCCAAATTTGTGCCGGGTTTTGTCGTGTCATGGTTGAAAGGCATTGTGCATCAGGATGAGCTTAATGAGTTCCTGATTTCAAACGGTGATGCCCAGGGCGTTCCTTTTCTTGACAATTCCTTGGAGTTTCTGGGAACGACGCTTGATGTCCACGGTAAGGAAAATTTGCCCAAGGACGGGCGGTTGTGCACTTTTGTCAGCAATCATCCTCTTGGCGGACAGGACGGTATTGCTCTTGGTTCCATTTTGGGACACGAATACGATGGCCGAATCAAATATCTGGTCAACGATCTGTTGATGAATCTTCATGGCTTGGCTCCTTTGTGTATTCCGATCAACAAGACGGGTGCCCAGTCGAAACAATTCCCACAGATGGTAAACGATGGCTTTGCATCGGACAATCATATTTTGATGTTTCCTGCCGGTTTGTGCTCCCGAAAGCAAAAGGGCGGCATCCGGGATTTGGAATGGAAGAAGACGTTTGTTTCCAAGAGCGTGGAGACTCATCGTGATGTGGTTCCCATTCATTTCAGCGGTCAAAACTCTGACTTTTTTTACAATCTGGCTAATGTCTGTAAGAAATTGGGAATCAAGTTTAATATTGCGATGCTTTTCTTGGCTGACGAAATGTTTAAGAACAGGAACAAAACTTTTCGCGTTGACATCGGAAAGCCGATTCCTTGGCAGACTTTCGATAAGAGTAAAACTCCTGCCCAATGGGCTCAGTATGTGCAGGATATTGTATATAAACTATAACTGAAAGAAAATAATGGAAGAAATCATAGCCCCCATTTCAAAGGAGGCTTTGTTGAGCGAGCTTACAGATGATAAGCGCTTGCGTACCACAAATAAGAGTAACAATGAGATTTATATTGTTACATGGCAGGATTCTCCAAACGTAGTTCGTGAGATTGGCCGTTTGCGCGAAATAGCCTTTCGTGCAGCGGGTGGTGGCACTGGCTTGCCTTTGGATTTGGATGAGTTCGATACGATGGAAAATCCGTATAAGCAGTTGATTGTCTGGAACCCGGAAAAGAATGAGATTATTGGTGGTTACCGCTATATCTTGGGCACAGACGTACAGATGGATGAGCATGGACATCCTTTGTTGGCTACTGCTCATATGTTTGAGTTCTCTAAGCGCTTTCTGAATGATTTTCTTCCTCAAACCATTGAGTTGGGACGTTCTTTTGTCTCTTTGGAATATCAGAGTACTCGTGCGGGAAGCAAGGCTATCTTTGCTTTGGACAACTTGTGGGACGGCTTGGGCGCTTTAACCGTTATCATGCCTAACGTTAAGTATTTCTTTGGAAAGATGACCATGTACCCTAGCTATCATCGTCTGGGACGTGACATGATTCTGTATTTCCTGAAGAAGCATTTTGCTGATAAGGATAATTTGATTGTCCCTACCAAGCCATTGCTTCTCGATCATGATGAGGAAATGTTGAAAAACATTTTCTGTGAGGATGATTTCCGTGAGGATTATAAGATCTTGAACACTGAAGTACGAAAGTTGGGCTATAATATTCCTCCACTTGTTAATGCATACATGAATCTTTCTCCAACAATGCGCTTGTTTGGAACGGCCATTAACTATGGCTTTGGCGATGTTGAGGAGACTGGTATTCTTATCGCCGTAGATGAGATCCTTGCGGAAAAGAGAATGCGTCATATTGACACGTTCGTCAAGGAAAATCCGGATTCTTGGGATGTCTCCAATAAGATATTCCTTCAGGGCTTAGGTAAGCCTGAAAATTAAAAAACCCGTTGTGGCTTTTCAGTCATTCTTCGGCAGGTAAAGAAGGATGGAGTTGGAATTCTCTTTGAACAATATGCATTGATTGCTAAAAATGTAGCTCCACCGGGAATCGAACCCGGATCTAAAGTTTAGGAAACTCGTATTCTATCCGTTG